>CAXHRO010000035.1:0-30277 GCA_964018905.1 uncultured Muribaculaceae bacterium
GATTGATAGTCTTGAGGGTGCAACAGCCTCTGTATCAGTGAGTTGTAGGGGGGGGGTATGAGCAGCCTGTTCAACAGGTCCCCCGAGTGTTGACCGGAAGGGTCGTTGACCAGTCGGGAGCCCCACTCCCGGGCGTCACGGTAATGTTAAGGGATGCCAAGCAGGGATGTTCGACCAATGCCGGCGGTGAGTTTGCCTTAAGCATACGTGGAGCTCAGGCTCCTTACTCGGTAGTTTTCACTTTTATAGGCATGGAGCGCAAGGAGGTTCATGTGGCCAATGCCGCCAAGCCTATCACGGTGACAATGATCGAGTCGGCCGTACAGATGGACGAGGTGGTTGTGACCGGTTACTCGACAACGACCAAGCGTAATGTTGCCGGTTCGGTGGCGGTGCTCTCGGCTGAGAACTTCGAGAACAAGGTGCCGGTGAACGTCGACAATCTCTTACAGGGCCAGGTGGCCGGTCTATCAGTGTCAAATGTTGGAGCCCCGGGTGGTGCATCCAAGATACGCATACGTGGCACGAACACCCTGAGCGGTGATGCCGAGCCGCTGTGGGTAATCGATGGTGTACCCTTGCAGGACGACCTCCCCGAGCTTACCAGCTCACAGATCAAGGCTGGTGATATGAACGAGATTTTTGTGCGCGGCATATCGGGTATCAATCCCAACGACATTGAGTCGGTGACAGTGCTCAAGGATGCCTCGGCCGCTGCCATCTATGGCTCGCGTGCTGCCGGCGGTGTCATTGTCGTGACCACCAAGCAGGGTGCTGTCGGTCGCATGAGGGTCAACTACTCGGCCCAGTTTACCAGCGAGCTGAAGCCCCAGCGTAATGCCGGTCTCATGAACTCGGCCCAGAAGCTTGCCTGGGAGCAGGAGTTGTGGGACGAATTCTCGGCCGAGGCATATGCCAATGGAACGGGATATGTCCCCGTGGTAGGTATTGTGGGAATGTTGCACAAGGAGAAGCTTGGCAAGAATGGGCTATTGTGGACCCAGGATGGCTTCGAGCCGATGACTACAGACGAGCAGGATGCCTATATCAGGGATCTCGCAACACGCTCGACCGACTGGTATGACGAGATTTTTCGCAACTCGTTCTCGATGAACCACCACCTGTCGCTCTCGGGAGGTAGCCGCAACTATACCTATTACGCCTCATTAGGTTATACCGACAAGAGCGGCCTGTTGCGCAACAACGACTATAAGCGTTACAACCTCAATCTCAATATAACCATGAAGCCGTCGAGCAAGGTTGACATGAAGCTCAGCGTCAAGGTCGCACGCGAGGAGTCCAAGGCCCCGTCGAGCTCGGTCGACCCGTTCACATACGCTTACTTTGCCAACCCCTACGAGCGACCCTACAACGATGACGGGTCGTATCGTACCGATATGACCTATTTCAACCTTACCGATATCAACGACGGCGATGCCTCTTCACCGCTGTTGCCTGTCAATGGTTTCAATATTATACGCGAGATGGATGAGACCTCGTCCAATAACACCAAAACAACTATATCGGGCAACTTCAACATCAACTATAGGCCTATTGAACAGATAACTCTGTCGGGTCTCGTGTCGTATACCCACGACAATAACTCGGTTGACCTGTTGAAGGGCAAGGATACATATGCAGCCTTTAGCGACCGCCTGTGGTTTGACGAGACGAATCTCAACTGGACACCTTACGGGTCATACACCCAGACGTCGTCGAACGGTGACTGCTACAATGCCCGAGCCCAGGCGTCGTACAGCGACACGTTCAACGACATACACCGTCTTAACATATTTGCCGGTGCCGAGTTGCGAGGCAATAACACCAAGCGCTTCTATACCAAGCAGTATGGCTATGACCCGAATACCAATTTGTCGGTATTTCCCACTAATCCCAATCCCTCGGCCAGTGATGATACCCGTTACAAGGAGTTGATCGAGAATCTGGCGGGACAGTCGCGTCGGGACAACCGCTACGCTTCGTTCTACTGCTCGACCGACTATATGCTCATGGATCGTTACCTGGTCAACGCCTCGTTCCGTACCGACGGTTCCAACAACTTCGGCTCAAGGGAGCAGTTCAACCCGGTGTGGTCGGGCGGTCTGGGCTGGCACATTGATCGAGAAGCTTTCATGCAGTCGCTTCAGGGCGTAATTAATAGGTTGATTCTCAGGGTATCGGGTGGCTATACCGGCAATGTTGTTGCCGGAGTATATAAGAACCTTGTGCTCACATATAACACAACTACATGGAACGGGTTCTACCGTGGCAAGATCATGTCGGCTCCAAATCCTCGCCTGCGCTGGGAGAAGACACGCGACATGAAAGCCTCTCTTGACATCGCGTTGTTCAACTACCGTCTTACGGGTCTCGTCGAGGCCTATTACCGTAAGTCGACCGACGTTATAAACCAGTCGGCGGTTACCTATACCACGGGTTTTGCAAGCCAGCCGTTCAACTCGTCGGATATTGTCAACAAGGGTATCGAGTTATCACTGCGCGGCGTGATAGTCGACACTCGCGACTTTAACCTGTCGCTCGGTGGCAATATCGCCTGGAACACCAATTACCTGTCGCGATACCGCAACACGGCTGGTACTATCGCTGGAGGCAAATATGAGGGATACCCACTAGAGTCAGTATTCGGCGGAAAGTGTCTTGGCATCGACCCCTATACCGGTGTGTATCTGTTCCAGATGCGTCCCGATGCTGTCATCAATACCGCCAAGGATATGGCCGAAGCCAATAACTACCGTTACTACCTCGGTACGTCAATAGCACCGGTTACCGGCGGTCTTAATGTCAAGGTACAATACAAGGACTTCTCGCTCAATATGGGTGGTGCCTTCTCGTTGAATGCCAGGATAAGCAATCTCATTGAGTCGCCAGCCTCTTACAACAACATCTCGTCATGGATGGGTAATGAAATCCCCCAAACCGCCTATAGTGACTTGTATCGCAACCACTTGAATGTTACGAGCGATGTTACCAACTGCTGGACTCCAACCCATACTACGGGTGTCAAGTACCCGCGTATC
This sequence comes from uncultured Muribaculaceae bacterium, assembly GCA_964018905.1. Lineage (GTDB taxonomy): Bacteria > Bacteroidota > Bacteroidia > Bacteroidales > Muribaculaceae > JAAVFS01. The sequence continues at coordinate 3,039 of CAXHRO010000035.1, forward strand.
ATCGACTACATGGGTAGTCATCTGGGCCTGACCGACTATCTGCCCGGGTATCTTCAAAACGATATTATGAGAGGCGCATTCCTGGAGAAGGTGTCATATTTCAAGATTAACGATATAACGCTTGGCTACAATGTACCCGAGAAGGCATTGAAAAAGTGTCGTCTGTCGACGCTCGGTGTGTCGTTCACGATGAGCAACTTCTTCACGTTTACCAACTACTCGGGTATAGACCCTGAAAATCCGGGTGCTACGTACCCCACAAGCCGGTCGATATCGGTGGGTCTGCACATCGGTCTCTAACCATTATCAAGACTAAAGGAAATAGAAGATGAAAAATTTAAGGACATATCTCATGGCCGGTGTCCTTGCAGTAGCTGCAAGCTCCTGTGACGACTACCTGGAGGTGAAGACCTACGGTCAGAAGCTCCCCGAGACCGAGGAGGATTACATGACTCTGCTCGGGCAACAACTATATGATTACGAGAACACGGGTGGCAACAAGTTCGGTACGTATCTGGATCTGCTCAATCTGGAGTGCTACTCGGATAATCTCAATGCGAGCCTGCTTATAACCGATAACAGCAACACCCCGTTGTATATCGGAGCTCAAATATTGGCCAACCAGATGAGGTACAATCACATGTACTCTGCTATCAATGACCACAATATAATCATCGACAATATCCAGCAACGGGACAGTGAGCTTGGCAAGAAGATACTGGGCACTTCCTATGCCATGAGGGGTGCTCTATATTTCACCCTCATGCGTGAGTGCTGTGAGGCTTACGATGCCGATCGGGCTTACGACATACTCGGTGTGCCGCTGGTCGAGCACTTCGATATGGAGGCAAAGCCAAGCCGCGGTTGCATCCGGCAGGTCGTGGACTTTATCGAGTCGGACCTCAAGAAGGCTATAGAATATGATATGACCGACGAGACCTATCATTTCACTGTCGATGTGGCCAGGTGTTATCTCGCAAGGAATTACCTGTGGAGCCAGCAGTGGGAAAATGCCATCAAAGTGGCAAAGGAGGTTCTCGAGAAGTATCCTCTCGTGAGCGGATCGGAGTATAAGAGCATGATTCAAAGCGAGAAAACCAAGATGGGTAATGTGATAGCAAAGACTCATACTACAGGCTCGTCGACCCAGTACAAGAACGCCATGAAATATGTCAAATACCGTCCGGTCGACGTCAAGTTGCTGAGGTTGTTCGCCGAGGGGAATCGTGATATACGTTACACGTTCTTCTTTGACGATAAATTCTTGAGTGTCAAGGGACCCATTAACGGTGTGAGGTCGGCCGAGATGTGTCTCATAATAGCCGAGTGTTATGCACACCTGGGCGATATGGGGTTGGCACTGAAATATCTCAACCTGTTGCGCGAGAACCGCATCAGTGATTACACGCCACTCACCGAGGCTACGCTTCCACCTGTCAATACCGACAATCTGATACAGGTTGATGCTACGGGCAAGGAGCTGACCCCGCTGATGCAGGCTATTCTTGACGAGCGCCGCAAGGAGCTATTCTTTGAGGGGGACCGTTGGTTTGAACTTAAGCGTAATGGTTCGCCCGAGTTCTGGATCGGTTATAACGGTCTTAAATACGTGACCGAGAAGTATCTCTATACCTATCCTGTATATCCCAAGGATCTCGAACTCAATCCCAATCTGGAACAGAATCCCGGTTATAAATAATTCAACTTTCGCAAGTCAAGAGTTGAACTTTATAAGGTTATTGGTATAAAGGTTTAATGCATTTTTAGAAATATAACCATTCAAAATTCATGTACATATAAAAAAACTTAGATTGAGCTTGCGAATTTAAATAAATAATAAAAAATGATAAGACGGATATGAAAAAATATATGTTCTTAGCGGCAATACTTGCCTCGTGTGTAATGACGTCATGTGGTGACGCCGATGAGATGCCGCCCCGTATCGTGAGTGACTTTGACAAGTCAATCACCCTGCCTCCACCTCCCAGACTTAACGACATAGAGCGTGACATCATAGGACGGCAACGTCAGGAACTGGAAGACTTTGTGGCCGGTGGAGGTGTCATGGAGGAGAAGACACAAGAGGAGTCAGAGAACAAGTAACACAGACATATTAAAGTAATGCGTAAGATATTTTCCATATTGTTGTCGGCCGTGATTGTCATGGGGCTGACATCCTGTTCTGACGACGACAACGACGGCAGACCCTCGGTCTCGTTCAAGCGCCCCGTGTATATACTCGAGTCGGCAACGCCTGTCGATGTTGAGATTGGTCTTACAGTGCCGGCTGTGACCGACCTATTGATACCGGTAATAGTGAGCGGTTCGGCCGAGCGAGACGTGGAGTACACGCTGTCGGCCGACCGGTTTGAGATCAAAGCCGGTGAGACATCAGCCTCGATACAAATTTTGCCGCTTAACAACACCAAGTCCGGCAACGACATCAAGCTTCAACTCACCGAGGTGCGTGGCTATCGATTTGGATTCTATAATGTGGCGATGATTCCGGTTCTTCCACGCTCGATACTTACAGCATCGTTTGACAAGGAGGTGTACGAGCTTGCCGGTGAGACCGAGGTGACCATGTCGTTGAAAAACGGAACATCAAAATATGTCAAGCCCTCGAGCACGGTCAAGGTGCCGTTCGACATTGACCCGTCATCGACCGCCGAGCTTGGTACACACTTCGAGATAGTAGGTGGCGAACAGGTTCTGGCCATGACGGCAAAGGATACTGCAGCCAAGGTGAAACTGCGCATCCTCAAACAGGAGCCCGGCAAGGACAAGATAGTGTTGCGTATCCACGAGAACGAGCTGTTTGAAGCCGGAGCCAACAATCGAGCCACCATCACCATCATAAGCACAAACAATGTTGCCGATATGGCAGGAAGTTGGTTGCTTACAGGGTTGTCAAACAAGGATCAGCTTGTGACCGAGGTCAACTATCTCGGGTACCATGGTGATGCCGACAACCTCCCGGCCAACTGTCCGGCCACCGACGAACTTAAGCTGACGCCGAACGGCAATGACGCTCTCACACTTGATATCTCTGGCATAACGGGTGACCTGAAGAACTACCTGCGTCCCGCCACGATGACCAAGGTGTCGGAGGTGTTCGAGAAGCTTTATGAACTTGACGATGACCCTGAGGCTCTCGTAGCCACCATGAAGACCGACAAGGTCAACATACCGTTCTCGGCAACAAGTACCAGGGAGCGTGTAGCCGAGGTAGGCATACGTGTCCTCGACAATGGCCGTAGCCTCGAGCTACGTATATACCAGTACGAGCCTGTCGACTTCCTTACTCGCGTATACGCCTTCCGTACCACATCGACGGCCTTCGGCAAGGAGCCTATGAAGCAGGATTTCACGCTTGTATACCGTTTTAATAGAAAATAAGATTCTATATAGTGCTCGGTTCGTGAATAATGTTTGTTTTTTTTGAACCGGCTACTTTTTTATCGCAAGAAAACCAATCTATTAGCTGAAAGTAAATGTCTGAACCTATCATTAAAGTTGATCATGTATCACACCGTTACAGTGTACAGTGGGCTGTACGTGACATTGACTTCGAGATAACCCGTAATGGTATTTATGGTCTGCTGGGTTCCAACGGTGCCGGCAAGTCGACCATTATGAACATTATCTGCGGAGTTCTGAAACAGTCGGAGGGTAATGTGTCCATAAAGGGCATCGACCTGTCCAAGAATCCAGTCGAGGCCAAGAAACATATCGGTTTCCTGCCCCAGAAGCCACCATTGCAGGTGGATCTGACAGTCGAGGAGTATCTCGAGTATAGTGCCGGACTAAGATCGATACCTTCCAGAGAACTTCACAAAGCGGTGGATCGCGTGATGGATCTCTGTGGTATAACCCACTTCAGAAAGCGATTGATACGCAACCTCTCGGGTGGATACCAGCAGCGCATAGGAGTGGCCCAGGCCATAATTCATGATCCGGAGTTTGTGGTGCTTGACGAGCCTACCAATGGCCTAGACCCCAATCAGATACTCGAGATACGCCATCTCATCCAGGAGATAGCCAGGGAACGTACCGTGATACTGTCGACCCACATCCTGTCGGAGGTGCAGGCCGTGTGTGACTACATACGTATGATCGAGCATGGGCAACTGGTGTTTGCCGGTACGATGGATGAGTTTGACAGCTATATCGTACCCGATACCATGTTTGTTTCGCTGGCCACTTGTCCGCCCGTAGGCGAGTTGCTGGCACTACCGGGTGTGATTAGTGTCGAAGAGCTTGGTGGCCCCGACTACAGAGTTCAGTTCAAGGATGCCCGCGAGGTCACCGACCAGATTGTGCGCACGAGCGTGGAACGCGACTGGCACCTTACCGAGATACGAGTCGAGAAGAGCTCGATGAATGCTATATTTTCTGAATTGTCCAAGAAAGATTAACAGCCATGAGAAAGATATATTGCATAGCCAAGACCGAACTACAGAACATGTTCTACTCGCCTATAGCATGGCTGGTGATCATTATCTTCGCTTTCCAGTGTAGCTACGTGTTCGGCGATCTGTATGTTACCGATGTCAAAGCCCAGGAGCTGGGTTATCACCAGGGTAATCTTACACTCGATATATTTACCAGTTACGGCGGCCTGTTGCCGGCCGTGCAGAGCTATCTGTACCTGTACATACCGCTGTTGACGATGGGCCTGATGAGCCGTGAGACCGGTAGCGGATCGATAAAGCTATTGTATTCCTCGCCGGTGACCAACTTGCAGATTGTGCTCGGCAAGTACCTGTCGGTAATGATCTACGCGCTGGCACTAATTGCAGTGCTCATGGTCTACGCGGTGTTCGCGTGGTGTACTATGAAGGACTTTGACTTCCCGGCCGTGTTGTCAGGCTACCTGGGCATATACCTGCTCATATGTGCCTACGGTGCGATAGGACTGTTCATGTCGTGCCTGACATCATATCAGATGGTTGCTGCCATAGGCACGCTCGCCATATTGTCGATACTCAACTATGTACACATGATGGGGCAGGCTGTCGATGTTGTGCGCGACATCACCTACTGGCTGTCGATACAGGGGCGTACCGACGATTTTATCTCGGGTATGATAAGCTCTGAGGACTTCCTGTATTTTGTACTCGTTGTCTTCCTGTTCCTGTCGTGGAGTGTCATAAAGCTGTCGAGCATCCGTATGCGTATCTCCAAGACGGCTGTAGCCGGCAAGTACATCGGAGCGTTTGTGTTTGTGGCTATCCTGGGATACATCACGTCGCGTCCAGTGTGCATACGCTACTGGGACCTTACACGTACAAAGTCAAACACTCTCACCGAGAACAGTCAGAAAATAGTCAAGGAGCTTAAGGGTGACCTTACTATAACGAGCTATGTCAACCTCCTCGACCAGAACAACTGGATCGCACTCCCGGTGTCGCGCAACACCGACCTTCATCGCATGGAGAAGTATCTCAGGTTCAAGCCAGAGACCAAGATGAAGTATGTGTACTACTATGACCATGCCGACAACGATGATCTTGACCGTCGATATCCCAACATGAGCGATGAGGAGCGCGCCAAAGAGATGTGTAAGGTGCTCGACCTGGATTTCACGCTCTTCAAGTCGCCCGAGGAGATACGCAAGATTGTCGACCTGTCGGACGAGCACAACCGCTTTGTTCGTATCCTCGAGAGCGAGAACGGCAAGTCGGCCGTGCTACGTGTCTATGACGATGCCAAGCGCCTGCCTACCGAGTCGGAGATTACAATCGCCATGAAGAAGTTGATTATGCCTATGCCCAAGGTCGGTTTCATAACCGGCCATGGCGAGCGGAGCACCACTACCGACGGCGACCGCAACTATAAGCGCTTTGCCCAGGATCGTGTGTTCCGCTACTCGATGATCAACCAGGGCTTTGACTTTGAGGAGGTAAATCTTTCCAACCCCGTTGCCGACGACATCACTATACTCATAATCGGCGATCCACGTACTCCGTTCAACGAGTCGGAGTTGGAAAATCTACATGCCTATATCGAGCGTGGCGGCAACCTGCTTATTGCCGCCGATGCCAACCGCCAGGATGTCATGAATCCTCTGCTCGATCCTCTGGGTGTCAGCATAAAGCCCGGTATACTTGTGCAACCCTCAGAGAATTACACGCCCGACTTTCTACGCTCGATAGCTACTGAAGAGGGGTGTGACCTCATGTATGTATTCGAGCAGATGAAGCGTAGCAAGAGCATTATAACCATGCCCGGCACCGGACACCTTGACTACAGGGCAGATTGCGGTTTTGCGGTCACGCCGGTTCTCGTGACCGACTCGGTCCCCACCTGGAACGAGTTGGAGACCATTGATTTTATCAACGACTCGGTAAGTGTCAACCCGTCGATAGGCGAGGAGGTCGGGAGTTTCCCGACCATGCTTGCCCTGTCACGTCCTGTAGGTGACCGCGAGCAGAAAATAATTGTGCTGGCCGATGCCGATTGTCTGAGCAACAGTGAGGTTGGTATATACCGCAAGGGACTTAAGGCCGCCAACTTCTACATCATAGCCGGTGTGTTCAACTGGCTCTCTGACGGAGCAGCTCCGATGGATATACGTCGTCCGTTCCCACCCGATGATCATATCAATCTGGGGCTCACGTCGGTCAAGGTGTGGTTCAATATCCTCCTATATGGTATCCCCTCCCTGTTGCTGTTCGTGGCACTGGGGATATGGCTACGCCGTCGCGGCAGATAAGTAAGCGTTATGATAACACACCGCCACCTCCGGTGGCAGGTGTGTGTGCAAGTAAAAGCTAAACCGGGCGGTAATGCCGCCATAACCATATGATACAATGAGCTTTATAGTTGATCGACAGACTCAGGATGACCTCAATCTGTTCAGCAGCAACCAGAGACACTCGATATTTGGACTCTTTAACCATACACGTACCCGAGGCGGTGCCGAGGTTCTAAAGCAGATTTTCAGTTTCCCGCTGTCAGACGCCTCAATGATAAACGAACGCGCCTCTACGATAGCCTATCTTCAGGAGCATGACCTCGTGTTTGACTTCAAGGGGGAGTGGTTTGATAGTGCCGAGTTTTACCTGAGCCAGGCCGATGAGCGTATTTTCCAGGTTGACCGCAAGGAAGCCCTGCATCATAAGTTCAAGGACTACATAGGAGGTAACTCGGCCATGGATACTGTGGTACAGGGCATAGACGGCCTGCGCAGTATCGTCACTGCTGTCGACCGTCTTGTCACGGCTGTAGATGATGGGAGCGGCCTTTTGAAACAGTTGCGGTCGTTCGGTGACAAGCCGTTCTACCGTTATTGCCTTGAGGTTATACTGGCAGGCAAGATAGGTCTTGACCGCATCAATGAGTATGACGAGCACCTGAGACGCGATGCACGCAAGGACATCGAGATGATGCTTCATGCCGTCTATGAGTTTGACTGCTACGTGTCGTTGGCCGCAGTCGCACGTGAACGTGGATTTGCACGCGCCGAGCTACTTGAGCAAGCCGACAACGTGATTGACATCAAGGGGCTGTATCACCCGCTGGTGCCCAATGCCATAGCCAATGATCTGCATGTCTCGGGACAGGAGAACGTGGTGTTCCTTACCGGAGCCAACATGGCCGGCAAGTCAACCTTTATGAAAGCATTCTCGTTGGCGGTGTATCTGGCCCACGCCGGTATTCCTGTGCCGGCATCGTCGATGAGTCTTACACTGCAACAGGGCATGTACACCTCGATCAATCTTGCCGACAACCTTAATATGGGTTTCAGTCACTTCTATGCCGAAGTGCGGCGTATAAAGAAGGTAGCCGAGTGTATAAGCCGCACGCCGCGGCTCGTGATCGTGTTTGACGAGTTGTTTCGTGGTACAAATGTTCGGGACGCCTTCGAGGCCACGCTTGCCATATCGCGAGCCTTCGCTACTCACGCCCAGTGTACATTCATGATCTCGACCCATATCATCGAGGCGGGCGAGGAGCTTGCCGCCGACAAGGCTACGGTACAGTTCGGCTACTTCCCGACAGTGATGGAGGGTAACACTCCGCGCTATACCTACCGGCTCACCGAGGGTATCACGACCGACCGTCAGGGTATGCTTATAATCAACAACGAGCATATCCTTGATATGCTTGACGAGGGGCGTGACAAGCCTGTATCAAAGCCTGCCGACCAATTTATTGTTGACAAGCAGACACTCGATGACCTTAAGATGCTCGGTAAATTCCGCAAGGATTCGATATACAGCCTTTTCAATCGCACGCGCACCCGTGGCGGTGAGGTGCAACTCGACCGGTGGTTTAACAATCCATTGACCGATGCCGTTGCTATCAATACTCGTAGCTTGCTCATCGGTGAGTTCATGAAACTGGGTCTCACGTTCCCGTTCGGAGGCAAGGATATCGCCGACATAGAGAACTTTATCAACGAGGAAAGCTACTCTGGCAAGATGGCTTCGACAATGGCTGTGTTGCGCAAAAAATGTCTTTATTGCCTTGGCTCACAGTCTGAATATGAGCATTTGCGCGAGATGACAGCTGCAACCATCAGGTTCCTCACGACCCTTGACGGTTTTCTGCCGGCCGATGGCGGGCCTCAGCCTGTCGCTGACATGCACCGGATACTCTGTGACTGCAGTCTCAGGGAACTTATGGCGGTCAATCCCACCGCGCTATCGACGGGTGTGTTGGCTAAGTGCAATTACATAATGCATGGATCGTGCCACAAGCTACTCGACACGCTACTTGGCAAGCTCTATGAGCTCGATGCCTACATCTCGGTAGCCTCGGTGGCCTCGGAGCGTGGATTTGTCCTCGCCAAGGCAATGCCGGCCGATGGCGTGACCAACACGATAAAGATAAAGCAGGTGTATCATCCGGCCTTGAAAGGAGCGGTAGCCAATGACGTTGAGACCGATGAGACTCACAATTTCATATTCCTTACCGGTGCCAACATGGCCGGCAAGTCGACGTTCATGAAATCGTTCAGTACAGCAGTCTATTTGGCCCACATGGGATTCCCTGTAGCGGCACAGAGTATGACGTTTACAGTGCAAGACGGTCTGTACACGTCAATCAATGTCGCCGACAACATAAGTCAGGGCTTCAGCTACTTCTATCGCGAGGTGCTTAGAGTCAAGGAGGTGGCAGAGCAGGTGAGTGCCGGCAAACGTCTCGTGATACTGTTTGACGAGCTGTTCAAGGGAACTAATGTCAAGGATGCTTACAACGGCACACTGGCTATTTCGCGTGGTTTCGCATCATACAAAACCTGTACGTTTATGCTCTCGACCCACATCACCGAGGCCGCCGACCCGCTTAGGGAGAGCAATCCGGCGATGCGTTTTGTCTATCTCCCAACCGACATGGATAACGGTACACCACGATATACATACCACACACGCGAGGGGGTGACTACCGATCGCCACGGCATGCTGATAATACGCAACGAAGGAATCCTCGACCTGCTCGCCATGTAACCATGGATTAGAGACGGTTCGGGATTCATCACATAAAATGTTGTGTCGTTATGTGGGCTTTTATGGGCTAATACCTAATGTATGAGTGATTTTATTTAATCAGTGGATGCCCCTGTACGCTATTTAGTAAATTCATTGGGAAGGAGTTTCCATTGACACCACTTTGTTGATTAATAAAAACACGGCATTAAGTATCTCAAATATGTCACCCTTTGACTTTGTTTTGTAAATTACAGGAAAATTTTCAAAAATAAAGTTGCATTGTTTATGTGTCAAATATGTAGTATATCCCAATCTACGCCAATGAGTTACAAGTGGGGAACTGGGTCTTACGGCATATGCGACAGGTTGAACATGTTGGGTGGTATTGATGTTGAGATTATTGGTTTGATTTTCAATTGATTTTACGTCCGTAGTAATATGTGTTCCATGTGTCGCGGGCGTAACCGTCACGCAACACATGGAAGTTGTCGGGCGATGCTCCGTTGATCTTCATGGCGTCGAAATATACGTTCCAAGTGTCTATGGCGTAACCGTCGCGCAACACTTTGAAGCTATCGGGGGAGGCTCCGGGGATTTTCCCGCCGTCATAGTAAACGTTCCAAGTGTCTTTGGCATACCAGTCGGAAAGAACGCCGAAGCTATTCGAGGATGCTCCGTCTATCTGTATCCCATTATAATATACATTCCAGGTGTCTTTGGCGTAGCCGTAACCCAAAACATTGAATGAATTGGCGGACGCCTCGTTGATCTTAATTCCGCAATAGTACACAGCCCAGGTATCTTTTGCATAGCCATCGCGCAGTATGGAAAAGCTTGAAGCAGATGCTCCTTCTATCTCATGACCATCGAAGAATACTTTGTTGCCGGTAACGAAATAAGGAGACCGATGGTGGTGACCATGCTGTTCGTAGGCTCTGTGTCCGCGATGTCCTTCATGGCGATTTTGGGCAGATGCATATCCGCTCCCAAATCCTATAGCCATAATTAGTATAAACAATAAATTTCTCATATTCTTTTTCTTTATTAGACTGATAATACCACCAAAGGTTAATAAACGTGTGTTATGATCTTGATTACCATACTACAAATTTCCAGAATACTTCTTCGGAGTTGGGATATAGCACCGGATCCTGATGTGAGTTATATACCCATAATTCAGACGACGTCAGTCGGTCTATCAACAGGAAGCGGGCAGACTTGTCGATATAAATCACTGCAAAATTCTCGTTTGTGAAAGTCCAACGAAAATAAACTGGTTCTCCATAGATGCTTCCATCGTCCCATTTTGCCCATTTGCATGAGCCGGTGCCGTTGTCATTGAATTTATATACCCAGCTTTCTCCTTGAAATTCATTCGGTTCAAATCCATGTTTCTGTTCATAGACTAACTTCCATTCCTTTGCAGTCAGTTCGGCAATTATTTTCTGCTGGTCGCGGTCATAATATCCTGTGCGCTCTTCGCATGAAGTGAAAAGAAGCGGGATTATCATAAATAGTGTGAATAACGTGTAATTCAAGCTGTTAGTCGTGGCGGTCTTGAGGATATGGATAATTGAAATCATAATACTTTTTATAAAATGTCGCGAGTTGTTGAGACTTTTCTGACGGTAAATATAGCTAAAATATTTAAGATCACGGTTATAATTGTGGAAAACCGGTGCAACCGCGTCAAAATCTTAGACGACAAGTAGCGGTTATTTTTAGACAACGATGATAGATGTTGGCAAAATTATTTGAATCCGCCATATCCAAAGACATAAATTCTTAGAAATCTGTTCATCAGAAAATGTCCGTATCAATTCTATTAATGATTTGAAATTTCCGGTAATCATATAGTCTTCGTTATGTTTGTAAGTTTTGAAAATTAATACTTTGAATGGTTTTGCATCAAAGAAAAATCATTAATTTTGTGGTGTCGTTTAACAATGGCAGACATCGTGGATAAAGAACCCGCGAATGTGTTTCTTTAAATAGTTTGGCAGTCATCACGCTTTTTGTATTTCAGGTAACCATCTTCCTTGATGGCTGGGATGACTAAAGAATTTAATGCTTATGGAAAAAAACTTCAAAATATGTGCAACTACATTGTTTTCGGTTCTGTTGTGTGTATTTCAGTATGTGACAGCTCAAAGTGGCGGACAGTCATATAGTTATGATCGGATCAATGATATGGCAGGTGTCAGGGCGGCCCTTGAGAGTTATATATACGGTAAGGATGCCCGCATAGGTATAGCAGTTATTGTCAACGGAAAAGATACGATATCGGTCAACGGTAGCCGTGATTTTCCGATGATGAGTGTTTTCAAATTTCCTCAAGCCCTTGCCGTGGCCGACTATTGTATGAAAAATGGAATCGGGCTGGCCGATTCCATAGCAATAAAAGCCGACGAGATAAAGGAGAACACATGGAGTCCGATGCGCATGAAATATGGCGTCCGTGACATTGGCCTGCCGGTATCCGAACTGATTGACTACTCTCTCCGGCAAAGCGACAACAATGCCTGTGACATATTGTTTAGGGTCATTGGTGGTGCTGCGGTGGCCGACAGTTTGATGAAATCAACCGGTTTTAACGGGATCGTGATCGAATCGACCGAGGATGACATGCATCGCGATCCTTACCTGTGCTATCTTAATCGCTCGACTCCGCTCGAGATGGCGCGGCTCTTTGATCGTTTCTATCGCGAGGGGATGTATAATGATTCCCCGTTTCATCGTTATATAGGCACCTGTATGCTGTCATGTCAGACTGGACTTGGCCGGTTGCCGGCTCCATTGTTGTCCACGGGCATCGCTATAGGACACAAGACCGGAACCGGTGACCGTAATCAGCAAGGTCGTATTATGGCGATAAATGATGCCGGATATGTTTTTCTTCCTGATGGCAACGGCTATTCTATCGCTGTATTCATTGCCGATTCGGTCTATGATATCGAGGATACCGAGAGCATTGTCGCCGGGATATCGGACATTGTATTCAGATCATTTAAGAGTAGGATGATCAGTTCATATTCAGCCGATATTCCCGGGGAGTCATGCCGGCCTGTTTTTTGAAGAATCGTATAAAATGGTGAGGATACTGGAATCCAAGAATTTCGGATATCTGTTTGGTGTTCATTGACGGGTCGAGTAGTGCGCTCTTGGCTGTATTGGTCATTTTCAGTTGAATGAACTCCTGTGCCGTTTTTCCGGTCTCTGATTTTACAAGATCGCCGAAATAATTGGGTGACAGGCAAAACTTATCGGCGAAAAATTTTACCGTAGGTATTCCATGGGTAGCGCCGAGTCCTGATCCAAGATAATCATCAAGAAGAGATTCAAACCGGCTCATGGTGCTGTTGTTCAATTCCTCACGAGTGATGAACTGGCGTTCGTAGAAGCGCATGCAGTAGTTGAGCAATACCTCGATATTCGAGATTATAAGAGACTTGGAGAAGCGGTCGATGGGGTGCTGTAGCTCCCGGGCGATCTTTTCCATATAATCCTGGATGATCACACGTTCATCGGCCGATAGATGAAGAGCCTCGTTGGAGGCATATGAGAAAAAGCGGTATTGTTTGATTTTCTGGGCAAGAGGGGTGCGGTTGAGAAAGTCGGGGTGGAACAGGAGTCCGACAGCTTCGGGGGCTGGCTCGTCGTCAGTGCGGTTGATCCCGACTGTCTGTCCCGGCCCGAAGCTTACCACAGTCTCGTCATCATAGTCATAATTGGTCTTTCCATAGTTTATCTTGCATCCCGTGGTTTTCTTGAGAAACAGGGCATAGAAGCCAAAGTGCATGCAGTGGGACGGCTGGTGCACGGTGCTGTCAAAATGGACTATTCCTACAAGTGGATGTCGGGTCTCAAAACCAAAGTATCGATTGTATTTTTCGATGCTGTCAGCTTCATATATTTCCATAGTCAGATGTTTTTATCGGCAAATATACAAATAGTCAGGTGTATAGCCAAATCTGGGCTCTAATAATAAATCGCCCGGTGCTGTTTTGGTCAGGCTGTCTGTTATCTGTCGGTGGGGGTGATCTTTAACTCGGTTGTTTTCTTTATCTCGCTTAGTACGAATGAGCTTTGTATTTTAACGATGCCGCGTACCTTGGTGAGGCGTTCGTGGACGAATTGGTTGTATTGTTCGATATCCTTGAGTATTACCTTGATAAGTATGTCATAAAGTCCACCTATGGAGTAACATTCCATTACCTCGTCGATCTGAGAGATGTCTTCAATGAACTGGCTGAGGTGTTCGTCATCATGTTTGGCAAGCGAGACATTGCAGAATACGACGAGTGGCAGTCCGACTTTGCTATGGTCGACTGTCGCCGAATAACCCTTTATGACGCCTTCCTTTTCAAGACGGTGTATGCGTTCATAGACAGGGGTTTTTGACAGGTTCAGGATTCCGCATAGTTCCTTGGTGTTGATTTTAGCATCCTTTTGCAGGGTATGCAGAAGTTTTGCATCGATTTCATCTAATCTTGCCATAGTTCATTGGTTCTGTTTTTATTGATTTCTGTCGGTGTATTTGGGAATATAGAACATATATAGCTGTAAAGATAGGAATGTTTCCTTAATTATGCAAATCTTGCAGGACAATATGTTTGAAATGTATATTTTTGTATCGTTAAGCAATCGAGTGACGGTATGTGCTGTCACCCAAAATGATGTCATGAAAATGGAAGCAGGATATGTAGATACATCAGTAGGACGCAGAGCCGGGTTGATATACTGTATGCTCGCTCTTGTAACAGTGTCGGTATGGGGAGTGACCTTTGTTTCTACAAAGGTGCTCATTTCCTATGGTATGACACCGACATGGATTTTCATGATGCGTTTCATTATTGCCTATATGTGTGTCATTGCATTTAACCATAGCCGATTATGGGCCGACTCGTTAAGAGATGAGCTTTACATGGTCGCGATGGGCCTGGCTGGGGGATCGTTATATTACATATCCGAGAACACAGCTCTTGAGATGACGTTTGCGTCGGATGTCTCGCTTATCATATGTGCGATACCCATGTTGACAATGGTGCTTGGACTTATAGTGTACAGAGACAGGATCAGGATCAAAGCCGTGATAGGATCGATAATCGCACTATGTGGTGTGGCAGCGGTTATTTTAAACGGATCTCTCAATTTGGGGCTTGATCCGGTCGGAGACTTGCTTGCTCTGCTTGCGGCATTCTTTTGGGCCGTATATTGTCTGTTGCTCAAATTGGTAAACCGGCGGTATTCCAATATGTTTATTACGCGGAAACTATTTTTCTATGGTTGTGTGAGCGCTCTATTTTTCTGTGCTTTTGAACCACTCCCTGAGATGCCGTCGGGCGACGCGGTGGTTCCGGTTGTGTTCAATCTGCTGTTCCTGGGTGTTATAGCCTCGTTTGTGTGCTATATTGTGTGGAGTATGGTGATAAAGGCTATGGGACCGGAGAAGACCGCCAATTATCTTTATGTCACGCCATTGATCACAATTGTGGCTTCATCCCTGGTTCTTGGCGAGCCGGTGACGGTATGGATGATAGCCGGAGGTGCGGCGATCATGGCAGGGGTATTCCTGACCGAGACATCATGAGATTTCCCGATTCCGCCTATGGAGTGTCGGGAATCGGGAAATCCGGGTTGCGGTTAAAGGCAGAAAACTGGGATTAATCCTATTTTTTTATTCATGCAGGTTTAATTTAAATACTCTGAATATCATATAATCATCGTCTTCAGATTCCATATTGATATGTATACCATTTGAATTGACAAAAGTAAAAAGAGGATAATATCGTCCTTCCGGCAATATTTGCTCTCCAATAATATTTAAGTCCTTATCAAAAATTATTATAGCAATTTGCTGTGTACTCTCCTCCTCTCTAATATTGTTAACATCAATATCTTTTTTGGGTAGTCGCAATAAACGATAATATACATTATTGCTTGAATCAAATAATATTCCGAAATATCGATAATTACTTAAATAGTTGACCGTCTTTTCTTCTTTGTTTGAAAATATGCCAGGTGTTATTTTGGAATGGTTCGAATAGCCGGCATATATGGAATAGCGACACCCGTCTGATGGGTTATAGACATATAAGCTATCCGAGACAGGATAATTTATTAATAAATTACCATCTGGCATTAACGTATATGATGTATTACGAAAAGCAAACACATCCCAATTTTCCAAGTTTTCTTCCGACCCATAAATTGCAGGGTACGGATTTCCGGTTATAACCGTATCTGCCTTACTGTCAAGAATTAATGTTGTTCCATATTTTTGTTTCCCATTTTTGTTTCCATCCATGCCCTGTAAGATATGTTTTCCATCTTTGACCATATAAGGGGACAGTGGCGTAGGATATGGATAGACCGCAAACTCAAATTCACTGCCAGATTGATTAATATTTGGAATTGTAAAATGAGATGAAATTATACCTTCATTATTTAAAACGGTGACTTTTTTCCCCCATGCTTCATATAGATATATACTATCTTTGTCATAGTAAAATGCATCTAAAGCTTATACTGCATTTGGACCGTCTCTATGCAGAGCAATCTTTGTTATTTCTTTTGTATTCAAGTTAGCTAAGCATAGGTGATGCGAAGGTAGATTATAAAAACATAATGTGCTATCATTGATTAACTGTAAGTATCTTGGTTGTTGAATGGTTACGGAATCAATTGGAATAACACATGGGGCGGATTCTTCTAACGAGGCATAGTCTGCTCGATTTACTGTTTCATTAGTGGTGCATGAAATCATGCAGCACATATAAAGAATCGCAAATAGATCTTTTTTTTTCATAATCTTATTCTTAAATATTTCCACTACATCTAACACAAGAAGGCTCTCCTTTTTTCTACACAAATTTCAATATCGGAATCTACAAGTTTTGTGCAATATCCAGTGTTTAAATTTGCGTTTGCTGATACTTCACAAGCAACTAAAGCCTCTACTTCATTTAGAGATATACGAGAAATATCCTCTGATGATAGTATCCCGCCATCTATTCGTTTGCCTAAAACTTCAAATGACAATTGTTCGGGAATGGTTATCTCCTTGCCAATCCATTCTGATTCAATGGCTTTCTCATCTCTATTAGAGCATGAGCAAGTCATTGCAATTGTCCAAAATACAACTATTTTAGTCAGATTCTTGGTAAACATTTGATTCCTTTAGCTTAGAGACTGATAATGTTCGGTATTTGTTTTTTCAAATCTAATGAAATCTCTTATTACATTACAAATATTTTTAGTTATTTATTTTTTATAAATATAAAATATCGTTAATACCATGTGCCGTTTTACGGTTTTGTCAAAGTTTCGGGCACATCAAGTTTTGTCATCACCGATGTTGAGGTAGCTGAGTTTGGTAGGCTCATGACCGTGCAGACACAGGTAGATGTCAAAAAAGAGATAAAATCGCAAAGCAAATCTACCTTTAATAGTTATGTCTCCGGTATATCCGCCTCAACCGGTGTCCTGTGTTGCGTTGATTTTATCGATGTTTATGCCGTACGCATTTGCTGAATATGGGAGATCTTGATATTTTAATTTAGATCTGGATTGGTCTAATCGCGGCGATACAATTTTAAATGATAATGAAACATATTGATATTGTGTGTGACGATATCAATGTGTTTGTTTCTATGGTAATATGTACATGGAGATAATGTTTGCTAAATTTGCAATGACAAGTTAAACATTATCGCATGAAACGTTTTCTTACAGCATTTGCCGTGGTATCGGCTGTTATCATAGCCGGCCTTGATTCTATTGCCGTTGAAAAATTTGTAAGTTTTGAGCCGGTGGACAGCGGGTTCGCTATAGTCCGAACCGGCAGGTCGCTGGATATATGTGTGGATCAGTCGGATGATCCGGCAGTACAGATCGCCGCCAGGACGTTGTCGGGGGATTTCGGACGTGTCTGTGGCGACAGTGCCCGGGTTGTGGATCGGCCTTCGGGTGACTGTATAATTGTAGGCAGCATAGAGTCTTCGTTGATAAAGCCCATGCTTGAATCGGGGAAGATACAGGCCGCCGAACTCGAGGGAAAGCGGGAAAAATACATATTGTCGGTTGTCGACAATCCGCTGGATGGAGTGGATAGAGCCGTTGTGATCGCAGGCAGTGACCGCCGTGGCGCAGTCTATGGCATATATGAGCTGAGCCGTCAGATGGGGGTATCTCCATGGTACTGGTGGATGGATGTTCATGTAGAACATCGTGAGCATGTGGCTGTAATGGACGGGGTATTTACCGATGGAGAGCCCAAGGTGGAGTATCGCGGAATCTTTCTCAACGACGAGGCTCCGTCGCTGTCAAACTGGTCAAGAGAGAAGTTTGGCGGATTCAACTCTGATTTCTACAATCATGTATTTGAACTTGTGCTCAGGCTCAAGGGTAATTTCATGTGGCCTGCCATGTGGGGCAACGCATTCTATGACGATGATAAGGAGAACGGGCCTTTGGCCCATCGCATGGGTATCGTTATGGGAACATCCCACCACGAGCCGATGAATCTCGCACAGCAGGACTGGCACCGTCGCGGACAAGGTGTGTGGGATTTCACTAAAAACCGTCGGGGTCTGATTGATTTCTGGCGTTGGGGAATGGAGCGTTCTAAGGATTATGAGACTGTGGTGACAGTAGGAATGCGAGGTGATGGCGATATGGCGATGGACGGTGACTTCAATATACCGCTTATGGAGGATATCGTAAGGAGTCAGCGGCGTATAATACGGTCGGTGACGGGAAGAAATCCTGCTGATGTACCACAGGTATGGGCATTGTACAAGGAGGTTCAGGATTACTATGACAAGGGAATGAAAGTGCCGGATGATGTCACGCTGTTGCTGTGTGACGATAACTGGGGGAATGTTAGACGGTTGCCCGCAGTCGGTGCCAGGCCTCGCAAGGGTGGATATGGGATGTATTACCACTTTGACTATGTGGGTGCTCCGCGTAATTCAAAGTGGATAAATATAAGTCCGATCCCGCGTGTGTGGGAGCAGCTCAATCTTACCTACGCTCATGGCGTAAGGAAGATGTGGATTGTCAATGTTGGAGATCTCAAGCCAATGGAATATCCGATCACATTTTTCCTTGACATGGCTTGGGATCCGGACCGGTTTGACCCATCGGTTCTGACGGAGCACTCGGTGGAGTTCTGTCGTTCTGTATTCGGCGACAGATATGCCTCGGCGACAGCCCGACTGTTGCGCACATATGCCATGTATAATCGCCGTGTGACGCCCGAGTTGCTTGATGCCGGCACATACAGTCACAACTATGACGAGTGGAGAAGGGTAAGGGATGAATACCGCCAGCTGGCGACAGATGCCATGAGACTGGACTTTATGATGCCTGAGAAGTACAAGGCTTCGTTTGACCAGTTGATAGGATATCCGGTACTGGCCTGTTCCAATCTTTACGATATGTATTATGCCCACTCGATGAATATGTCACTCGCCGCCGTGAATGATGCCGGCGCCAATGTATGGGCCGATGAGGTGGAACGCTGTTTTGAGCGTGACCGGGAGTTGACCGAACATTATCACCGGATATCAGGCGGTAAGTGGAATCACATGATGGATCAGATTCATATAGGTTATACCTCATGGAATCATCCTGACCGGGCGGTGTGTCCGGAGGTGAGCCGGGTCCAGGTCGGGACGCATGACGGGAACATCTTTGACGAGACCGACGGCTGTGTGTCGATTGAGGCAGAACATTATTCCCGCTGTGAAGATGGCGTAGAAGCCGGGTGGACAGTGATACCTGAACTTGGGCGTACATTGTCGGGTATCACTACCATGCCGTGTACGGCTTCGACCGACGGGATGTCGCTTGAGTATGATATACGGCTTAAGACTTCGGGTCGTCTCAAGGTGATAGTCCGTTTTGCCCCTACGCTCAACTATAATGTGTCGGGCCATTCATATGCGGTCTCGTTTGATGATGGTGATGAACAGGTTGTCAATATAAATGGCGATTATGACGGTTGCCTTGGCCGTATACAGGCCGAGCACGTCATAGACGGCATTACGGTTCATGATGTGCCGATGGCAGGCCGGCACATATTGCGTGTGAGACCTTTGACTCCCGGTATGGTATTCCAGAAGATAATGATAGATGCCGGTGGCTTGAAACCTTCGTATCTCGGTGCACCTGAGACGCGATCCCATATTCAATAAGAAACAGCGCCATTCCCTTGGAAAAAGAGCGATGACGCTGTCTCGGCGGTATTATCGGGTTTTATTTTGGGTAAAGGTTTATGTCGGCGTGTCGGTCATGTCTGATGTATCGGCCGCATCGGTGGCCGATGCCGGCTTTCTGTTGCAATCGGGGCATAGACCTTTGAATACCACATCAACGGTGTCGATGATATAGCCGGGGGCTGTTACGCACTTGATGCCATCGGGTAGTTTCATGTCGATAATACATCCGCACACACGGCAGGTAAAGTGGCTGTGGTCAGGTTGCAGGGCAAAATCATACCGGCAGTTGCCGCTCTCGATGTCAAGTTCTTTCAATAGCCCTGAGTCAACCAGCGTGTGCAGTGAGTTGTATACAGTGGTGCGTGATAGCGATCGATATAGCGGAAGAAGTCCGGTGTATATCTCCTCGGCTGTGGGATGGCTACGGGTATTGGCAACGTATGACAGGACAGCTATACGTTGGGCCGACGGACGTATGCCTCTCTGGTGCATTTGCATGATCAGCTGAGTGTCGCTATGTAGTTTCTCTGTGTCCACTTTTCTAATGCCCGGCTGGTTCTTTATATTAGTTATAATTTGTATTGGTTACAAAAGTAGTAATTATTCCATAATTGTGAAATTGTTTTGCCGATTTTTTTTTCAAATATTATATATGTAATTTTGTCATATCTGAGAAATGGAAGATACGCGTCAATATATAGCCATAGACCTGAAGTCGTTTTATGCATCGGTGGAGTGTATCGAGCGTGGACTTGATCCGCTTGACGCATGCCTTGTCGTGGCTGATCCGACGCGTACCGACAAGACTATATGTCTTGCGGTATCTCCTGCGCTCAAGGCGTATGGGATCGGCGGACGTCCGCGTCTCTTCGAGGTTGTCAGTAAAGTGAAGGATATAAACTATGGGCGCGGACGTGCCGGGAAATCTATCTCAAGATCGTTCACCGATTCCAATGCCGATGTCGCTGTGGATTATATAGTGGCGCCGCCCCGCATGGCTCTTTATATTGATTACAGTACGCGTGTGTACAGTGTATATCTGCGATACATCGCTCCTGAGGATATCCACGTCTATTCGATCGATGAGGTGATAATGGATGTGACGGAGTATCTTGGAATATATAAACTTACGGCGCATGATCTGGCGCTAAGGATGATACGTGATGTGCTCATCGAGACCGGTGTGACAGCCACTGCCGGGATTGGTACCAATATGTATCTGTGTAAGGTGGCTATGGATATTGTCGCGAAGAAGATGCCTCCGGATAGCGACGGAGTGCGCATAGCCAGTCTTGACGAGATGAGTTACCGGCGGCAGTTGTGGAACCATCGTCCGCTTACCGACTTCTGGAGGGTGGGGCGGGGGATAGCCCGTAGGCTTGAGAGTTTTGGTCTTATGACCATGGGGGATGTTGCACGATGCTCGATTGACCATGAGGATTTCCTTTACGGGTTGTTCGGGGTCAACGCCGAGTTGCTTATTGACCATGCCTGGGGATGGGAGCCGGTGACGATGGCTCAGGTGAAGGCATATCGTCCGGATACCAGGAGCATAAGCAGCGGACAAGTGCTACAGTGTGCCTATACGGCCGACAAGGCTCGCAACGTTGTACTCGAAATGGCCGACAATATGTCGCTTGAGCTCATAGGGCACAGGCTTGTCACTGACCAGATTGTGCTTACTGTGGGGTATGATACAGGGTCGTTGGTCGGTCGTGACGGTCATGAGTATGACGGTCCTGTAACTGTCGACTATTATGGTCGCAGAGTTCCGGCTCATGCTCATGGCACAGAGAATCTCGGGCATCCGTCATCATCGGGCCGTATACTCGTGGAGCATGTCGCCAGATTGTATGACCGTATTGTAAATACCGGGCTTCTTGTGCGTCGGCTTACGCTTTCAGCCAACAGGTTGCGTGACGAGGGTGAGGCCTTGGAGCGGATGCCGGCCGTGCAGTTGGATCTTTTTACTGATTATGACACGTTGAGGCGCGAGCAGGAGATCGAGCAGGCTGGGCTGTCGAGAGAGCGTAAATGCCAGGAGGCTATGTTGATGATAAAGAGACGGTATGGAAAGAACGCGATTCTCAAGGGGCTTAATTATGCCGAGGGCGCGACTCAGCGCGACCGCAACTGCCAGATAGGAGGTCATCATGAGTGAATATGACGATATCATCAATATGCCGCATCATGTAAGCGCGACACGCAGGCCTATGTCAATGGCCGGCCGTGCCGCTCAGTTTGCGCCTTTTGCCGCTCTTGACCGTCATGGGGAGGCGATCGGCGAGACAGCGCGTATTACCGACCGTGCTGTCGGGCTGAGCGAGGACGAGCAACGTGAGTTGTCACGCATGATAGTACATGCTGTCGACACGGGTGAAAGTGTGGTGGTGACTTATTTTATCCCGGATGAAAGAAAAGAGGGCGGGCGTTATCATCGTGTGTCGGGGCATATAAGACGTGTGGACGAGTGTGAGCGTTGTCTCGTCATGTGTGACGGAGGCAGAATACCGCTTGACGCCATTCTCTCTGTATCTTAAGGGGTCTTATAATATCAGGCGGTAAGCCTTGGATAGGGTGGTGTCTTGCAGTATGTAGTCGTCAATATGTGTGAATCCGCATTTCGTGGCAACACAGCCGGAGGCGACATTCAGGGCATCGGTCGTTATAATCAGGGAGTCAAGGCGCATTCTTTCCCTGCAATACAGGATAAGGGCCTTGAGAGCCTCGGTTGTGAGTCCGCGGTTCCAGTAGGGGCGTCCTATCCAATAACCGGCTTCTCGTTCACATGGTCTTACTGCATAGTGTTCATCCCCTTTGGGTACAAGCCCTATGCATCCTATCGGTTCGTCGGTATCGCGTGATACCATGGCGTATGTGTGCGGGTTTGGGATGAAGAACTGTTCGATCACGTCCCGGCTCATATCTATTGATGTGTGGCGTGGCCACATAGCCATACGGCTCACCTCCTCGTCCGAGGCATAACGGTATAGGGCTTCGGCATCGTCCGTGGACCAGTGTCGTAGTATGATACGGTCGGTTTCAATGCCGGTGTCGTCAAGAAGATATCCTGGCAACTGGCTTCTGATCCCTTTGGGTAGTTTCCCTGCGGCCATGGCATAGCTGTGGCGTATAAGGTACCGTATCAATGGGTCGCCAAGAGTTCCGCGCATGCTCATCTGGTTCCAGTACCTTTTGTTCCAGTGCCAGGCCGGTTCGATCTCGTAGTATCTGTCCCGAAGTTCGACCGCATAGTCGGGATCACATTTTACTACTACATAGTCTTCTTTCGAGAGACCGAGGCATACGAAAATTCTGCCGCCCACTCTTATAAGCAGGTAATCGTCACCGAATGCCATGTCCTCGCTTGTCAGAGGGAATGACAGCGCGTATTCTCTTATTGATTCCAGATTCATGGCATATGTTCAGTTCACTCCCAGCAGTTCAATGTCGAATATGAGGGTCGAGCCTCCCGGGATACCGGGCTGGTTCATTCGGCCATAGGCCTGTGATGCAGGGATGTACAGTTCCCATCGGTCACCTATGTGCATATGAGGCAGGGCGATGATCCAGCCGGGAATGAGATCACGTAGCCTGAAGGCCGGTGCTACGCCACCACGGCTCGAATCGAATGTGCGGCCGTTGATTGTACGGCCTGTATAATGTACAGTGACGACACTGCCCCGGGAGGGAGATGGGGATTTGGGATTGCCATTCTTCAGAGGCTTGTAATATATGCCTTTATCAATATGAATGACACCGGCCTCCCGCGATTTTTCGGTCAGCCAGTCGATGTTGTTCTTTATGTAGTCTTGTTTGGCCATAGGGTCAGGGTAATTAATCGGGCGGTGTGTCTATGACTGTGCCGTAGACATATTTTCCAGCCGGCATCAATAATAGTGATGCAAAGGTACAAAATTTATCGGTAAGTAATTGCATTCACTTTAATAGGGGTGTACTCCCGGTACAGGGGGTGTTATGGTATGGATGGTACTGCTGTTTTATGGATGGTGTTGTTGGAATATAAAAATTGGTCTGTTAAATTGATTGAATTACAATATGTTGGCTGTCGGGTGGCCCTTGCCGCTTCCTGTTAGTCTTGCTTGATAGTAATAAAATTGTTAACTTTGTACGCTTATCATCTCTTTCTTAAGCACAAAATATGAATTAACACAGAGAGCAAGAAAAACGTCAATTACTTAATCATCTATATGTGGAATGACCGATCGGTTTGATCGTGGATCCGGATACAGTCGAAAATACTATGTGGTTTCTATTGAATAACATACCGTCAGGGCGGCATCGTGATGTCAATGCGCTTGTCGAGCGGTTCAACGCCCGCCATGCCTCTGATGTAGCGGATATGGGCGATATGCCGTTGGCGGTATTCGCTCCCACAGTGATATCGATGAGACGTAATGCCGACGGTTCCTATGTGAGACATTCTATACCCTTGCTTTTCCACTATGTGTTTGTCAAAGGAGAATTGTCCAGGGTGAAAAAACTGTGTTCCGAGCCTAACGGTCTGTCTTTTGTGCTCCAGCGTTCAGGAGATGCTTCGAGGCCGGCCACAGTGTCGGATCGTGAGATACAGGCATTCTCGATTATAGCAAGGAGTCTTGCAGGGCAGCTTCCGGTGATTCTTGCCTCTGATGTAGAACTTATCGACGGTGACGAGGTCGAGGTTATATCCGGGCCTTTCCAGGGGCTTGGCGGGATATTTCATCCTCGGCGTGGATCAAACACAGGATCTCTTACCGTCACGTCAGGAGCAGGACTTACGGCACTGGTCACAGACATCCCGGTCGACATGTTGAAAGTCGTCAGATTTGCTTCAGGTACACGTCGTCCCTACGACCTTATCGATGCATTTACTCCAAGATTATTGGCCGCGTTACGGCCTTATGGCACAGGACGTTTACTCGACTCGTCGGTGCTTGCCCCACTGGTGTCGTTTACCCGACGTCTTGACCAGGCCAGTATCCCAAATCCAAAGCTCAACGCCAAGTTGCAGTTGCATCTGCTCGGTGCATGGACATTGTTAGGGGATATAGAGCGCGCCCGGCGCTCTCGGGTGTTGTTCGAGGCCTCCTCCCATCAGCTCACCAATCCTCAGTCACGCGCTCTTGCCGATCTTATAACCGGAGTGATTGACCGGGATTGTACTCGTATCGAACAGGGCGAACGGTTGATGTCAATGTTGAAACCAACAGCCATGAACGATATCCTGAGAACTGAATTCAAGTTCTGGAATCAAACATCACAAGCAATATCATATTCAGTTTAAATATAAAGACATACCGCAAAAATATCATTACATGAAACTGTCCGAAATCTCAAGAAGACTGTCCTCAGACACTTACCTGCGCACTCAGATAGTGCTCGGATTTGACCTTATTGTTTCGCTTGCATCTTCAATAGGAGTATTCCTGTTGCTGTCATTGTTGTTGCCATCCTTTACGATCAACTCACACGAACTGCTGGCATGGGTGGGCTTCTCATTGATAGCGTCAATATTATCATTTACGTTCTTCAAGGTATATCGTGCCATAATACGTTATACTACACTTCGTGAGATTTCACGCATATGTGCATCGGCATTTGGCAAGGATGTGTTGCTATGGCTGGCTGTATTATGTGTGAAGCCGTCGATGGCGTTTACAGCCACACTTATAGGTGTGGTTCTTGTCGATTTTCTGCTTACATTGTTCTCACTGTTGTTCCTGCGCGTAGCCATGATAGTCAGCTATGACATCATACGTTCAAAAGACAAGCGCGACCGCAATGTGCGCCATGTGCTTGTATATGGTGTCGGAGACAAATCGGCATCGGCTGTAGGCCGCCTGCGCAATTCGACTCATTATAATATTGACGGATTCATCACATTCGGGCCTGAGATGCGAGGACATCAGCTTGCAGGACACCCGGTATATTATTTCGAGAATCTTAAGAACCTCAAAGGACTTACCGGCAAATACTCGTTTGACGGCATACTGTTCCCTAATGTCAATGACGCACGTACAGAACAGGATCGTCTTATAAAGTATTGCCGTACCTGTCAGCTCAAGACCTATGTGATTCCGGCAATTGACGAGATGACCGACGACAATGCACTTGGCAATTACATACGCAAGATAAAGATCGAGGATCTTCTGGGACGCCCCGAGATAAAGATATCCATGGATGAGATTATCGCCAATTTCAGCGACAAGGTAATCATGGTGACCGGTGCGGCCGGATCGATAGGCTCAGAGTTATGCCGCCAGCTTGCCAGATTCGGTATCAAACGTCTCATATTGTTTGACAATGCCGAGACGCCGCTTCATAATATACGTCTTGAACTTGAGGATACGTACCCCGAGCTTGACTTTATTCCGGTCATCGGAGATGTGCGTTCGGAGCGTCGACTTGATTTTGTGTTCCGCAAGCATCGCCCCCAGATAGTATTCCATGCCGCCGCCTATAAGCATGTTCCACTGATGGAAGAGAATCCATGCGAAGCCGTGCGGGTGAATGTCACCGGTTCACGTCAGGTAGCAGATAAATGTGTTGAATACGACGTGGAGAAGATGGTCATGGTATCGACCGACAAGGCTGTGAATCCAACCAATATCATGGGATGCACTAAGCGCCTTGCCGAGATATATGTACAGTCCCTTGGTCTCGCTATCGAACGTGGACAGATAAAGGGCCGTACCAGGTTTGTTACCACTCGATTTGGAAACGTTCTCGGTTCCAATGGTTCGGTAATACCACGTTTCCGCGAACAGATAGAGCACGGCGGACCCATCACCGTGACACATCCCAATATCACACGCTTCTTTATGACTATTCCCGAGGCATGCCGACTCGTAATGGAAGCCGCCACATTCTCGACCGGCACGCAGATATTTGTATTTGATATGGGCGAATCGGTAAAGATCGTTACACTCGCTGAGCGTATGATCCATTTGGCCGGACTTGAAGTAGGTCGAGACATTAAAATCGAGTTTACAGGTTTGCGTCCGGGCGAAAAACTATATGAGGAGGTACTTGCCACCAAGGAGAATACCATCCCCACAGCCCACAGCCGCATTTTTGTGGCCATGGCACGTGAATATGCATATGGAGATGCGAAAGAAACAATGATCAATCTTGACGATCTTGCACGCCAGGTCGAGATACCGCCAATGGTAATCCTGATGAAGAAGACGGTTCCGGAATTCAAGTCCAAGAACTCCATTTACGAGCAGTATGATATTCAGGAAGCGGTAAAGGCTTGACAGCGACATGATAAAGCCTATTAAATCCGGTTTGAAGTCGTTCTTATGAAAAAATAGTTACTAAAAAACTTGCACAGGAAAAATAAAACACCTACCTTTGCAACGTCAAAAAGGAAAGGCCAGCCATAGAGGTCAAGCCAATCTTAGGTCCCATAGCTCAGTTGGTTAGAGCACCTGACTCATAATCAGGGAGTCCTAGGTTCAAGCCCTAGTGGGACCACTCGTAAAAATTACCAAATTAAGAAAATCGCTGAAATTCAGACATTTCAGCGATTTTTATTTTGCCCTTTTCCATCGAAAATCGGCAAAATAAT
>CAXHRO010000036.1:0-29548 GCA_964018905.1 uncultured Muribaculaceae bacterium
CTTATTATGATTCCCGCAACAGTTATGTTGATGGAGAAAATGCATATTTGCGCAGGATGACTAATAGCTACTCGCTTAGTGCGGGATGGACCTCCCGTAATTGGAATCTACAATTATCCATAATAAACCCGTTCCGGTCTTCATGGGAAATCAGCAAAGACACCTTGACTACCAGTTGGTACGACAGCAATGTGACACAATTAGGCTCCTATTATCATCGTCGAATATCCTTGACTGTGACCTATACATTTAATTACGGAAAGAAAGTAAGTCAATCCGGAGAACTTAGTGGTGAAAAGAATGTTTCATCATCGATACTCCATTAAACCCCTATCCGACAAAATGACGCACATTAATATCCAGGGTTGTTTATACCATTAAGGGCCGGGTTACTCTGCAACTCTTTGAGAGGTATTGGCTGAAGCTCACTATGGCCCGGAATAAAGTTTTTATATCCCGGATATGCGAGAGTTTTCTTATTGACATCGCTGTTTTCTCCAAAGAGTTTCAATGCGTCGTGAAGACACCCCCATCGCAACAAATCATATTTTCTGACACCTTCAAAGCAAAGTTCAAAGGCTCGTTCAAAATATAGAGCCTGCCGCACTTTACCTTGTTCAGATCCGTCTTCTATGAAATCGGGGTTGCGTGTGGCTTTAGCCTTTGCATATACTTTTGCGAAAGAGCCAGAATTAACTTCCGAAGCCATGGCACGTGTGCGCACGCGACTAATCAAATCCCAAGATTTCGGCGATTGATCAAGCTCATTGTAAGCCTCTGCTGCCAAAAGCACCATATCGCTATAGCGCAGAGCCACAAAATCGATGTCTCCATAGTTGATATTCTTGTTCCATACAGCAGGGTTCATCCATTCACGTCGCCATTTGCCCACATACCATCCGGTATTTCCCCGTTCCTTTTTGGTGTGCTGACGGGTTGTCGCATTCCAACTGTATTGGTAGGTACAAATGTTTATGTCGCGACGCACGTCGGAAGCATCGTAGAAGTTTTTCCATTCCGGAACAACGATAAAGAATGCATTTGCACGTCCCATATAAGACTGGGCCTCGTTTGCCGGAATACCTGTCGGTTCTGCCACAGAGGGTCCGTTATAAATACCCCATGCGCTGCCGTTGCGACGGCCTTGTTCCTGCAACATTGCTATTTGCCAAAAAGACTCTTTACTATTTGCTATGCCATATGACAGGTCCTTGAAGAATCCATCATACCCCCCGTCATAGAAATTATGGTAACCTTGTTCCTCTATAGCCTCCCAATGTTTCGTAACCTTTGTGAAAATCTTTGTTCTCTCCATATCATTAGGACGAGTTACGTTGCCATCTAATTTCAATGAATATCCAGCACGTTGCATGAGAACTCGCATCATCAGGGCGTGAGCCGCGCCAGCCGTTGCCCTGTCAGGGGATGTTGCCGCTGAAGCCCATGGAAGATAACTCACAGCCAATTCAAGATCGGTCTCAATACGGTCATATATTGTCTCACGGTCGACACGCGCGCAAAAAGCCTGATTGTATTGATTGACGCTCTCTATTGTAAAAGGCACATCTCCCCAAGTCTTAACAAGATCAAAGGCAATAAAGGCACGCAGGAAATGAGCTTCTCCGGCAAGTACCCTCAAGGCATTATTGGACGAGAAATCTGCCATTCCCTCTATCCCTTTGATTGTTCGGTTTGCACGGTCAAGAGCCTGATACTTAAGTTGCCACAGTTTCTCTATCACTGAATTTGACGAAGTTGTGTTATAATGGACTATGTCGTGGATACCGTTATCGTTATATGTACGAGAAGTGAAGTAAGTATCGTCACTGGCAGGTGTAGCCATTTCATACCACCCATAGTGGGTGTTTTCGCTCAAAGAGCTCAATATGCCGAATATTGCCATTTCGGCGTGTTCGACCGAGTCAAAATACGTAGCTTCATCGTAGCTTCCGGTAGGTTTCTCGCTCAGTATATCCTCGCAAGAAGGTAGGACAACAATCGCTAAAGCGGCAAATATAAATCTATTGAATATATTCATTGCAAAGAGTGTTAGAGTTAGAAAGTTATGTTGGTTCCGACAATGAATGTACGGCTCAGGGGATAGGCTCCAAAGTCAACGCCCGGAGTCAGCGGACTACTCATGGTTGAAACCTCGGGGTCGAATCCGGAATACTTGGTAAGTGTTGCGAGATTATTTCCAGTAAAGTAAATTCTCATCTTACTTATGCCTAATTTTTTCAAGCATCCATCAGGCAGTGTATAGCCAAGAGTGACATTGGCCAGTTTAAGAAACGATGCGTCCTCCACAGCCCATGAATGCACGTTCATGTCGCCTTGTTCAAGATCGTAATAAGCTGCTATAGTCTTGCCTTTGTTAATGGCTGCCAGTTCAGTGGGGTCGGTGACGATTTCTCCTGACGAGTTGATTGTCATCCAGCGATTGTCAGAATTTGCTATGTTGAGTACATTGGCGTTCTGTGTTCCGACCTTGGTACTGACAAGTTTGGTGGCATTGAGTACGTCGCCGCCGATGCTGAACCGAAGGAAAATACTCAGGTCGAAACCATTCCATGAGAAGCTGTTGTTAAGGCCTCCGTAGAGCTTTGGCTGAGCGTTACCTATAACCGTCTTGTCATCATCGGTTATTACCCCGTTATTGTCCAGATCACGGAACTTCCACATTCCCGGGCGCACGTTGTCGCGGTTGCCTTGATATGGCACACCGTCTTTGAGACGATAGGTCTTGGTATTAGGAAAATAATCAAAATCCTCTACCTGATACAGTCCATCGGTAATTAACCCGTAGAATCGACCGAGCGATTGACCAACCTCAAGAACATGGGTGTTCTGATTGTATCCGAAGCGAGCCTCATAATAGTGAGTGTCACCCCCGACGAGTCCTGTAATTGTGTTATGATTGTGGGTAAGAGTAAGAGTCGTTGTCCAATCAAAATCACGAACGTTGAGATTGTGGGATGTAATGGTCAAGTCGAGACCGACATTTCGTGTTGAACCTGCGTTGATGATCATGTAAGAAAAGCCTGACGACATCGGCATAGGCGCATTGAGTAGCAGATTATTGGAGTTATTGACATAGAACTCGGGGCTGACTGTTATTCTTTGTTTCATGAAGCCCATATCAAGACCTATATTGAAAGTCTTGTTTGATTCCCACTTCAGGTCAGGATTGGGAATCTGCTTCGCCGCGAAGCCAGGCTTGAGTGCATCGCCGACAGCCGTAAGACACGATTGCATAAGGGCAAGCGAATTGTAGAGGCCAATGCGATTGTTACCGGCAAGACCATAACCGGCGCGAAGTTTGAGGTCAGAGAAAATATTAAGGTTTCTGACGGCCTCTTCTTCACCAATACGCCACGCGGCAGAAACAGCCGGGAAGAATCCCCACTTGTTGTTCTTGCCGAACTTGCTTGAACCATCGGCCCGGACAGAAAAATTAAACAGATAGCGCGATTTATAATCGTAATTAACTCGGGTGAAGAATGACAGTAATTTGTCGTCGGGGGTATACGATGTGTTTATCGCCGATGGGGTGCCAAGTCCGGCATTGTCCAATCCGAAATCATCTGTAGGGAGATTGCTTACTCCGGATTCCAACTTGCGAGTCCAACGCGAAACATATTCCTGACCGATCTGCCACATCACATGATGGGTCTTGTTTTTGAAACGTCTGTCATATGTAAGTACATTGCTTATGCTGAAGCTACCTGTCTCGGTAGTTGTTATGGAGCCATATATGCCGTTGCGGCGTCCCATGATTGAATTGGGGCCATAGAAAAGTTCTCGGCGATAGTTCTGATAACGTGTGCCGGTGATGTTACGGAAGGTCCATCCGTGGCCCAGCTTGAATGTAATTCCCGCATTGGCCTGCAAAGTACGTACTTCACGGTTGTCTTTCTCCTCAGCGGCATTGATAACCGGGTTAACAAGCACATTGCCTGAATCATCGGTATAAATCTCATCATCGCCAAGCAGAAGGTCCGAGTCGACACCATGTATTCCTACGGTAGGACGGTATTGGAATATCTGAACCAGCTTATTGAAACGAGCATTGGTGTTAGAGCCACCGCTATTGGTGCCATTGCCGGCGACTCCGGCACCAAAAATTTTTTGAGTGTCGTAGTTTATACGACCGGTGAGACTCAGTCGATTGCTGATTTCACCGTTTATGTTTGCGGCGATACTATGCTTTGTACTTCCGGAATGTACCATTGCTCCGTCATCGGATATATAGCCATAGGACGCATAATAATTGAATTTATCGTTACCGCCTTGAACGGAAGCTCGATAATTCTGAGTAACGGTCGTGCGTCCCATCGTTTCGTCAAGCCAATCAATGCCGGGACGATTGCCATAGTTCTCCGATATGTCAATAAATCCGCCATATCGATTTTGCCACCCGAGCATGGTTGCCTCAGGATCGGTTGCCCACCCCAAGGTGCGTTCATAGTCGGCGATTACAAATTCGGCTACCGACAGCTCTTCAAGGCGTTTTGCAAGATGCCTTACACCGACATAAGCATCAAAAACAAGCTTGGCCTTGCCGTCACTTTTAGCGCCGCTTTTTGTTGTAACAAGCACCACACCATTTGCACCCCTGGCTCCGTATATGGCCGTAGCCGAGGCATCCTTGAGAACATCGATGCTTTCGATATCGGCTGGATTCAGATTTGACATTCCATCCTCTGTGGGAAATCCGTCAATTACATAAAGCGGCGAATTATCCTGAGTTATAGAGATACCACCACGTACTCGGACCTGAGGAGTTGCTCCAGGTTGGCCGTCGGATGTAATAATCTGCACGCCCGACATGCGTCCGGCCAAAGCCTGGGTTGCATCACCGCCGGGAGTCTGTGTAATAACATCACTTTTTATCGAGGCTACCGAACCGGTAAGTTCCTTACGCGTTTGTGTTCCGTAGCCCACCACAACTACCTCGTTGAGAACGTTTGACTTCGACTTCATCATTACGTCGATTTTGCTACGGCCATCTACAGGAATGGTCTGAGACTCACAACCAACATAACTGAACACAAGTTTGTCAGAAGCCTCGGGTACATTGATTGAATATTTTCCGTCAATATCGGTGACGGCATTTATTTTGTGGCCAAGCACTGATACTGTCACTCCGATGGCACTTTCTCCGGTTTCGTCAAGGACAATACCGGTAACGACATCTGCAAATGACTGAAAAGATACAGTTGTCAGGACGCCGACAAGGACTATTTTGCTCTTTATTAGGAAGCTCATATATATATTAAAATTGTAGTTTATCTACTGCGGGTTGATTTAGGTTTGCTGTCGATTAGTTCAAGGCTCTCAGCTATACCATTTATATTTTCCACAATCACAGTTGATTGAATATATTTATGTGAATAGGAATTACCATTGACCTCTACAGGTGTCGACCCATATCCTAATGCCGTACCTTTAGAGGAATTAGTGACCGTGAGCGCCGGCGGCTGATTTGTATCAAGTTGTGCGACAACGTTCCAGCCATTTATTTCGGCCTTACCTTCGGGTGTTATGACCGCACTTTCAATACTGTTTTTTTGAGCACTGACCTGAATTATTGCGAGGAATCTTACTTTCGTGCCGGTAACGCTCGCTTTCAGATGCCATTGGCGAGGATATCTTTCATCTTCGATAGCCGGAGCCACAGTCCACCTGTCGGTCTGTGAAATTACAGGAGAATCAGAACAAAGAAGCGTAACTTCGGCATTATATGGCACTCCTTCGCCTGAAACCTCTATAACCGGCTTGTTGGCAGAAATATTGAATTTAAATTTTGAATGAAGCAACCAATCAATGGTCGCGGCTTCGGAAGCTTCAATTTCATCATATATAACTACTGCGTCGGAGCCAAGCATAGCTATGTGGCGGATATATTTTGTGAGCGGTGTAGCTCCGAAGCCAAAGGCAGGAGTCTGCTGAATACCGGCAGTTGCAAATGCCGCGGTCCACATTGGATCGGTAGTGATACCGCAATAGGCCCGGGAAGCATCACCCATTGCGTAAGCTATTGAGTTTCCGCCACCGGCCCGAAGTATACGCCCCCAGCCTTCGGTAGAATAAGGTTGACCGATACCGTTGACTAATATAGTATTATGCGCCCGTGAATGGCGGTAGGACATCAGGTTGTGGGCATCGCTGAAATTTTGATAATAGCCCGATGAGCGGAAAACATCGTGGCCGGCAAAAGCTATGTTGAAGGCATTTTGCGAGGCCGTAGTATGGCTTCCCGACCCGAATGTACTTGAACGGAAGCCCAGAGCCAGATCATTCGAAACATCAAAAAGATTGCTGTGCATGGCCACCTCGCCACAGTCTTTGTTCCACTGGAGCATTGAGGCCGAATCGTCGGGCTTAGCATCATAGCTCTGCCGTCCCCTGCAGACACGATATATGCGCATTTCGTGATCCTGGCTGACCAGTCCGGCACATTTAGCCGTATACCACGCGGCGTAGGGGTCGCCGGTCTGATAAGCTATAATGTCGGCAAAAGAAGCAATCTGACGGTTTGGTTCCTGTCGCGTTTCGCTACCGTCGCCAAAGCCTACGTTTGTTCCGGCCGGAGGGGTTGTGAAGCTTAAAGCGCGTCCGGCGTTCTGATACCATGGATGACGGAAAAAGTCGTAACCTGTAATGTATGACATTACCAGAGGCACATAGCAAAGTGTCTGTATATTAACATTGAAATAACCCGAGCCATTATGCCATAATCCATCGCGATTGAAACCTCCTGCAGGCGCCCTTGATGTCCATAGCTCATATAGATACTCGAGCATAGGGAGAACCCGCTGATCCTGCACGGGATCATCGAAGAGTAGAAGGCATGCCTGGAAAAAGTTACGATAGTTCTGTTGCCAAAAGTGGTTGTCAAATATATGGTTTTCCTGATACCCTCGGAATATGTCGAAGTTTCGGCTAATAACATCGGCCATCCAACAGGCGGCTGTCGTACGGGTTGTTTCGTCTATCAAGGTGTAACAGATGTCGTAACACGAGGCAAGAGTTGCAAGAAGGCTGGAGGTCGTGAAATTGTCGGAATAAAGTACATTGTCTGACGGCAGATTGCCGACAAACGATTTGTAGATTTGGAGCAGTTTGTCAGCGTACTCCCTGCGCTGTGTAAGGTAATATGCCTGATAAAGCCACGTAACCTGTTGCAATAAATTTTGGGCATCGACATAGAAAGTACTTATATCGGAGAAATCGGTGGCAAGCGGCCCTGCAGCACGCTGGATAAGTGATTTGTACTCCGGATTGGACTCAATTGTGTTACGCGCCTGCTCTACTGTAGCCGTCGTATAGCAGTGTAGCCGGGGATAAATGCGTCGTGCCCTGTTTATAAATTGCTCGAAAGCCGGTGTTGCAAACCCCGGGACTTTTTCAGTCACCTCAAAGTTGAAAATTTCACTCCACTCGCCATGATTGCCGGAGGCATCAACATTACAGAAACGCCAATACCATATACCCATGGCGAGTTCCTTGTGGATATTGAACATATTCCACTTTTGAGGCTTGCTCGTAACTGTATTTTCCGAAGTAAAATCGGGAGAGTCAGAGAGTTGAAATACCAAAGCATCACCGTCGGCCATATTTTGAGGCACAATGAGCGGGGCGGGATTTATAAAAATCTCGTTGCAAGAGCGTGGATATGGCACTGTGCGTATCTTCTGCTGATACTCCGATGGACTTTCGACAGGCGCGGTCTCAATCGGCGACTGTGGAACATTCATAATAGGTTCGCTGTCGGAGCAGGCGGCTAAAGAAAGGACCAGTAGGGAGATTGCTGAGTATTTCATGGAAGTGTAAAAAGAAGATTGCGGCGACGCGACGATTAAAGCATCGCCGCAATCTATTAATGATTATTCAAAGATTGTGAACATCGGACGAACGAGAGCCGACTGATTGGCTCTGGTAGCCACGGCAATGCCGGCTGCCTGCCAGTTATAGTCGTCACCCGAAACATTAAGACGAACACCCGAGGGATTTCCCTGATCGTTGACCGTAGCCGAAAGATAGTTGACAGTGGCGATGGGGTTGCGGTCGAAGAGATTGTCAGTAGAGAAGATAGCCTTGAAATCAATGCTGCCGGTTGCGGCATCACCATTATTGGAGGGGGCAAGCATACCGAGCCAGTAAGAAAGCTGATTAAGCGAGGGCACATACCATGCCGATACGTTGCTGCCTGAAGTCCGGTTGGCGGCAGACCATGAAGCCCATGCTTTACCGATGGGAGTGTCTTTTACGAGTGCGTCGGTAAGGAGCGGCATCAACGAGCCATTTGTCCCCTGAGCGGATTCCAGGCCGGTGATTATATCCTCGCCAAAAGAAAGCCGGGAGCCGATGTTGCTAACGGCTACCGCATACCCCTTTATAGTTTTGCCGGCGAAGGCAGCGGGATAAGAGGCGATATCGTCACCCTCAAGCGCACCAAGAGCATATACAATGGCCACAGCTTCATCGGCCGAATTTACAGCCTTACCTTCGGCGTTGACATATGCGCCTACCTTTAGTTCGGCAGGTTTGTTGGGGTCATTGATCCAGCCGTTGTTAATGTCAATGCTGACATCAATATCCTGAGTGGGAGCATCGCCAAGTATGCCGCTGACATTTACAAGATAGTTGGCATCGGCAGGTATCTTGCCGGCAGGTATCGTCAGGTTGAATGTCTTGTTGCCTGTGACGTTGACGGTAATTTCCTCATCGAGCATTGAACTCGACTGAGAACCGAAAATATAGTTAACAAACCAGGGTGTATTGGCAGGATCGAAGCCGGTGTTGGTATATGTTACGGCAGTCGTTGTAGCTGTATTGCCGGTAAGCACACTATAGCCTGAGGGTGTATTATAACTAACTTCGATTCTGTTGCATCCTTGGGCATTCTCGGGATTTTCGGGAGCGAAACTTATACGAGCGAAAGGACGTGTAAGGCTAACGCTTGCGTTTGCCGATAGCGAGGTTAGCTTTCCGGCAAAGGCATCGCAGGCTGCAATTGCTTTCTCGTCGGCGAGGTCAAAGGCAACGTTGTTGTATGTAATATCGGTAAGATCTGCAGTATTGTATACTTTGGCAACGTTGTCTGCCACCGGCTGATACTCGGCCCAGAAAAGAGCCTGCTTCGCGCCTGCTTCCTGCTCGGCACCGGTGATTACGAAGGATGCATTGCCTGAGGCTGCCGCCATTGTTTTCTGCGAACCTACGGTGGCACCGTTCTCGTCGATGAGCTGCATGATGCAGTTGAGTTCGTATCCCTCGATTGTTTCGACGCCGGCTCGACTGATTGGCTCGGTGGTATTGACAGTTACAGTGATATCATTCGACCGGGAGGGCCCGTCGACCATGATATCGTTGCTACAACTTACGAGGCTTGTAGCGGCAGCCATTGTAATGGCCGAATAGATGATTTTTTTCATTTTGGTATTGTATTATTATCAGAGTTGTCCAAGGTCGATATCAATGGAGCCGTCATAGTCTGAATCAATGTTAAGGCCGCCATCGGTTGTTGCAGTCAGGAAGCGGCCTCTGACAGCCGTATTATATCCTGACTGCACCGGTATGTTTACCGCCAGGTTTGAAACCACCTCATTTTTCTCATTTACAATTTCTATTTCTACCGGTATTTCCTTTACGTCAGGCTGACAAATAACAAAGTCAAATCCGATACGGAGTTCCTTGTCCTCGGTCGAGATTACGTTGTTGAGCGATGTGTTGTAACTGAGAAAGCTAAGCATATTCTTAGGTGTCTGCTCGGCGACGTTGAAGCCGGTAGCTATATATCCTGCATATCGGATACGGGCTGTAAAGGCAGTGCCGCCGATAGTGCCATCGGCCAGCTTGCGCTGAAATGTAGCGACATCGGTTGTGACAAGCTCGTATCGTCCTACCGGACGAGTGAGATTCATGCTTAGGTCAATCCTTGTCTGCCATTTGTCGCTATATCGGGTCAGATCTATAGATGTGCTTGCCGAGAAAGCATCCTTATAAGCCGTATTGGCACGGAAGCTCTTAACGGGCATAACCGGTGTCAGCGACTTTGCATCATAGAAAGTTACAGTGTCGGATTCTGCGATATTTACATAATCACTCCACACGAGAATCTGATAGTTACGGGCATTGAGACGCATGTTGACAGGCAACTGCACCATCTTTTCGTTGTCTTCAACCGGCAGGCATACGATGCGGCGGTCGTGGACACGCATATCATTGCCGATTGCCTCGATTACAAATCGATGGTTATATGTATTTTCAGCGCGGGAGGTTGTTGTCGTCACATCCTCGTATTGAGGCATCTTGAGATTGATATTGAGGTCAACGCTGAGGGTCACGTCTGTGGGATCAGTTCCGAAACCGTCAGGCTCCTGATGGAGAGTGCATGAGCTGAATATTGATGCAACAAGTCCGGCAAGACAATATATTATACTTGTAATCTTCATAATCACAACTTATATGAAAGTGATATACCTATACGAGTGGGGCCAAAATAGTTTCGCCTTTCTTTTGAAATCCATGCACCATTGTCGATGTTGTAGTAGGTATTGTACGCCATGTTGACATATCCTACCCCGAGGGCGAACTCTACCGCCCATCCACGGCTCAGTGGTAATGAGTATGAGTAATTCAGGCTTGCACCAAGCATGGGGCGGCCGGTGTCCTGATATCTTTTCTCGTTATGACGCATATTAAACCAACCGGCTATTATGTCGGCTCCGACAGCATGACCTTTGCCGGGCTCGGAAAAATGATATTTCATGCCGGGCTGAAGCGTAACGGTTCTCAGGCCCTTGTCGTTGTCCCAGTCCCAGAGACTCCATATGACGGGAACTTCGAGCGACCATTTTGGGGCGACCTGAATTTCGTATGCGATATTAAGTAATGCGATGGCATCGTAGGCTACATTTGTCTTAACGGCCATAAATCGGTCGAAGGATTGCGCTTCCTTTCGGGACTTGTCGGGCCTGGGATCGGCTGGCTTTTTGACGGCAGGTCTCTTAGCGGCAGGCACCGCTGTCTTTTCAGCCGGGGCCGAGGTTTGCACGCGTGGCACCTGGGCTACAGAGGCAACGACAGGCATCGCTACAAGCAACAGTGCTATGAGGTGTTTATGCAGTATGGTCATTTCTATTAGATTTCTAATTCGGGTAATACATCTTCAAGAGTGGTCTGATAGCCGTTTTCATTGACTATTATTTCTTCTCCTTTGTAGGAGATATTGACATCTTCTTTGGTGCTTCGTATATAGAATGATGGAGCGCCTGTATCGGATAGGTTCACGCTGATAAGGTAACCGGCAAACTTGATACGTCCGTCAGAGAGGATTTCGGGATCCCTGGCGGGGTACTTCAGGGCATGGGTATTGAGGCATGTTGCGAAGCGGTAGGTCAGGGATGGTTGTGATGTAGCGTTGAAATGCCAGTGATTGGCATAAGGCTTGAACTTGCCGTTTTTGTCGGCGCGAAGCCAGTTGACCGCCGGCTCCTTGAATGCAGAAGTGGTATCGGCCTGGACGGCTCCGGTCGAAAATATATAGGCGTCGGAGGCACAGCCCTTGTTTGTGGCCGTGACGTGTACAAACTTATCGTTAGATGTATTCAGTTCCATTGGATTGGTCACGGTGTGGAGCTGATAGGTCCAGGTTATAGGCTTGTCGGCGACAAGTTCATCATATATGAATATGCAACCCGTGTTGCCCAGAGTCACGATGTGACGACGGAACTTCTTTACATGATTCTCGACGTCCCAGCCGTTCTCAGGCGTGTATTCTACTCCCGACTGTTCGCCTCGTTCAAGCCACAGGGGTGATACAACGGGACCGTAAGCGTTGGAGGCATCACCGACAACATATCCGAGTTTATCGCTCATATAGTAGCGGGGAATCCATCCGTAGCCCTCTACACCGATTTTTTGACCGCATCCGTTGGCGAGGATGGTGTTGTGGCCGAAGGTGCCGCGATGGCAGATCATCGAGTGCTTGTCGGTAAATTCTATGTGGTGGCCGGAGCTGTAGAAGAGAGGCTTACCACCGAAGAATGTATTGAATGCGTTCTGGTTGGCAAGCGCGTGTGAGGTCGAGCCGTAAGGTGATGAACGGAAGCTCCACATTGCATTGCCACCGACACGGTCCCAGTTGGTGCACCACGATGCCAGGCCGGTAGCGGGAAACACGTATCCATGGGGGAGGTCTATAAGTCCCG
Source organism: uncultured Muribaculaceae bacterium (assembly GCA_964018905.1). Classification (GTDB taxonomy): domain Bacteria; phylum Bacteroidota; class Bacteroidia; order Bacteroidales; family Muribaculaceae; genus JAAVFS01. Next base: position 12,219 of record CAXHRO010000036.1, read on the forward strand.
GACCTTCGGGGAGGGGTTTGTCGCAGAGCAATCGGAACCAGCCAAGGTCGCTGGGCTTGGCCAGTACGGCTTTCTTGAGATATTCGGGTTCGACTTTGAGAGTGCGGCGCACGAAGTCGGCGGCATAGGTATTGCCTGTGAGACGGGCCATTGCATCGAGCTGTCCTATACGCGCAGCGTTGGGACGGCCTACGTTTTGGTGGCCCGAACCATTACCGCCCGATTTGGAGAATGGGGGCTGCTGATACATCATATAGTTGATGTTGCCCTGATACCAGGGGTCTGAGAAGAAATCGAAACCGGTGATACGTCCATATAGATACGGAAGATCGACGAGGGTCTTGGTATTGACTGTGAAGTAGGAGTCGCCGTTGTGCCAGCCACCATCTTTATTGAGTCCAGGGAATCGTGCCAGCCACAGATTGTAGCAGTAGTCGGCCCAGAGGTCGGCTTCAGGAAGCTCCCCGAGGGTAGCAAGGGCAGCCATGGCGGTAATGCGCATGGTCATCTGCCAGATGTGGTTCTCGGCGATATGGTTCTCGACATTATTGTTGAAACGGGCATACATCTTCGCGCCTTTGTCCTTTATTTCATCGAGAAGAATCTTCTTCTGCTCTGGCGTGAGCAGATGGGTGAAGGAGTCGTAGGCCAGAGATGCAAGCGAGAGCATAGTGCCGTCGTTGAAGTCGCCCTTAACATTTTTGTTCTGAGACCAGCCGCACATTGTATTGATGCGCTTGATTGCCTCATCGGCATACTTGCGGTCTTTGGTGAGGAGATATGCGTAAATCAAAGCTGTGCAGTTCTTCTCTTCAGCGTCGATGATACGGCGGCTCTCGCGAGTCAAATATGAGTTGCGCTGCATCTCATTGGAGAGATTTTTGAGATTGTCGGTGCGTATGTCTTCCACGCGCTTCATGGGAGCTGAGAGCACCTGGTCGGCAACCTCGATATACCACAGTGCGTCTTGCTTGCCTTTGGAGCGAACTATGAAATTATCCCAGTCAGTTGCATCGACAAGGATGCGTGGATGTGACGCAGGCAATTTGGCTTTAAGTTCGCTGTAGGAGGGAGGAAGGAATTTATGGCCGTTGTCGGCGACGGTCACAGAATAGACCGGACTCCACCTGTCGGAACCATCAGGTTGCACATAAGAATACTGCCAGTACCATACGCCATTGCTCAGATCCTTTTCAGGGTTATACATCGGCCAAATAGTCTCAACGGTCGTAGTGCCATCCTTGAAGGATTTGTCATTGGAATAACGGAGTTTATATTTGAGCTTCGACTTATCGACTTTTTTGGCTGTATGCTCGAAGCCGTCGAGAGGCGCGCCCGTGCCTCGGGCATACATCGGCAGTGGCCATTGGAATGAAATCTTACGGTCGTTGAGAGTCGAGCCATCGGCCGGGAATGGAGTGTCACGGCTTTCGTGCATTAGACAGACGTCCGTGACTTGCAGATTGGCGTCGGCCCTCATCCTGGGAACGGGGGCCATCAGTATTGCAAAAAGAAGAAGAGTGTATTTCCTTTTCATGATACGGATTGAGGTTATTATTCTGCCACAAAGTTAACCATTGAACCGATTGTGCGAATTTATGTATTGTACAATATTTTTTTGAATAATGGCTAACTACTTTAATATTTGATTAATATTATTGCAATTATGTTTAAAATCGATTATAATAGTCTTATAATATGGCATTTACACATCATAAACACTTCATCACATTGGCTGGCGACCTGCCTGCGCGGTACTGTTCGGCCATGAAGTTCATATATGGTTCGGCATGGGAGAAGAAGCGTTTGTAGCCGTCGCAAAGATAATTGTGAGGCTCATCACCGGAGTTTGCAAACCGATTTTTGGGACATTCGCCATGACAAGCAAAGAGGAAGCGGCATCTGCGACATTTTTCAGAAAGTCCATCAAGTTTCAGTCGGGAGAACGACATTTGTCGAGGGGTACTCATGATTTCGGCGAGATTGGAGGAGTTGATATTGCCAAGTTTATACTCAGGGAATACGAAGTGGTCGCAACTATAGATGTCACCATTAAGTTCAAGTACTCCAGCATGTCCACATGACGCACTGACGGAACACAATCCCGGCATCGCACCGAGCCAGTTGGCCAGCGTTGCGTCAAACAACTGTATGAACATTCTCCCTACATCATTCCTGACCCAATTATCAAAAATCATACATAGGAAATTTCCCCATTGGTCTGGCGTGACCGACTCGGGCGTTAACGTACCACCTTGATTATAAGTAGCAAGACGACCGGTCTCGGTGCGCCGCTCAACAACGGGCGTAAACTGAAGGAAACGGCATCCAATACTTTTGAAGAAATTATAAAAATCGAGTGGCGCCAATACATTAAGACTATTGACAACCGCCATGGCGTTCCATTCGACTTCATAACGATTAAGTAATTCTATCCCGGCCATAACCTTGGCAAATGACGCTTTGCCATTTCCAAAGCGGCGGAAAGCGTCGTGAACGCGTTCAGGCCCGTCTATGGAAACACCTACCAGCCAATCGTTATCTTTGAAGAACTTACACCATTCGTCGTTGAGCAACGTGCCATTGGTCTGAATTGTATTGACAATCGTAGCCGAAGCAGCGTATTTAGCCTGGATCTCAATCACCTTATGATAAAAATCCGGCCCCGGCAAGAGCGACTCGCCGCCATGCCATATAAAGTTTGCCACACCTCCGGCATTTATCCCGACATACTGTCGGATATAATTCTCAAGGGTAGTCTCGTCCATCAAGGATGCCGCCGGATCGTGTTTGAGTTTCTCTTTTTCAAGGTAATAGCAATAGCTACACCGCATATTGCAGTGCGCTCCTGCAGGCTTGGCCATAATATAGACCGACGGTCGGGGATTGGCTGTTGGTTCAGATGTCATACAATTCGTAAATAAGTTTTGACCGGCATTTATCAAACGATTTAATGAGGCCACAACCCGCGACAGGATGTAGCCTCATGGAATTAACAATCTATTCACCTAATTTTTAAATCTAATAAATCAAACTCAATCAGAACATATCCTTTACAGCGGGTTCGCCGTTCAGGACACGCCGATAGCGCACAAGAGCCTCAAGAAAATAATAATCCGCATAGTTGAGCGGAGTATCAATCTCCGAGCCGTGGGGCAACGAGCCGGTGGAGTGCATGAGCACAAAGTTGCCGTTAGTGCCTTTCTCTGCGAGATATGCCGGTGAGGCCAAGGCCTTAAGCATTTTAGTGGCATAGTCCAGATAATGCTGATTGTCAGTGTAGGTGCTAAGTTCAATCAACGCTGAGGCTATTACGGCTGCGGCCGATGCATCGCGTGGAGTTTTATCGCCGGCCGGTGCGTCGAAATCCCAGTATGGAATAAGATCAGCGGCTTTGTTCCTGTCCATTATCAGCCCGGCTACTTTTACGGCATGGTCGAGATATTTCTTGGCACCGGTGTTGCGGTAAAGTTCGGTATATCCGTAGAGTGCCCATCCCTGACCTCTGGCCCAGGCAGAGTCGTCGGCTTTGCCCTGGAAAGTCTGGCGGCATTCAACCGAGCCGTCATTATTGTAGCTTACCACGTGGAAGCACGAATTGTCGGCGCGGAAGTGGTTGTTCATCGTCGTGTCGGCGTGACGGCGTGCAACGGCTATCATGGTCGAATCACCGGAGATTTTGGCGGCATTGAACAATAGGTCGAGATTCATCATATTGTCGATGATGACAGGATAGTTCCAGGGGCCGAAATCCCACGAGCGGATGACTCCGATGCTGTCATTGAAGCGGCCTGCCAGATTACGTGCGGTCTTGACGACCACTTCCTTGATCGTGTCGTTGGGTACGAGACGATAGGCGTTGCCGTAGCTGCAATTGACCATGAAACCGAGATCATGGGTGTCGGTCATATTAGACACGGGCAGTAAGCGGTTAGTGAATTTGATTGCTTCACTTTTCAAGTTTTCATCGCATGTCAGTTCGTAGGCATACCACAGCGAGCCGGGGAAGAAACCGCTTGTCCAGTCGGCATATCCTACAAGATGGGGCATGCGGTAATCGGCGGTCGACGGATGTTCCAACAGTTCGATTTCGGGCTTGAAACTATCTACGGGAATTTCCATCTGGGCGGTGAGCTGCTCGAGAGAATAGTCGGTCTTGAGCGAGCGTGGGAAGAGCATCGTTGAGTCGTAACGGGCGGCGGCTTCAAGTAGCTGTCCCTGCGACACTTCAATAGCATTGTCAAGCCATGCTATGTCATCTGCTATAGTCTCCGCCTTCTGATTGCATGAGCATAGTACTGCGGCTAATAATGCCGGGAGATATATCTTTTTCATTTCTTTACAGTGAATTTAAACGCAAACGGTTCGTTATCCATTCCCAAAGGAAGTTTGACAATGGTCTTTCCGTCTTTGGTGTTATATTTAAGTTTTTTTCCATTGGCAAGCAGTGTCATTTTCCCGGATGGGACATTGCCTGTCCACTCTATTGTCTCAGGCAGTTTCTCGCCGTCATTAAGAGTAAAGATACCGAAGATGGTCTTTCCGTCTTTCGAAGCGTTAAACCATATGGGGCCGTCGTTGTAGACTTTGGTAGCACGGGTGGCATAGACAGCCTCACCGTTTTTCTCAAGCCACTTGCCGATATAGTTGAGGCGATCGATGGCGGCCTGTTCGATGCGACCTTTGCCGTCAGGCCCCACGTCAAGAAGGAAATTACCCCCCTTGGCAGTAATCTCGGCGAGCATGTTTATGACATCAAAGGCCGACTTGTATTTGGGATTGGGTGTCCAGCCCCAGCGGTTGGTAAGGGTGGCGTTGGTCTCCCATGGGTATGGCAACTGCTCCGCGGGTATACGCATTTCGGGGGTGAGATAGTTCTCGTTACGACCCTTTACGGTACGATCCACGGCAATCAGACCGGGTTGCTTTGCGCGGGCATTATCAATAATGGTGTCGATGCCAAGATCCTCGGCCGGAGCCTTTACCCAACCACCGTCGAGCCAAAGAATGTCAATTGGACCGTAGTTTGTCATCAGTTCGTCGACCTGGCCGCCGGTGTACTCGCAGAAGTTTTTCCACCAGTCGGGGTGACTTTTGATGTCGTAGTTGACACCGCGGTTAGGCGTGGCTTTGTCGGGATTCCAGTACCAGGGAGAGTGCCAGTCGGCTTTGGAGAAATATGTGCCAATCATAAAACCGCGGTTACGGAATTCTGCGTTAAGAGCCTTCAGCGGGTCGATACCTGCCCGGTTGGCAATGGTATAGTCGGTGAGTTGGGAGTCATACATACAAAAACCGTCGTGGTGCTTAGAGGTGAACACCATATATTTCATACCGGCGTTCTTCATCAACTCAGCCCATTCGGCAGCGTCGAATTCAGTGGGATTGAACTGCTCGGAAAGACTCCAGTACCAATTCTTGAACTGATCATAGTTCATATCAGGTTGAATCTTGCGGCGGCGTGCAATAAATCTATACTCAGAGCACAAAGGCCACGACTCCGATATGCCCGGAACCGAATATACCCCCCAGTGGAAGAAAATGCCGAATTTACGGTCCTGCCAGTCTTCGAGTTTTGCAAGAACCGCCGGGTCGGCAGGCTTAGTGTAGGCATCCGACATGCCATGTACAAAACCTTGCTCGGCGACATCCTGAGAAACTTTATTATTTTGTCCCCAGATACATATTGAGGACAGTAGGATTTCAATTGCAATAAGTGCTGTTCTTTTATTCATGGGGTTGATTTTGTTTTGCACTACAAAATTAGTCGGATTAATAAAAACAACCGTTTACTGCAGTTTCAACTCCTCACAATATCATCGAATCGTCTTTTAATAGTGTTGAAAAAAGATTCAAATTTGTTCAATCGCATGTCGCTCAGTCTTTCTTGACTATATCCGATGGCGAATACCCAAAGAATTTCTTGAAGCTCGTGGTGAAATAAGATGGACTGCCATATCCCACCATGGCGCTGACCTCCGATACTGTATAGCGGTTGGTCTTCAGCAATTCAATGGCCTTGTTCATCCTTACACGGCGGATGAAATCGTTGGTGGATTCGCCTGTAAGAGCCTTCATCTTCAAGTGGAGGTTTGATCGGCTCATGCACATCTCTTTTGCAAAAGCATCGGTTGAGAACTGTGAGTCGTCGAGGTGCTCGTTCATTACCTTGACGGCATTGGTCAGGAACTCCTCGTCGAGCGGATTGGCCGCGACTTTCGCGGGCTCTATCTTCGTGCTGTTGGTATAATGGTCGATAAGCCGTGTACGTGTACGTAGCTGGTTTTTGATTTTTGCCTTAAGCATTTCGAGCGAGAATGGCTTGGGTATATAGTCGTCGGCGCCGACATTCATACCACCCATCTGGTCTGAGAGATTGGATTTGGCCGAGAGCATTATTACGGGGATGTGCGACGTGCGCAGATTGCGTTTTACGGCTCGACATAGTTGCACGCCATCAACATCGGGCATCATCACATCGGTCAGTATCAAATCAATATTATCTGTAGACAGTTGTTCGATAGCCTTTGCTCCATTAGCGGCAAGAATGACATTGTAGCTATTGCTAAGTGAATCGCCTATATATTTTAGAATCTCGGGGTTGTCATCCACGACAAGTATCGTCTGCCGGTTGTCATTGGCATCTTTGGCGTCATTGTCGGTTCCCGGTTTTACATCAGTTTCTGCTTCAATTATATCGGGGATATGTATATAAGGCGCAGAATCGAGCGTGTCGGTTTCCTGCGATGACTCCCTGCCTGCGCGAAGTTCTTCTTCGGAGTAAGATGTGGGGGCGACGGGAAGCGACACCGTGAATCGAGTGCCCTTCCCGAGCTCACTTTCCACGCTGATTTCGCCGTGATGTAGTTCAACCAGTCGCTTTACAAGCGAGAGACCTATGCCATTGCCCTTGTTGGCATAGTTGATCTGATAGAAACGGGTAAATATTCTATCGATTTTGTCAGCCGGTATGCCACAACCGGTGTCAGCCACGCTTATGTTCAGCGTATCGTCATTGACAGCAAGTCCCAGTGAAATCGACTGTCCTTTAGGTGTGTATTTGAAAGCGTTGGAGAGCAGATTGTTGAGAATCAGTTCGACATAATCTCTATCAAGAACAAGTTCAGGATTGTCAATTGTAGAGTCGAGTGTATATCTGATGTCTTTATGTATTGCCATTTGCTCATAGTGGCTGAATATTTGTCGCAAGAGCTCATTGACGTTAACGGGGCGAACTTTCAGCTTGAACATACCCATTTCAGCACGGCGATAGTCGAGTAACTGGTTTACTATGTGTAGAATCCGCAGATTGTTGTTCTTTATGGTTGTCAGCTTATCGGTAAGCACAGGATCGTTCTTGAGGCTCAGCAACTCCTCGACGGGAAGCATCATCAGAGTAAGAGGAGTGCGCAGTTCGTGCGAAAGGTTGATAAAAAATCTCACTTTCATCTCTTCGGCTTCCTGTTGCCGCTCGAAGTCGGCCTTCTGCATAGCCATTTTGGCAGCTATCATTTTTCTATGCCATACAAGCCTGATTACGAAAGCCGCCACAGTCATAGTGAGTAAAATCCATATAGCAATGGCCCACCAGGAAAGATACCACACTGGCAGGATCGTTATGCCTATCGAAGTTGTCGCATCACTCATTATACCATCATTGTTGGAGGCCCTAAGCATAAAGCGATACTTGCCGGACGGAAGATTCGAATATGTTACAGATCGCGCACCTGCAGGAATCTGCATCCATTGTTTATCGAGGCCTTCGAGCATGTAGTAGAATATGTTATTGCCTTCTGACAGGTAGTTGCACACTGAGAATTCTATGGTAAACGATGTCTGGTCGGCCTGGAATGTTATATTGTCTGTTTGCGAGATGTTTTTTTTAAGCAGCCCTGAGTCGTCGCCGGGGTTTACCGGCTTGTCAAACAGCCTCAGTCCGGTAAACTGAGGCCCGGGAGAGTATGGATTGTGTTCAAGAACCGATGGATTAAGGACGCGTATTCCATCAATACCACCAAAGAATAGTTTTCCATTGGATGTACTGAGGATGCTTTTGAATGAAATGCCATTGGCCGAAGCATCATCATTTACAGAAAAGAGTTCTATATGTCCGTCATTGCCATCCACTCTGACAATTCCGCGGTTGGTACATACCCACAATTTTCCGGTCGGATCCTGAACGATAGTATTGGTTATGCGACTTGGAAGCCCGTCAGACTCCGTAAAGTGCATCAGCTCATTGCCCGAAGAGTCGAATACCCATAAACCACTGTTAGTGGCAAGCCACAGACGATGGTCAACATCCTGATAGACTCCACCAATACCCGGCATTTTTTCAAGAAAATCCTTAGGCAGAAACTCGGTGGATTCAAGATGTCCGTTTTTCTCCCTGAATACTGCCAGCCCGTCCTCGCCATAGACCCAGAGTCTCTTTTGGCGATCCCTGAACAGACCTGTCGAACGCGTGAGTCTGCGTTCTTTGCCGGAAATATCAATTGAGTCTACAATTTCTTCTGTCAACTGATTGTAAAGATACAAGCGGTTGAAGGCATTGAGCCATAGACGTCCGTCTAATGTAGGTTCAATGTCAAACACATTGCGAGAGGGGATGCTTGCCGATTTCATCCTACCGCTGTTAATGTCGAGCACGGTCATGGCGCCGATATGTGTCCCGATATATGCCTTTTCTGTTGTCGGGTCAACGTAGATTGCCTTTACGTCATTTGACCCGAGCCCTTCTTTGTCAGTATAATAGCGAAATGTACCATTGTTTGGATTGTATACATTTACCCCTCCATTGTTAGTGCCTATCCAGATATTGCCGCGGTGGTCCTCGGTCATTACCGAAACAATGTTGTCATTAAGTGATTTACCCTTATCATAACCTTTGTGCAATGATACGATCTGGTTGTTGAACGGATTATAGTAATTAAGTCCTCCAAAAAAAGTGCCCAACCACACACCGCCCTGATTATCAGGACATATATCTCTTACCGAAGAGTGTGTTATTCCATCCTCGCCCATAGGAATGTTAGTGACTGACTCTCCATCGGCATTTACAATATAGAGACCGGTGAATGTTCCTATCCATAAATTTTTATTATTGTCAAACGCCAAGGCCCGGACGTGGCTGTCTGATGGTAGGAACGGATATCTCGAAACAGTATCAGATGCAGGAGTGTAGCGATAAACACCGTGCCCTTCGGTACCGATCAAAAGTGTTTTTCCGTCTGAGAGCACCTCGTTTACGTCGGTTTCATGCTGTAATGGAAGTTGCGACACTGATCCATCTTTTGACACCTTGACTACGCCCTTTTTTGACAACCCGGCATAAAGATTCCCGTTAAGAACCACGATGGAATTAACCGGGGTATCAAGTTCAGGGATTATTCTCCGAAATTTATTGTCGTAAATGTTGTATGTGAACAGACCATGAGTTGTGCCAGCTACGAGCAGACTATCGCCTATCGATGCCAGTGTGCGGATGTTGACATCTCGATTTGGTATTGTATGAGGTTCAAATGCGTCAGACGCCTCGTTGTAGCGGTAAATAACATTATCGGCCGCAGCAAAAATTTCTCCGGAGAGTGCGATTACTTCTTTTATGCCCGGCTTATTGTAGGATATGCCTGCAGAGGGTTCGTAGTTTGTAAAAACATAGCTGTCATATCGGCTGAGTCCGCAGGGTGTGGCTACCCATAAATATCCTTGCCTGTCTTGCGCAATACTATTGACCGTAACATGAGGTAGCCCCTGTTGCTGTCCTATTTTTTTGAAAATAAATTTAGTAGGAGCTGCCACTGCTATGACGTGCCATAACAACATGACTAATATTGCATAGAATCTCATGGTAGAATAGATGTGTTAATGTAATTACCAGCCACAAATTTAGTGATTAATCCTGATAAAATAGTAAATTCCAGGTGAAGATCTACCGTTAACGGCACAGTCCTCACCTGGATTTATTAATGAACCTCGATTCTATATGAATTTTGATTGATGGTCTGATTCAGTATCGGTTCTTCATGTCATCTAATCATAATCTTCATGGTCTTATTGCCTTTTACAGCAATATATGTGCCCGGTGAAAGGGTGCCGGCCGACACTTCAATTCCTTGCAGGTTGAAATAACGGACAGGCGTGGTGTTATCGGCTTCTATAGAGTCTATACCCGTTGAAATCATTTTGGCTAAGACAATGTTGCCATCTATTGCCTTAAAAGTTAATTGGCTATTGGCGCACTCAAATTGTCGTGTATCGCTACATCCGGTAAATATTATACGACCGGGGGTTGTGTCACCGAGAGTTACGGCCACCGGAGTGGCATTGTTGATGCCCTCGGCGTTGACGGTCGTGGTTTGGCCATTGATACGCATAGTCAGAAAATTGTCGCCTGTAATTGAACATCCGTCAGAAGCATTGGTAGTTACCTGCTGATTAGCTACAGCACAGTTTTCAAACTTCACATTGTTGAGATGCCAAGAGCCGCCGTTGGCTGCATCTAAGATTCCGCGGGCATTGGTGGTGTTGAAATTTGCGAAAGTTACATCATTCAGATACAGTTTAGCTGAGTTTGAGGCCTGGAAAGCTGCAACTTTGAGTTCTGTATTATTTCCGTCAATAGTAACATTGCTGAACGTCAGCGATGTGGCTTCGTTGTTGGTCACGCCGATAAAGCGATCGCCGATGTCCCCTCGGGTAATGGTGAAGCCATTGCCGTTTACGGTTATGGTTTTGCCAGCAGTGCGGGAGAGGTTGATTGAAAGTGTTATGTCTTCCTTAAGCTCGATTGTAGCCTCACCGCCGTCTTCGACTGCGGTGATTGCGGCATTGAGCGTTTCATATCCTTGCTCGCCGATATATACGGGATAGGTTTGCTCGGCTTTTTTCTCTGCAATCACAAGGTTGGTGCCGTCGCTCTCAAGGACGAGTTTTTCATCATTAATGAGGGTAAACACATTGGCATCAGTGCAATTGCGAACGGCGGTGGCTCCGACCTCGGTTTTCGCAAATGTCAAGTTGATAGAACCGGCAAGATTCTCACCGGTGGAAGGAGTGAAGGCCGAATTTACGTTATTGACGTAGAGAGAGAACGAGCAATCGCCAGAAATGGTAAGGTTATTGTTGGCCAACAGTACTTCTGCGGCAGCTGTTGTGGTGCATTTTTCCAATTTTACACCATTGAGTACAGCCGAGGGAATATTGCTGTTACCATTGTTGAGCCCAATGATACCGGTCGTTGATGCGACGTTGGCATTTTTGATTGTTATGTTGCTTAGGTTGATGCTTCCACGGGCTACATTTATGACTCCACGGTTAGAGGCATTCTCCCCTGTGTAAGTCATGGTTAGATTTTCTACATTCAGCGAGCCCTCCACATTCTGAAGGTTGAAAAGGTAGAATGTCGCAAAATCAATGTTGTGATTTTCGCCTTTAACAGTAATTTTTTTGCTACCGACAAGCATCGCGGCGTTTTCATTTTTATTATCGGCATTCTTGGCCGGTATTGCGGTGAAGTCTTGCAACACAATGATAGTGCCTTCGTTTTCTATGGCATTGAATGCCTCCTGGAAAGTGTTGAAACTTCCCTCTACTCCATCTACACTGAGATTCTGCGCTACTGCCACAGGAGTAGCTGTCAGTGCCGCAAAAGTGATGAATTGTAAAAGTTTTTTCATGTTGAATTTATTATTAGGGTATTGTAATATCGGGTTGGGGTTTATAGCTTTACGGGGGCAAAATTATGGGGTGAAATTATGGGGTAAAATTACGGGGCATAAATATAATAAACAAATACTTACGCCATCTTTGAACAATTTCAAAATACATTTAAACATCAGCTAAACCCCCATTTACCAAACTTGATACAACATTAAAAGCGCCACAAATATATACTGTCTAAATTTGCAGTATCAATAAATGCCTAAACTAAATTCATTATATGAGAAAACGACTGATCCCGGTGCTCATTTTGTTTACTACTGCTTTCTCGGCATTTGCTGCGCGGCCAAACATTATTTATATCATGACCGACCAGCAGAGCGCCAATGCCATGAGTTGTGCCGGCAACCATAACCTTTCCACACCCAACATGGACAGGCTCGCCAAGCATGGAGTGAGATTTACCAATGCCTACTGCGCAATGCCGCTGAGCGGACCATCACGCTCGGCAATGTTCACAGGCTACACGCCGTCGGCTACAGGGATGCAGGAGAATGAAACCCCACTGCCCGACTCGTTGCGTACACGTACCCTCGGAAATCTGATGGAATCCGCCGGATATGCCAATGGTTATAGCGGGAAATGGCATGTCAATACAAATTCGTTGCCATCCGACACAGCTTTCGGCTTCAAGAATCTCCACGGGCACAACGACGAGGGGCTGGCCGAGGCTGCTATTGAGTTTATGCGCGAAGACCATGACGGCCGCCCCTTTTTCTTAGTTGCCTCTTTCGACAATCCTCATAATATATGTGAATGGGCCCGTGGTCAGAAACTGCCGTTTGCCAAAGTCTATGAGGCGCCTCTTGATAGTTGCCCCAATCTACCGCCCAATTTCAATATCAATCCTTATGATGCCGATATCCTGCGCTGGGAGCGCGAACAAAGCTATCGGCTCTATCCCACAAAGGCATATAGTGCCGATGACTGGCGCCAATACCGCAATGCATATTTCCGCCTTGTAGAACATATTGACGGTGAAATCGGAAAGATTGTCGACGAAATTGACCGTCAAAATCTATGGGACAACAGCGTGATAATCTTTACTTCAGACCATGGTGACGGCCAGGGAGCACATCAGTGGAATCAGAAAACCGCCCTGTGGGACGAGATTATCAATGTGCCTATGATTGTATGCCTGCCCAAGGGTAAAAACGGCGGTAAAGTCACAGATGCTCTTATAAACAACGGCATAGATCTCATTCCCACCGTTTTGGATTTTGCCGGCTCCACAACACCCGAATGGGCCACCGGAAACAGCTACAGGGATGAGGCAGAGAACCCTTCAAATCCGGGCGATGCTGAATATGTTGTAGTGGAAACCAACTTCGCACAGACCGGAGGCACTCGAGGCTGGGCTGTAAGAACTCCAAGGTACAAATATGTGCTGTATGAAGCAGGGAAAAACCGCGAGATGCTTTTCGATATGGAAAAGGACCGCCTTGAACAAACAAACCTTGCAATAGAGCGCGTCTATAAAGACGAGATTCTGAAACACCGCCGGATATTACGCCAATGGATGGAGCATAACCTCATAGGCGAACAGTATCCCTCTACAAGATTTATCCCCGTAAATTAACAGTTCAAAATACAATGACCATGAATACAACAATGTTTTCGCTCGATGGTAAGGTGGCCCTCGTCACCGGCGGCGTTTACGGCATCGGCTTCGCTATCGCCAAGGCCCTGTATGAAGCCGGCGCAAAAATCGTCTATAACTGCAACACCCAGAGGTCGATGGACCTCGGCATTGCCAACTATAATGAAGCCGACATTGAGGCCAAGGGCTATCTTTGCAATGTGACCGACGAAGAGGCCGTCAAGGCTATGGTGGCCGACATCGAGAAGACCGTCGGCACTATCGACATACTTGTCAACAATGCCGGAATCATCAAGCGTATCCCCATGACCGAGATGGAGGTCGAGGACTTCCGACAGGTAGTTGACATCGACCTTGTGGCTCCATTTATCTGTGCAAAGGCCGTTATTCCCGGTATGATCAAGAAGGGGCACGGCAAGATTATCAACATATGCTCGATGATGAGCGAGCTGGGCCGAGAGACAGTCAGCGCCTACGCCGCCGCCAAGGGGGGATTGAAAATGCTCACACGCAACATCTGCTCCGAGTATGGCGAAGCCAACATCCAGTGTAACGGCATCGGCCCGGGCTACATCGCCACACCCCAGACAGCCCCGCTACGCGAGCGACAGCCCGACGGCAGTCGTCATCCCTTCGACCAGTTTATCATCGCCAAGACTCCCGCAGGCCGCTGGGGAACTCCCGAAGACCTTATGGGGCCGGCTGTATTCCTCGCCTCAGACGCCTCAAACTTCGTCAACGGCCATGTGCTATACGTTGACGGAGGCATTCTCGCCTACATTGGTAAACAACCATAATGAAAAAGCGGATGACCTGCAATAGAACAATTGTACTTCTTTTAGCGCTGATAACAGTATCGGCGCTAAAAGGGGCTGATGACTATTCTATACTGGAGCACCTAAACCTTACACGGCCGGGGCTTGAAAAGGTTGCCCAATACCACAAAAGCGGAAATGATTCACTTGCTGCCGTGGCACTACTTGATTATTACCGTCACCGCATAGGAGTCAAAGCTCCGGGGGTAACTACTGAAAACCCTAATCTCTCTGAACGCGAACGCAAATGGGCCGATGATGCGATGCATCATAAATTTTTCGTCCACGAGGGTTATCAGCCGTCATATTTCTATGGCGATGATATAAACTGGCAATTTTGGCCGGTAAAAGATAATGAACTGCGATGGCAGCTTCACCGTACAAAATGGTGGGTCCCAATGGGCAAGACTTATCGTGTGACCGGCGATGAGGAATATGCACGTGAATGGGTAGCCCAGTATCGCGACTGGATCAGAAAGAATCCGCTCACGAATTTTGAGGAAATCAAGGACAAGAATATGGAATATGCCGACAATGTCTACTTTGCATGGCGTCCTCTCGAAGTCGGCGATCGTCTGGAGCACCAGATTGAACAATTCAGCCTGTTCCTGCCTTCCCCTCATTTCACACCTGAGTTTCTAATAGAATTCCTCGAAAACTATTACTGCCATGCCGAGTTTGTCAACAGTCATTATTCGGATAAGGGCAATCATCTGTTGTTTGAAGCTCAACGCATCATCTATGCAGGCGCTTTTTTCCCTGAGTTCAATAAGGCTGCGAGTTGGCGCAAAGCCGGTGTGGATATTCTCAACCGCGAAATTTCCAGGCAGGTCTATCCCGACGGTGTCCACTATGAACTTGACCCACGTTATCATCCGGCGGCCATCAATATATTTGGCAAGGCGCTCGCCATGCTCAATCTCAATGGTTACATTGATGAGTTCTCGCCCGTATACATCGAGACTATGCGCAAGATGATCGAGTTCAACTACAACATAACCTTTCCCGATTATAGTATGCCAATGTTCAGCGATGGCAAGAAGGTTGGAAAACCGGCGGCGATTGCGCGCTATAAATCGTGGCTTGACATCAGCCCCGCCGACAAAACCTTGACGTATTTTGCATCCGAAGGTAATATGGGCAGTGTGCCCGAATACACTTCTCGTGCTTTTGAGCATGGCGGATTCTATGTGCTACGCAATGGCTGGGATTCACTTGCAACAGCTATGATTCTTAAGGCAGGACCCGAAGGAGAATGGCATAATCAGTATGACAATGGCACCTTCGAACTTTGGAGCAAAGGGCGAAATTTCTTCCCGGATTCGGGTAGCTTCATTTACGGTGGTGACGATGAAGTCCTCAGCCAGCGCAACTGGTTTCGTCAGACAGCAGTTCACAACACTCTTACACTTAACGACCTTAACTTTGAAAAGCGGGTGTCGAATCTGCTTAAGTGGGAGACTGCGCCGGAAAATGACCTTGTCGTAGTGGAAACTCAAGGCTATAAAAATCTGACCCATCGGCGTGCAGTGTTTTTTGTTGATAAAAAGTTCTATGTAATTGCTGATGAAGCCTATGGAGAGGCAAAGGGTAATGTGGCTATCCACTATCAGCTTCTTCCCTGCGAGCCGCTTATAAACTCGGCCAACAAATCGGTAACAACAGCCTTTGCCGACGGCAACAACTTGATATTACGTGTTTTCAATGCCGAAAGCATGAAGACGGAGGAAGGGTGGACCTCGCCTGACTACCGCGTGAAAGACCGACGTCCGGCCTATGCCTTCAGTACGGAAAAGAATTCGAGCAAGCCGGTGAGATTTATTACAATCATTTATCCTCTTGAGTCAGAAAATCCGATGAATCACAGGATATCCGCCAAATATAACGGCAATTTCTCAACCGGAGGCTCCGAGCTCGAAGTGACTGTTGACGGCAAGAAATATCAACTATCATTCAAATTATGAAAATTTATCCTATCCTATCTATATTCGGTGCTGTTTTTTTATCGGCATGTAGTCAACAGCACAATATCGTTGTGACTAACGACTGTAATTTTGACCGTCATGACGAAATGGTAGAAACGAGAGCCGATGCTGTAGACTCGATTATGAATTATTGTCGGTTTAGGATTCTCGACAGTAACAATAGAGAGATTCCATTCCAGCGAACCCACGACGGAAAGCTGATATTTCAGGCCTCAGTTTCAGCAAATGGACGCGCGGTCTACACTCTCGTGGAAGGGACGCCTGCATATGTGGATACTATCGCCACAGGAGCCATATATCCACGGCGCATGGACGATCTGACTTGGGAGAACGACCACAGCGCCTTCAGAGCATACGGCCCGGCCCTCCAGCAGAGCGGCGAAAGGGCTTTCGGCTATGACATCTGGACGAAGTCGGTAACCCATCCGGTTGTCGCACAGCGCTACGCCGACGCCTTCGCCGAGGTGAAGAACCTACATAAAGATTATGGTGATGGCATGGATGTATATTCCGTAGGGCCTACTCTCGGTGCCGGCACCGGAGCGCTAATTGACTCTGACGGAACCATTACATATCCCCGTAGTTTCAAGAAGTTTAAGATCCTGGACAACGGCCCTCTACGATTCACCGTGAAACTCGAATACGCGTCAGACCTGAATAACGACATCAACGAGACGCGTCTTGTAAGCCTCGACGCGGGCGAATATCTCAACAAGTCCACAATAAGCTTCACCGGTCTGACCGACACCGTGAAATATGCGCCGGGCATTGTCGTGCACCGCCAGAACCCCGAGGGCTTTGCGCTTCACGCCGAAGAATCGGTGATGGCATATGCCGATCTTACTGATGATGAAAATGCCGGCAACGGGATCATTTTCATCGGAGTTGTCGCTCCCGAGGCCGATACTTTGTGTGTCAGAAATCTGCCGGTTCAAGAGGGTGACGCCATCGCCCACTTACTGGCAAAGAGCGTTTACAAACCGGACGGACGCTACACCTACTACTGGGGTTCAGGCTGGTCGAAAGGCTCGATGCCTGACTGGCAGACGTGGAAGAAATACCTCTTAAACTACCGTTACAGACTCGAAAATCCACTTAGAATAGAAATAAAATAATGGAACAAGTATTTTCATATATCATCGGCCTTGGCGCCGCAGTGATGATGCCAGTCATCTTTACGTTGCTGGGACTGTGTATAGGCATCCCTTT
>CAXHRO010000037.1:0-28948 GCA_964018905.1 uncultured Muribaculaceae bacterium
CCCTGCAAAGCAAGGTGTTACGACCTAATTGTCTGGTTTCAGTTACTAAGGATTAATCCTCGATAGCAGCCTGGGCCGCTGCTACGCGGGCAATAGGTACTCGGAAGGGAGAGCAGCTGACATAGTTCATGCCGAGCTTGGCGCAGAACTTAACCGAAGAGGGTTCGCCACCATGCTCACCGCAAATACCAACCTTAAGTTCGGGCTTGGCTGCACGGCCTTTCTCCACGCCCATGCGCACAAGCTGGCCTACACCTTCCTGGTCAAGAACCTCGAAGGGATCGGTCTTTATGATACCATGCTCCTTATAGAACTTGAGGAACTTGGGTGCGTCATCACGGGAGAATCCAAATGTCATCTGAGTAAGGTCGTTGGTGCCGAACGAGAAGAAGTCGGCTACGGTTGCAATCTCATTGGCAGTAAGTGCCGCACGAGGAACCTCAATCATTGTGCCAACCTTATAGGGTACACTTGTTCCTTTCTCCTCAAATACTTTGGCGGCGGTTACATTGATAACGTCGGCCTGGTTCTGAATCTCCTTGAGAGAACCTACAAGAGGAATCATTATCTCGGGGTGAACATCTATACCGCGAGCCTTTACTGCAAGGGCGGCCTCGATGATTGCTCGGGTCTGCATCTCGGTAATCTCCGGATATGTGATACCCAGACGGCAACCGCGGTGACCAAGCATTGGGTTGAACTCCTCAAGGCTGTCAACCTTTGCTTTGACCTCGGCGAGAGTTATGCCCATCTCGTCGGCAAGCTCTTTCTGTGTTGCAGTCTGATGGGGAACAAACTCATGCAACGGAGGATCGAGCAGACGAATGGTAACACCATAGCCGTCCATAGCTTCGAAGATACCCTCGAAGTCACCACGTTGCATCGGAAGGAGTTTCTTGAGTGCGTCGCGACGTCCAGCCTCGTCAGAAGCCAAAATCATTTCGCGTACAGCCTTGATGCGATCGCCCTCAAAGAACATATGCTCTGTACGGCACAATCCGATGCCCTGGGCACCGAAGTGGCGAGCCTGCTTGGCATCACGAGGTGTATCGGCGTTGGTGCGGACAAGTGTCTTGGTGTATTTGGCTGCAAGATTCATGATTGCGCCAAAGTCACCGTCGAGCTCGGGCTCGGCTGTGGGAACTTGGCCGTCATAAACCTCACCGGTAGAGCCGTTAAGCGAAATCCAGTCGCCTTCATTATATGTCTTGCCGCCCATCTCGACGGTCTTTTTCTCATAGTCCACCTTTATTTCGCCGGCACCTGATACACAGCACTTACCCATACCGCGGGCGACAACTGCTGCGTGTGAGGTCATACCGCCACGCATGGTAAGAATACCCTGGGCGACAGCCATACCGCGAAGATCCTCAGGAGAGGTCTCGATACGGACAAGAACGACTTTCTTTTTCTTCTCGGCCCACGCCTCGGCCTCGTCGGCAAAGAACACGATCTGACCGGCGGCGGCACCAGGAGATGCAGGCAGGCCCTTGGCTACAACTGTAGCACGCTTCAGGCCCGATTTGTCAAATACCGGGTGGAGGAGCTCGTCAAGTTTCTGTGGCTCCATACGCATAAGAGTTGTCTTCTCGTCAATTTCACCGGCGCGAAGCAGATCCATGGCTATCTTGACCATGGCGGCACCTGTACGCTTGCCGTTACGGGTCTGGAGCATCCATAGTTTACCATCCTGGATGGTGAACTCCATATCCTGCATATCCTTATAATAGTCTTCCAGACGGTTGGCAATGGCTATAAGCTCAGCTGCGCAGACAGGCATCGACTCTTCAAGCGAAGGATATTTGCTTGCACGATCTTCCTCGGAAATGCCTTGGAGAGCGGCCCAGCGACGTGAGCCCTCGACCGTTATCTGCTGAGGTGTGCGGATACCGGCGACAACGTCTTCACCCTGGGCGTTGATAAGATATTCGCCATTGAAGATGTTCTCACCTGTAGCGGCATCACGGCTGAATGCAACACCGGTAGCCGAGTTGTTACCCATATTGCCATAAACCATAGCCTGTACATTCACAGCGGTGCCCCATTCCTCGGGGATCTGGTTCATGCGACGATAGATAATGGCGCGTTCGTTCATCCAGCTGTCAAATACAGCACAGATGCCACCCCAAAGCTGTTCCCAAGCGCTATCGGGGAAGTCGCTGCCGGTATATTCCTTTACAGCGGCCTTGAATTCCTTCACGAGTCTCTTGAGATCCTCTACATCGAGTTCGGTGTCAAGTTTCACATTTTTTTCCTCCTTGACTTTCTCCATGATAGCCTCGAATGGATCGATATCGGTTTTATTCTTGGGCTTCATGCCGAGAACAACGTCTCCATACATCTGGACAAAACGGCGATAGCTGTCCCAGGCAAAGCGGGGATTACCGCTTTTCTCTGCGAGCGAGGCAACTGTCGCATCGTTCATGCCAAGATTGAGCACGGTGTCCATCATACCGGGCATCGAAGCGCGGGCACCTGAACGAACCGAAACCAGAAGCGGATTGGCAGGATCGTCAAATTTCTTTCCTGTAAGTGTCTCGACATGAGCGATAGCCATCTCGACCTCGCCCTTGATACGCTTGACAACTTCATCCTTACCATACTGGGTGTACTCGTTGCAGACATCGGTAGTGATAGTGAAGCCGGGGGGCACCGGCATACCGAGCAGGTTCATCTCGGCAAGGTTTGCACCCTTACCGCCAAGCTCGTTACGCATTTTTGCGTTTCCTTCAGCTTTTCCATCACCGAATGTATAAACTCTTTTCATTGTTAATTTATGGTTTTATAAGTGGTATATAATATTTACTCGTTTTTTCTACCATCTGCAAAGATACGTCATTATAACCAAAAATGAAAAAGTACCGACCACTTTTTTGTAACTACTCAGGTAGGTAGGGCACATTGATTTGGTCGGTCTATTAGACCAACGCAAAAACGGCATCCCAGCGGGAGAAATCGTTTTTCTTGGCGGTATCGGCAACCGAGTGTATTGCCATGAAGTCTTCCGCTCCGGCCTGACTTCGGAAGCCGCCGCTCCGTTTCTGTTTCACTTTCAGGATTCTTATTCCGCCTTCCGATGCATTGTTGTGTGACGGCACCCGCGGGTCTTTCAGAAAGTGGAACACATGATCTTTGAGTTTTCGCAGGCTGTTGCGGATTTGTCGGAACGGCTTCTTGAACTTGTCGAGATTCTCATTGAGAAGTTTGTCAAGGCTTTCTGTCCAGGTTGATGTATCGGCTATGGCCTCGGGATTCGAGTTTCGCCAATGCACGGCTTTTCTCAACAACTCCTGTAGCCGCGATGACCATTCCTGTTTTTTGTCAAGGTCGTTGAGGTAATTTAGATTTCTCAGCAGATGGGCGATGCATATCTGGTGTCCCTTGACTTTCATCGAGAAGTATGCGCTATGGCGGTCTGTGGTCAGCACTGTATTCTCCAATGCATTCCGGCCAAAACGGTCGTCCATCTCTTTGGCTCCACGACCTTTGGCTATCCAGGTCAGTGTGAGTTTCGGATTCTGCAATATCCACGCCCAGTTGAGTTTGCCGTTGACATAAAATCCTGATTCATCTGCGCCTGCCACAGGACTTTTGACAAGTTCCGAGGCTATGCGGTCGCATATTTTATCGGCCTTGTTTCCGGCGTCCGCTATAAAGTTTCGTATCGACCCCTCGCTTATGTCAACGCGCATCACGTCATGCAGAAAACTTTTGATGCGGTTGTATGGCATGCACATCACTGCATTGAGATAGACCACGAGGGCACGTATCTCAGATGACAGATATACCGGATTCTTTCGGCGTGTATATTCCACGCGGTTACGGCATCCGCAGGTGCAGGTCTTGTTTAGAAAGCGAAGCCTTTTTACGACCGGTACAATCCTGACTCCAACACATTCCTCCCGATATTCCTCCACGCCCTCAATATCTGACAGTTCACGGCCACACTCACGACAGTAATTGGGCTGGATATTCTCGGTCTCATCAGGCAGGTTCGACATCATACGGGTATTACCTTCATGCCCGGGCTGGCCGCCGGGTTTCTTACCGCTTTTCTCACGCAACGAAGATGTGCGCCTCTTGATTTCGTCTCCCAGCCTTTCTTTGGTCGGCGGCACACTGCTGTTGCCGGAGTTCTTGGGCGGCTGCGGATCCTCGTACTTTGACAGCCTCTTACGTAAATCAGCATTCTCTACATCCAGAGCCTCCACTCGACGGTTAAGACGTGCGTTATCGTCCGTCAAATCCTTGACGGTCTTGTTGAGATGTCCTATTTCCGAGCGGAACTCCTCAAGATATTTTTCGATGTCAACTTGCTGATTCACTGATGCAAAGATATAAAATATCTTTGACATACACAAGTAAATTAGCAACTGTTTTTGAACTTAATTTATTGAAAATAAAAGGAATAATGTCAGCGAAGATCTATGTTGAGGAGTGTGTGAAAGAATGGGTTCGACCGCCCTACAACTCCGTCTCACCTATATAGGTGAGTAGTTACACTTTTTTATAAAAGTGTTAAATTTTGCTTCATTGAAAGAAAATGATTATATTTGCGTATGACACGATATAAAATATACACTCCAACGCGAATATATCTACCTGCGTTCATGATCCAGGTCTTTGTCATATTGATATTGCCATCGACAGGCATGAATGCGCGTGATTCAGTTATACATTCTGCCTCGTGGCATTACCAGAATGATAATCTAAATTACAAATTGCAGTATCGGACTCCAGGATTGCTATACTTATACTGCAATGATACAGTGTTGTCTATACATTCGAATGATTCCCGGAAATTTGCGGAGCTGTCGGCTTCTCTATTTGCCAAAACAACGATAATAAATAAATCCGATACGTCAGTCTCAAGCGCACCGATAATTGATATTGCCATTGAGTACACACCGGGTACTGAAGACGAGAGGCTGGAAATGAAGAAAACTATCTACCGTCAGCCATCCTATACATATTCTCCTGAATATCTTGCATTAGAATATCTTGTCGATGACATTGTCGCACCATATCTATATACCGAAGAAGGTATCTGGAGTCCTGGGGCAGTTGAAAACCGCCCTGAATATATAGGTGGAAATGCCGCTCTATTGAGATATTTTGCTGAAAATCTGCGTTGGCCACCGAAATTGGCGGATATCTGCATGGGAGGCGGCACTGTTTTGAAAATAGAAATAACAGCTGACGGCAGTATCGGGAAACTCAAAGTACTTCGTACTCCGCACGAAGCAATAGGCGGCGAATGCATGAGGGTAATGCAGACATTACCCGAGAAATGTTTTAAGCCGGCAACCCGCAAGGGTATTGCCGTGCCTTGCTGGTACACATTCAGAATAACGATTAACACTCAAAATCCTTAGGAAGAATGAACGACCGTAGGAACACAGAATATTCAGAGTAACTTTTTTATTGATTCGTACTACCTTTGTAGCATCATTATAAAATCGAAATGAAATTATTAGACGGCATATTCTATCAATATTACTGGGCAAGATTTCCGAGAGGATTTGATAACAGACTTTATCAGTCGCCTATCAGTATCGCATGTGTTATGTCTACATTGTTAAGTTCGGCTTCGTTGCCCTTAATTGTTTTCATAATGAGCTTGTATGATATAGAATATAGCCTAAAGTGGTTATTTGTGATTTATTATGTCGCGATGGCTGTATGCTCCCTGGTTTATTTCTTCATAAAAAAGCGATATAAACAGATAGTTTCCAATGAAGAATACAATCGAAGAGATTACCGTATCGCCGCCATATTATACCCGATTCTCTGTATTGTTTGTATGTTTGGGTGTTTTATGATGATGTGCTTAAGAAATCAGATAATACATACTACACCAGCTTGATAAATAAGGGGGCGTATCGTATATGCAGAATGTATAGACGGGGTGATTGACACAGCCTTCCGTATTTCGTTTTTTTGTAGTAACTTTGCGACACAAATCTAATTAATTATGGCACGTAAACGCAAGGAACTACCAATACTTGAAAATATCGAAATAACCGCTGTCGCCGCCGAGGGCAAAAGCCTGGCCCGTGTTGATGATATGGTCGTATTTATACCCTATGGGGCCCCTGGAGACATCGTCAACGTCAAGCTTGACCGCAAGAAACATTCATATGCCGAAGGACATATTGTCTCGTTTATAAATCGTTCGGCCGAACGAACCGAACCCGTCTGTCAGCATTACGGCACATGTGGAGGTTGCCGATGGCAACACCTGCCTTACGAAAAACAGATCGAATGGAAGCACCGCCAGGTAAGCGATGCATTGACACGTATTGCCAAGGTAAGACTTCCTGAGATACGTCCAACACTCCCGTCCGACGATATCTATTGCTATCGCAACAAGATGGAATATACATTCTCCAACAAGAAATGGCTTACATTTGAGCAGCTCAACAGTGGCATGGAATTCACCCAACGTGATGCTGTAGGATTTCATATACCCGGAGCTTTTGACAAGGTTCTTGATATAGCTGAATGCCATCTGCAGGATGATCTTGGTAACCGCATACGCAACTTCATACGCTCATTTGCAATCGACCACGCCCTCTCGTTCTATGACATACGCAACAACACCGGACTGTTGCGTACAATGATGATCCGCATTCTTACAACCGGAGAGACAATGCTTGTAATGTCATTCGGAGAGGATGACCCCGATTCAATACGTCTTGTTCTTGATGCAATAAGGGCGGAGTTCCCCGGGCTCACTTCATTAATGTATGTGGTCAATCTAAAAGCCAATGATACAATTGGCGACCTCGATATACAACTTCACTCAGGACGCGAATATATTGAGGAGGAGATGGAGGGACTGCGATTTAGGGTGGGGCCCAAGTCATTCTATCAGACCAACTCACATCAAGCCTACAAACTGTATAGCGTAGCCAGAGAAATGGCAGGACTTACAGGTGACCAGCTTGTCTATGACCTATATACCGGAACCGGAACAATCGCCAATTTCATCGCGCGTAGTGCTCGCAAAGTCATAGGAATAGAATATGTAGAGGAGGCCATAGCCGATGCTCGCACAAACTCTATGGCAAACGGTATCGAAAACACGGTTTTCTTTGCCGGAGACATGAAAGATATTCTTACCGATGAATTTGTAGCCACACACGGCAGGCCTGACGTAATGATCGTTGACCCGCCTCGTGCAGGCATGCACGAAAGCGTAGTAAATGTCATACTCAATGCCGAACCGTCAACTATCGTATATGTGAGCTGCAACCCGGCAACACAGGCTCGCGACCTGGCGTTACTTGACAGCAAATATCAGGTTGACGATGTTCAACCTGTCGACATGTTTCCGCATACACACCATGTAGAGAATGTGGTAAAACTCACTCGAAAGGCGGAATAATACCACCTGCAAGACTTGAATTGTAATATCTTACGTCATCCGAAACTTCCCGACCTATAAAATCGGGGAGTTCGGATATAATGTATGTCTCGTCGGAAAGCTCAACCTCTGCAACGACAAGGCCTTCGAGGTCTCCATGAAACTCATCGACCTCCCATACATCATTTCCAAACGGCACAATATAACGAGTCTTGGACAGCACAGATCCATCACAAAGTTTATCAAGCATCTCACAGGCATCATTGATATCAATCGGGAACTCCCATTCATCGCGTGAAATGCCGCTATTAGGACCCTTGACAGTAATAAAGCCCTTATTTCCACGGGTACGCACACGTATTGTCCGCAATGGATCGCGATTGAGGTACCCCTGCCTTATATCAATGGCCTTTGAGGCCACATATCTGTACTTTTGGTCGATTACAAGATATTTTCGTTCAATTTCCTTTGCCATGATTGTGCAAATATAGCTAATTTCGCGATATGCAAAGTGTTTTTTTAAAATTCAGATTTTTCTCCGTCTTACTTATACTCTTCATAACACTCAATGTGTCAGCACGGCAACAGGTAGACATCATTGTCATAGACTCAGTAACCACTGAGCCTATTCCATATGCTGCTATCCATATTCACGGTACCGGTGCAGGTACCTTGACCGACGAGGCCGGGCGTGGAACCGTATCGCTATCTACCGGCAGTACTATAATCAATGTCACAATGATGGGATATGTTACGGGAGTAGTTGATCTGACAGGAGTCAGTTCACCTGTCACAGTCCGACTGAAACCGGTAGGAGTGTCTCTTGCCGAAGTCACGGTTACTAAACGAAAAGACCATTATTCAAAACGAAATAACAAGGCTGTCCAACTCATGGAGCGGGTACGTAAGGAGGCTGCCCGTACCGCCCCCGAAACCAAAGACTATTACAGCTATAACAAATATGAGAAAATAACACTGGCCCTAAATAATTACGGAATAAAGACCGACACGCTACCTGCACGCAACGGTCAATTCGATTTTCTTCAGGAATATGTCGACACGAGCGAGGTTTCCGGTAATCCAATACTCAACATCTCGGTAAAAGAAAAAATGTCAACCGTTTATAATCGAGCCAATCCGCGATCAGTCAAGGAGGTAATCAATGCCACAAGAAATATCGGCATTGACCAGATTGCCGATCAGGGTTCGATTCAGACTTTTCTCAATGATGTATTGAGGGAAATAGACCTGTTTGACAATGACATCAATATATTGCAGAATCGTTTCGTAGGTCCGTTCTCCAAGATCGGCGCAGACTTTTATAAGTATTATATTACCGACACCATCGGAGATAATGTCGACCGAATGGTCGAACTGACGTTTGTGCCACGCACAGCCGCATCATTCGGCTTCACCGGTAAACTCTACATAGCTATAGGCGACTCATCATATATGGTGCGACGCGCCGTGATGAATGTTCCATACGAGATAAACCTCAACTTTGTCGAACATCTCTACATAACACAGAATTATGTCAAGGCTCCCGACGGTAGCCGATTCAAGACTCTTGATGATATGACCGTCGAACTATCATTGATTTCAGGCACCCAAGGGCTTCATGTCAGACGTCATACCGTGCTTGACAATCACTCGTTCTCCAAACCTCTTGACAACGCCATATTCAAATATCGCGCGGAAGTAATGAAATCACCGCTGGCATCACGACATGATGATACATACTGGATCGAGAACAGACCTACACCGATTACCGATAAAGAGGGTCGGGTAGGGGAAATGATAGACCGACTGCGCACACGTCCGTTGTATTATTGGAGCGAGAAAATACTTAAAGTTCTTGTTAATGGATACATATCCACTTCGGCCAATAACAGTAAGTTTGACATTGGCCCAATAAACACAACCGTGAGTTCGAATGATATCGAAGGGATACGTTTAAGAGTCGGAGGCATGACAACAGCCAATCTTAATAGTCGTCTTTCATCACGAGGTTATATTGCCTATGGCACACGGGATAAGAAATTCAAATACAGGGCCGAGCTCGACTACTCCTTTACCGATAAGGAGTATCACTCCCGTGAGTTTCCAATTCACTCTCTTAGACTCACCCACCTCTATGATGTGGACATGATCGGGCAACACTATATGTTCACTAACGCCGACAATGTTTTTCTTGCATGGAAACGGATGAAGAACCGATTGATGACTTATCACCGTGTCACAGAACTGACTTACACCAGAGAGATGTTAAGCAATCTCACTATATCGGCAACCATCAGGCATGAACGGCAAGAGGGCACCTCATATGTACCGTTTGTAACAGAGGGGGGAGACATCCATCCATATTACGACGAGAGCGCCTTAAAGCTGAGCATACGATATGCTCCGGGAGAGAAGTTCTTCCAGACAAAGACCTATCGCATACCGGTAAATCTTGACGCACCGGTATTTCTGCTTGAGCACACTTATGGTCCCTCTCAAATTCCAGGCAATAGCTTCGGAATCAACAAGACCGAGGCAAGCATTCAAAAAAGATTCTGGCTATCGGCATTCGGCTATATAGACTGTGTGGTCAAAGGAGGACACGTATGGAGTTCCACCCCTTACCCGTCATTATTGCTTCCTAACGCCAATCTGTCATACACAATACAATCCGAAAGCTTCTCCCTCATGAATCCGCTCGAATTCATAAGCGACAGCTATTTTTCATGGGACGTCACATACTGGGCCAACGGTGCTATCCTCAATTACATACCGATTATCAAACGGCTTAAACTGCGTGAAGTGATTGCATGTCGCGGTTATCTCGGATCATTATCTGAAAAGAACACACCATCGACATCCAACAATCTATATCGATTTCCCGATCTGGCCCTTGCCACACCAATGCATGGAACACCATATACCGAACTAAGTGTGGGCCTCGACAATCTGTTCAAATGCCTTAGGGTCGACTACGTATGGAGAGCCACATATCGTAACACTCCCGGTGTAGACCGCAACGGCATTCGAATAGCATTCCATGTGACATTCTGAGAATAACACAATGAGACGAATGTGGCACCCTGATGTTTTTAACAAATAATGTTAAAACATTCTTTGTTTACTGATTTAATTGTTGTAACTTTGTGACGAGTGGGTATATTCCCTTTCACGAATAAAGTCAATACGTTATTAATTAATTATTTAACAAACTTACAGCTTTATGATGAAGCGCTTCATCTCGGCTTTGCTCGGATCGCTGGCCGCCATCTGGATTTCAGTCATCCTGCTTTTCGTTCTATTGATTCTTTTCATAGCCGCCATAATATCAGACTCATTCTCTTCCCAGACGATAGCCCTGTCATTCAAAGACAAGAGCATTCTTCATATCGAGCTAAACGGAGAGTTAGTCGAACGTCCTACACAACCCGATATGATGAGCGAATTATATGGAACAGCCCCTGCTACAATACATCTCAACAACATCATAAATTCAATAGCGGCAGCATCCGGTGACGACAAGATTAAAGGCATTTATATTGACTGCAAAGGGAGTATCGGCGGGCTTGCTCAACGCTACGAGATCACCAAGGCCCTTGATCGTTTCAAATCATCAGGGAAATGGATTGTTGCCTATGCTGACAGCTATACGCAGTCAGACTACTATATTGCATCAATAGCCGATGAGCTGTATCTCAACCCCGTAGGCATGGTCGATATTCACGGTCTTTCGGCCACCACAATGTTCTACAAAGGCCTGCTTGACAAGGCAGGCATTGAGATGCAGATTATAAAAGTCGGAACTTTCAAGAGTGCAGTCGAGCCCTTCATTCTTACCCGGGCATCAGAAGCCAATCGGCTCCAACAAAGGGTTTTCCTGGACAACATATGGGATTGCGTCTCAAACTCAATAGCATCTGCTCGCGGTGTGACATTAGACAATGTAAATTATTGGGCCGACAGCCTGCTGATGACATTCCCCCCCGACGAATATCTTGACAACAGCGTCGTCGATGCCCTCAAATACCGTCATGATGTCGAGGAGTTGCTTAAGACCAAAGTTGGCCTTGATAGTGATGATGATCTACGTCTCATCACCCCCGACAATTATGTACAGATAGCCGACATTCCCCATGCACAACGCAACAAAAACCGCATTGCCGTACTATATGCCGTAGGTGATATCGTTGACAATGGAAATGACGGAATCGTTGCCTCTCAATTAGTTCCACAAATTCTAAAACTAAAGGAGAATGATAAAATCGGTGGTCTGATACTTCGTGTCAACTCGGGAGGAGGTAGCGCATTCGCATCCGAACAGATATGGGAAGCCCTCGAACAATTCAAATCCACCGATCGCCCATTCTACGTATCCATGAGTGATTATGCCGCATCGGGAGGCTATTACATCTCGTCTGGAGCCGATGTGATCTACGCCGAACCCGTCACTCTGACCGGTTCTATCGGCATCTTTGGCATGATTCCGTGTGTCAAGGAACTCATGAATGATAAACTTGGTGTTACTACCGACAACGTAAGCACCAATGCCAACGGTGATTTCCCCACACTTATGGAACCAATGACACCGTTCCAACGCGAAAGCATGCAACGAGAGATCAATCGCGGTTACGAGACCTTTGTAAGCCGTTGTGCCCAGGGACGTCATGTTTCGGTCGATTCCATCAAAGCTGTAGCCGAAGGCCGTGTGTGGGATGGCGTGTCGGCCCTTGAGATCGGACTTGTCGATCGCCTTGGCAGCCTGACCGACGCCATCGAAGCAATGGCCGGTCAGCTTGATTATGGTGATGATTATTGTGTGGTAGAATATCCCAACCCTCAGCCTACATTCTGGGAAGCAGTATCCGGAACCGAAGTTAGATTGAGAGACAGGATGCTGAAGGAATCACTTGGCGAATCATACCATATTTACCGTAACATCGAACAAATAAAACACGCCGCACCTGTCCAGTGCCGCATGGAGGACATAACCATACAATAAACTCCCCCTATGCCACGCAACAAAGTAATCGAGAAACTAATATTGCTTCCCATGTCAAAGATATACGGCATGGTTACCACGTTGCGCAACTGTTTCTTCAACTGGGGCATATTCAAGCAACGTACATTTGATGTCCCGATTGTTGTCGTAGGTAACATTGCCGTAGGTGGTGCAGGGAAAACCCCTCATGTAGAATATATAATAGAAGCTTTGAGGGAGACTTACCGAATCGGGGTTCTTAGCCGCGGATATAAACGTAACACCAAAGGTTTCATTCTGGCAAGCCAACGATCCACACCGCTTGATATTGGCGATGAACCATATCAGATATATCAGAAATATGGACGCGATGTCACCGTTGCCGTATGTGAAGACCGCTGCAAAGGAATAGAAGAAATACTCAAGATAAACCCCGAGATAAATCTAATGCTTCTTGACGATGCTTTCCAACACCGATATGTAAAGCCGTCGGTCGCAATAGTACTCACCGAGTTCAACAGGCCCATTTTTTTCGACAAGATGTTGCCATTGGGACGACTGCGTGAATCAACCCGGGCAATCTATCGCGCGGATATGGTTCTTGTCACCAAATGCCCAGAAAGAATCAAACCTGTTGAATACCGCATTTTCAAGAATCACCTGTCGCTATACCCATACCAGAAGCTTTACTTCTCCAGGTTTCACTACAACACATTACAACCGGTATTCCCCGACAACGCCAGGATGGTGCCATATCTTGAATACCTCAGTGACCAGGATCGTCTGCTGATAGTATCTGGCATCGCCAACCCCAAGCCGTTTGTAAGGTATATCAAGCAATTCAAGCCTCTTGTGAAGATTCAGGTATTTCCCGATCATCATAATTTTACAAGAAAAGATCTTGACCTCATATCCACGCGTTTTGAGAATATAAAAGCCCGAAACAAATATATCATAACAACCGAAAAGGACGCCGTAAGACTTGCCAATAACCCATATTTTCCCCCGGCATTGCGTCCATATACATTCTATCTTCCAATAAAAGTAGTCTTTGACGATGATACGGGAGACTCCTTTACCGCCGACCTGAAGAAGCTCATAGCGCAAAGCAAGATAAGCAACCGGTAAACATAATGTCATAATGTCGTATTATACTACGGCTGAATAAAAGGCCAAACATTAGACTATATAAATACGTTACCTATAAGAGAATTTTAACCGAATAACCAAACAACACAAGTTTAATATGCTGGAGAAAATCAAACAGACAGCCGATTATCTTAGATCGCGCGTAGAAGACATGCCCCATATATCCATAATCCTTGGAACAGGGCTCGGAGCACTTGTTGACCACATCGAAGACAAACAATACATTCCTTACACCGAGATTCCCAACTTCCCGGTTTCGACCGTTGAGGGACACAGCGGCAACCTTATCTTCGGAACACTTGGTGGGAAACGCGTAATGGCAATGCAGGGTCGCTTCCATTATTACGAGGGATATGACATGAAACAGGTCACATTCCCGGTGCGTGTAATGAAGGCTCTCGGAGTTGAAACACTCTTTGTATCAAATGCTGCAGGAGGTATGAACAAGGATTTTGCAGTTGGAGATGTCATGGTTATTACCGACCACATCAATCTATTTCCCGAGAATCCGCTCCGCGGAAAGAACTACAACGAACTCGGACCGCGCTTCCCTGCCATGACCGAACCTTACAGTAAAAGACTGATTGCTGTAGCCGACAATATTGCGGCTGATAAAAAGATAAGACTGATGCATGGTGTCTATGTCGGAACACCCGGACCAACGTTTGAAACACCTGCCGAGTACGAATACTTCCGTGTCATCGGAGGCGACGCAGTAGGCATGTCAACCGTTCCCGAAGTAATTGTGGCCCGACATGCCGACATGGAAGTATTCGGAGTGTCAGTCATCACAGATCTCGGTGGCAAAGATATCACTGAGGTTCCATCTCACGAGGAAGTCCAGAAGGCGGCTATAGTGGCCCAGCCTAAAGTTGTAGCAATCATAAAGGAACTTATAGAGCGTATCTAAAAAAGTAATGGACGTCAAGAACACCGAAATATCAGATCTTGGTGAATTCGGACTTATAGACCGGCTCACCAAAGACATCGAACTTCATAACTCATCAACAATACGAGGCGTTGGCGATGATTGTGCAGTCATGCAGTATCATGACACAGAGGTTCTTGTCAGCACAGATCTTCTTCTTGAAGGAGTTCACTTTGATCTTACATATGTCCCTCTGCGTCACCTTGGTTACAAGGCTGCCGTCGTAAACTTTTCCGATCTCTACGCGATGAATGCTACCCCCAGGCAGATCACTGTATCACTGGGGATATCCAAACGCTTTACAGTCGAGCATATCGAAGAACTATATCGCGGCATAAAGCTTGCATGTCATATTTATGGTGTTGATCTTGTGGGAGGTGATACTACCGCATCCCGCCAAGGGCTCGTCATCAGTATAACATGTATAGGAGATGCTCCTAAGGGGAAAATAGTATACCGAGACGGCGCAAAGGACACCGATCTGATTTGTGTGTCGGGCGACCTGGGAGCCGCATATATGGGGCTTCAGCTTTTGGAAAGGGAAAAGGTCGCCTCGGCCGGCAAACCCGACTTTGTTCCTGAGTTCGGAGGCAAAGAGTATCTGATTGAGCGGCAACTTAAACCCGAAGCCCGAAAGGATATCATCGCCGAACTCGATAAGGCGGGGATAATACCGACATCAATGATGGATGTCTCCGACGGTTTGTCTTCCGAACTGTTGCATATCTGCAAACAGAGCCATACCGGATGCCGTATATACGAAGAACGCATCCCAATCGACTATCAGACCGCCATAATGGCCGAAGAACTTAACATGAATCTTGTTACAGCCGCACTGAATGGAGGTGAAGATTATGAATTGTTATTTACAGTTCCACTCCACTACCATGACAAAGTCAAGGAAATTAACGGGATCAAGATAATAGGGCATATGACTCGAGAAGAGTTGGGATGTGCGATGATCACACGAGACGGAGAAAGTGAGATCGCATTAAAGGCTCAAGGATTCAACCATATGTCAAAAGATAGCTGAAGACACTAAACCCCATTAATTATCGAGTAGGAGGTAAACACTAATCATAGGGTGTTTATCTCCTACTTTCGTGTTTACCGACCTCTCTCACCACCACACGCGCCGTTCGGCGGCATACGGAGGTTCTTAACGCGGGTGCAGTTTCTCTCGTATTATTCCGTAAGTGTTGGATAGTGTGCTCGTTTCGAGTTTGGATATGGATCGCGTCAGTATCGGACTATGGACGGGGTGCCGGTATACCCTTCGAGTATCTGCCCACAGCCTTGCCCGGCATTTGGGGATGCCACATCTTTGCAGATTCTTAAAGCGTGTCCGCACTCGTCTTCAACACATCAGTATACACGGACTTTTGTCCTTAGCTTCTTTACGATTCTCCTCACGGTTGACACCATTGCATTGGACTATGCGCTTCCTGCGATCGGGGTGTGCTCGAGACTTGCTACCGTTAGATTATGCCCATGTCGGGCGTACATACTCCAGACGCCCGACTTTTATAAGCCGGGCGTCTTATGTATACAATTTTTATAAACTATTCAATCTCGGAAGCGTTTCGTAAGATCTCCATAATAATCAATACGGCGGTCGCGCAGGAACGGCCACCAACGTCTTACCTGCTCACTGCGTCCGAGGTCAATGTCTACAATCTCGGTAGCCTCATCATCCGATGGAGCCCTATATAGAAACTCCCCCTGTGGACCGGCTACAAAGCTGTGCCCCCAAAACAGGATGCCGTTTGTGGCTCCACTCGGATCAGGCTCATGTCCAACACGATTGACTGTAATTACAGGCAGTCCGTTTGCCACAGCATGACCACGTTGCACTGTAACCCAGGCTTCCTGCTGGCGTGTTTTTTCATCTTGAGTGTCAGTGGATTCCCAACCTATTGCTGTCGGATATATAAGCACCTCGGCACCGGCAAGAGCCATCAGTCGCGCAGCCTCAGGATACCATTGGTCCCAACATACAAGCACCCCAAGACGACCAACCGAGGTTTCAATGGGATGAAAACCAAGATCACCCGGTGTGAAGTAAAACTTCTCGTAGTAAGCGGGATCATCCGGGATATGCATCTTCCTGTAACGTCCGGCTATCGAACCGTCTTTCTCAATCACTACTGCTGTATTATGGTATAGTCCCGGAGCCCGGCGTTCAAACAACGATGTGACCAACACCACTCCACACCTGGCTGCGATTTCACTATACTGATCCAGTTCATTGCCGGGAATCGATGTGGCAAGATCAAATTCTTCGGTGTTTTCGGTCTGGCAGAAATAAAGTGAGTCGTGCAGTTCCCTGTTTACTACAAGTTGGGCTCCCTGGGAGGCTAAAGACTCGATACTCTCTATGATACGCCGACGGTTCTCATTGATATCGCCGGTATTTGACTGTTGGATTATTCCTACTTTAAGTATTCGTTTCATATTCTCGATTTCATAATGCAAAATGTGGTACCTGCATTGTCATACAGTGAAGAGATCCATGTTGCTGTATCAACGAGGTGCAGTCGACAGTTCGTATCTCACGATCCGGGAAAACCACCTTCATGATCTGACATGCCAGCTCGTCACAACGCGGCTGACCATATACCGGTAGAAGAACCGATCGCGGTGTTATCAGAAAATTGGCATATGTCGCTGGCAACCGGTTGCCATCCTCGTCATAAATAGGATCGGGCATAGGCAGACCGATGAGATTATACGGCTGTCCATCACTTGTTGTAAATGTCATCAATTGTTTTTCCATCAAGGACAATTGACTGTAATGCTCGTCATTGCAATCATCACACTTTACATATACAATTGTATCCTCCGACACAAGCCTGGCCAATGTATCGATATGGCTGTCTGTATCATCACCGGCCAGATATCCATAATCCAGCCAAAGCACTCGCTTGGCGCCAAGAGATTCCTTCAGATACGATTCAATCTGCTTCCGCGACATGTCTCCGTTGCGATTGGGCGACAACAGGCATTCACTGGTGGTAAGTATCGTACCCTTCCCATCGCTCTCTATTGATCCACCCTCAAGCACAAATCCGAGACGATTCTCGTATCGGGCATCAATCACATGCCTCTTGAACATGAATGATGTGACGAGATTATCACGGTCGGCCGGGAACTTCAACCCCCAGCCGTTAAAAGCAAAGTCTACTGCTACATATCCACTATCGATATCCTTGCATGTTATAACACCGAAATCACGCGCCCAGGTGTCGTTAGTCGGAACCTCAACAACAAAAAGACGGTCTTTCGGAAACCGTCCGAGATGCTCGCTTACCTCCTCCATATCCGGAGCCGCAACAATCACCTTCAGGCCTTCGTCTATCAGCTCGGATATAATTCTTACAACCGTATCCTGTACACTTTCCAGCATATAGGCCCAGTCGGTCTCGCGGTGTGGCCATGCCATCAGTACCGCATCATAATCCTCCCACTCGGCAGGAAGCCGCCTTTTATATTTATCTATGTCGTCACATGTCCTGTTCATCATAATCTCTTAAATGGTTCCATATGTTATCTTGCGATTCCATGTATTCCTCACAGTATTCCCTGAATCCGTGACGCTCGGTAGTACCGGTCATATGGCACCACTCGGCATACTCAGCTTTCAACTCGGCATCCTCTCCAAGGAGTCGTTTAAACTCAGCTTCGGCTATATCAAGACTCTTGCTCTGTTCTATAAGCTGAGTAAAGAATTGTGTGATATCTTCCATCGTTATTCAAACCTATAAAAAGGTTGGTATTAGGTATTGTTCAACAAATATAATAATAATAACGCATTTTACGCAATACACGACTACGCCACACGATACATTAACATCATTTAGTATATATGTGCCAATATACTGCACACATAGTGACGTAAATTTGCATCACAAAGGAACATTAACACTAATAGCCATGAGTAAGACATTTGTAATCTCCGACGATGTAATCAACACAATCAACTCTCTCAGTGAGAATGATCGTATCTCAATCTCTGCCGCCATTGCCGGCGAACTCATCTGCGGTCAGAAAGCTGATGCTACCCTCACATCCATGCAACGCATTATCTTTTCGATAATACGCAACTCGGTTAAACGTTCAACCGATGCTTACATCAGCAACATGGCGGCAACAGCATGAATAGGCCCTAATACTTTAAACACACTGATCCCCGTATTGTACCTAAACTTTTCAATACGGGGATCCATGTATTATTCAATACCTGACATTATTTATCAAGCAACGATACCGATCGCTTGATAAACTCTGCCAGCTCTCGACCTTTTAACAGACCGTTGCCAAGCAGGGCAAGATCTATAAGCTGTTTTACCACAGGTACTCCAGCCGCATACTCCTTGACAACAGCTTCCTGTTCATCTCGGTTTTTCTTTATCTCGGCCTCAAGGCTGTCAATACGAGCCTGCTGTTCATCCGAGGCCTTTCCGTCCTTGATTTCCCCACGTATCTTGGCGATCTGGCCGTTAGCCTCATCAAGGGAGACTTCAAGAGGTTCTATACGAGATTTCAGAGATGCCTCGGCATCATCTATCACACCCTTGACAATAGGATGCTCGGTGTTTACAACAACACTATAGTTATCGGGCAACTCTCCGTAAAAACTCATCCCGGGCTGAAGAGCAGCCATCTCCTTCATACGCCTCATATACTCATTCTGAGTTATTTCTACAGGGGCGGCATTGACACCGATGGCCTCGAATGAAACAAGGTATTGCGCATCCTTGGCCTTTGGAAGTTGAGACTGGAACATCGTAGTCGAGATATTACGACCGGTAGCCGACAATTCCACCTGCTTCTTGTCTGTCTTCGTAATCAGATTGTCTATGATGTCACTATCCACTCTCACAAAACGGGATTTCTCTATCATCTGCTCCAGTAACCCCACAAAGTGAGAGTCAAGCTGGCCGTCCATTACAAGCACATCATATCCTCTTGATATGGCATTGTCTATAAAACGATACTGGGCTGTCGCATCGGTAGTATAAAGATACACTGTCGTACCATCCTTGTCGGTTTGCTCAGCTTCAATCAAGGTCTTATATTCATCGAGTGTGAAATAACGACCCTCGGTATCCTTTAGTAAAAGGAACTTCTTTGCCGCATCCTTGAATTTCTCATCGGTAAGCATTCCATACTCGATAAAGATCCTGATATCATCCCATTTGGACTCGTAATCCTTACGGTCTGTCTTAAAAATTCCCTCAAGACGTGATGCTACCTTTTTGGTTATATATCCCGAAATTTTCTTTACCGCACTGTCGCTCTGCAAGTATGAGCGCGACACATTCAAGGGGATGTCAGGAGAGTCAATCACACCCTGCAACAACATCATGAACTCAGGCACGACCCCCTCTACAGAGTCTGTAACAAAAACCTGGTTGCAATAAAGTTGAATGCGATTCTTCGTGACCTCAAAGTTATTCTTAAGCTTCGGGAAATACAGTATGCCTGTTAGAGAGAATGGATAGTCGACATTCAAATGAATCCAGAACATCGGATCATCCTGACCGGGATACAGCTCATGATAGAATTTAAGATAATCCTCGTCGGTGAGATCGGCCGGTTTACGTGTCCACAATGGCTCGGTGCTGTTTACTACATTATCCTCGTCAGTATCTGTCATCTTGCCATCCTTCCACTCCTGCTTCTTACCTGATATTACAGGTACCGGGAGGAATCGGCAATACTTCTTCAGCAACGCATCTATACGTGCCTGTTCCAGGAACTCCTTGCTGTCGTCATCCACATACAACACAATATCGGTACCGCGTGTGGTCTTGTCTCCTGCAGTCATCTCATACTCAGGAGAGCCGTCACATGACCAATTCACTGACACAGCACCATCCTTATACGATAGAGTATGGATCTCGACCTTTCGGGCAACCATAAATGCCGAATAGAAACCAAGACCAAAATGTCCTATTATAGAATTGGCCGTATCCTTATACTTGGAAAGAAATTCCTCGGCTCCTGAAAAGGCGATCTGGTTAATATACTTATCCATTTCATCGGCAGTCATACCGATGCCGTTATCACTCACAGTGAGAGTCCCCGCCTCCTTGTCGA
Organism: uncultured Muribaculaceae bacterium; assembly: GCA_964018905.1. Classification (GTDB taxonomy): domain Bacteria; phylum Bacteroidota; class Bacteroidia; order Bacteroidales; family Muribaculaceae; genus JAAVFS01. The sequence continues at coordinate 20,527 of CAXHRO010000037.1, forward strand.
CAGTGACCCTAACGGCCATATCACCCAATTCACCCTTGAATTCTCCAAATGAAGAGAGTGTCTTCAGCTTCTGACTGGCATCGATGGCATTCGACACGAGTTCTCTCAGGAAAATTTCATGATCGCTATACAGGAATTTTTTTATTACCGGAAAGATATTCTCGGTAGTTACTCCGATTGAGCCGTTCTTCTGTATCATAATATTTTTATAGTTTAAATTTGTATTCGGTTTGTCGCTATAACAATTTACAAAAAAAATGCCACACAAAAAATGTGACATTTTTTTATAACCAATGTTAAGAATCGCTTTTATTCTGCCGCTTTTTCTACATGTGTGACAATTTTGTCAGCATCCTTGTCATAGTCGACTGTAATATGATCACCGGCCTGCAGAGTGTCATCAATGATAAGCTCGGCCAATTCATCTTCGAGATACTTCTGTATGGCGCGTTTAAGCGGGCGTGCACCATACTGCGTATCATATCCCTTTGATGCGATATAATTGCGTGCAGACTCACTTATGGTCAAGCCATACCCAAGATTGTCAAGACGTTTATAGAAGCCGGCAAGTTCGACATCAATGATACGGGATATATCCGCTTCATTGAGCGAGTCAAACATGATGATATCATCGACACGATTAAGGAATTCAGGCGCAAATGCCTTATTCAAAGCCTTTTGCAACACTCCATGATTAAATTCCTTGTCGGACTGCCTGGTTGTAAATCCAACACCTGTCCCGAAGTCCTTTAACTGACGCGTGCCGATATTGGAAGTCATGATTATCAACGTATTCTTGAAATCAATCCGGCGGCCAAGACTGTCGGTAAGACGGCCCTCATCCATAACCTGCAAAAGCAGATTGAAAACATCAGGATGCGCTTTCTCTATCTCATCAAGGAGAACGACCGAGTATGGGCGTCGACGCACCTTCTCGGTAAGCTGGCCACCCTCCTCATATCCGACATATCCGGGAGGCGCGCCCACGAGTCGGGATACCGTGAACTTCTCCATATATTCACTCATATCGATACGTATAAGCGTATCGACCGAGTCAAACAGATACTCGGCAAGCTTCTTGGCAAGATGAGTCTTGCCTACACCTGTAGGACCAAGAAACATAAATGTTCCGATGGGCTTGTTTGGATCCTTTAGTCCGGCACGATTGCGGCGTATCGCCTTCACAATCTTGTCAATTGCCTGATCCTGCCCTATAATTACCGACTTCAACCCGGGTGACATTTCGCGAAGGCGCTTGCCCTCAGCCTGAGCTATACGTTGCACCGGCACTCCTGTCATCATAGCCACGACTTGAGCCACATTCTCGCCGGTTACGGCAACTCTGTTGAGACTCAATTCCCGTTCCCACGATTCCTTTGCCTTGTCAAGTTGTAACTTCAGCTCCTGTGCTTTGTCCCGATAGGCGGCCGCGCTTTCAAAGTTTTGTGAGCGAGCCGCTTTCAATTTGGCATCATTTGCACTCTGCACCTCCTCTTCAAGTCTCTCGATCTCAATCGGGATACTGATGTTTGATATATGAACACGCGAGCCAGCCTCATCAAGAGCATCTATAGCCTTGTCGGGAAAATTACGGTCACTCATATAACGCTCAGTCAAAGCCACACACGCCTTAAGAGCATCATCGGTATATGTTACATTGTGATGGGCCTCGTATTTATCCTTGATATTTTTGAGAATCTGTAAAGTCTCATCTGCAGTCGTCGGCTCAATCATTACCTTCTGGAACCTGCGCTCCAGGGCTCCGTCTTTCTCTATATTCTTGCGATACTCATCAAGAGTTGTGGCTCCTATGCACTGTATCTCACCTCTGGCAAGAGCCGGTTTAAGCAGATTGGCGGCATCCATGGATCCCGAAGGGTTTCCGGCGCCGACAATCGTATGCAACTCATCTATAAACAGAATGATATTGCTGTTTTTTGACAGTTCATTGAGTATTGCCTTTATGCGTTCTTCAAACTGTCCACGGTATTTCGTACCGGCTACAAGCGATGCCATATCAAGGGAAACAACGCGTTTGTCAAACAATATGCGTGACACCTTACGCTGCACAATCCTCAGTGCCAGACCTTCCACAATTGCACTTTTACCCACTCCCGGCTCACCTATGAGTACAGGATTGTTCTTTTTGCGACGGCTCAGAATCTGTGCCAGTCGCTCTATCTCTACTTCACGACCCACCACGGGATCAAGTCGACCTTCCTCAGCCGCCCTTGTCATATCGTTACCATACTTGTCAAGTGTAGGTGTGTCGCCCCCTCCGGGCTGTGCTTTACCGGCTGACGGCTGACGGGGTGTCGCGCTCTGTCCGGTCGGACCACCGTCGTACTCCTCCTCTTCTTCGTCTTCTCCATCCGGAGCTGTATCCGCACCCATCCGTGGCATTCCTGCCTCTTGAGTTATGATACGGTATAAATTTTCATAGGTAATGCCCTCTTGTCTGAACGGCCTCATAAAGTCCATTGCCTGAACTTCCGAGTTATGAAATATGGCAAGCAACAAATGCTCCACATCTACCGTGTTCCTCTTTAACATCCTGGCTTCCAAGACGCTTAGTTTCACAAGCCGATTAACCAGCTCACTTACCGCCGGCTCGGACGACTCTCTTTGCGTGACCTCAAAAAGATTGTCATCAAGTTCTTTATATAGCGAAAGGATCGATCCATCCTTCGAAGCCTTGTTCATGAGTTCGACCGCATGTCCCGACGCGTCTGACATCAGCACCAGCAACAGATGGGCCGGTGTCAAAAGCACATTGTTGTGCCTGACAGCCTGACGACGACTCTCTTCAAGCACATTCTTCAGTTGTTCGGAATAGTTTATATCCATGTGTGTCTTTATTATTTCGTTGATTTATACTATAACGTCCCAGTTAGGCAATAATTGTGCCAACTTGCCGTGCCGGCCACGTTTATAGCTCTTAAACACTTATTATTAAAATATGTTTACCAATGGTCATGCAGTCTCCTCCCGTGAAATCTTTTTCAGATTGGGAATCAGAAACACGACAACACCCAGCAGTGGAGTATAAGCACATGCATCATAGACAGCCCTTATGCCATAAACATCTATGTAGTCCCCAAGTATAGCGGCCGCAATACCGGCTACACCGAATGCAAAGCCAAAGAACAGCCCCGACACAAGACCAAGTTTATTTGGCAGCAACTCCTGAGCGTACAGCAATATCGCCGGGAATGCGGATGAGAGCATGAATCCAGCACAAAAACTGAACACCACCGTCAAGGCAAGCCCGCAGTGCGGCATGGCAAGACTGAACGGAGCAGTCCCGAGTATTGACACCCATATGACAGGTTTGCGCCCATAACGATCTCCCATCGGGCCTCCGACAAGAGTTCCCGCAACCGTGGCGACAAGAAATACAAACAAATATATCTGCGACATCTTGATTGACACACCGAATTGCTCAATCAAATAGAATGTATAATAATTTGTGAGGCTCGCCATATAGATATACTTGGAAAATATAAGTATCATTATCACACAAACAACAAACACTGTGCGAGGGTAGGAGAGAGGCGGCTTCTTGTGGCATTCGACACGCCGGCCGCCACGCCCAGCCTCAAGATATCCGGAGTACCAGCAACAGATACGGCGCATGGCATAGAACGCCATTGCCGACACAATCAGGAACCACACAATATAGTGTCGTCCGTGAGGCGCGACAACAAGAGCGACAAGCAAAGGACCCACCGAGGTTCCGAGATTACCCCCCACCTGGAATATCGACTGAGCCAGACCACGTCGGCCATGACTTGCAAGCGATGTGATGCGTGACGCCTCGGGATGAAGCGTCGACGACCCCATACCGACAAGAAACACAGCAACAAGCACCGTACTCATACTCATTGAGAACGCAAACAATACAATGCCCGCCGTCGTAAACACCATTCCCATAGGCAGACTACCCACATACGGACGGCGGTCAAACAGATAGCCGACAACCGGCTGGAACACCGATGCCGCAATCTGATAAACAAGTGTGATAAGACCTATTTGTGCGAATGTCAGCGACAAATCATCCTTTAAAATAGGATATACAGCCGAAACCACCGACTGCAACAAGTCATTGAAGCAATGCACTGCACACAATGACATCAACACAGGAAAAGTCGACTCCCGTGAAACAATCTTTACCTTTGATACTATACTTTCCATAATCAGTCTGCAAAGGTACAAAATTCCAGCCGATAATTATCCGACTTCATTATAAACCGAATATTGCCAAGGCGACAAGCAACTTTTTATGGATGGCACTTAACATTTATTACCCAAAAAATTCAACGACAAACACTCTCGGTTCAATAAAAATTCCTACCTTTGTAGGATAATTGACGCGTGCGACGGCTGTAAACATCATACTGATGCCTATGGCCGACTCTGATAGCGCTTTAACTGTAATACTATTATACAAAATGATAGAAAACGATCGTATTCTAAAGATCAACATTGAGAATGAAATGAAGACGGCCTATATCGACTATTCCATGTCGGTAATAGTGTCGCGCGCCCTTCCTGATGTTCGTGACGGACTCAAACCGGTTCACCGTCGCGTACTCTTCGGCATGAACGAGATGGGCAACACGTCATCACACCCCCATAAGAAATCAGCAAACTGCGTCGGTGAGGTAATGGGTAAATATCACCCCCATGGCGACTCTTCGATATACGGTACCGTAGTACGTATGGCCCAGCCATGGTCACTTAGATATTGTCTCGTTGACGGCCATGGAAACTTTGGATCCATTGACGGTGACGGGCCCGCGGCAATGCGTTACACCGAGGTTCGCCTTAAGAAAATAGGAGAAGAAATGCTTAGCGATATCGACAGTGATACCGTTGACTTCCAGCCCAACTACGACAATTCCCGCCGCGAGCCGGTCGTATTACCAACACGCATCCCCAATCTCCTTGTAAACGGAGCCTCCGGTATTGCCGTCGGTATGGCCACCAACATGCCGCCTCACAACCTCACCGAGTCAATCAATGCCTGCATAGCTCTCATTGACAACCCCGAGCTCACAATACCCGAGATAATGAAATTTATCCCGGCCCCCGATTTTCCTACCGGCGGCACGATCTACGGATACGCAGGCGTAAAAGAAGCCTATGAGACAGGTCGTGGAAGTATAGTGATACGAGCCAAGGCCGAGATCGAGCAACACAAGGATCACGAAGAGATTATCGTGACCGAGATTCCTTATGGGGTCAACAAATCAAAACTCATCAAGAATATAGCCGATCTTGTCAACGACAAGAAACTCGATGGTATCTCCGACCTTCGTGACGGCAGCGACTACAAAGGAATGCGCATCGTCATAAAAATCAAGACCGATGCCAATGCCAACGTAGTTCTAAACAAACTATATAAACTGACCCAACTCCAGGCATCATTTGCCGTTAACAATGTCGCGCTCGTACATGGACGTCCCAAAACACTAAATCTCAAGGAGATACTACAGGCATTCATCGACCATCGCCATGAGGTAGTGACACGTCGCACACAGTTTGAACTCAGAAAGGCACAGGAGCGTGCGCACATACTTGAAGGATTGATAATAGCCTCACAGAATATCGACGAGGTAATATCCATCATACGCGCATCACAATCTACCGACGAAGCACGTTCGACTCTCGCCCAACGGTTCAATCTCTCTGACGCGCAGACCCAGGCAATCGTCGAAATGCGACTCAAGCAACTTACCGGACTGGAGCAAGACAAGCTCCAGAACGAGTATGACGAGATTGAGAAAGAAATCGCCCGCCTGGAGGAAATTCTCAACAACGATGTTGTATGCCGCGAACTTATCAAGAGCGAGCTCATAAAGATCCGCGACACCTACGGAGACAGCCGTGCTACACAGATCGACTATACCGCCGGAGACTTCAATGCAGAGGATTTTTATGCCGATGATGACATGATCATCACCATCTCACATCTCGGCTACATCAAGCGCACGCCATTGTCCGAGTTCCGAGCCCAGAACCGTGGCGGAGTGGGATCAAGAGGCAGCCATACACGCCAGGAAGACTTCATTGAATACATCTATCCGGCATCCATGCACTGCAACCTGCTGTTCTTCACAGCCAAGGGCCTCGTATACAAAATGAAGGTATACGAACTCCCCGAGGGTAGTAAGAATACAAAGGGGCGCGCCATACAGAACCTGCTCAACATCGAACCCGATGACGCCGTAAATGCAGTTATCAGCTGCAAAGGACTGAATGATACAGAATTCACCTCGAGTCACAATCTAATTTTTGCAACACGTAACGGCATTATCAAGAAAACATCACTTCGCGAATATGCCAACGTCAATGTTCGTGGCAAAAAAGCGATCGTAATTCGCGAGGGGGACCGCGTCATCGGTGTAAATCTCACAGATGGAAACAGCGAGATATTAATGGCCAACCGCAAGGGACGCGCAATCCGCTTCCATGAGACTAAGGTACGCGCCACCGGTCGCGTATCGACCGGCGTTCGAGGCATGACTCTCGATGGAGCCGATGATGCTGTCATCGGTGTAATATGTATGGAGGCCGACTCAGCCAACAACGTTATGGTTATCTCTGAAAAAGGATTCGGCAAACGCTCTCTTCTTGAAGACTATCGCATAACCAACCGTGGAGGCAAGGGAGTAAAAACCATCAACGTCACCGATAAAGTAGGATACCTTGTGGCCTTCGACAGCGTTAATGACGGCAATGATCTTGTCATCATAAACAAATCGGGCATAACCCTGCGCTTCCACGTAAGCGACATACGCGTCATGGGACGTGCTACACAGGGTGTCCGGCTCATCAACCTTGACAAACGCGGTGACGAGATCGCATCGGTATGTTGCGTAGATTCAGATCCCGAAGAAGAGGTCGAACAGCTTGAGGAGAATCCACAGGAACTACCATCGGCCGACGACATCATAGATGATCTCAGCGATGACACCGACATCAATGACGATGCTGAGTCAGATGACGAGATCATTGACAACGACACTAACGAATAATCAACTATTTCCTCATTAATAAAATCCTAAATCATGAAAAAGACCGCTTTATTAGGCATCTGTCTCGTTGCCGGTCTGGCCGCTTCGGCACAGAATTCACTGGTCAAGGAAGTCGAGCGCAATCTCAAAGCTAAGGTTGGCGACTATCCCGCTCAGATCAAAGCCCTTCAACCTGCTTTTACCAACGAGGAAACCGCCCGGTCGGCTTTCCCCTACTTTATTGCCGGCAAATATGGTTACGATTTCTTCGACAACCAGCAGGTAATGGAAGCTGCCGGCCAGAAGGTTGACAAGAAAGCCATGGGACATGCCATTATCGATTCATACGGCTATCTTGTAAAGGCAATTCAACTTGACACAATCGTTGACGCCAAAGGCAAAGTCAAGACAAAATATTCCAAAGATATTGTCAAGGCTCTCAACGCCCACTACAACGATTTCAACACAGCCGCCGTATATCTGTGGGGCGAACAGGATTTCAAAGGAGCATACGATGCATGGGAACTTGCATTCGACGCCCCCGTCAATCCCATCCTCGGAGCTAACGCACCAAAGATGCTCCCCGATACCATAATGAATGTCTACGCCTTCAACCAAGGTCTCGCAGCTTTCAATCTTCAAGACTGGGACAAGACTCTCAAGGCATTTGACCGTTCGATATCACTCGGAAACGACAGCAAACAGGTCTTTGACTACGCTATAGGAGCAGCTTATAACTATCCCGACAGCGTCCGCACTCCAATTATGGCAAAGTATGCCAAGATGGCACTTCCCAAATATGGCAAAGAAGATAACGCTTACATCGGATATATCATCAACGACATGCTTCACTCAGCAAAATACGCTGAGGCTGAGGATATGGTAAAAAATGCTATCTCAAACGATCCCGAGAATGGCCAGTTATACTACGTGCTGGGCGTATTGTATGAAAACAAGGAAGGAGATCCGCAGGCTGAGGCACAGGCTCTCGAGCAGTTCCAGAAATGTGTGCAGATCGACCCTAAACACGCCAACGGCTATCTCCAGCTTGGATACCTGACATTCCGCAAAGCCGAGAAGATGAGTTCCGACGCAGGCTCTATGCCCACCGCCGAATACAACAAATACATGGAAAATTCAATTTTCCCCGTTCTGCGCGAAGCCGCCGGCTACCTTGAGAAGTGCTATGAACTGGACCCGGAGAATGGCAGTGGAGCTCTTGCCAACCTACGCAACATCTACTACAATCTGAATGACGCCGAAAATCTCGACCGCATTGAAAAAATTCAGAAAGGATATTAATCACAACAACCTGAACTTCTAAAAAAGAGGCTGTGTCAAAATAGGCGTAGCCTATTTTCATAACCTGTTGTAAAACATAAAACAAAGCCCTGACTTTCGCA
>CAXHRO010000038.1:0-28328 GCA_964018905.1 uncultured Muribaculaceae bacterium
TCTAATTCCTTCCAAATTTTTCTACAACATTTTTTCTCACTATTTTGTTCATTCATGCATATACCACTTATAATCACCTAAATTAACAAGTGTTAAAATCATGCTATAGAACATAACTACAGAACATCTTTTTAAGTAATATACCACATATCCGAAAATACACAATTCTCATACCATCACAAATCACATATAAACCGAATGAGATACATCATCCAAACTTAGCTGTAAGACATAATGCTTTTATTACAATTCAACTCTCTTAAATACATTTCAATCTTTGATATAATTATAATAATGACTAACTTCGCAAAGAATTTCCCATCAAAACAGATTAATGTATATAAAATGAATCGAGCTATAAAAATCATAATATGCGGTATTGGAGCTATGGCAACATCATTGTCATGTAAAGCTATAATGCCGTCAGAAGCCGTATTCGCCAACGAATCAGCCGACACCACCCGAATAAACCAACTATTATATAAAGCGTCAAAAATAAACGATCCACAGGAACGCATAGCGACAATAGGACAAGAATTCATCGGAACACCATATGTATCAGGGACTCTTGAAGGCGATCGCGAAACGCTAAAAGTCAACCTCGACCAACTCGATTGCACAACTTTCATTGAGACGGTACTGACTATAGCTTATACAGCAGGAGAACACCGCACCTCATGGCACGACTATGTATACAATCTTGAGAAAATCAGATACCGCGGTGGAGTACTAAATGGATATGCATCACGGCTACATTACTTCAGCGACTGGGTAGTCGATAACGTACACAGGGGTACTATAAAGGAATACACAACTCGAATGCCCGCCAACGACTGGATTGTAAAAACAATCGACTTCATGAGTACCAATCGTGAAAAATATCCCGCACTGACAGACTCTACCGAATACGAACGTATCAAAAGCTGTGAAATCGGCTATCGCAACCACCGATTCCCATACATCAAAGCGTCCAAACTCTCAAACAAAGCAATAAATGCCTCTCTCAAGAATGGAGACATCATCGCACTTACAACAAAAATACCAGGCCTCGATGTATCACACCTCGGCATCATAGTCAAAATAAACGGCATACCACACCTTATGCACGCATCAAGTAAAAAAGGAAGTGTCATTATCGACGACCTGTCTCTCGTTGACTATATAAGACGTAATGGCAATACCGGCATACGTATAATTCGTCTTAATGAATGACAATCACTATATATCACGATCTAATTCCAACTTTATTTATACCTATCAATGATTCACATTAACAAAATTATGGCATCCGCCCTATTGGCCGGCGCCATAAGCGCGAGCGCAATAGCCCCAAACGACTCGACACTAATTTATCTCGGGGCAAGCACCGACGGCCAATCGGGTCTTGTAATACTCCAAGCCCATAAATCCAAAGAAGGCACTAAATGGATGAACAAAGGTATTGGCCAGCGATTGACCGGTAGCGATTTCGGAGCATGGGGCTCTGGAAAGAAAATGTTCAATCCAAGGGTATTCCGCGACTCAACAAACGGATCATGGCATCTTTTGTTTAACGTTGACAAAGACGGCACTGCATGTAGCTACAGCACATCATCCGACCTCCTGACATGGAGCGTACAGGAATACAGATACCCCGCCGAGGCACTCAGAATGATCCCCACGACTGCCATAGAGGGACAACCGGCCGAATATCCCCTACCCGACGGCAAAGAGGCTAACGGATCTGTTTTCAAAGTCGAACGCAATGTAATTGACCGCATTATCAACTACCAGAATTACCGCAACCAGCTACATGCAAAATACAACGAACGATCAAGCGAGGATCCCTGGCGATTTAACGGTCTAAAAAATGTCGAGATGACATTGACTATGCTTCCCGACCAGGCAAAAGATATCAGTGACAAATTCATCGGCATTTTTTTTGAGGACATAAACTATGCCGCTGATGGTGGATTATATGCCGAACTGGTACAGAACCGCGACTTTGAATACTCACCATCCGATCGTAACGGAGACAACAAATGGCATGCCACACGCGAATGGTATCTGACCGATAGTACAGTCATGACTGCTTCGGTAAAAACCGAGGCGCCATTACACACCAACAACCCACACTATCTTCAACTGTCCACCCAGGGATCAACCAGATACAGCCTCGTAAATAATGGATACGACGGGATCGCTGTCAAACACGACAATATATATAATGTATCAATCTGGGTTCGCAGCAACAAAACCAACGATATAACAGTCACACTACGCAATACAGATGGCAAAGACCTGGGTTCATGTAAGCTCAAACTCAAACAAACAGACACCTGGCAAAACCTCTCCGGCTCAATTAAAGCTAAAGTGGATAACGACAACGCCCGGCTTAATCTATCCACCACCCGTCAGGGGGTCATCGACCTTGACATGATATCACTTATGCCCAAAGAAACATTCAAAGGTCATCACAACGGACTAAGAAAAGATCTCGCACAGGTTCTTGCCGACCTAAAGCCACGATTCGTCAGATTCCCGGGAGGCTGTGTAGCTCACGGTGACGGCATAGACAACATATACGACTGGAAAGGCTCGATAGGCAATCTGTACGAACGCACAGGCCTTCGTAACCTATGGGGATACCACCAGACACGTGGACTGGGATACTACGAATACTTCCAATTCTGTGAAGACATCGGAGCAAGCCCATTACCCGTCTTAGCCGCCGGTGTACCATGCCAGAACTCCTCCACACACTCCCACTACAGCCATGATGTACTCACCGGTAACGGTCAGCAATGTGGTATTCCATTAGAAGACATGCCGGCATACATCAATGACATTCTCGACCTCATTGAATATGCCAATGGAGACAGTACAACCACATGGGGACGCAAACGCGCCGAGGCCGGTCATCCACAACCATTTAATCTAAAAATGATTGGCATTGGCAATGAGGACATAATAACCGAAGCATTCAAAGAACGCTTCCTCATGATAAACAAAGCTATAAAAGACCGCTATCCCGAGATTGAAGTCATCGGCACCGTCGGACCATTCTACGAAGGCCCCGACTATGACGCCGGATGGGAACTGGCCCGAGAGAACAACCTTGACGCCGTCGATGAACACTATTATGTATCCCCAGGATGGTATATTCATAACGGCGACTACTACGACAGCTATGATCGCAACGGCACAAAGGTTTATCTTGGTGAATATGCATCACATGTCCCTGATAGAGCATCAACTCTCGAGGCTGGACTCTCCACAGCTCTATATCTGACAAACGTCGAGCGCAACGCCGATATCGTCACCATGACATCATATGCACCATTGCTGGCCAAAGACAACCACACACAATGGCGTCCAGACCTCATATACTTCAACAACACCGACATAAGGCTCACACCCGACTATTATGTACAAAAAATGTATGGCAACAACTCTGGAACAATATATATACCGACAACCCGAACCATCTCTTGCTCAAATACCGATCTGGCCCTCAGGCTCGGACAGTCGGTAGTCATCGATCAGGAAACCGGTGACATGATAATCAAACTTGTCAACATGACCCCGGTGGCAGTCACGACCAATATCAACACTCACGGCAACGCAATCGTGACAACCCTATCAGGCAATCCCAATGATACCGACACAAAAGAAAAAACAGAAGAGATGGAAATATCCGGAGTATACACACAGCCGGCCTACTCCTTCAGCGTCCTGCGCTTCAAGAACAGCAAGTAAAGCATAGTCAAGGCCAAAGGCACGACTATACACGACACTATAGTGGCGGCCAGGTAAAACCCAAAATGACAAAGGGTTGCCTGCGTCGCCACTATTACAGCAACACATAACGAATATAACAATGGCTTTCCAAGCCCCTCCACACGATACCTGTAACAACAAACCGACAGGACAATGACCGTATAGACAGCATACCATACTACATAAGTAATACCCAGCATGGTCATAGATCCTCCTTGAAACCCTATGACACTCAATACCAGATAAAACACTGCACTCAAAGATTCAGTCACAAGATATACCACTCCGTCTCCACGGGCAAGAATAACATAAGCCATAACAAACGACACCGCCTTAAAAATCGTACCTACCGATGCCATTGTGACATAATCTACAGCTGGAAGAAAATCATCGCTGTACAATATACTTATTATCACCGGAACAAGATTGATAAAAAGGACAACAGCCGCAAGAAGTCCCCATAATAGCATAGACATCTCATGCCGGACGAAAACCGACACACGCCAGCGACTGCCCGCCACAGCCGATATTCGTGGATAATATTCTACCGCAAGAGCCGCAAATACTAACCCCACATACTGATTCACAACAGTATAACCAGCCTGATAAATACCAACAGAACTATCTCCGGCACCACGTCCAAGCCATACAAGAAACACATACTGGGCCAGATGTGTTATAAACATTGCCGCTGTCATGTACACACCAAGGCGCAAGATAGGAATCGAAGCCTTACACACCTCCCCTATTGGCAGACGGCTTCCTGACACACGCCTACCTCCAACAAAGTATGCAAGGGTTATGCATATGCTGAATGATATGATCGATGGCACAATACCGTCATAACTTAAGAATCGTATCAACAGAATAGAGATAACAGTAGCCACCAGCCCCCCATACATCGAAGCACGCGCAAGCCGTTTAAACCGTTCACCTGCCTGAAGAACAGCCTGCTCACCACTCACAAGCGATGCAAGAAAAACTACAATCGAGAGCGCAACAAATGGCATTGAATGATCCCGATCACCAAATGTAATACGACTAAGGACCGGAGCCAACAACACCATAAGCAAAGCTCCGAAAAAACCAAGAAGACCGGCAAGACGTCTTACTACCGTCACCATAATACCAAAACGCTCACTGGGCGCCCCAACTATCTCACGCACACCCGTCTGTCGTATATTCAATTGCACCAATTGATTGATAACATCAATCGCATTGTTGTAAAGTCCAAATATACCTACACCTGCTGTTCCGAGCCATAATGCAATACATTTTGTCCGCACTACCGAACACAACATGTTGATAACCTGCACCGATCCAAACACACCAAGAGCCTTTAAAACACGTCTCGATGTAGTACTGCCAATACCAGATATGCCTCTTCTGCATGTCATATGTTCAGCCCGACGTGATCGCATAAACCTGAATTACAAGCACATTACAACACGCCATTATCGTTTGAGCCACAACTCAGGATTTTCTTTCTCTTTCTCTCGACGCAACTCAAAATGCAGAACACTGCGGTTACCATCGGCCTTATCCACGAATACCCGACCAAGCTGTTGACCAATAGAAACTTTGTCACCTTTCTTCACATTCAATGTCGCAATATTGGCATACACCGTGACATAATCTCCATGCCTCAGAACTATGACATTATTATATCCGGCAAGTTTAAATATCTGGGATACCTCTCCATTAAATACCGCATGAACAGTAGCGCCTCTAACTGTCTCGATATCAATACCGGGATTATTGGTCTCTACCTTCGGCAAACGTGGGTGCTTCTGACGACCAAATTTTTTAACGATAGTAAACTCACCATCAACAGGATAAGGCATTTTACCCTTGTTACTCTCAAACGATCCCGACAATCGCCTGCTGTCCTTCAATACTGTAGTGCCGGATAGATCCTCCCGCACAGATTGCCTGCTGTCAGATTCCGCTACCTTCGACGGTTTTATCGTGTCATCAGTAGCCGCATGTCTGCGACGTTCAGCCTCCTTACGGGCTCGCTCCTCTTGACGACGACGCTGCTCAAGCTCTTCAGCAAGAGCCTTTTCAAGACGCTCCTCCAGCTTACGTGCCTCATCCTGACGACGCTTGAGCACCTTCTGCAACTGACTGTTATGACTCCTCAACGACCTTACAAGCCTATCGGTCTCTACCTTCTTGCGCTCCAGTGATGCCCGCTGTTGCTCTACTCTCTTCAAAACACGCTGATTGGCAACACGTAATGAGTCAAGGCGCTGATGTCTCACTGACAAAGACTGTCGAGTCTCCATTATCTCACGTGACTTACGCTGACGCCATCGAGAGAACTGGCGCAATGACCGATAACGCTCCCATGCCTGCTTAAAATCATTTGACGAAAAAACAAATGTTATATCATTCAAGCTATTTGCATTAGTCTGAGACCTACGCAAAGCCGATCGATATTTCTCACACATGGCGTCAAGCCTGGCATTAAGCTGTGAAATCGAATCATTCAAAGGCCTTATAAGCCTCACGATAGAATCCGACTTCCCCCTGAGCCGTCTTACATCCTTGTTAATATCAGCTATCTGTCCGTCAAGCAGTTCAAGCGTCCGAAGATTATTCTCGACATCTCGTTCATTCTGCCGTATATTTCGTCGGGCCTGTTCTACCTGTTGCCGATTGCGGCGCTGATCCTTTCTGATCGAAGACGATGACTGAGACCATCCTTGCACAAAGAACAAAGACAACAACAGCACTGCCATACACTGCCTGCCAACAACCGACATATGATATAGATTGACCTTCAACACTTGTCTGATATTCAACATTTGGTCTGTTTCTCAATTTAATATAAACAAATCCCGATAAATCTCCTCAAAACAATGATGACGAAGACAATGATTTGACAAGGTCTGTAGCCTTGATGATTCGATAATTCGATCCAGGACGGCTAAATGATGGAATGTCAACATTATCGATCCTTAGACTTCCGGTAGTATAACGAAGAGACGCATCAATACGCTTTGACGAGAGCGTCACATCACACGACAATATAGACGGGAAATATCCCAATTGGCATTCTACCGGCGACAGATAACTTACAGCCATCGGATTACGTCCCGGAAGGGCCACAGTCACCGATGAAACCTGATTGACAACCGGATCTACATCATATACACAGGTAAAAGGATATCGCCCGGATGATGTAGCCGTTACCGACCATGTATCAGAATCATTATCAGCAGATTTAAGTACAACATTGTGAGACTTGCGTGTCAAATTGTCATGCTGGCCGGGTATTATTGCACGTCCAATCAGTAACGACTGCAACTGCCCCAAAGTAATATCAGCGTTTGAACACAAACGGTCAATCCCTTCAACTACAGCCAGACGATGAACCTTGTCAACACAATATACCGAATCTCTGGTGACATGCATACACGCCACCTCAAACCCCAACACACGCATCGAGATATGCACAAGGCTGTCTTTCACCATATAAGCCCTACCCGACAGCGATAACCGAGAAGGCGATCTCAACTCAACCTTTACCGGAACACTCAGCGAATGCCATGGCTTATAGGATGATACCATCGCGTCAAAACGCTCTTCAACCGAAGCTGTTGCAAGTTGATCGGGAGTAAGCGTAGTAACACAATGCGACCCACACGCGCTAAAAAGAGCCACCATGACGGCAACTGCAATATAATACTGATAATTTACAATGATTTTCACTTGTAGAAATAAGTCTTATGTTTAATCTTTCGTTGCAATAGATCATCGTCAGGATCAAGTTCGGCCGCCTGCTTCCACAACTCAAGAGCCCTCTCCGGATCCCCACACATGAAATATATATCACCCATATGCTGATATAGTTCGGCCGATGGTTCCTTGGATAATTCCATAGCCTTGTCTATGAATGACTTCGCCTCTTTATAATCGCCCTTCTTGAACATGATCCATGCATATGTGTCGAGCGATGACTCGTTGTCCGGATCAATATTCAGCGACCTGCGGCTAAGCTCAGCGGCCCGATCAAGATCAAGTCCCTCACACGCCATGAAATACGCACAATTATTCATTGCCAATGCATTTGTAGGATCCGTCTCCATAGCCCTCTCATACTGGGAAATAGCTTCATTTACCTTGCCCGACTTATACAATATGTCACCCTTGGCCGTATATGCCTGCGATCTGATTGTTGCCTCGGCCGTATCATTAGAGATGCAACGGTCAAGATATTCTATCGCAATGACAGAGTCTCCGGACAATGAGGCCGATTCTCCCGTCAGGAGTGTAAACAACGGACTGTCTGGAAATAATTCCAGAGCTCGACGGCCAGCATCGGTAGCCTTATCATAATCACGTGCCGAAAAGTACAAGCTCATAAGCCCACGCCATCGATCCTGATTATGAAGATCGGTATCGATCACATACTCCTGCTGTTCGGCCGCCGACTTGTAATCCTCTATTGCCACAAAATATGAGCTATACAAATCATGAACCGGAGCCTCATGCGGATATAGATCCACCATTCGTCCAAACAGCTCATTGATACGCGGTTGCATCAGCGAGTCGGCATACTGTTCTTTAACATATCCTGTAAGAATCTCAAGCTTGGTATCCAGATCCATATCAGGCAACTGAAGAGCCTGGAATACCTCTCGGTCATAAGCGACACTGTCACCCGTCTCATGATAATAACCGGCCCGCTTGTAATAGGCAAGACCGCTCGTAGGATCCACCTCACATGCCTTATTATAATAATCCAGCGCCTTATCATTGTCACCCAACGACATATACATATCGCCTGCATACACGCGCGAATCGGCACTACGG
The DNA here is from genome assembly GCA_964018905.1 of uncultured Muribaculaceae bacterium. GTDB lineage: Bacteria > Bacteroidota > Bacteroidia > Bacteroidales > Muribaculaceae > JAAVFS01. Next base: position 8,581 of record CAXHRO010000038.1, read on the forward strand.
GGTGTATCCGACACAAGACGCTCAACCTCGGCTATCGCCGATACAGTATCACGACGAGACATATAACTCATTACCTTTCGAGCCGTCAACTGTAACTGAGGCCCCTCAGCGGCCTTTATGCGGTCAAGAAGGCCAATGGCACGATGTTGGGCAAGTGTATCGGCCGTACGCGACAGGTAAGCATCAGCCAGCCTTAAGGTAATCTCACTCTTAAGCGGGTATATTTCATGAAGTTTTTCCCACACCGACATAGCCTTGTCAACATCCCCTACGCGCTCACACATAGTGCCATATAGAATAGTACTGTAATAGTCTTCAGGATGCTCCATAAAATGCCGGCGCAACAGTTGCAATCCATGCTCAGTCATTTCTTTGTCACCCCGCCCCAGCATTATCTCATAGAATCCCAAATCATGCCCTATGGAAGAATCGTACGGACTCAGTTCATAAGCCCTCTTGATCAGTTCATAATATGCATCTGTATTATCAAGTGCCAACTGCCGCTGAGCCTCAAGAAATATATAATCGGCACGCCGTTCCTGCGCGCCCGACTTCCAGTCAGTCTTACGATCGGCACATACTCCGGGGACAAATGCCAGAGTCAACAATGCAAGAACAATAATGCGGGAAAATACTTTCATCCGGATCGTGATAGTAAGTGTTGTTGTTTATTATATTGATAAATGAGAGTCGAATCAGCTACGGTTATGCGACAACCGGATTATTCAACCCCGGTATGCCCGAATCCACCCTCGCCACGGTCAGTCTCGTCAAGACCTGCCACCGGAGCCCACTCTATGCGTTGATACCGGGCGAAAACAAGCTGAGCCACACGCTCTCCGTCATTTATTACGAACGGTGACTGCGAAAGGTTCACAAGTATCACCTTTATCTCGCCACGATAGTCCGAATCGATCGTCCCCGGAGCATTGGCCACAGTCACACCATGCTTAGCAGCAAGGCCGCTACGTGGTCGAACCTGGCATTCATATCCTGACGGTATCGAGACATAAAGTCCGGTAGGAACCAGAACCCGCTCAAACGGAGCGAGCGTAACCGGCGCATCAAGGTTGGCACGTACATCAAGCCCCGAAGCCCCGTCGGTAGCATAGGCCGGCAACTGGTGACGCGAACGATTTATTACTTGTACTGAGATTGTTGCTGACATAATTGAAATTCTATTTTTACCTGTATGTAAAAGCATCAAGCGAAGTTACAAAAAATATTCCGACCACATGTAAAACACCGCTATAAAAAGTGTAAAACCACAAGATAACAACATGAAAACATTGCCATGACGTCAGCACAGACTGACATAATGTCACATCATGATGCCGGGAAACTTTTTTGGCATATTATTTGTTTAATGCATGAATCGATGACCTGAGAATCCAATCCACGGTCAAACAAAACTAAAAAACAAAACACTAAAATAAACATATAAAAAATAGAATATTATGGGAAAGATTATTGGCATTGACCTTGGAACTACCAACTCTTGTGTTGCAGTTGTAGAAGGTAACGACCCTGTTGTGATTCCAAACAGCGAAGGCCGCAACACCACCCCTTCGGTGGTAGCATTTGTAGATGGCGGCGAACGCAAGGTAGGCGACCCTGCCAAGCGTCAGGCAATCACCAACCCCAAGCGCACGATCTACTCGATAAAGCGCTTCATGGGTGAGACCTGCCAGCAGGTCTCCAAAGAAGTGGAACGTGTCCCCTATAAGGTAGTATGCGGCGCCAACAACACCCCACGAGTTGATATCGATGGACGCGAATATACCCCACAGGAGATTTCGGCCATGATTCTTCAGAAAATGAAAAAGACAGCCGAAGACTACCTCGGACAGCCGGTGACCGAAGCCGTCATCACCGTACCGGCATACTTCAACGACTCACAGCGCCAAGCCACTAAAGAAGCTGGAGAAATTGCCGGACTGACCGTAAAGCGTATCGTCAACGAACCCACCGCAGCCGCTCTTGCCTACGGCATCGACCGCAAAGACAAAGACATGAAGATCGCTGTATTCGACCTCGGTGGCGGAACATTCGATATCTCTATACTTGAGTTGGGCGGAGGCGTATTTGAAGTTCTCTCGACCAACGGAGACACACACCTTGGAGGCGATGATTTCGACCAGGTTATAATCAACTGGCTTGCCAATGAATTCGAAGCCGAGCACCACATCGACCTTCGCAAGGATTCAATGGCCCTGCAACGCCTCAAAGAGGCCGCCGAAAAAGCAAAAATCGAGCTTTCAAGCACAACATCGACCGAGATCAACCTCCCCTATATCATGCCCGTCGACGGCATACCACAGCACCTGGTAAAGACACTCACCCGCGCCAAATTCGAACAACTGGCCGACAATCTGATCCAGGCTACAATCAAACCCTGCGAGCAGGCACTCAAAGACGCCGACCTCAACCCCTCCGACATTGACGAGGTTATTCTCGTAGGCGGCTCTACCCGTATTCCGGCCGTACAGGCTATCGTAGAGAAATTCTTCGGCAAAGCCCCATCAAAGGGCGTCAATCCCGATGAAGTCGTTGCAGTTGGAGCCGCCATCCAGGGCGCATCATTAAGTGGCAACTCCAACTTCAAAGATGTCGTTCTTCTTGATGTAGTACCCCTGTCAGTAGGTATCGAGACTCTCGGCGGCGTGATGACAAAACTTATAGAGGCCAACTCTACAATTCCAATCCGTAAGAGCGAAACATTCTCCACCGCAGCCGACAACCAGCCCTCAGTCGAGATCCATGTACTCCAAGGAGAACGACCCATGGCCAAAGACGACAAGACCCTCGGCAAATTCCATCTTGACGGCATCGCACCAGCCCCCCGCGGCATACCTCAGATTGAAGTAACCTTCGAGATTGACGCCAACGGCATACTCAATGTATCGGCTAAAGACAAAGCCACCGGCAAGGAACAGTCTATCCGTATCGAAGCATCAAGCGGCCTCACCGACGAAGAGATCAAGCGTATGAAAGACGAGGCTTCAGCCAATGCAGCATCCGACGCCAAAGAGAAGGAACGCGTAGACAAGCTCAACCAGGCCGATGCCATCATCTTCCAGACCGAGAAACAGCTCAGCGAGCTCGGTGACAAGATACCTGCCGACAAGAAGAGCGCCATTGAAGCCGCAGTAGCCAAACTAAAGGAAGCACACAAAGCGCAGGATATCGACGGAATAGATGCCGCCATCAAGGAAATCGAGACAACCTTCGGTGCCGCCCAGCAAGATATCCTCAACGCCCAGGCACAAGCCCAGGCCGGCGCACAGCAGGCAGGACCTCAGCCGGGAGCCGGCGACCATAACAACGACGGCCCCCAGGATGTAGACTTTGAAGAGGTGAAATAAGTATCGGTAAACAACGATAACTATAACTACGAAAAGAGGCTACATCGTAATGTGAACTGCCCCGAAAAAGGTGGACAAGTTAAACATTATCCAATAATAGAAAGAGTTCGGTATTGTACCGGGCTCTTTCCTTTTTAGCCGTGATTTGATTCTTTTATTGTTATAATAATCAATCGACTCATCCAAAGCCTTTATAAAGGCTTCCGGCAATTCAAATTTTTCGGCATATAGAAGTCCCGGCTACATGATGCCGAAGAAATTCTCAGCCATTGCATTGTCAAGGCAATTACCTTTCCCAGACATACTTTTAACTATGTGATGTTCAGCAATCCGCTACCTATATCCGTAATGTTGATATCACACCCATGATCAACAAGGATTATTAAGAGCTTGTTAAAAAACAAATGTAAATGAACAAAGAATATCAGTCGAAAAATCAGGCATTTATATTTTGAGAACACTACTGTCCACTAAAAGTAGACCGGGTTAAAAATTAAATAAATTCGGTTCACTTGAACCATAGAGGACATTGACATTTTTGAAATTCGATTTGTCGAAGAGATCTCTCAGATGAGTCTTGTCAGTCAGCGAGATTCCAAGAATCTGATAAGAACTTAAAATTGTCAAGAAACTCGACTAATTGGGCGAAAACGTATTTGTCCTTATTCATAACAGCCTGAATCAGACTGCAAAAGTAATTTCAAATCGTTGCGCGGCAAAATCAGCTATAACAAATTGAATTTCAACAACTTCAAAGTACTCTTATGATTCTTTTGCGGACACTCATTAAACAAAGTATTCTTTTAAAATGATTGCAGACACCGTAAATATTCACTACGCTCCATATTCGAGGCAGTCCTGTATCTTCTGGTCAGCGGCTGCCAGTGGCGTATGCTCCCACACGATCTTCCCAAATGACAGACCGTTTACCGGTACTTCCACAAATGGAGGGCGGAAGGCTATCCGAATCATTGTATAGAAAAACTCGTCATGAAGATTCACCGCAAACGTAAGCAGTCCGTCACACCTTCGGTCATGGCATTTGACGCCCAAAGTATCAAGTGGGGCAACCGTCAGAGCGACAACGGTTTCGATGCCAATAAAAAGGTAAAAGGCATAAAACGTAATATTGCTGTTGACCGCAACGGCCTCATCATCGGCAGATACGTCAGCAGTGCCCGGATACATGATTCCCGACTCGCATCTCCGGTGTGTGAACAAGTTTCCGATACGTGGCCTTCGGTCAAGAAAGGACTTGTCGACCGCGGATATCGCGGTGAGATTATTGAGAATATAAAGCGCGATTTCAATATCGACATCGAGGTCCGTTCCACTCCCAACGGAACAAACGTATTCACTCCAAAACCGCTTCGGTAGGTCGTGGAGCGTACATTCTCATGGCTGGATGGATTCCGTAGGCTTACACGAAACTATGAAATCTCCAATGAGTCCGCTGAGGAGATGATTGATTTTGCCTCGCTCAAACTGTTGATTAATCATGTTTAACATTAAAATCTATTTAAATTCAGACACTCTCTTAATCATGGAGTAGAATATCTTGGCAATTTTATGAGGCGGAACACCTGACCACAGATATTTTTCTCTTAAACAATGATTGGTTAAACATTAGTCTGCGCCTCCTCCGAGAGCATGATAAAGCGTGATTATTGCCTGAACTGCGTCATAGCGGTCTGAAGCCTCGGTCAACTCGGCTTCCAACAGTCGCTGCTGAGCGGTCAATACTTCAAGATAATTTGTTGATGTGTTCCTCATAAGCAACCGTGTGTTATGCACGGCACCCTTTAATGCTACAATCTGTTTCTTATCAAGTGTCACCCTGTCTTTAGCTGTCTGCCACGCAATAAGAGCATTATTGACTTCCATGCCTGCATCAAATAATCTTTGCTGAAAACGCAGTGATGCTATCTCATATTCACTTTCGGCAATTTTAAGATTAGCGTTGTTTATTCCCCTGTTGAATAGCGGAGCGACCACCGATCCAATGGCTGAGGCTATCCATGATGATGGATTGGCGATTGTGCCGGAGGCGGTAGTCCACCCTAAATTACCCGATAATGATACAGTAGGATAGAACATCGCGCGTGCTACATTTACATTATAAAATGACTGTTGCAACATATATTCGGCCTCTCTGACATCCGGACGATTGGATAACAATTCCAAAGCAATTCCACACGACAACGTGTCAGGAAACATCTGTGCACCAAAATTGCCCCTTGACATATCCATATCAGGCATCAGTAGCAATGATTTAATTGCATTTTCCTGTGTAGCTATCTGACTTCGCAGTGTCAATGTGGAATTTTCAACTTTCATACGATTGGCACGAGCCTGAAGCACAGCCGCCTCATTTGTACGACCGGCTCGCTTCAATGCCTGAAGTACCCTTATATTCTCATTCCAAGTCTTTAATGTCCTTTCACTTATAGACAACTGCTCATCAAGCATGAGGAGTGTATAATAACCATTAGCAATGGTGCTTATAAGAGATGTCTGAACTGCCTGACGATATGCTTCTGAACCATAAAAAGCAGCCTCCGCTCCTTTCTTTAGATTTTGCTGTCTGCCAAATATGTCCAGTTCCCATGATGCTGACGGCCCGATGCTTAACTTATTGCCGGACTCTTTTGACACACTTGCATCGGCAGATATATTCACAGAAGGAAGGAACGCCAGCCGTGATGCCGTTAGTGTGGCAGCGGCTTGATCTACTTTCATTTGGGCAATACGAAGATCTGTGTTGTGTTTAAGACCACTGTCTATCCAGTTGACAAGATAACCGTCGGTAAACAGTTCTCTCCATGAAATTGCCGATATGGGCTGAGAAAGAGAATCGTGAGAACATAGTTTGCCGGCATCATATTGAAGAGGTCGGGATTTGTAATTGCTGTATAATCCGCACCCGCTTAATGACAGGAGTACGGGAAATAATAGAATATATAGCGTTGATTTCATTTCTTTTCTCTGTTAGACATTACACGTTCTTCAATAGTCTGGAAAACAATGAACAGTACCGGAACGATAAACAATAGTGCCACGGTGCCGATAATCATACCGCCGACAGTGCCGACACCGATCGAGATATTGCCGTTTGCACCTACACCGGTCGAAAATGCCAATGGTATCATTCCAAAAATCATTGACAATGAAGTCATCAGTATCGGCCGCAAACGTGCCTGAGCAGCCGAAGTCACAGCAGCTATGATTGACATTCCCGAACGACGCCGTTCCGATGCATACTCAGTCATAAGGATGGCTGTCTTGGCAAGCAGTCCAATCAGCATAAGCAAGCCTATCTGAAGGTATATGTTGTTTTCAAGCCCGAACATGCGTGCAAACAGGAAGCTTCCGGCAAGTCCGAAAGGTACAGATAACAATACTGCCCACGGAATGAACAGGCTCTCATATAATGCGCAAAGAATCAAATATATGAACACAACGCATACAATAAATATGAATACCGTCGAGTTTGCTGATGAAGATTCTTCTCGGCTCATTCCTCCGAACTCATACCCATAGCCGGCAGGCAATGTCGCCGCACACACATCGCGAACGGCATCAATAGCTTCGCCTGAGCTATATCCGGTCGCCGGTGTGCCGTTTACCTGTATAGACGAGAATAGATTGAACCTCGACAACGACTGCGCGCCATACACACGTTTCAATCTGAGGTACTGACTTATAGGTGTCATTTTTCCGGAGGCATTCCTGACAAAAATATTTGACAAAGCCTTTGTATCAAGCCTGAATTCAGGAGACGCCTGGACCATAACACGATACAGTTTTGAAAACCGATTGATATTGGAGGCATACGCCCCACCCACATAACCGGAGAGTGCGCTAAGTACATCGCCAGGCTGAACACCATGCCTAAGTGCATTTGCAGCATCGACCTCAACCAGATATTGCGGATATTTTGTGTCAAACGATGTTGACGCACGTGCTATTTCGGGGCGTGCATTCAGCTCGACAATTACTTTGTCTGTCACTTGTTTAAGATCGTCTATCGAACCGCCTTTCTGGTCTTGGACATGAATCTCAAAACCGTTGCTCACTCCATATCCGGGAATCATTCCACGTGTGAAGACAATAAGTCTGGCACCTGTAATATCTGCAGTACGTCGATATATTTCGTCAATAACAGAATTAATATCGTCACCATCACCGGTACGTTCGCTCCAGTCGTGCATGCGGATATTGAACATACCGCTTGACGAACCTATGCCGCTCATCATTCCCATACCGGCTGTTTTTGAATAAATCTTGATTTGCGGTATGTCGGCTATACGTCGGTCTATTTCCTCCATGATTTTCATAGTTTCGGTAAGATTTGTTCCTGCCGGAGTCTGTACATCAATATTAATTTCACCCATGTCCTCTTGGGGGACAAGACCAGTTTTTGTAGTCATTATCATGTAATAAAGACTGCCTCCTGCTACAACAAGTAGTACGAGTGTCAGCCACTTGCGCGAAATCATAAATTTCACACCCGTCGTATAGCGATTCACCAGACGGTTAAACCCGACATCAAACGCAGTGTGAAATCTTGACGAGAAACTCCGTTTACCGCCAGTGTCGTGCGGAGTCATTATCAATGCACACAGGGCCGGACTCAAAGTCATGGCATTAAGTAGCGAGATACCCACCGCAACAGCCATCGTCAGACCGAACTGGGTGTAAAACGTACCTGTTGTGCCCCCCATGAAACTCACAGGAATAAAAACAGCCATAAAGACGATGGTGGTGGTAAGAAGAGCCGCAGTGATTCCTCTCATACCTTCTACCGTAGCCTTATACGGTGATTTTATGCCTTTGTCAAATTCGGCTTGAACAGCCTCTACAACAACTATGGCATCATCAACCACCGTACCGATTACAAGCACAAGGGCAAAAAGAGTTATCAGGTTCAGACTGAATCCTGCGATGTTCAGAAATATAAACGTTCCTATAAGCGACACAATTATCGACAAAGTGGGGATGATGGTAGCCTTGAGACTCTGCAGGAATACATATACAACAAGGACTACCAGCACAATTGCCTCAAATAAAGTTTTGAGAACCTTGTGAATGGAAGCGTCAAGGAAATCTTTTGTACTCATCAGATCCACAAGTTCCATTCCCTTGGGAAGACTTTGTCTTATATTCTCTGTTTCCTTATCGATGGCTTCGATGATTTCATTCGCGTTTGACCCGGATGTTTGAGATATCATACATGTAGTTCCGGGTTTACCGTTCACCGAACCGAGATACTCATATGTCTTTGAGCCAAGTTCTATTTTAGCCACATCTTTGAGCCGCAAGACCGAACCATCGGGAAGAGCCTTGATTACAAGACTTTCAAAGTCACTCTCATTCTCATACCTGCCCCGATATTTGAGTGTATATCGGAATGTATTGTCAGACTCGGCGCCAAGTGTACCTGCCGGTGATTCAAGATTCTGTTCTTCAAGCACTTTTTGTATATCTGAGGGCATAAGGCAGTATTGAGCCATCTTGCCGGGATCAAGCCATACACGTAGCGAATAATCGGCCCCTTTTATATCGACCTCGCCTACACCCGCAACACGTGACAGCCGAGGCTCGATATTGATTTTCATGTAGTTGGTAAGAAATTTCTGATCAAAGGTCCCGTCGGGGCTATATAATGCCAATGTTTTAATTCTTGAAGTCTGACGTTTACGGACATTAATACCGCTTTTTGTGACTTCAGCCGGGAGCAGACCTTGTGCAGAAGCAAGACGGTTCTGGACATTTACCATTGCCATATCTCCGTCGGTACCTTGTTTGAAATATACCTGAATACTTGCCGACCCGGTATTTGTCGCAGAAGAAACCATATACAGCATATCCTCAACACCGTTTATAGCCTCCTCTATTGGCACAATGACGCTTTTCTGTACAGTTTCGGCATTTGCACCGACATAATTGGCAGAAACACTTACGGTAGGCGGAGCAATTTCAGGAAACTGTTCAATGGGCAATCCCATCAGAGATATTAATCCTGAAAGTACAATAGCAACCGAAATAACACAGGACAGTATCGGTCGGTCAATAAAAGTCTTTATTGTCATTTGCCACGGCTTTTTATGTTAATGACTGTTCCTTCTTTCAATAGTCCTGCTCCCTCGGATACTATCGTATCACCTATTTCAAGTCCGGCCGCGACAATATATTCCCGACCATTGTTGTTCGGCGCAATTTTTATTTCAGTCGAGTTTGCTTTCCCGTTTACAACCTTATAGGCAAATATCTTATCCTGTAGTTCATATGTAGCACTCTGCGGAATCACAATACAGTTATTGTAAACCGCCGGTATAATGACAGCCCCAGTGGCACCATCCCGTAAGAGTCTGTCAGGATTAGGGAAAACAGCCCTGAAACTTATAGCTCCGGTTGAATTGTTTATCGTACCGCTTACCGCGTCAATACGACCTTTTACCGGATAAATTTCTCCATTACTCATACAAAACTCCACTTCGGGCATGTTTCCCAATGCATCTTTCATGGAACCATACTGCCTGACCATCTCAAGCATCTGAGTTTCTGCCATCGAGAAGTATGCAAAAATATCACTGTCGTCGCTGACAGTGACAAGCGGTTCGGTAATATTACTTCCTACAAGAGCACCGACTCGGTATGGAATCATACTTGCAACGCCGTTGACCGGCGACTTTACTTTCGTATAAGAAAGATTGGTCATAGTTTTTTCAAGCTCGGCATTTGCCAGTTTTAGCTTTGCCATGGCCTCGGAAAGCTCATTTTTTGCAGTGTTCAGTTCAAAATCTGATATCACATCCTCTTCATATAGTTCCTGATTGCTGTCAAGAACCAATTGAGCAGTAGATACAGCCGCCTCCGCGCTATTGACATTAGCCTCGGCTATATCGTATACTGCCTTAAATTGAGCTGCGTCAATCTCAAACAGCACTTGGCCTTTCCTTACGGCATCACCTTCACGAATACATATCTTCGTGAGCATACCATCTACCTGAGGCCGTATTTCAACCGTCTGACAGCCGGTGACAGTAGCTGCATAATTTGAATTAAGGACCTGATTGGTTGTGTCAATCACTTCGATCGGATAATCGACGGGAGTAATATCCTTTGACTTTTTATCATTGCACGAACTGATGACGAGCATTGATGCGATGAGGATAAAACAGGGAGTTTTCGTCATTGTTTATTTCGTTTTTTACTACAAAATTAGACCTCGTCCTATCTATTCAAAAAAAGTATTGACAAACTACTGAATGTGTTGACGAACAACATGAAGGTTCAAAATCGAAGTGCAAAAATCCATGATACAAGAAATAGACTCTCCTCACTCCCCTCGGAGGGGGATGCCTGAGCGGCGGGGGCGGCCGAGTCCGCTCCCAAGAGCGAAACTGTAGAGAACAAGCAATACAAAAAAAGGAGACCGAAGTCTCCCTAAGATTAATTAATTTTGTATTGCACATGTACAAACAACTAACCTCGGAACAAAGGTCGCAAATTTTTGCGTACCTGCAAGACGGAATCGCACGAAAAATTATATGCGAACGCGTCGGTATATCACAGTCAACACTTTGCCGTGAACTCAAGCGCAACAGTGGCAAGCATGGCAAATATACCTGGCAACTTTCCCATCAGAAAGCGATGGAGAGGCGCGAGCGCATATGCACAAACCGCAGAACACCCTCATGGATTGTCCATAAGGCCCTGCGGCTCTTACGCGAAGAAGACTGGTCTCCGAAACAGATCTCCGGCTACCTTGGCCTTAAGGGCATTAACATCAGTCACGAGCGCATATATCGGGAAGTTCGTGCAGATGAGACTGGAGAACTTAGGGCACATTGCCGTCACAAGATGAAGTATCGCAGGCATAAAGGCCACAAGCGGAAAACCTCCGGACGGACACTCATTCCTAACCGCATCTCCATACATCAGCGCCCTGCCGAGGCTGACGGCACACGTTTCGGTGACTGGGAAATGGATCTCGTTATTGGCAAGGGGCAAAAAAGTGCTGTTCTGACAATGACTGAACGCAAGACAAATATGTTCCTGCAAAGCAAACTCACTTCCAAAAAACCTGACGTTGTAGCCAGGACCGCATGGCGTCTGTTACTGCCATATAAAGCTCATGTTCTTACCATTACCACGGACAACGGCTCTGAATTCATGGATCATGAGTGGCTGACCAAACACATTGGAGCCACCGTTTATTTTGCCGACCCATTCTGCTCAGGTCAAAAAGGAGCTGTTGAGAACGCAAACAAGCTCTTAAGGCAATACTTTCCGAAAGGTACTGATTTTCGAGAGGTCGAGCAGGCCGATTTAGACAAGGTTCAGGCTAAAATAAACCGGAGGCCACGTGAAAAGCTCAACTTTTCTTCGCCGTTGGAACTATTCATAAAACTCTTTCGCTAATTTTGCACTTGCTTGTTGACTCTACATTGACGAACAACAAGACTGTCCTTTGGCTCACATGATTAAAAAAAGCTAATTTTGCACTATGGATTCAAAGAAAATTAAATTATATATTGATCTTATCTTTTGCTGTATATTCCTGCCATTGATTATAGCGCTTGTACCTATCGAGAAATGGATCGAGAAGTATACCTCATTTGCAGTTACACTCATCCTGTTCCTGTATTGCGTATATTTTGCTATCCGTTTTGCGAACATACCTCAATTAGTGATGCGCAGAAAATTTTTGAAGGTTGCAATCGTTGTCTCAATAATGCTGATTGCGGTGTTCATGCTCTGCCGCTTCCCATACCCCGATGACACTATGCCCATCTTGTCATACCATCCCAGACTACACGAACATTTGCGCGCACAGACGGTCTGGTTTATGTTTCTTGTCGTAAGCGGGTACGGGCTCTCCACTTCATTGATGCTTGAACTGTTCCGACAGATACTTGTTAAAAAGGATATTGAGGAACAAAAGAATAAAGCTGAATTGTCGTTATACAAAGCTCAGATAAACCCTCATTTCATGTTCAATACATTGAATACATTATATGGCCTTGCCATAAGCAAATCCGACAGGACAGAAGATGCGTTTGTCAAGTTCATCGAAATACTGAAATACACATACACCCAAGTAAATCTCGAACTAATCACGATCGGGAATGAAATAAAATATATTCAGGATTATATTGCATTACAGCTATTGCGGCTTAACAGCCATACTTCGGTTGTATGTGAATACGATATCGATGACAATACAATTATGATTCCCCCTATGATATTAATTACATTTGTCGAAAATGCGTTCAAGTATGGCAGTTCATCGACCCGGGACTGTAAAATCATGATTAACGCTACATTGAAAAACAGGCATCTACGCTTTTCGGTCAAAAACAGTATCATAAAAGAAAAATGCGAAAACGAAATTTCAATAGGACTTGCAAACTGCCGTGCAAGACTGGGGCTACTATATCCCCAAAAACATACATTGCATATTGAAGAAAAGGAAGGTCTGTATTGTATCTGCTTATATATTGATTTATGACAAACGACTCTGTTATAAAGTGCATCGCCATTGATGACGAACCGATTGCCTTGTCGGTTATTTCTCAATTCTGTAACAGGCTCGGCAACATTGACATAGCAGTTTATTCCGACCCAAGGCTCGGTCTTGAAGCTGTATTAAGAAACAAGCCGGATATAGTTTTTCTTGATATTGAAATGAATGATATCAACGGATTAAGTATCGCAAAAGAGATAGGGCCTGATGTATCATTTATATTCACTACCGCTTATCTTCAATACGCACTGGATGGATACGACCTCGATGCCGTTGATTTTCTGCACAAACCGTTTTCTTTTGACCGATTTAAGCTTGCTATGGAAAAAGCATCAAGAAGGGTAGCTTTTCTGAAAATCAATCACTGGCCCAAGACTATAATTGTAAAACAGGAATATGCAAATATTTCCATATCCACCGATGATATAATATATATTGAAGCGATGGAAAACTATACCAAGATTTATCGTTCAAACGGTGGCTGCATAATTTCCAGAAACAGCATGAAAGCAATAATGGAAATACTGCCTACAAACGCCTTTATAAGAGTCCATCGCTCCTATATAATTCCGGTCGGTAAAATTGCCTGTTTTAACAGGAAATCAGTCAAACTCTCTATAGGCTTGTCATTACCTGTAGGTAGGCAATATATCGAAAACTTATTAGATCGAATGAGTAATAATTCTCATATATAAATGAGTAAGTGTTGGAAACCAGTTTATACCATATTACGGTTGGCCCGGAGGCGATTTTTCAACCTTGCGTGTCTGTCTCAGAGCTACGGATATGCTCTATTCGCACAAGGTTGAAAATCGCCTCCGGGCAACCACACGATAACAACACTTTACTAATGTGTTATAATAATTGCTGACACATTACAAAAATACATATGAGACAAGTACATATCTCACAATCAGAGGCTATTGCGAAGAATTTCTACAATATCGGCATGGTCAAGCAACTTATAGCCGCCAGTCATGATGATGGTGGAATCGGCTATGCCATCGAGCATATCGGGAGTAACACCGAGCGATGCTATTTCGGACGCTGCACCAATCTCCTTTATCCATGCTTCGAGGGCATCAATACCCTCTGAGGCAATCTGCTCATCCGTCTTTCCATCAGTAGAAACACCCCATACGACTTCTGCAAAACGCACAAATCGTTTCAGTGAGTATTTCATGATGTAGCGGTAGTAAGCCACCGACACACCGGAAAGAGTCATGCCATGGGTGGCATCGGTATAGGCACCTATGGCCTGACCTATCATGTGTACCATCCAGTCCTGTGGCTTGCCCTTGCCGATGAGGGTGTTAAGTGCCCATGTGGACGACCAGATGAGGTTGGAGCGGGCTTCATAATCCTCAGGATTATTGACTGCCACACGGCTCGAAGTGATTACAGAGCGCATCAGGCCTTCGGCGAGATAATCGGATGTGCTGTCGTCATTGCCTGAGAAATATTGTTCCAGAATATGGCTCATGGTGTCGAATATTCCGGCTACCATCTGGCGCTGAGGCAGACTGAAAGTATATTTTGGATTAAGTACAGCAAACTTAGGCATCACCTCTTCACCGAATACCTTACCGATTTTCATCCTGGTGGCATGGTTGGAAATTACCGATCCTCCGTTCATCTCCGAGCCGGTGCCAGCCATTGTAAGAACAGCACCTACAGGTATTATTCTTTCACCGGGAGTCGGGTCTTCCTGTTTTACCCAAAAGCGTTCCCACGCGTCGCCGTCGTACCATGCCGCAACACTGACTCCTTTTGCATAGTCTATTGTCGAACCGCCACCTACGGCAAGAATGAAATCCACGTTGTTTTCACGGGCAACCTTAATACCCTCGTTAAGTTTTTCGACTGTGGGATTAGGCATTACACCGGGAAGTTCCACCACTTCTTTGCCGGCTGATTTGAGCGCGGATACAACATCATCATAGACACCATTGCACTTGATAGAACCTCCGCCATAAGTGAGTAATACTTTCTTGCCGAAAGGTTTGAGCGCATCCACAAGATTTTTCTGAGCCTCGTCTCCGAAGAATAACTTCGTGGAATTGGCATATACAAAATTTCCTAACATAGTTTATTATTTTATAAGTTGTTTCTTTCCATTAATTTAATAATTCATTCTAACTGATACAGAGCCATTGTCGAGCCCGGCTTTTCAGCTGTAGGACTGCTTCGGTGCCAGCAAATGTGGCGGTCATTGTACGTCTGTTTGCCATGATTTCCATTTTGTTTTGTGCGCTTGCCATAAATGTAGCTAATGTCGCGCGATGGAGACTGAATAATTCAGATTCCTCACATTAATACCAATCATGTTTCTCGTTACGGTTAAGAGTAGCAATCCGAGCCATTTCAACCTCGCTCAACTCGAAATCAAATATAGAGATGTTCACCTTCATGTGGTCGGGGTTTCTCGAACCGGGAATCACGACCACACCATGCTGCAAATCCCAGCGCAGAATGATCTGAGCGACAGACTTGCTATGCTGTCCGGCAATCTCAGTCAGCACAGGATCGCTCAACAACTCCCTCTGATGCCCTCTGCCACCCAACGGATACCACGCCTCGACAGCTATATCAAGATTCTGTATATATGAGACGACATCGGTGTCCTGATAATATGGGTGAACCTCGTTCTGTACAAGCACAGGCTTTATTTCGACCTGCCGAATGAAATCGTCAATTTCATTTATATAGTAGCACGACACACCGACGGAGCGAATTTTTCCTTCCCTTACATATCTCTCCATAGCCTCGTAGGCCTTCACGTCGTTGAATCCGGGATGATGAAGCAACATCATGTCAACATAGCCGAGGTCGAGTTTGCGCAGACATTCCTCAATGGCGGCATCCGGGTTTCCATACTGGTTGGGATAAATCTTAGTAGCCACAAAAATTTCTTCACGAGGCACTCCCGATTCCCGCACGCCACGGCCCACTTCTACCTCATTGCCGTACATGTGTGCGGTATCAATCTTTCTGAAACCGAGAGAGATAGCCGACTTCACAGAGTTCACGCACACATCACCTGTCAGACTGTATGTTCCAAGGCCCATCACCGGCATATCATATCCGTTGCTGAGGCGGATTGTGGGAACCTGACCGTTCTTGCCCTCTGAAAGAGAAAATTTTGTTTTCATATATTCAGGTATTTATATGGCGTATATACTTAGCAGGTATTCCTGCAACTATTGTATTGTCAGCGACATCCTTTTTTACAATGGCACCGGCGGCCACTATGGCATTCTCTCCTATGGTGACACCGGGCAATATTATCGCTCCCGCTCCGATCCATGCGTTACAGCGAATCACAACCGGGGCTGTAATCAAGGAATGTCGTCTTTCTGGTTCTTCGGGATGTCCTTCGGTCGCGATTTTCACACCTGGGCCGATAAACACTCCGTCCTCCAGCGTTATGCCGCCCTGATCGAGAAAAGTGCAGCCGAAGTTTATAAAAACCTCTTTGCCTACCGTTGTCATTTTGCCGAGAGCGGTATAGAACGGCGGGAACATTCTCACCGTGCTGTCAAGCCGCTGTCCCCAGATGCGTTCCAGAATGGCTCGTATCTCATCGGGCGTATGATAGCCTGTGTTCAGTTCGGCGATAAGCCGACGTGTATTCTCGATCTCGTCGCAGAGAAGTTCGGGAGCAGTCTCGGATATGCGCTCGCCGTTTCTCATACGTTCAATAACATCAGTTGCCATATTAATACATTATTTATAGCACGAACTCATCTTGACTTCATACTCTTTGTTTTCACCATGCAAAATTAGCTTCAAAAGAGATTAACATCACAACCAATATTACGCCTTAATATACCTCGATTACAGAATCACAAACCATCTGATACGCAATTAGCAGTATCTCTGATTACAAATACGTCAATGTCACATTAAGCCTCCGTCATAACCCCGAAACGTGAAAGACCGGAACAATACTGCCCTGTAACGATTGGTTGTAATAAAAATTGGCTACCGAGAAACCGGTAGCCAATGCCATAATAAGAAAAAAGAATTTTGGAATTTCCTCTCTTTCTTTTAAAACACACGACTTACATTATCAGTTGGTCACGAGTTTTAGCCCGATAATCGAAGCAATAAGAGTAAAGATAAAGAACAACCGCAAGGGTGTGGCCGGCTCTTTAAAAAACAAAATGCCTATGATTACTGTACCAACGGCACCGATTCCTGTCCATACGGCGTATGCCGTACCTATGGGCAAGGTCTGAATGGCCTTCGCAAGCAAGTACATGCTAAGCACCGTGGACAAAAGAAAGCCGGTGCCCCATACATAAAACTCTGTTCCGGTTGTTGCCTTGGCTTTTCCCAAGCAGAAAGCAAGGCTGACCTCAAACAATCCGGCAAGAAATAATAATATCCAATTCATTTTTTTTAATTTAAAGATTATATCAACTTGGCTCTTATCATATAGTCCAAAGAATATTATCATGCACAGGATACACATATTATCACAACGACCACCAAATAAAGGACAGCTCTTTTGCTAAAAACGGGTCTCCCCGGTATGAATCACTATTTATCAATCGTGTAATCATAACTCACTATTGCGAGCGCAAAATTACCAACTCGTAATAATCTATAATTTTACATTTGATAAATAATGCGTGCTTAAATGATTATTATTAATTTTGTAATTGGTATGGATATAAAAGAGATCATAGACCGCAGGCACATACTTCCCGAAGAATCATTTGCTCTTCTTTGTCGTTCAATGGAATTGGTTCATTATCCAAAAGGCCATCATGTCCTTGAAATCGGCAAGATTGAGCGAGACGTTTACTTTATAGCCAAAGGTATCGTACGCGCATTCACCCTTGTTGATGGCAAAGAAGTGACATTCTGGGTTGGCAAAGAGGGCGCAACCATTGTATCAATGATGGGCTATGTGAGGAATGAACCAGGCTATGAGACTATGGAACTTATGGAAGATTCCACCCTTTATGTCATCAAAAGGGATGTGTTGTCTCAACTTTATTTGGAGGATATAAACATTGCCAATTGGGGACGCAGATTTGCCGAGACCGAACTCCTCGATGCCGAAATACGGGTTATAACCCTGCTACTTGCAACTGCGACAGAGCGCTATCAAGACTTTGTAGATACACAATCTGAACTTTTACAGCGACTGCCGCTGGGGTGCATTGCCTCATATCTGGGAATAACACAAGTGAGCCTGAGTAGAATAAGAGCCTCACTTGCCAAAGGAAACAAAAAATAATTCAGAAAACCAATCTTTCGCCATCAACAGGACTGAAAACATTGCCATTATAATGTTTTAAAGCCTCTGATCTGTAAAGCTCCTGTCGTTTTTCCAAGTTATCATCTTCTGAATGTACCAGAACCAAATTTTTCACGTTCGCCTTTTCTGCTAAAATAGCCACATCGCGCACAGTATGATGATGTTTCTCGTATGGCTTGTATATTTCCTTATCTTCATACCTGCAGAAAGCACCGCATATTAGAGTATCACAGCATTTAATTTGGGGGAGATTATCCTCGGTCAGAGATTCGTCACCTAAACAAGCCAGTTTTTCTCCGCAGTCAAAAGTCATCCTAAATCCAGTCTGAACAACATTCTTTGAACACACATCAAAACATTCTATCAGAGCGCCATTTATATTCAATGAGGATCCATCTTCAATTTCCATTAATTCAACAGTCTTCGTAAAAATGTCATAATCCGAAGAAAGAAATGTCAATTGACATATAATACGCAATGACTTGCAGACATAACTGTTCCCATATATATGTAGACATCCAAAGTTTCCTCCACTCTTACCCATGTTGATAATACCCCTAATAAGCCATACAGCCCCAAGAATATGATCTGTATGTGCATGCGTAATAAAAACATGGTGTATATCAGTGAGTTTTACACCCGAGCCATTAATAGCATTGAATATACCATTACCACCTCCGGCATCCACAAGCATAATACCGCCAGAACTCTTAATGGCATAACAACTGTTATATGAATGTCGGGGGAACGCGCTTCCTGTTCCAATCATTATTAGTTCAAAATTCATATCTTATGATCGGAATTTATCATCTGCTTATTTATTCGGCTTGCTATATTGTAACTCTCAAATATATTGTAACATATAAAGAACGCACATAACCCAATATTATTTTACAACTAATGTGATAATCACCTCACTCTGCACACCGACAATTGAGCTATAACCAACTTAAACTTCGGGATTAAGTATGGTCGTATGCACCACTGCATACAGTATCATCAGTCTATATGTCAGAAAAAAGGCAGATAATGGAAAAACAATAAAAAAACACTAAAGCACATGGATATAAGTCTATATGCTTTAGTGTTTTATCTTCAAGGATATCAAAAATGCATAATGTCAATCTTCTTCCACACATTTGGCGTTCTCTTCCTTACCGAATCCAAACCACCGTGCAATTTTTTTCCTTATTGCTACAACAAAAGCGATCACAGCAATTACAATTAACTTTGAAAACTTAGCCAAGATCGCCCATATACCAGCCTTTGCCAATACTTTTCCGGCGATAAGACTACCGATGGTCCACTCAGCGACATGATCTGTTTCCGAGTTAAAATCAGAATACATGTATCCCTTATCGTACTTGACGCTATTTACAATAGCCTCATTGTCGGCAATAAGCTGATCTTTGGCGTCGGGAGATGCAACTGCAGTGATAACGACAAATCCAGCCTTACCCAAAACCCTGACATCATAATTTATGATCTCTCTTTCATCATCGATAATATAATGCTTTGACCATGCAAGAACTTTTTTCTGGTTGTCATAGGCCGGCTGCCATCCCCACCCTACAAGTTC
>CAXHRO010000039.1:0-26896 GCA_964018905.1 uncultured Muribaculaceae bacterium
GCCTGAAAAATACCGAAACCTCAGAGCTCTAAAAATGAGAAGCTGCGCCGTAAACCTTAATTACGACACAGCCTCTCGATTCGTTTTGCAGGGGAGGGGAAGCATCAGCGGCACACACAACCGCGTACGCCGCACGACACGCATCGGACGCGCCCGCCCGCTAAAACATATTAAATATCTATGCCGAACGTTAGGGCCCACTCCCCCCCCCTATATTTGTTAACGCCTGGCCAAGGCAATGATTGCCCAAATTACAAATGACGCAGATTACGCTGTAGCCCCGAAAGCTTCGCACGCTTGATAGCCGAGCGTCTGAACACGACAGCATACTCCTCGGGAGTGAGTGACGCGATACGCCCTGGGGTGAGCGTGTCATAAACCGGACGCATCTCAAACCGGCTGTTATGACAGGGGGACAGATCCTTGTTGTGGGGACACACAGCCTGACAGGTGTCACACCCATATAGTCGGCCTCCGGTCGATAACCCTGAAGGCAGATCACCACGATGCTCGATCGTGAGATAACTAAGACATCGCGACGCGTCTATACATCCGTCACTCCCTATAGCATGCCCCGGACAACTGTCAATACAACGGCGACAGCCTTCACACAGCGTGTCGGGCAAAGGAGCGGTAGGCTCGAACATAACTGTAGTTATCAACTCGGCGAGAAAACAATAAGTACCAGCACCCGGTACGATCACAAGGCCGCTGAGCCCACGCCTGGCCACACCCGAGGCAACAGCCCAGTAACGCTCGTGAACGGGAGCGGTATCGACACACACGCGCGTCGATCCGCCGTATCTTTCGGTCACTCGTCCGGCAAGAGCCTCAAGCATCTCCCTCACCACATCATGATAATCATCTCCATGAGCATATGAGGCTATGACAGGCAGTCCATCGCGCTGGCGCCCGGTATGATAATATGATATTGCACACGATATCACCGACCCGGCCCCAGGCAGAAGTTCACGGGGATCACGTCTCACCGACGGATATCGCTCAAGATACTCCATCCCGGCATTATAACCACTGGATATCCACCGGTCATAACTGTCAGTCACCGTATCAGGGACAGGTGCGGCCCGGGCTACTCCTATACGCGCGATACCAAGCTCGGCCGCCTGCATAGCAAGCCAGGAGGTATCACATAGGGATGACATCAAACTCATAACCTTGTTGTTTTAGCCACTCAATGGCACGCGGCATAGCCCACTGCATATTGCGAATAGCCTTAAGCGAGTCATGAAATACAATTATCGAACCATTGCGGACATACCGTCTTACGTTGTCAAACACCTGCTGTGGTGTAAGCCTGCGGTTATAGTCACGGGTTATCAAATCATACATCACGAGGTTGTACTTATGCTTGATAGCCTTGGCCTGGCCGCCCCACAAGAGTCCGTGGGGCGGCCTGAACAAAGGGGAGTCAATAAGAGCGTCGGCCTCGGTTATATCGCGAAGATAGGCCCTCCAAGACGACTTCATGCCCTGCACATGATGCATTGTATGATTGCCATAGCTGTGACCTCGGCGACGTATCTCGTCAAGCAGACCCGGATTACGCCGCACATTATCGCCGACAAGGAAAAAAGTGGCCTTGACTCCATAATGGTCAAGCGTGTCAAGCACCCATGGCGTGACCTCCGGGACAGGCCCGTCATCAAATGTCAGATATACGACCTTACGGCCACGTCGCTTGATACGCCATATGGCCTCGGGAAACAATACCCTATAAAGTGATGGAGGTCGTTCAATCAACATATGGAAACTGCCATAGATCCACTGTCTGCATACTATTTATATGCGCCTGAAAGCGGAATGATATCATCGATATTCACGCCCATCCCGGCGAGAGTAGCATCAACCTCCTCGACATCACCACCAGCCGACATGTAGGCCTGCAACAAGTTTGTAAGCAGAATAGGTACATAGCGGTCTATATCACTGAGATTGAGATGATGGACATTAAGACTCGACTGCGATCCTACGATTAGTCCGCCCTCACGTTCCACAAGACTGCGGTAATAAGGTATATACAGACCATATCTGAGTATCTCGTCACGCAGTATCCCGCGCCCTTTGTCTTCAAGATCGGCACGTCCGGTAACGCGTCCGAGATCGACATAGATCGAGCCTATACGCTCACTGTCCTGTACCGCATACGGAGTAAACCGCACAGGGAGCTTGCTGTCCATGATCTCCAGGATCCTGACAGCCTTGTCAAACCGGTCGGCGGCATATACCGAGTCGGTAGCGGCATAAGCCTCCACACCCTCGTTATAGAGAGCCTCGGCCAGGTCATACAGGGCACTGCGATGGGTATTTACCATACGGCGCACAGTCTCGTCAAGATATATGGTCTTACCCTCGGGAACACTGTCGAGACCACCCCATCTGAAGCGTTCTGTAACATTGCGATACATCTTGTCGGTGTCCACTCCCCATCCATATCCATCGATATGGGTGTGTACAGGTGAAACCTGATAAGCGAGACCGGTACTGCGCAGGTTGTCACTTAGGCCGAGATAATAGTTGTCGGGGACTGTGACAGCGAAGTATACAGGGCGATTCCAGTCGTTGGCCGCGCTTGTGGCTATCATATCGAGCGACAGTACATTACTGAGAGTGGCATACGGACTCTTGTTGGTGAGGTCGGCCAAAATGACAGTATCGGCATCCTGAGCCTCACGATCGGTAATTACACCGGCTTTTACAGCACCTTCGATATTGGATGGTATCTTGACACGGGGATAATTCATAACACTATAGCCGTCGGCAGACGTATTGTGGTAAAGGTCATCGAGAGACGCGAATACGTCGACATACTTCTCGCTCTCGGGGCCCTTGCCGAACGAGCTGGCCTGTATCCTGTCGTTATAATAGTCGCGCGGCTGGGCCTGCATGGCGATGCCTGCGGCATTGTATGACGGGATTCGCATCTGGTTGGCATACCAGTCGGTTGTAAGATAAGAGAGGTTCACTACGCGCACATCGGTACGGTATCCCTCGACCTCCTGATTATACCACAGCGGGAATGTATCATTGTCGCCGTTGGTGAATATTATGGCATTATCGTCGAGACTTGACAGATAGTTGCGGCCATAGTCACGGGTGGTGTAACGGCCCGAACGGTCATGGTCGTCCCACGTCTGCGACACCATCTGCAAAGGCACGGCTATGCCTATGACAGCGGCTACGGAGGCCACTACAAGCGACATAATGCCACGATCGGAGTCAGCGCCATCCTTGACACCCGACAGTCGGAGGCCTATGCGCCAGAGGGCTGCGACGCCCATTCCCACCCATATCGCAAAGGCATAGAAGGAGCCGGCGTAGGCATAGTCTCGTTCGCGCGGTTGCAGAGGCGTCTGGTTGAGATACAGCACGATGGCTATTCCGGTCATAAAGAACAGGAAGAAGATAACCCAGAACTGCTCGATACCGCGCTTATCACACATCGACTGCCATACCAGACCGATCACGCCGAGTAACAGAGGCAGCATGTAGAAGACATTGTGTCCGGGATTGTCCCGGCCCTGATCGGGGGGAAGAAGCGACTGGTCGCCCAGGCGTGCATTGTCAATCAACGGTATGCCCGAGATCCAGTTGCCACGGTTCAGCTCGCCGTTGCCCTGAAGGTCGTTCTGGCGGCCGGCGAAGTTCCACATGAAGTATCGCCAATACATGTGGTTGAACTGGTAGTTGACAAAGAACCTGATGTTCTGTGCCATTGTCGGCACCTTAACATCTATCTCGTAGCCGTTATATGGATTACCCTTTGAATCCACATATACAGCGGCCTGACGGGTTTCAAGATCACGCTGGGAGATACCGGCCCATTCCATATACTGCTCGGGATGTTTGTCGCCGGTGCTGTACATGCGAGGGAATAGCATCGTGGGGGTATAATGTAGTGTGGGGGTACCCGGCTTGGAGATGTAACGGTCGGGGTCTTCGGGATTCTCCTTGAGTGCCTTGATATAAGTTTCCGGCCCATCGTCAATGAGGTATGACGCACTGCCGTCCGACTCTACCTTGACCACTCGCTGGGATCCGAACGACTGTCCCACAAACAGAGGTCGGTCGCCATACTGCTCGCGGTTGAGGTATGACGCGAGGGCAAATACATTGTCGGGAGCATTCTGGTTCATGGGCGGATTGGCCTCGGCCCTTATAAGCAACAGCGCGTAGCTCGAATAGCCTATGAATATCACCAGTATGCTAAGAGCCGAGATTGCCATGACACGCATAGGCAACACCCTGACAGCCAAAAGATACACCAGCACAGCGATCATAAGCAGCACCGGAACCCACAACGAGTTGCCTATGAAGAGGATTCCCGACAACAGCACGGTAAGCGCGAACGACAGGCGGGTGGCCGTCGAACGGTTGCTGTAGATACTGTAAAGGCACCATATCATCACCGACATGAATATCAGGAAGTAGATCAGTACACCCATATTGAAGTTCATGCCCAAAACGTTGACGCAGAACAACTCGAAGTATCCGGCAATCTCGATGAATCCTGGCACGAGACCGTAAAGTATCAGACCTACAATTACCGCCGATATGCCGAGAGCCAACAAAGATCCCATAGCTGTGGGATTGGCAAACTTACGGTAATATATCACCAGCACTATAGCCGGTATACAGAGTAGATTGAGCAGGTGTACTGCTATCGATATGCCTATAACATAGGCTATCAGTATCAGATAACGGTCGCTATGAGGCTGGTCGGCCCGGTTCTCCCACTTAAGAATAAGCCAGAATACCAGCGCTGTACAGAATGACGAGAACGCATACACCTCACCCTCGACAGCCGAGAACCAAAATGTGTCGCTCCAGGTATAACACAGGGCACCGCACAGTCCCGATCCCATGATGGCGATCATACGGGGCAACGACACATGCTCCTCGCCATCCTTGACAAGAAGCCGGCGCACAAGATGTGTTATAGTCCAGAACAGCAACAGGATCGTAGCCGCACTGAGCAGGGCCGACATGCAGTTGACCGCAAGCGCGACCTGCGACGAATCGCCACCCACGAAGTTGACACAGAACCTGGCCGCGAGCATAAACACGGGGTTGCCCGGCGGGTGTCCCACCTCGAGTTTGGCACCCTGGGCTATAAACTCGGGACAATCCCAGAAACTCGCCGTCGGCTCTACCGTCATCAGATAGGTCACTGCAGCTATGAGGAAGCATAGCCACCCCAGCGAGTTATTGACAATATTATACCTTTTCATCTAAATATCAAGATGTTGTTAAAATAATTCTAATCCTAATCCTTATCCTCGCCGGCAAATTCCATCAGATAAGCCTTGATAAATCCGTCGATATCACCATCCATGACACCTCCCACATCACTCGTCTGGAAATTGGTGCGGTGATCCTTCACACGCCGGTCATCGAACACATAGCTGCGTATCTGAGAGCCCCATTCGATCTTCATCTTGCCGGCCTCGATCTTGGCCTGCTCCTCAAGACGATGCTGCATCTCCTTCTCATACAGTATGGAACGCAGGTGACGCAGGGCATTCTCCTTGTTCTTGGGCTGGTCTCGGGTCTCGGTGTTCTCGATAAGAATCTCCTCCTTCTCCCCGGTGTAGGGATCGGTATACTGATAGCGCAGACGCACACCCGACTCCACCTTGTTCACATTCTGACCTCCTGCGCCGCCCGACCTGAATGTATCCCACGACATCAGAGCCGGCTCTACCTTCACCTCGATGGTATCATCGACCAGCGGAGTGACAAAAACCGACGCGAACGAGGTCATTCGCTTACCCTGAGCATTATATGGAGACACACGCACGAGACGGTGAACACCGTTCTCGCTCTTAAGATAGCCATAGGCCATATCGCCTTCCACTTCAATAGTGCAAGACTTTATACCGGCCTCGTCACCCTCCAGCAGGTTGGCGATCTTGGTCTTGTAACCATGCTTCTCACAATAGCGCAGATACATACGCATAAGCATCGATGCCCAGTCCTGGCTCTCGGTACCTCCGGCTCCCGAGTTGATCTTAAGCACAACGCCAAGCTTGTCCTCCTCGCGGCGAAGCATGTTGCGCAACTCGAGAGCCTCAATGCACTCAATCGCACGGCGGTACAGGTCGTCGACCTCCTCCTCGGTCACCAGCTCCTCCTTATAGAAATCAAAGCTGAGCTGAAGTTCGTCGACAAGCGTCTCGACCTCCTCATAGCCCTCGATCCAGGCTTTGAGATCCTTGATTTTTTTCATCTGCGCCTGTGCCTCGGCGGGATGCTCCCAGAAATCTGGCACATGTGTGCGCAGTTCTTCTTCTTCTACTTCGATTTTCTTGCTATCGACGTCAAAGATACCTCCTCAACGCGAGCTTGCGTTCAAAAGTCTCTTTTAATTGTTCCTGTGTAATCATAAAAAATGAATGCAGTAACTGGTTAATATTCAAATTCATACATATCAGCCACGCCAAAGCCACAAGGCAAAGGCACAGCCATCAACCAACAAAGATACGAATAAATCCATCAACAACTGCCTATACGCCAATAAAAAAAAGGTTAACACCCATAATCACCTATAGATTTAAACGCTTAGCGCGACTATAATTTATAGAGAATCTTAAATATATCATTATCATGAAAATATCACTTCCATGCGCCAAATGGCTCCTAATGCTGTTCGCCACACTGCTGACAGCCAACATCACAGCTTGTTCAGAATCACCCGACGAACCACCGGTCACCACCACCCCCGATCCTGAGGAACCTGAGACTCCACAAGTAGAAATCACAGTATCCGTCCCCGAGAACATCTCTGTCACACGCCGTCAAAGTACCGATGTGGCCATAACATTCGGCGGATCAGGATACGAGACCGTGCAATGGACATGCACCTCAAGTAACCCCGACATAGCCACCGTCAACCCCAAGGACAACACAACCGTCACCATAGCCGGCATATCTGCCGGCATGACTGCTGTCACCATTGACGCCACAGCAGGCGAAGCCAAAGCCTCAGCCAAGATCTCAGTCAACGTCGAACAGGGCACTGTGAAAATCCTCGCCATCGGCAACAGTTTCTCACAGGATGCTGTAGAGCAATATCTCTATGACCTGGCTAAAGCCTCGGGGATCGAGGTCGTAATAGGAAACATGTATATAGGCGGATGTGATCTCGACAAACATTTCGCCAACCTACAGAGCGATGCCGGCGCATACGAATACCGCAAAGTGACCGCCGGCGAAAAGAAGAACCGAACCGGCATACGCCTCTCCGAGGCTCTCGCCGACGAGCCCTGGGACTACATCAGCCTACAGCAGGCAAGCGGCAAATCGGGACTGTACGAAACATACACAGCTCTTCCCCAACTAATCGGAAGCATATCGTCAACCGTACCCGAGGCCACCATGATGTGGCACCAGACCTGGGCATACGCCTCAAGTTCAAACCACACCGATTTCCCGAAATACAACAAGGACCAGATAACCATGTACAACGCCATCGTATCGGCGGCACGACGGGCCACGACCGACAACAGCGCGCTAAACATCATGATCCCGTCGGGAACAGCTATCCAGAACGCCCGCACCACCTATGTTGGCGACGTTTTCAACCGTGACGGCTACCACCTCGAGGTCACATACGGCCGCTATACCGCCGCATGCACATGGTTCGAGGCCATATTCGGCATCGATGTAACCACCACAACCTACGCCCCGGCAAGCGTGAGCGACGAGATGGCCGCCATAGCACGCCTGGCCGCACACCGCGCCGTCGCCACACCCGACCATATAACCGTTCTTGACGAATACGCCTCACCTGAAGTCAAGGAGGGAGACCTCACCGCACCGGTATACGTCGACTTCGGCCCCAACACCGTCTCGGCATCCCCATGGAACAATTTCACGACTTTCGAGCCATCGACAACACCCGTATGGCTCAAAGATACCAACGGTGACTTTGTCAAGGTCGGCATAAGCATACTCGGCGGATTCACAGGAAGCTATCTCGGTGTGAGCGGCGAGGATAAACACACAGCCTTCACCACAGCCGGAATCGAGTTCCCCGTATCGGCATGGAAAGACGGACTGATAGTAGCCGGCACCAAAGGGAACGGCAACACCGCCCCGGGCCGACTGGCCATAACAGGACTCGAACCCTCAAGCCGATATGACGTTACCCTGCTGGCCGTACGCTACAACGGAAGCCGCGACGCCCGCGTCACATCCTACACAGTGACAGGAAACGTCTCACTCGACGAAAAACAGATAAAACCAGGCCTCAAGATAGCATCTGCCGGCAATGGTGTATACCCGTCGTTCGACAAGGTACCATTTGAGGAATACGCCGTGACATACAACTCGGTAACACCCGCATCCGACGGCACGATCACCATCGAAGTCACAGGCATAGACACCGGCACGGCCGCCGAAGGGCACCTTAACGCCCTGGTAATATCACCCGCCAGATAAGCAAGCATTAAAAGCTCCCGGCCGGCGCTACGATGTTTCCCGGATTTCCCAAACTTCCACCCCCTCCCCGGGAAGTGGAAATTTGGGAAATCCGGGAAACATCGCCACACATAAGCCGTATCTATATCCACAGCCCAACATAGGGATTATTTGATACAGCACGCGAATTTTGTATTTGGTGGGAATGAAGATTATTGCTAATTTTGTGCCAAGAAATCCAGTACAACGATGGCACGAATTAATCTAAAAGGAATGGGCGTAGCCCTCATAACTCCGTTCAAGACCGACAAATCTATTGATTACGAGGCCTTGGCGCGGCTCATCGAGTACCAGATAAGCAACCAGGTGGATTACATCGTAGTCCTTGGCACAACCGCCGAGACTCCTGCCCTTACATCCGACGAACAGGCCGATCTGCGGCACTTCATTACCGACCGCGTCAATGGGCGCGTACCACTCGTGATAGGAATCGGGGGCAATTGTACCGCCGATGTAATACGCCGCATCAACGGTACCGACCTCTCGGCCTTCAGCGCAATCCTCTCGGTCGTACCATATTACAACAAGCCATCCCAGGAAGGAATATACCAGCATTATCACGCCATAGCCATGGCTTCACCTCTCCCCATAATACTATACAATGTACCGGGGCGCACCGGTGTCAACATGACAGCAGAGACCACACTGCGCCTGGCATGCGATCATCCCGACTCGATCATAGGCATCAAAGAAGCATCGGGCAACATCAACCAGATGGACGATATCATCAAGCGTAAGCCCCGCGACTTTATGGTCATATCGGGCGATGACGGCATCACATTTCCGCTAATAACACTCGGAGCCGTAGGCGTCATCTCGGTCGTAGGCAACGCATTCCCCAAGGAATTCTCGCGCATGGTGCGACTGGCCCTGGCCGGCGACTTTGAGAAGGCCCTGCTCATACATCATCGGTTCACCGAGCTCTTCAGCCTGCTGTTTGTCGACGGCAACCCTGCCGGCGTCAAATGCCTGTTACACGCCATGGGACTGATCGAGAACGAGTTGCGCCTTCCTCTCGTCCCTACTCGCATCACCACCTACCAGCGCATACGCGAAGTCTTGCACGACCTCAACTATTAAAGAGTATGCGAGACCGCGGTCAAACACCTATAACTGCCGCTCTATGAAACAATTCGATCTCCATACGCTCCTGCAACAGACCAAGGGCTACTTCAACATCACACCGTTCCTCATCCCACAGGCCGAAGCCGAGCAAGCCATACGCGACGGAGTATCATTCCGCGGCACCAATCTTCTGGTGCTCATCATCGCCATCTTCATCGCCTCGCTCGGACTCAACACCAACTCAACGGCCGTCATCATAGGCGCCATGCTCATATCGCCGCTGATGGGCCCCATAATTGGCATCGGACTGGCTGTAGGTATTCACGACTTCGACCTGATGAAGCGGTCTTTCCGCAATCTGTTTACCGCTACACTGTTCAGCGTGGCCACCTCATGCATCTACTTCATGATATCACCTGTCAATGAAGGACATAGCGAACTACTGGCACGCACCTCACCAACGATATACGATGTATTCATAGGCTTCTTCGGCGGTGCGGCCGGCATTCTTGCCATCGGCAGTAAAGCCAAGGGAAATGTCATTCCCGGAGTAGCCATAGCCACAGCCCTGATGCCTCCGCTATGTACCGTAGGCTACGGACTGGCCACACTGCAGATGCACTACTTCATCGGCGCGCTATATCTGTTTTTCATCAACTCGGTATTCATCGCCCTCGCCACCACGGTCGGCGTGAGACTGATGAACTACGCCTACCGCGACTTCTCCAACCCCGCACGCGCACGCCGAGTACGCAACACCGTCTACACAATCGCCCTGCTCACAATGATACCGGCGGTCTATCTGACCTACAGCATGATAATCACCAACACCTACAACAACAACTGTAGCCGCTTTGTAGAGACCGAGTTCCAGTTCCCGGCAACACAGGTGCTCAACTACAAGACCACCGACATAAACGGACAGCGCACCCTTACAGTCACCCTCATGGGGCAAAGCCTGCCTCAAGACTCACTCCTTACAATGATGGACGGGAAGCTCGCCTCATACCATCTCAACAACACCCGCCTGCGCATCATACAGGGTAGCTCCATTGGGTCGGAAGACCTCAAGACGACATCATCGGCCATGCTGCGTGACATGTACAGCGTGACACAGGCCACGATAACCTCCCAGCAACGCACGATCGACTCTCTGCAGCGGCTCACATCAGGAACCACCCGCCTCGATACCATGTCGCTGGCCATATCACCCGAGTTGAAAGTCATCTTCCCGCAAGTGAGCAAAATAGCCATTGCCCACACCGTGGAATGCGATATCGCCACCAGCCGTACCGACACCCTCACGATCGCGCTCGTGGAATATAACACCGCGATGTCCGGCGCCGAGCGCCACAAGTTCGAGGCCTATCTGCAGGCCCGGCTATCCATTCCATCCCTACGCATAATAAACGCACACATTCCGTAATGCCATCCGATACCGGCAACGATAACACCAACTGCGCCACACGCATTCCTTGATCCGTACAGCCATGATACATCCGGCGAATTTATATCGCGTATGAAATCGGTAACAATAACATCATCCGAGTCCTGCAGATGCGAGGTCATGTTGGCGCGACCGTAGATTCCGGGGTTAATGAAAGAACCGTGAGAGCTCGTGATTTATTGAGAATTTCTTGCTTTTTATCGGTTTTTTTATTGTATATTTGCACTCTGAACACCGTAGTGACAGCTAAAGTGTTCAGTCTCAGCGTGACATATTATCATCCATGCCGACAGTAAAACCATGAACTTAAAATAAATAACAACAATAATTAATCAAATCACATGCAAAGCAAAGGATCATTAGGAAGCCTCGTGTCAGGTGTTATCGCTATTTTCTTGGTGATCGTGTGTGTTTTCTACCTCTCGTTCTCGATTGTAACCAATCATTACGAGAAGAAAGCCGACGAGTATGCCCTGAATGTAGCAGGTGACAAGGGCGCGAACTCCGACGTCTACAAGGATGCCCGCAAGGTCTACATGGACTCTATCGCCAAGACCCCCGTATGGATGGGCTACACTTTCAACGAAGTACAGAAATGGGGCATAGGCCTTGGTCTCGACCTCAAGGGCGGTATGAACGTAACGCTACAGGTATCGATGCCCGACATCCTCCGTGCCATGAAGGCCGATGGTAAGGACGTTGCCTTTGACAAGGCCATCGCCACCACCGACTCGCTCTATAAGACCCACCGCACCGATGACTACGTAGGCACATTCATCCACGAATACCGTGCCGCCGAGGGCAACGACCGTCTGGCCGACCTCTCGGTAGTATTCCCCAACGTTGTCAACTCGGGCGACAGCGATAACCAGGCTATAGACCGACTCAAGGACGAGGTTGTAAACCGTGTCAACAACTCGGCCACCAACGTACTGCGCAACCGTATCGACGCATACGGTGTCGTATCGCCCAACATCCAGGTGCTCAAGGGCAAGGACGGACAGATCCTTCTGGAGCTCCCCGGCGTAAAAGATCAACAGCGCATGACCGAGCTCATCAAGCGTTCGGCCAACCTCGAGTTCTATGAGACGTTCCAGGCCAAGGCCCCCGAGCTCATCCAGAAACTCAACGCTCTGACAGCCGCACAGCGCACAAGCGGCAACTACAACGGCAAAGGAATCGGCGACTACATGCGCATAGGCCTCAACGGCCCGGCCATCGTAGGTCTCGCCCAGGCCTCGAACCGCTATATGGTCGACTCGCTCCTGCGTAGCCCCGAGGCCCGCAACTACTTCGGTGCCGAGACCGCGTTCCGCTGGGCCAACAAGCCTATCACCGACGAGACCAACAACATCGACTACTACTATCTCTATGCCCTCAAGACCAACGAGGGACGCCCCGCGCTTGACGGCCGTGTAGTTGTCAACGCCTACTCTGACTACGACCCCAACTCGGGCACCGGCAGCTACGTGTCTATGACCATGAACAACGACGGAGCCAAACAGTGGGCCAAGATCACCGGCAACAACGTAGGCTTCCCCGTAGCCATCGTGCTTGACGATGTAGTATACTCGTCGCCCAACGTCACCAACGCCATCGAGGGCGGATCGTCACAGATCACCGGCAACTTCAGCGTCCAGGAGGCGCAGGACCTCGCCAATGTCCTCAAGAGCGGTAAGATGGACTTCAAGATCGACATCGTCAGCAGTATGACCGTAGGTCCGTCGCTCGGACAGCAGGCCATTGACTCGGGCATCACATCGTTTATCGTGGCGCTCGTGCTCCTGATGATCTTCATGATATGCATCTATGGATGGATCCCCGGCATGGTGGCAAATCTCGGCCTGGTGTTCAACCTCTTCTTCACCATCGGTATCCTGTCATCGTTCCAGGCCGTGCTCACATTGTCGGGTATCGCAGGTATCGTGCTCGCCTTAGGCATGGCCGTTGACGCCAACGTGCTTATCTTCGAGCGTTCGAAAGAGGAGCTCCGCGCAGGCAAGAATGTACGCAACGCCATCTCTGACGGCTACTCCAATGCATTCTCGGCCATCTTCGACTCCAACCTCACATCGATCATCACAGGTCTTATCCTGCTTTACTTCGGTACAGGCCCCATCAAGGGCTTCGCCACCACTCTGATCATCGGTATCATCTGCTCGTTCTTCACAGCCGTTTACCTCACACGCATCGTCTTCATACTCGGTGCCAAGAAAAAGGCTTTCCAGAACCTCACATTCGATACTCCCGTATCGCGCAAACTCTTCATCAGCAATAAGTACAACTTCCTTGGCCAGATGAAGAAAGCCGGATTCATCGTAGCCGGATTCATCGTGATCGTGATCGTATCATTCATCGTTCGCGGTCTCAACCCCGGCATTGACTTCTCGGGTGGCCGCAACTACATCATCAAGTGTGAGACCGCTGCCGATCCCTACGCAATCCGCGACAACCTCGCCGGCAAGCTTGAAGGATCGTCGTTGAGCGTGATCAACATCATGGAGCAGAACCAGGTACGCGTGTCAACCAACTACAAGATTGACTCGACCGAGGACGCCGAGGCTATCGACACAGAGATCACCGGCATTCTTTATGACACACTCAAGGATATGAACCTCATCGGTGACATGGAGTACGACCAATTCTCGACTCTCGACGACACCAAGGGTGTGCTCAGCTCACAGACCGTCGGTCCGACTGTAGCCGATGACATGCGCTCGGCCGCATACATCGCAGTAACACTGTCGTTGCTGGCCATGTTCCTGTACATCTTGATACGTTTCCGCAACGTGGCATTCTCACTCGGAGCTCTTGCCGCAGTAGCGTTCACCGCGTTCACTATCATCGGAGTATACTCGATAGGCTATGACTTCCTGCCCTTCTCGATGGAGGTTGACCAGACGTTTATCGCTGCTATCCTCACCATCATCGGTTACCAGATCAACGATACCGTGGTGGTATTCGACCGTGTGCGCGAGAACATAGGCCTGTATCCAAAGCAGGATTTCTTCACGACAATCAACAAGTCGCTTAACTCTACCCTCGGACGTACAGTCATGACATCGGTTTCGACCATGCTCGTGCTCCTGTGCATCTTCATCCTGGGTGGCGACTCAATCCGTAGCTTCGTGTTTGCAATGCTCTTCGGTGTGATCACCGGCACATTGTCGACCCTGTTCATCGCCACTCCTGTAGCATACCTCGTAGGTCGCAGGAAGATCGGCGCCAAGGCCTGATCAAAACATAAGCCTGATAAATAAACCGGACGCCGCTGTGACAATAAGCCACAGCGGCGTCTTGCATTTTAAAGATGCACGGATGGTCAGAACGTCAACGACACCGCCAGCGTCGGAGCCTGTCCGCCAAGACCGTCGGGACTTATACTGATAGCCGAATTGATCTCGACATTGTGCCGGGCCGTCCACCCGTGGGCATCATTGCCGCGGAAATATCCCAGGAACTCATTGACAGGATCACACAAGAACGCCGCGACATAACCTAACGGCTTGCTACCCAGAAGCCTGTAATCATGCTCCACAATATAGCGCTTGGCCAGATAAAACGCCTCCCCGAGAAGCCAGCCTCCAACAGGCGTGATTATAAGATCTTGCCATGACGGCACCTCCATGAATGCCTCAAAGCCATACTCCCAGAAGATTGTCGACACCGCAAAGCTATACAGAGCCGAATACCACATGTTAAATCCCTGAGAACGTGCACTCATGTAATAGGCAGCCCCGGCATACGGATGCAGTACATAATTGAATATCGGACTGTCTCCGTCCCAGTGAGGACCATTCATGACATTGTTGTAATACCGCTCGGCCATAGGCACCTCAGCTTCCTCGGATTTATTCCAGTTGGTCGCATTCTCGGGTAGCAGATCAAGGATCACAAGCGTGGCAAGACCACCGCCGATCAATACCGCGGTATTGGCCGCAAGACGCCTGTAATTTGGATAATTTGCCGAAATCGAATATGGCATGTCATAGATACAAGGCTTTACGGGCATGAGACTGACCGGGTCGGCTACAGGCTCGGGACCGGCAATCGTATCAAGTTCATAATCCTGCTCGTCGGCAAGCACGTCACGCGTCACGTCGTCGATATCGTCGACAACATCCCGGGCCCAGGATGACAGGACTCCCAGCAGCGTGACTAAAAGTAGAGTGACGAATGTGCGTTTCATAAAATGATAAATTAAATAGTTGACTCTGCACAATTATTACAATCGTGTTACATTACAACATATCCATAGCATGTTTTTCTTAACGACTGTGGTATTTTATAAAATAATTAACATTTTGCAGTTAGACGATTAATCATTAACTTCGCGCAATAAAACAGCACCAGACATGGAACAAAGACTATATCCCAACCTTATACTTGACGCACTGCGCAATGTGCGTTATCCTGCCAGCGGCAAGAACATCGTCGAGGCAGGAATGGTCGAAGACGACATATGTATCGATGGCATGAAAGTGAGCTTCTCGCTCATATTCGACCGGCCCACCGATCCATTTATCAAGTCGATCGTACGCGCCGCCGAGACTGCCGTCAACACCTATAT
This sequence comes from uncultured Muribaculaceae bacterium, assembly GCA_964018905.1. Taxonomy (GTDB): domain Bacteria; phylum Bacteroidota; class Bacteroidia; order Bacteroidales; family Muribaculaceae; genus JAAVFS01. The sequence goes on from CAXHRO010000039.1 coordinate 15,582, forward strand.
CAGCCCCGAGGTCGAGATCAAAGGCAACATCGCTGTGAAGACACGCACTGTGGCTCCACAGCCGGCCGAACGCCCGCTCAAAGGGGTGAAGAACATCATCGGCGTCTCGTCGGGCAAAGGGGGCGTGGGCAAATCGACCGTAGCCTCAAACCTTGCCGTTGCTCTTGCACGAGAAGGCTACAAAGTAGGTCTGCTTGACGCCGATATTTTCGGACCGTCGATGCCCAAGATGTTCGGGCTCGAGAACGAGGAGCTGTACATGCACCGAGTTGACGGACGCGAACTTATAATACCGGCCAGCCGCTATGGAGTGAAAGTCCTGTCGATAGGGTTCCTTGTCGACAAGAACGCTCCGGTACTGTGGCGCGGAGGCATGGCCTCCAATGCTCTCCGACAACTCATCACCGATGCCGACTGGGGAGAACTTGACTACTTCCTGATCGACATGCCCCCCGGCACCAGCGACATACATCTCACCCTCGTGCAGACACTGCCCATCACGGGTGCCGTCATCGTCACAACACCCCAGCAGGTGGCTCTTGCCGATGCCCGCAAAGGCATAGCCATGTTCACAGGCGACAAGGTCAACGTACCCATCCTCGGTCTCGTCGAGAACATGGCCTGGTTCACACCCGAGAAACATCCCGATGAACGCTACTACATATTCGGCAACGAAGGCGGCGTAAGACTCGCCAACGAGTTGAATGTCAAGTTACTCGCCCAGATTCCCATCGTAGGATCAATCTGTGAGCGCGGTGACTCGGGCGAACCCATCGCCATGGGCGACACACTGGCATCACAGGCATTCCTCCACCTTGCCCGCCAGGTAGTTGAAGCTGTAGACGAGCGTAACAATACTCTCCCACCCACTACCAAGGTCGAACTGAAGTAAAACCTCAGCTCCATCCACATACGGCACCCCATAGTTCTAACAAGATTAACTGCGGCATCATGCCGCCACTCCATTTCATAAGATGCTACCCGAAATACTGATAATCAACGGCCCTAACCTCAATCTCGTAGGACGTCGCGAACCAAGTATATACGGCGACCGGTCGCTTGACGAATACCTTGACGATCTCGCCGCCGCCACACCCCAGGCCCGCATCAACCGCATGCAGTCAAACCACGAGGGAGACATCATCGACATGCTCCATGAGTGGGGCTTTGACAGCGGCGTAAAGGGGATCGTACTTAACGCCGGTGCATACACCCACACATCTCTCGCTATCGCCGATGCCATCGCCGCCATTGATATTCCCGTCATCGAAGTACACATCAGCAACGTAGCCGCACGCGAGGAAATACGCCATCACAGCATGATATCCCCGGTATGCCACGGCGTCATAGCAGGATTCGGCCTTGACAGCTACCGACTCGCCGTACAGGCGATACTCGCCATGAACCGCCCATGACACCACAGCTCGAAGAATACATACTCGACCATATCGACCGGGAACCGGACAACCTGCGACGGCTCTCACGCGACGTCAATGTATACCTCCTGTACCCCCGCATGTGCTCGGGCCACCTGCAAGGCCGCATACTGCGCATGCTCACCGCGATGGCCGCTCCACAGCGGGTACTCGAACTGGGCACCTACGCCGCCTACTCGGCTCTGTGCATCGCCGAAGGTCTGCCTCCCGGCGGACATCTGCACACCATCGAGATCGACGACGAGATGGAGGACTTCATCAGACAGCAACTCGACTCGTCACCCTACGGAAACCGTGTCACCCTGCATATAGGTGACGCACTGACACTGATTCCGACCCTCGGAGACCAGCCATGGGACATGGTATTCATCGATGCCAACAAACGTACATATGTCGAATATTACGAGATGATACTACCCCGCCTCCTGCCCGGTGGATATATCGTAGCAGACAACACTCTGTGGGACGGTAAAGTAACAGATCCACAGCACAATCACGACGCCCAGTCGCGCGGCATCATGGCATTCAACGATCTCGTAGCTGCCGACAACCGTGTGGAGAAAGTTATACTGCCCCTGCGCGACGGGCTAACGATAATACGCAAAAAAACACAATAATGAAGATCAAAAACCTACTGTTTGACCTCGGAGGCGTCATCCTTGACATTGACCGTACGGAATGCATCAAAGCGCTCCGAGCCATCGGCATGCCCCACCCCGAAGAACTCCTCGGCGACTATGGACAGAAAGGGCCGTTCCTTGCCCTGGAGCGAGGCGAGATTACCACAGACGAGTTCCGCAACCAGCTACGCCGCTACTTTGACCGCCCGGTCTCTGACGAGGCTATCGACCGGGCGTTCTGCGAGTTTCTCCGCGGCATACCCACCGAGCGTCTGCACGCCATCGAGGAGTTGCGCGGCAGGGGTTTCAACACCTATCTGCTGTCCAACACCAACGACCTCATGTGGAGACGATACATACTCCCCGAGTTCACCAAGGACGGTCATGACATCAACCACTACTTTGACGGCATAATAACATCGTTCGAGGTCAAAGCCTATAAACCCGAAGCCGCAATTTTCCAGGCCGCCATCGACCGGCTCGGCATCATACCAGGCGAGACCCTCTTCTTCGATGACTCACAGGCCAACCTTGACGGGGCCGCCACACTCGGCTTCAACACGGCACTCGTCACCCCACGTAACGGATTCATAAACCAGATACCCAAACAGTGAGCGAGAACAAGACAGGATATGCAGCTGTCGTAGGCACATTCGACGGTGTGCACCGCGGTCACCGATATCTCATCGACGACTTGCGCCGCCGTGCCCGACAACGAGGTCTCGCCACAGCCCTATTCACATTCACCGACCACCCCCTGTCGACCCTTGCCCCCGACCGGGCTCCATGCCTGCTTACCACCGTAGACGAAAAAATCAGCCTCCTCGGCACTACAGGCATAGACCGCATCGACATAAAGCCATTCGAGACCCTCGCCACACTCACAGCCCGACAATACATCAAGCATCTTTCAACACTGGGTGTCAAGCTATTGCTAATAGGATACGACAACCGTTTCGGGGCAGACGGTCTTACGACACTGTCACAGTTTGTACAGGCATCGCAAGACACCGGCGTAACCGTGGAGCAAGCCATCGAACTCACCACCCCCGACGGACTCGACATCAACTCCTCACGCATACGCCGCACCATTGCCAACGGAGAGATCTCCCTCGCCAACGACCTGCTCGGATACCACTACACCCTTACAGGCACAGTCATCCACGGCAAACAGCTCGGGCGCACCATAGGCTTCCCCACCGCCAATCTGCAACTCCCGTCAGGCACACGCAAGCTCCCTGTTCCACGAGGTGTATATGCCTGCCTTGCCACACTCCACGACAACACCACACATCCGGCAATGGTCAACATAGGCCACCGACCCACTGTCGACACCCCGGGGGCCCCAGACAGCATCGAGGCCCACATCATCGGCCTGCAGGCCGATCTCTACGATACCCCCCTCACCCTCCACTTCATATCACGTTTAAGGCAAGAGAGAGCATTTCCTTCACTACAGGCACTGCAGGCACAGCTCGACCAAGACCGCCGGCAGACTATAGACCTGATCCCGCCGCCCCGTAGACCATAAAACACGTATGCCACCCGACAATGACGCACATAACCACCATTGTACCTATCCACCCCACCCTGATGACTTCCCCAACAAAGAATTAAAATCTAAAAAAAATGCATACACTACCCAAAGATATAAGATACATAGGAGCCGAAGATGACAACCTCGACCTCTTTGAAGGCCAATACCCCATACCATGCGGTATCTCATATAACTCATACTTCATCGACGATACCCACCCCACAGTCATCGACACCGTTGACACACGCCGATGTGACGACTGGCTAACAGCCCTCAGTGCCACACTTGCCGATACAGGCCACCAAGCCCCCGAGTACCTCATAGTCCAGCACATGGAACCAGACCACTCGGGAAGCATCAAAACCCTCATAGAACGATACCCACAGATACGCATCATCTGCACCGCCAAAGCCGCGCAGATGCTTGGCAACTTCTTTGAAGACATCGACTTCTCCACCCGCACCATCATCGTCACCGATGGCGACACACTCTCAACCGGCTCGACCACCCTCTCATTTCTCACCGCACCCATGGTACACTGGCCCGAAGTGATGATGACCCTCGACACGACCCATGGCATCCTGTTCTCGGCCGACGCCTTCGGCACATTCGCCATGTCAACCTCCACCCAGCCATGGGCAACCGAAGCACGACGCTACTACACCAATATCGTAGGCCGGTTCGGGGCAAGCGTACAGTCAATCATGAAGAAACTAACAGGCCTGCAGTTCAATACAATAGCGCCCCTTCACGGCCCGGCGTTAAAAGGAGACCTCTCCACATACTGGCTCCTATATGACAAATGGAGCCGATACGAGCCTGAGACACAAGGCGTACTCATAGCCTACGCATCGATCTATGGCGGTACAGCCCATGCCGCACGCACACTCGCCACAATGCTCAAAAATAGATTTGACGGCGAAGTCGTGCTTCTCGATCTTAGCCGCCATGATGTATCATATGCCGTGGCCGAAGCCTTCAGGCTGAGCCATATCGTCCTGGCCTCTGTAACATACGACGGCGACCTGTTCCCACCCATGCACGACTTCATTCATCACTTACAGCGCAAGAACCTGCGCGACCGCACCATCGGCCTCATCGAAAACGGAAGCTGGGCCCCGGCCGCAGCACGTCTCATGACCGCAGCTCTCGCCACCACCAAGAATATGACAATCCTCTCACCCACAGTAACCCTGCACAGCCGTCTTCACAAGGCCGACATACCGACACTGGAGACCTTAGCCACCAATATTCTCGACACCCTCCCCCACTAAAACAATAAGCACAGAGCGCCCCCCTGTGCCATATCCACCAATTATAACCGCGTAGCGGCGACACTCCAATATGTAAAGAGTGTCGCCGCTACGCGCATACATCCGTCAGCACACCGACAGAGTTAGCCATCACAATCTCTTAGTAAGAGATAATGACGGTACAAAGGTACAAAAAATTTGGAATACAAAGAAAACGGTTAAAAATTTCAATTCAGATATTGTCAGAAAAATCATATCCCGACATCAGTAATATTAATGCTAACTCATTATTTATATGAGCATTATGCCAGCTACAATGTCATTATCTCTTACTAAGAGATACACAACCGAGTAGTCAACACTATGAGTACCCGAACCGACACACACCCTACTTACGACAGCGCACATGACGTTGACGGCGCCGTAGGCGTGCCCTCACTCAACTGGTATGTAGCCATCACAGGCCCGCGACACGAAAAAACAGTCGCCCGCCAGCTACAGCAACAAGGCATCACAACCTATGTAGCCACACAGCTACAGACACGCATATGGAATAACGGCCGACGCAAAACAATCGATCATGTCGTCATCCCCAACATCGTCTTCATACAATGTGACGAGCCTACCCGCCGACAGATAGTCAGTCACCACCTGATAAACCGCTTCATGGTCAATCGCACCGCCGGCACCGGCAACCGCAACCATCCACCGGCCGTCATACCCCACCGGCAGATACAACAGCTACAGTTCATGCTCGGCCACACCGACCAGCCGGTAGGCTTCATCCCCACCACCTACCATCAGGGAGACCTGGTGCGGGTAATACGAGGCGCCCTTGCCGGCCTCACAGGTCATATAACCCTTAACACCGACGGCACCCATGCCCTCATCATATCCATTCCCCACCTCGGAGGCGCGACAGTAAAGATCGACCCGCACGAGGTAGAACGGATACCATCCTAAGCCCCACAGGCACGAGACACGCACACAACGCGTCAGCAGAGCAGGAAAAAATGCCATCATCAGGCACCATCCACATATCCCGGTACCCAAACATCACGGCATCATCCCCGAACGATGCCGCCTGGCTACGCAATGCCCAATCCCAGCTCCCCGCCATGTCGCCAAGCCAGGCACTTGACACCATCCTACGCTACGACTATATTTACCGCATAACCTATCACCGACCCCCATCCACAGCCCTCATAGACCGCTACATCCTACAGGCCTTCGAGGCCCATATTCAGGGTGACACCACCATAGACCAATACACATTGTACCGCGCCATCGACACCCCTGTACGACAGGCACGCAACGGCTACCTCGACCGTCCATTACAATGGTGGTCCACAAGCCTGGACCGCTGGTACCGCCAGGCCACAGGCACACGCAAGCCACCACCCGACGAGACCCTCTACGACCAACTCTCCCAGGCAGCCATCCTCCTCCAGGCCGATCTCTGGGCCTACCGCCCCACCGACCAGCAACAGTTCAAGCAACACCTCGCCGCCCGCTACCACCCACACCTCACCACCCCCACAAGCGACCCCAAGCTACAGCAAGCCATCCGCCAGCTAAAAGCCGCCGCCCACCCCTACCTCTAACCACCCCAACTCCGCCAGCCCGGAAATCTGCCAACGTCCAAACCGCAAATAATGCAAATCACACAAAACACATAATCCTGGGAGTAATAATCAATTAGCTTTAGAGACACGACAATAGGCATACATAAGTCCATCAAACGGGCCGCAATCAAACCAATCCACTATCAATCAAAAAATATGCACACCGAGACTGCGTCAATCAAGAACGCACGCATAGCTAAGAACACAGCCCTGCTTTATGTCAGGACTTTGTTTACAATGCTCGTATCGCTGTATACCTCGCGCATTATTCTTGACGCTCTGGGTGTCGACAACTATGGCGTCTATAATGTCGTGGGCGGATTCGTCGCTATGTTTGCAATCGTCACCGGCCCGATCACCAACGCCATATCCCGATTCCTGACATACGGCTTAGGCAAAGGTGACATCAAAAAACTACGGACTACATTCTCTACCAGTATTAACATTCAGCTTGGACTCGGCTTGATAGTGATACTGCTTGGCGAGACCGTTGGCATATGGTTTTTGAACAACAAACTGAACATCCCCCCCGACAGCATGGCTGGCGCACACTGGGCCCTGCAGTGCTCAATAATAGCCGCTGTATTAAGCCTTATAAACACACCCTACTCTGCTGCGATCATCGCACACGAGAGAATGGGTGTATTCGCATTCATGTCAATTCTTGATGTGATGCTAAAACTGGGATTGGTACTGTCTCTTGTCAAATTACCATTTGACACATTGATTACCTATAGCGTCGGACTCGTTATTGTATTCCTGATACAGCGTATCATATACGGAATATACTGTACCCGTAGATTCTACGAATGCAGATACCAGGCTGTCTTTGACAAAGACACATTCAAGGAAATGACCGGATTCGCCTGGTGGACATTCTTAGGCAACACAGCATACATGTTCAACAGCCAGGGGGTCGCCATGCTGATGAATATATTCTTTGGTGTCATCATAAACACGGCCAAGGGAATCGCAATGCAGGTCGAAGCGGCAGTCATTACATTCGTAACAAGCTTTACGACAGCTTTTACACCTCAGATCACAAAATCATATGCCGAGGGAAATATCGAATACATGCACACAATCATGTGCCGTGGATCCAAATTCAGCATATTCCTATTATTGCTCTTCATGATACCGCTTGAATTTGAAGCAACTACGATCCTTAAACTATGGCTTGGAGAAGTACCCGAATATTCAGCCCAGTTTTTACAGCTATCACTGCTGTGTGCGGCAGTGATGCAACTTGGAGCACCATTCTATCAAGGAATTATCGCAACCGGGAATATCCGCAACTACCAGATCGCCGTGACCATCGTCGGCTGTCTCGTATTCCCTCTCACATGGATCGCATACCGACTCGGAGCGGCCCCCGGAATATTCTACTGGATCTTCTTCATCATATACAACATCCTCGTATGGATACGCATATGGTATGTACGTAAACTATTAGATTTCAAGATTAAAACATTCACACTACAGGTCATCTCCCCTATTGTCAGATGCAGTGTCCTATCAGTGATACCGGCGTTTATCATATGCAAACTAATGCCTCCTACCATCTCAAGGCTATTAATCACAACAGGTGTATCGGTTATCACAACCTCATTGATAATACTTTACATAGGCATGACCAAAGGTGAACGATCATTTATCCTGACAAAAATCAAATCCAAACTTCACATATAAAATGAGCATCCGATCGATACTCAGCCGTGGGATTCGCTATATACTTCACGGCACTCCTGTCATCAACGTCACTGCCAGCATCAGTACGCTCGAACCTTCCCATTCTCTTGACGGACGCCGCATTATTATAACCGGCGGAGGCCGAGGGCTTGGTCTTGCCATGGCTCGTCAATTTATCAACGAGGGCGCCCAGATTCTTATCACAGGGCGAGATGAGAAAACCCTGGCCTCGACGGCCCGGGACTTAGGATGCCTATATGACGTTCTTGACGTCACCAGGCCAGAACTTTTCGAAGATTTCATAACCCGGTCGGCCAATCGGCTCGGAGGCCTTGACACTCTGGTAAATAACGCGGGGATCTCCTTGCACGAAAAAAGCTTCTTTGACGTAACCCCATCCACATTCGATGCCCAGATCGACACCAACCTCAAAGGCGCTTTCTTCCTTACACAGGCATTCATACGCCACCTGCAGTCATGCAATGGCGGTCAGCCGGCCAACATCCTTTTCATATCGTCAGAGACCGGAGATACCATGGACTGCCGCCCCTACGGCTATACCAAAGCCGCCATCAACAGCATGGTACAGGGCCTGGCATATCTGTTCAGGAAACAGCATATACGCATCAATGCCATAGCCCCCGGGGTTACCGCAACCGATATGACAGGAGTAGCCCGGGACGGCAACCTCTATGCCGGAGAATACGGTGAGGGACGCGTCTACCTTCCGGTCGAAGTATCCCAGGCCGCTACATTTCTCATCTCACCTGCCGCAGCCTGCATCTCAGGCCAGATAATTACCTGCAACAACGCCCAGACAATAAACGCACGCTGGAAATAACCACCACCTCCCTATGGAACAGAAATACTACACCGCCGAAAAAAATGTACAAATCGTAATATCCTTACTGAAAGCATACGGCATCAAGAGAGTGATTGCCTCACCTGGCACTACCAACCTCACATTCGTTGCATGCCTGCAACATGATCCATTTTTTACTGTATATTCTGCGCCCGAAGAACGTTCTGCCGCTTACATGGCTGTAGGAATGTCCGAAGAATCGGGCGAGCCAGTCGTAATCACATGCACGGGAGCTACAGCATCACGCAACTACCTCCCGGCTCTTACCGAAGCTTTTTATCGCAAACTCCCGGTGCTGGCTATAACGGCAACACAGTCACGCGCGAAAGTCGGCCAGTATGTTCCACAGGTAATCGACCGTTCTTCTATACAAAATGATGTGGCCACCTACAGCGTTCACATACCGACAATAAAGGATGACGAAGACTTTCAGTATGCCGTTCTTAAAACCAATGAAGCATTCCACTATCTGTCAAAACATGGAGGTGGACCGGTTCATATAAATCTAGAGACCGCCTACAGTAAAGATTTTACAGTCCGAGAATTACCGACTGTCAAGAAGATTGAATACCTGAGACCTTACGATACGCTCCCAGCCATACCCGAAGGACGTATTGCCATATATATTGGCTCTCACTCGGTAATGTCTGCTGAACTGATAGATGCCATAGACCGTTTTTGCGAACGATACGGAGCTGTCGTTTTCTGTGATCACACAAGCAATTATAATGGTAAATACCGCTTCCAGTACCCATTGTTGCTTTCACAGGACAACTGGTCATCGGGATTCGCCCAGAATTCCCTTATCATACACATCGGAGGAATAAGCGGAGCCTATGCACATCCCGCTGGAAACAGACGCTGGCGCGTCAATCAGGATGGTACGATCCGAGCTGTCTATGGCCTTCCTGATGCTGTTTTTGAAATGCGGGAAATCGACTTCTTCAATGCTTATGCCAATAAAACTACCGAAAACAGAAAATCGTATATTGAACCGATAAGAAGTGCATACAAGGAGTTATTGGATCTTATACCGGATAATCTGCCATTTTCCAATATTTGGATTGCCCAGCATCTTTCAAAGCATATTCCTGCCAATTCGGTCATTCATTTTGGAATTCTTAATTCTTTACGTTCATGGAATTTCTTTGAACTGCCTCAAAGTGTAGACTCGTATTGCAATGTAGGCGGATTCGGAATCGACGGACCTCTCTCTACTGTCATAGGCGGAGCTTTGGCTCAACCTGAACACCTCCACTTCATTGCACTCGGAGACCTCGCGTTTTTCTATGACATTAATTCATTAGGAAATCGGCACCTCCCCAACAATCTACGTATTCTCCTGGTAAACAATGGACGTGGAACCGAATTCACCAACTACAATCACCCCGCATCATCTTTTGGTGAAGATGCCGATATTTACATGGCAGCGGCAGGTCATTACGGGCACAAATCGCCCAATCTCGTTCGACACTACGCCGAAGATCTGGGAATCACATATCTCACCGCATCAAGTAAAGACGAGTTACTTTCCAATATTGAAAAATTTGTTGATAGTACACCTAAACCCATATTGTTTGAGATTTTCACCGATTCAAAACTTGAGAACGAAGCCTTACACACTATACGTAATCTCAAAACAGGTGCATCTTCACTTATTCAAAATACAATACGAAAAGCAGTAGGACCAAAAGGGGTTCAAACGATTAAAAAATTATTAGGCAAATAATGTACATAATAAAGAAACTCACCTATTGGCTGATAGCATGGCCTGCAATCCTTGCATTTATATTAATGCGTGGTGACAGCAAAGAACGTCTAAAAAAAGATCTTAGCAGATTTTATTGCCGGCACAGACGGGTATCTGGACAATGTGGTATAAAAGCATTTTATATCATGATTATTTCCAGGAAAGAATCTTTGGATCAATCAGGGAGTTACCATAGGTTATGGTCGCAACGGACATCCTACAATAGGAGATAACGTAAGAATTGGTACAGGCGCTGTCGTTCTTGGAGGAATTACTATAGGTGATAATGTTAACATCGGAGCCAATGCAATAATAGTTGAAGACGTTCCATCCAACTGTACAGTTTGCTCCCCTAAGGCTATAATTGTCAAAAGGCATGACGGGCCAACAATGAATGCGCGCATGGGGGGGGGGAGTTTAAAGCACTGATTATACATAACTTAGCCACACAATCAACTACAATCAAAATGAGGACATTACATATCATTATGCCGATGGCGGGCGAAGGGAGCCGCTTTCGAGATGCAGGCTGGACTACTCCCA
>CAXHRO010000040.1:0-26614 GCA_964018905.1 uncultured Muribaculaceae bacterium
GGGGTGTAGCTCAGTTGGTTAGAGTACGCGTCTGGGGGGCGTGAGGTCGCTAGTTCGAGTCTAGTCACCCCGACTAAGAAAGATGAGAGTCAAGCTGAAAAGTTTGACTCTCTTTTTATATCCGGCCCTTAGCCGCCGCTCTCCAATATTTGTTAACGGGGTCTTAATATTGTAAAAGATTTGGGGAGTGACATGGTTTGTTGTATCTTTGTTGGTAAATAGGTATGTAGCTATTGAAAATTAGTAATTTACTGCGATATGGGTAACTCACGCATTCTCTGGGCCGACGATGAAATCGACCTGCTCAAGCCTCACATCATGTTCCTGAAATCCAAGGGGTATGACGTCACTACCGCCTGCTCGGGCCGCGACGCGGTGGAGCTTGCAGAGCAGGAACCCTTTGACTTGATAATCCTGGACGAAAACATGCCTGGTCTTACAGGCCTGGAGACCCTGCCGCTACTGGCGCGTGTGGCTCCGGCCGTCCCCGTGATCATGATCACTAAGAGCGAAGAGGAGAACATCATGGACCAGGCCGTAGGCAACAATATTGCCGACTACCTTATCAAACCGGTGAATCCGAGCCAGATACTGTTGTCGATCAAGAAGAATCTACATGGCGACCGGCTGGTGTCGGAACAAGCATCGACAGGCTACCGCCAGCAATTTGGGCAGATAGGCGTATCGATATCACAGGCCGACTCGCTTGACGACTGGCAGGCGCTGTACCGTAATCTGGTTGACTGGGAGCTTAAGCTGGCCTCATCAGAGACTAATATGGACGAGTTGCTCGACATGCAGCGGATAGAGGCAAACAGCGAGTTCTACAAGTATGTAAAACGCAATTACCACGACTGGATAAGCGCCGAGAGCGACGACCCCGAGAGGCCGTTGCTAAGCCCCGACGTCTTCAGACGTCGTGTATTCCCGTTGCTTGATCGCGGAGAGAAAGTATTCTTCATACTTATCGACAACTTCAGACTCGACCAGTGGGAGACCATCAAACCTATGTTGGCCGACACATTCTCGATTAACGAGTCGCTGTATACATCTATCCTGCCCACGGCTACCCAATACGCGCGGAACGCTATATTCTCCGGACTCATGCCCGTCCAGATCGAGAAGATGTTTCCCGAGCTGTGGGTCGACGAGGAGGCCGAGGAGGGGAAGAACATCAACGAGTCGCCGCTCATAGCCACACAGCTGGAGCGCTTCAGACGCCGCGACAGATTCTCATACACCAAGATCAACGACTCGCAGGGCGTGGAGAAACTTATCAAGGAACTGTCAACACTCGACTCCAACAGCCTAAACGTAGTGGTGCTCAACTTTATAGACATGCTATCACATGCACGAACCGAGCTGAAAATGATACGAGAACTGGCATCCAACAATGCAGCCTACCGCGCACTTACCCAGTCATGGTTCAGGCATGCCGGCACCATCGACCTGTTCAAGGCCATCGCCTCGAGAGGCTACCACATAGTACTCACCACCGACCACGGTACCATACGCGTCAACAACCCTGTCAAAGTTGTCGGAGACAAAAACACCAACACCAACCTGCGCTACAAGGTAGGCAAGAATCTCAGCTACAACCCAAGGCAGGTATATGAGATAAAGACACCGGCCGCCTACGGGCTCCCGTCGCCCAATATTTCCTCGACTTACATATTCGCCGGCGGGCGCGACTTCTTCGCCTACCCCAACAACTACAACCACTACGTTCAATATTATACCGATACATTCCAGCACGGCGGCATATCGCTTGAAGAGATGCTCGTACCGCTGATAACACTATCACCCAAGACACGATGAAAACAATCAACATTCCAACGCTTGCCGACCTGCCACAGGCGGCCCGTGAATTTGTCGAGGCCATGGACGACTCGACGGTTTTTGCATTCTACGGCGACATGGGAGCAGGCAAGACCACATTTATCGGCGAACTATGCCGAGAACTTGGAGTCTCGGACGATGTCACAAACTCGCCATCGTTCTCCATTGTCAACGAATACCGGTCAGACACCACAGCCGAGCTTATCTATCATTTTGATCTGTACCGTCTCGACTCGCTCGACGAGGCCCTCGACATGGGCATAGAGGACTATTTCGACTCCGGTGCACTATGCCTCCTGGAGTGGCCCGAGAGAGTGGAGGAACTATTGCCCGACGATGCGGTAAGAGTCAAGCTGTTTGTCAACGACGACGATTCACGCACACTGCAACTGTCACGCCTATGCTGACAATGGTGCGGCTCGACAACGTAGGCTCCACAAGCACCTATATGCGCGAGACCATGCACGATGCTCCGGCCGGCACCGTGGTAGTGACACGTTGCCAAAGCGCAGGACGCGGACAGCGGGGCAACTCCTGGGAAGCCGAGCCGGGCATGAACCTTACATTCTCGGTAATGCTACGCCCCGAGGGTATCGAAGCGGCAGGACAGTACGCCATAAGCGAAGCTGTCGCAGTGGCTGTCGTCGAGACTCTGACTCCACTGGTACCTGACGCAAGGAAACTGCTCATCAAGTGGCCCAACGACATCTACTACGGTGACCGCAAGCTGTGCGGCATTCTTATCGAGAACACCCTTGGTGGCATGTCAATACTACGGTCAATAGCCGGCATCGGCATCAACGTGAATCAGCGCGAGTTCACAAGCGATGCTCCCAACCCCGTGAGTCTGTGGCAGATAACCCGTATAAGCCACAACCTTGACACGATACTCGAGCAGGTCGTTACCTCAATTCTTGACAACACCACAGCCATAGCCTCACCGGCCGGCCGCGAGGACATAGCCCGGCGTTACCGTGACCGCCTGTGGCGTCGCGACGGATTGCATCCATATCTTCTTCCCGACGGCACCAGGTTCATGGCATCGATCGAGCGGATAGCCCCGACAGGACACATCACCCTTCGACATGCCGATGACACACTTTCAACACATGCATTCAAAGAGGTATCATCAATAATCACCACATGAAACTCCTTTTATCACTTGCCACCGCCCTGACAGCGCTGACGGCTACGGCAGGAACCACCACCTCCGGCCTCACCGACGGCTATCTTGACCGCGGCCTGTTCTTCTACAGGTCGGGCTGGACCGGTCCGGCCGTCGACCAGCTGTCCCACTATGAATCTATCGCCGACCCCACCGAGGAGTCAGAGCTTGCGCTGGCGCTTGCAGCGGCCCGCGACGCTGATCCACGAGCCATAGACCTGTTGGAGCGGTTCATGGCACGATATCCCCAGTCGACATCATGCCATATGGTGGCTGTGGTTACAGGCAACTGCTATATGGACCTCGGTGACTGGACCGAGGCCTGCCGCTGGTACTCAAGCGTGGGTGACGACTCGCTCGACCCCGACACCGATGCCGCACGGCGCCTGGAGACAGGCATTGCAATGATGATGCTTGGACGGCGTGACGACGCCGAACGCATCCTTGCCCGACTCGACGGCACCTCTCAGGAGTCAAACGCCCTTTTCTACAGGGGCTATATAGCCTATGTCGACCGCGACTATCCACGCGCCATGACACTGCTCGAGCGAGTGACATCCACAGCCATGCCGGCCGCCATGGCCCAGTACTACCTGTGCCAGATATACTATCTCGACGGCGACAACAACAGGGCACTGAGCCGCGCACGGAGGCTGACCGAGAACACCGAAGTGCCACAGGAATACCGCGCCGAGGCATCACGGATCGCAGGTGAGGCTCTGTACAACAACGGACAGTGCGACCAGGCCATACCATACCTCAAACGCTACGTCAGGGAATGCGGCACCTCCCCGCTGCCATCGGCCATGTATATTCTCGGCATGAGCCAATATCGTGAAGCCGACTACCGGGGAGCGATAGAGACCCTCAAGATCCCCTCCGAGCTCAATGACGCCATGGGACAGAGTGCTCTGCTCACCATCGGCCAATGCTACATACAGTCAGGCGATATGTCATCGGCCATCATAGCGCTCAACAAGGCTGTGGAGACCAATGCCGACAGAGCAGTGACCGAGGAAGCCTACTACAACTACTGCGTTGCGCGCAGCGACGGCGGACGCGTGCCGTTCGGTAGCTCGGTTGCAGTCTTCGAAGACTTCATCCGACGTTTTCCATCATCCAAATATACCGCCAAAGTGTCGGAATATCTGGCTTACGGATATATGAGCGACGACAACTACGAGGCAGCGCTCAAAAGCATCGACCGCATTCCCAACCCATCGCCACGCATCATAGCCGCACGTCAGCAGGTGCTGTATACCCTGGGGGCACGCGACGTAGCCGCCGGACAGTATGACGACGCCATCCGATACCTTGACCAGGCCCGAGCCATCACCGGACAGGACGCCGCCACCGTCACCGAGTGCGAACTGCTCTTAGGCGACTGCCACTACCGCAAGGGGGACTACAGCCGTGCCGCCACATGCTACTCCAACTACATGTCAAGAGCCTCGGCCGCCAATCCCAACAAGACACTGGCCCGCTACAACCTCGGCTACGCGCTATTTGCCTGTAAACAATACACCAAGGCAAGGTCTCAATTCGAACAGGTGATACGCACACCCGGCATCAGCGCGGCAATGGAGGCCGACGCCACCAGCCGCATCGCCGACACATATTATGCCGGCCGCGACCTCGACAATGCCCTTAAACAATATGAACGCGCCGCACGTATCGACCCTACAGCCGCCGACTATCCTCTTTACCAATATGCATCGATGTGGGGATGGAAAGGGAACTCCAAGGCCCAGATCGAAGGCCTGCAGGCCATGATCGACAGGTTCCCGCGATCACCGCTGGTACCGCAGGCACTGCTTGACATAGCCGAGACCAACACCGCCGGCAACCGCATCGATGATGCCATCGCCACATACAGGCTTATCGAACGTGACTACGGCACCACCGACCGCGGACGCCAGGCAATGCTCCTAATGGGTACCCTACAGGCGAGCGAGGGGCGCGCAGACGATGCCTACGACACATACAGCCGTCTCATAAGGCAACACTCCCCGTCAAGCGAGGCCTCCATGGCCGCACGCCGGCTACAGACCCTGGCCGCCGAGCAGGGCCGGCTCGATGATTACGTGGCATTCATGTCATCGGTACCCAACGCCCCGGCCATCGACCCAAGCGATATCGATCGCGCGACATTCGCCGCGGCCCGCACTCCGGCCCAATGGGAACAGTACCTATCGCGATACCCGCGTGGCGAACACGCGCCACAGGCACTCCTACTACTGGCACGGTCGGCAATGGCCGACAATGACAACGACATGGCACTGAGCCGATCCACCCGTCTGGTCACCGAATACCCCGAAGGCGAATACATCACCGAGGGTCTCTCGATCAAAGCCGATGCCGAGATGGCACTCGGAATGATACCCGAGGCACTGGAAGACTACCGCGCCCTGGAAATGCGAGCATCCGATCCGACAACACTCAATCACAGTCGTCTCGGACACCTCAAGGCCGCACGCGACATGGCCCGTCACGACGAGGTGATCGAACTGGCCGACCTACTGCTCTCGTCATCATCATCAGGATCCGGCCAGCAAAGCGATATCAGCTTCATGAAAGCCGTCTCGCTCAACGCCACCGGGCGAGGCGAGGAAGCCGCCGCCATATGGCGCACACTCTCGGTCAACCCCGCCGACCTCACCGGTGCCAAGAGCCTTTATTACCTCGCGCAATACCAGTACGACTCAGGCGACACCAAAGGAGCATGGAAGAGTGTAAATACCCTGATTGACTCAAACACGCCCCACAGCTACTGGCTTGCCAGGGGATACATTCTGACGAGCGATCTCTACCGCGCACAGGGGGATACATTCGAGGCCGACGAATACCTCAAGAGCCTGCGCGACAACTATCCGGGGTCAGAACCCGACATACCCAACATGATCGAATCACGCCTCAACACCTCAAAATGAAACACCTACCGATCTTTACCGCCATCATACTGCCATGCCTGGGTACCCACATGCAGGCACAGACATACACCAAGGATGTAGATGTCACCGTCGAGCTACAACCCGAACTCAGAGCAACCTCACGACTGGACATCAGACCGGTGACCCTGTCCAAGTCATTCCCGGCATCTTCGTTGCGTTACAACGGCACCGCTCTCCCCATGCCCGTCACCCCAATGATAGGCACGTTACCGCCGGTGACAGGCGACCCGATCTACTCGCCAAGCGACTACAACGGCTATCTGGCAGCCGGATACTACCCCTGGGCCGACTTCGGAGTATCGGCCGGTTATCGCCTGGTCAACACACGCTCCACCCGACTCGAGGCTTGGACCCAGCTCAGCCGCAACCGCTATAAGGAACATACCGGCACCGATGCCGCATCCCCGCGTGCGCGTGTGGCCACGACCGACTTCGACCTGGGCCTTGACTTCTCCAGCACCTCGCGATACGGCACTCTGGCTGCCGCTACATCTCTGTATATGTCCCACTTCAACTACCCTGCCGGTCTACTCGACCCTGCAACACAGAACAGCTACCGCTACCGGTTGGGAGCCGGATGGCACTCGACTCTTGACGAGACCGCCTCGGGGTGGGCTCTGGAAGGTAACCTCGACTGGTTTGCATTCGGCAAAGCCTGCTTCCCCGCTGATTTTGAGAACACCATCGACAACCCCAAAGGCCTACACCAGACTACCGGGAACATCAAAGCCTCGGGACAGCTCATGTTCAACGACGCCTTCGGTATGGGACTGAGCGTAGGGTACACAGGCAGCCATATAAGTAACCGATACCTGCATATGCCTGGCATCAAGGAATTTCACGCTATCGGCGGCTATCGTCCGGGGATACTAAGCATCGGTGCCTCTTTCAGATTCAACGCACAAAACTTTGCCGGACACATAGGCCCCGTGATCGACATTTCCACAGGCGACATCAGCGGCACACACACAGGCGCCCGAGGCGTGCTCGACTGGAACATCTCGCGCTATGTACGCCTGTTCACTACCGTCGAGAGCGGCACTCGCCTCAACACGCTCGGAGAGCTATACGACATCAACCGCTATGCCGCCCCGCTGGCATCGGCCAGGCCTTCGTTCCTCAACGGCGACGTCAAGGCCGGAGTCTCCGTAGGCCCGTTCAAAGGCTTCAGCATAACCGCACGCGGCGGTTTCTCATCAGCGTCCGACTGGGCATTGCCGGCACTCGCCGACGGTGTCAGCACATTCGCCACCACCGACCTCTCGACAGCCTACTACAGCGTCGAACTCAAATATGACCGAGGACATTGTTTCTCGGCCCGCGCCATACTGGAGGGAGCGGTCAACAACGACATCGATCACGCATACTACCGCTGGAGCGACCGTGCCAGCCAGGTTCTTGACATTTCGGTATCATGGAGCCCGCTCGACGAGCTTTCGCTTGAGGGAGGATTCGAACTGAGACGCGGCCGCAGAATATGCACCATCACCAGCATGCAGGAAGACATCCAACAGCCTGTGACCACAACCTACGACTTCATGCCGCTCGGACGCGTGATGGGAGGACGCATAGGAGTAGCCTACAACATTGATGATACAATCGCCGTATGGGGACGTCTCGATGGAATAGGACAAAGACACTATCTGCAGGCAGGAGCCATGCCCGGCCAGCGCATGCACGGACTGGTAGGCATCACTCTCCGTTTCTAATAGACTACGACCCCGTTCCCAACCTTAGATTTGCAGCGGAAAACCGAAACTGAATATTTGTTAACGCCTGGCCGCCCCGGCGTTACAAAATATCGGGGAATGGGTCTATATGTATTATGGAATAGAGGCATGACACCGCCCTCTCATATTGCCGATGGCGATGACCGTCAGCGTCAACAGCTCGGCAAGCGGGATGGCAAGCCACAGGCCAGGCTCGCCAATGAGCCTCGGGAGAATAATGAACCCCGGGACCATAAAGATGATACCACGTAGAAGCATATACACGATGGCACGCGAAGCCCGCTCACAACTTTGGTAATATCCTATAAACGTGATGTTCAGAGCGAAGAACAACGCACAAAGGCCAAGAACAGGCAACCCGCCCACTGCAATCGAATAGGCGTTCTCGGCCGGAGAAAGGAACACTGCCGTCAGAGCCGGAGCTCCAAGCCACATTCCCATTATTATCACCACACCGCTTAGACAGGCGGTAAAAAGAGCTATCCTCAGCGTCTGGCGCACACGGTCATCATTGCCGGCCCCGTAATTATAGCTTATTATAGGCTGGGCCGCCTGGGCCACAGCATTGCTGGCCGAGAAAATCAACGGGAACAGATAGCAACCAATACTGAAGGCGGCCACACCCTCCTCGCCAAGGTATGACAGGAACATATAGTTACCGGTAACCATCATGACACCGATAGCAAGCTCGGCGATAAAAGTAGCGAATCCTATGCGGGCCATATAACCGATGTTACGCAGAGTCAGGACAGAGATCCTGATACGGTGAAACCGTAGTTTGTCGGAGAAAAATAAAAAATACCCGAGTACCATCAACCCCGCGACAACACATGATATGGATGTCGCAATGGAAGCCCCCTTGATACCCATTCCAAGCGGAAAGACCATCAGCCAGTCAAGCACGATATTCACCACCGCTGTGACGATCTGCACACCCATTGCATATTTCGGAGATCCATCGAGCCTTATAAGCATCATGCCTGCACACTGCAGATAGAAGAACACCAGCCCGGGAAGTAGCCACAGCAGATAGTCGGCGGCAAGCGGTTCGAGAGCCTGACTGCAACCCAAGGCATTCAGCACCGGTCTTGTAAACAGCAGTGATATCGCTATTATAATGCCGAATATGACCGCGCCGGCAATATACGCCTGTGTCATGATTATGCGCGCGGCCTTGACATTATCCTCGGCGAGTCTTATACCTCCTATCACCGATGCCCCGATGCCGAACATCAGGCCTATGCCGGCGCATATAAGAAACAACGGCGCGACAATATTGATGGCGGCCAAAGCGTTACTGCCCACTCCGTGACCTACGAACATACCGTCACAAATATTCAACGCCGAGTTGAACAACATACCTACGAGCGTCGGAAAAAACATCGATCGAAACAATACAGTGATTTTCCCCGATCCAAAGTCAATCTTATCCTGATTCATATAATGTCATAATGTAGTGACGCAGTACGCCACGTTAAATCACTCTAAGTAAGTACTTCTGATAGTTATGTTCATACACCGATAGAGCATAGCTCCAACTCCGCAACATCCAGCCGCCATCCACCAGAGATCTACTGTACAGAACCTTTGTCGGCACGACGCCGACGACGCGGACGCCGTTTCTTAGCTACGGCCGCATCGTCCTGTTGAGGCCGTGATTCCACTGCCCCAGCAGGCATTTCAACCGGTTTTGCAACGGTGTGTCCGGACCGGCTGTTACTCTTGCCGCCCGACTTCGTACCACGCTGACGACGGTCATTCCCTTTTCCGGCCGACCTGCCGCTCCTGCCCTTTCCACGGTCGTTACCACGCTGGCGACGGTCGGGACGGTACTCGGGAGCATCGCCAAGCTCAGGCGGGAGCTCCTCCTTGCGCACGGTCATCTCAAGGAACTTCTCGATCTGACCGAAAGCGGCCTGATCGCGAGGCCCCACAAGAGTCACAGCACGCCCGTCACTGCCGGCTCGCGCTGTACGCCCCACACGGTGAACATAGTCCTCGGCCTCACGCGGCACATCATAGTTGACAACCATCGTGATATCATCTATATCTATTCCACGGGCAACGATATCGGTCGCTATAAGTATATCTGTACGACCGGCCCTAAAATCGAGCATAACATCATCACGCCGCTGTTGTTCCAGATCACTGTGCATCTCGTCGACTCTCAGGTGACTGCGACGCAGCTCGCGCGTAAGTTCCTTGACTTTAAGCTTGGAAGCGGCAAACACTATGACACGCTTGTTGTGGGTCTTGAACAGATTCTTCAGAGCCCCCGTCTTCTGCTCCTCGTAACATATGATGGCACTCTGGTCTATTCCGTCGGCCGGCTTCGATACAGCAGTCTTTACCTCCACAGGATTGTTGAGTATCGCCTTGGCGAGCTGTTTGATCTTCGGTGGCATGGTAGCAGAAAACATCAGCGTCTGACGGTCGCGCGGCAGTTTGGCCACGATCTGCATTATATCGTCATAGAATCCCATGTCGAGCATACGGTCGGCCTCGTCAAGCACAAAGTAACTCACACGTGACAGATCGACATTACCCACCTGCATGTGGGCTATAAGTCGGCCGGGAGTGGCAATTACGACATCGGCACCGAGTTTAAGTCCACGCTGCTGTTGGGCGAATGTCGCACCGTCGGTGCCACCGTATATCGCCACCGAACTTAACGGCATGAAATATGAGAAGCCCTCCATCTGGCGGTCGATCTGCTGTGCGAGTTCGCGTGTCGGAGCCATCACGATACAGTTGACGGCATCATCGGGAGCGCCCCGGCTCATCAGCCTGTCAATGACAGGGATAAGGTATGCCGCAGTCTTGCCGGTACCGGTCTGGGCCACGGCAATGAGGTCATTTCCATCAAGAGCGGCCGGAATAGCCATCTCTTGTATGGGGGTACACTCGTCAAAGTGCATGTCATATAGTGCGTCAAGCAGTTCGTCGCAGAGGTCAAGCTCGTCAAATCTCATGATAAATCCTGTTTATTGTACAAAGGTACGAATATTATTTGACTTTTGTCGAGCTATAACCCCTAAAGACATAGTCAAAGGCACGAATAAGCCTGGTACAACGTGTATGATATCGACAATAAACACACCGAAAAAATTAATTGTTTTGGTGTTTTATTTTGCTATTGTATTATTATTTCTCTACCTTTGCAAATTAGAAACCGTAAATATTACCGATTTTTCAAACAAGTCAACCATACTTACCGATGAGAGTAAAGATACATCATGAAGGCCGTAACATACTGGTAATACTGTTCATAGTATTGCTGGCCATATGCGTGCCCCTGTATGTTTTCTGCCCCGGATATCCAATGCTCTATATCACGGCTACAGTGATATCAGCAATACTCTATCTACTGGTTGTCAACTTCTTCAGGTCACCCAAAAGGCATTTCAGGGGCAACACCGACAATGTTGTCGTATCGAGTGCCGACGGCAAGGTCGTGGCCCTTGAGGAGGTCTACGAGCCCGAGTACCTCAAGTGCCGGTGCATACAACTATCGGTATTCATGAGCGTGTTCAACGTCCATGCCAACTGGTTTCCGGTCGACGGCGAGGTCGTGTATTCGACCCATCACAACGGGCGTTTCATGGCCGCATACCTGCCCAAGTCAAGCACCGAGAACGAGCGTTCGACAGTGGTCATACGCACACCCGACGGCCAGCAGGTGCTCATGCGCCAGATAGCCGGAGCGATGGCACGGCGCATCGTCACATACGCCGAGGTTGGAGACGAAGCCTCGATCGAAGACCACATGGGCTTCATCAAGTTTGGCTCACGCATCGACCTATATCTCCCTCTGGGGACCGAAATCAAGGTACAACTGGGCGACAATGTCCAGGGTGGTGTCACAACCGTGGCACGTCTGCGCCCCGGCAACTAACAACCTACTACACGACAATCAATGATCAAGCAAATCATACCTAACACAATAACCTGTTGCAATTTGCTGTCGGGTTGCCTGGCCTGCATCGCCACATTCCACTGGGGTGACACCCTGCCAGGCGGGTTGAACGGCATGCAGTGGGCATGGATACTGATTGCGGCAGCCACGGTTTTCGACTTCTGTGACGGCTTGGCGGCACGTATGTTGCGTGCCTACTCGTTACTGGGCAAAGAGCTTGACTCGCTGGCCGATCTCATCAGCTTCGGCCTTGCACCAGGACTCATGATGTACAATCTCCTCACAGGACTCCAGGCCCCCTGCTGGGCTCCATGGATAGCGATGGTCATACCTGTACTGGGAGCACTCAGGCTCGCCAGGTTCAATGTCGATGACCGCCAGACGACATCATTCATAGGACTCCCCATACCATCCAACGCCATCTTCTGGATAGGCTACACCGCATGGTTGACAGGAGCCTCGAGTCCGGTGGCAGGCACCGACGGCATTCTAACCGGATGGTCTTTATGGCTCACGGTGATACTATTACCGGCCATAGCCTTAATGATGGTATCCCCGCTCCCAATGTTCTCTCTCAAGTTCAAGAGCATGAACCCGAGAGTAAACGCCATGAGATATTTCATTATCATTGCAACTGCTGTTCTTGTCACAGCTGTAGGTGTGCCCGGACTATCTCTCGCAATTGTACTATACATATTGCTGTCGGTGATAAAAGCCGCCAGATAACACACAACCGCCCCCTTGGGATTACACCGCCCTACAGGGGCACACAAAGCCCTAACACATGTCAATCGGATTATTTATACTCATACTAATAGCCATCTGGATAGTCCCTAAACTCATTAGGGGATACATGTTTGTACACCGCATAAAAAAACAGACGCGCCACATGTACGAACAGATGTACAACAACGGATTCGGCCGGGACAACATGCACGGCAACAATACCTCAGCCAACGACAACAGACCATCAGGTTCCGGCAATCAGCAACGCCGTAAGAAAATCGACCCGTCAGTAGGCGAGTATGTAAGCTTCGAAGAGATAAGCGCCACACGCACCACCAGTCAAGACACACAGGCCACCTATACTATCGAACAACAGGTTTCCGACGCCGAGTGGGAAGACATCACCTCAGAAAAAAATCAACAGTAACTTGCGCTTCAAAAGAAACCGGAACATACACCTCCGGCGACAACTCCCCCACAGCCATAACCAGCAGACTCGCACCATGTTACATGCAATCATTGTATTAACATTTGTGTCTGACCGGCTACAAGAGCATGACGCTACCGTTCGGCCCGCATAGGGTTATCGATAAAATCCCTGTAGGCAAGAACTATACCGTCACGTAACTCAGTGCGGTAAGTCCATCCCAGTTCAGTAGCCTTCGATACATCAAGTAGTTTGCGCGGTGTGCCATTAGGTTTGCTCGCGTCCCACACGATTCGGCCACGGTATCCAACAACATCAGCGACTATCTCCGACAACTCTTTGATTGAGATCTCCTTACCGGTGCCGGCATTGACAGTCTCATTGCCCGAATAATTGTTCATCAGGAACACACACAGATTGGCAAGATCATCGACATAAAGGAATTCGCGCAACGGGCTTCCGTCGCCCCAGCACACCACCTCTTCAACCCCTTGCTCCATAGCTTCATGAAACCGACGTATCAGAGCCGGCAGTACATGACTGTGACGCGGATGATAATTGTCGTTAGGACCATACAGATTGGTGGGCATTACCGAGATATAGTCGGTGCCATACTGGCGGTTAAGGTATTCGCAGTACTTCAAGCCGGATATCTTGGCAAGAGCATAGGCCTCATTGGTCTTCTCAAGTTCACCGGTAAGCAGACATGACTCGGGCATGGGTTGCGGAGCCATACGCGGATATATACATGACGATCCGAGGAACTGCAGTTTACGGCATCCGTTACGCCAGGCGGCGTTTATGACATTCATCTCAAGCATCATGTTGTCATACATGAAATCGGCAAGCCCCTCGCTGTTGGCTATTATCCCGCCGACCTTGGCGGCGGCAAGAAACACATACTCAGGCTTCTCGGCCTCGAAGAATTCGTTTACAGCCTGCTGGTTGACAAGATCCAGCTCGGCATGCGTGCGTGTGATTATGTTATCATATCCCTGACGGCACAACTCTCTGACGATGGCCGATCCCACCATGCCACGGTGACCTGCGACATAAATGACAGAATCTTTTTTCATTGCATTCAAAAAAATTAAGTTTAAAGCCGTGCCGGCTTAGTATATGTGCCATAGGCACAAGTATAAAGTTTTTTGCTTCACTTTTGTAAGTCCGATCTGATCTTGCGTATTATTGATGAAAGTATTAAAAGTATATCAGAACAGTCATTGCGCAGTGATTTATATGTTTCATTGTCGATGTAGCGTGTTCTATACAATAGTTTGAGCCAATAGAGAGTCTCGTTTGTTTCTTTTTGAGCAATGCAGAGTTTGTGTGCGAAGTCTGTGCGACTTTCTGCATAATTGCTTTCTGCGATATTGGCACCGATAGATGTAGCCGATCTGAAAACCTGGTTGCTGATCACAAACTCTCGACAATCATCTCTAAGATACTTGCAAAGATCGATGACGCGCACGGCATGGATCTTCGGCTTTGATCATTTTTACATCTTCTGCCAATAAACAATTGCTTGGATTCTATAAATTCAACAGCATAGAAACAATAGTGACCATAAATATATACTTTCCACTTTTGCGAAGCATAATATAATTGTCAAATAATCGCTTGCGATTATTTGACAATTCCTTTTTCAAGATATTCCGCCAGATTGGTGCGAACCTGCTCACCGGCCCGCTCGACCGCTACCTTGGCCATGTCGGCATCGACCATCAGGTTTACAAGTTGCTCGAACGATGTCTTCTTCGACGGATCCCATCCCAGTTTTTTACAAGCCTTCGACGGATCGCCAAGGAGGTTGACCACATCGGTAGGACGGTAGAAATCGGGCGACACCTCCACCAGCACCTTGCCGGTCTTGACATCGACACCCTTCTCACCGGCACCCTCTCCTTCAAACCTCAGTTCGATACCGGCGCGTCTGAATGCAAGTTGACAGAACTCCCTTACCGAGTGTTGCTCGCCTGTGGCGATTACAAAGTCATCGGGCTCAGATTGCTGGAGTATGAGCCACATACACTCCACATAGTCGGGCGCATACCCCCAGTCGCGTAGCGACGACAGGTTGCCAAGATACAGTTTTTCCTGTTTCCCCTGAGCTATGCGCGCGGCTGCAAGTGTTATCTTGCGGGTGACAAACGTCTCGCCCCGGCGTTCGCTCTCATGGTTGAACAGAATACCCGAGCAACAATACATGCCATAGGCCTCGCGGTATTCCTTGACAATCCAGTATCCGTAGAGCTTGGCCACAGCATAGGGGCTATAAGGCTGGAAAGGCGTCAGTTCGTTCTGCGGCACCTCCACCACCTTGCCATACAACTCACTGGTTGATGCCTGATAGAGACGCGTAGTGCCTGCAAGACCGGTCACTCTCAGTCCTTCAAGCAGACGCAATACACCGGTAGCATCTACATTAGCGGTATACTCGGGCGAGTCAAACGATACCTGTACATGACTCTGCGCGGCCAAATTGTACACCTCGTCGGGTCTCACACTGTCAAGTACCTTCACTATCGACAACGAGTCAATCAGATCGGCGTAGTGAAGATGAAAGTTAGGAAGCCCCTCAAGATGAGCAATACGCTCGCGGAAATCGACCGATGAGCGTCGTATCGTGCCATGCACGTCATATCCCTTTGAAAGAAGAAATTCGGCGAGGTACGAACCGTCCTGTCCTGTCACGCCTGTTATAAGAGCTGTTTTCATAGGGCATAAACCGATTTATGAGCCAAAGATTCCGAGGAACCATGTGGCTATGTTCACGTATATGATAAGTCCTACGATATCGTTAGATATCTGTATGAATGGTCCGGTGGCCAGCGCCGGATTGATATGCAGTTTCTCAAGTGTGAGCGGCACCACGGTGCCGAGTATCGTGGCAAACATTACTACGGCCCACAGAGAGCATGCGACCGAGATCGTTACAGCGAAATCGTGTGGAAGCATGATCAGATTATATACGAAGATCACACCGCCAAGCACCGTGGCATTGAGCAAGCCTATGAGTATCTCCTTGCCCAGCTGAGAAGCAAACTGCTTTATTTCAAGCGATCCGTTGGCCAGACCCTGCACCACTATAGCCGAAGCCTGTACACCGACATTACCACCGGTGCCACCGATGATGGGGATGAACAGAGCCAGGGCCGTCACAGCCTCGAGCTGATACTCAAAACCACCGAGGATCAAAGATGCCAGTATACCGCTCGCTATACCGATCAGCAGCCATGGTATACGGGCCTTGGTCTGGGCGAACACCGAGTCATCGGCATCTACATCACTTGAAAGACCCGAAGCCAACTGATAATCACGCTCGCTCGACTCACGCACCTCATCCATGACATCATCGACCGTTATGCGACCAAGCAGACGGCCGATCGAATCGACAACCGGCATGGCAACAAGGTCATACTTCTCAAAGTCGAGAGCCACCTCGTCGATAGGGGTATCGGCCTTGACCGATGCCGGATCCTCTTCCATGACATGCTTGATCTTCGACACCGACGGATGTGTGATAAGCTTTTTAAGGGGCAGTATTCCGCGAAGCCTGTTGTCATTGTCAACGACATAGACATAGTATATCTCGTCCATCTCCTCGGCCTGCATCCTCATTTGCTTGATACACTCGGGCATCGACCAGTTCTCGTTGACAACGATCATCTCGGTACCCATAAGGCCGCCGGCCGTATCCTCGTCATATTTCAACAGGTCAATGATATCACCGGCCTGCTCGACATCATCGATGTGTGACAGAATCTCGTCGCGCTCTTCCTCATCAAGTTCCTGTATGAGGTCAACAGCCTCGTCGGTGTCAAGATAATCGATCTGGCGAGCGATATCCTCGGCCTGCATGCCCGACAGCAGTTTGCGACGCTCATCCTCGTCAAGTTCCATCAGGACATCGGCTGCGGTCTCGTCGTCAAGAAGCTTGTACAGATACTCAGCCTCGTCAAGGTCAAGATCCTGATATAACTCGGCTATGTCGGCAGGGTGCATGTCGACAAGCAGGCGCCGGGCTTCATCCTCGCGGTGACCGGCAATAATCTCTTTGATATTGTCGAGATATTCGTTTGTAAACTCCTTCATGACTTAATGCTGGCGAAGGGTTGATACTATGTTGGTCAGCTCGATGAATTGTTCGACCGAGAGTTGTTCGGGTCTGAGAGCTAGGAGAGGCGCATGCCCGTCGGGCAATTGCATTCCACCGGGGAGAAGGCTCTTTATGGTGTTGCGGAGGGTCTTGCGGCGCTGGCCGAATGTGGTCTTGACAACAGTCTTGAACAGTTTCTCGTCACATCCCAGATCGGTGACACCGTTGCGCACCATCTTTATCACTCCGCTCTTCACCTTTGGTGGCGGATTAAACACATGCTCGCTGACAGTGAACAGATACTCTACATCGTACCATGCCTGCAACAGCACACTCAGAATACCGCGCGCCTTGGTGCCGGGAGGGGCGGCAAGCCGCTCGGCCACCTCACGCTGCAACATGCCCGAACAACACGTCACCACATCCTTGTAATCAAGTACATGAAAGAAGATCTGCGAAGATATGTTGTACGGATAATTACCTATAACACAACACTCCCGTCCATCATATAACTCCCGCAGGTCAAGCCTGAGAAAGTCCCCTTCCACTATACGGCCTTCAAGCTCGGGGAAGTTAGCCTTGAGATATCCGACACTCTCGCTGTCGATCTCGGCCACAGTGATATCATGTCCCCTGTCAAGAAGTTGCCTCGTGAGCACCCCCATGCCAGGCCCGACTTCCATAACCGGCAACCCGGTATAGTCGTCAAGGGTCGATGCGATACGACCGGCTATCGACAAGTCGGTAAGGAAATGTTGTCCTAATGCTTTCTTTGGTTTAACCTGTGACATGGGCTGGAAGTATATAGAGCCAGTCTGGCTCATAGTTCATGCAAAAATACAAATTAATACCTCAACACCCAACATCCATTGCTAAAATCCATCTTCATTCGCCTCGAATTTCCCAAAATTTCCCAATTTCCCACTTCCCAGGGGGGCGGGGGGGAATTTGGAAAATTCCTATAAATGTCTATTCCTGTGTGTTTTTACTGATTTTGGTTGACTCTCCAGTTTTCTGACAGAAGCCGACCCGATTTAAACTATCCCCCTGTGGGAGTCTACAGCTTGGGATTATCCCAGCAAGGGGTTTACTGAAGGCCGAACTTCTCGAGCCGGCGATACAGCGACTGGCGTGTGATACCAAGTTGCCGCGCGGCTATCGTCATGTTACCGTCACAGCGTCTCATTGCATCCTCTATCGCCTGTCGCTCCATCTCATCGAGTGTATCATGACGGGCATCTTCGACCCGGCGGGCCTGAGCTGCCGAAATGGCCTTTCTTAATTTTCTTACAAGATCTTCATTGCTCCACGGCTTGGTCATAAAGTCGGTGGCACCCAGATTCATTGACTCCACGGCCAGCGGGATAGTACCCCATGCCGTTATGAGTATGACAGGCAGATCGGGACGCAGTATTCTGATTTTCTGCAACAATTCGAGCCCTTGCTGTCCGGTTGTCTCCAGCGACAGGTTCATATCGAGCACAATGGCCGAGATATTCCCGTCACGCACACGTTCAAGAGCGTCGGCCTCATTGGAGACTGCCACCGACTCGATGGAGGCCTTTCTGAGAGCCAGGCCGATAGACAGCCTTACAGCATTATCGTCATCAATAATCAGTACCATACATATAAACGTTATCTCCTGACAAAATTAGCGAAATAGAACCAAATAGAAAAACCGAGTATCCGCTACATCCGGCATATGCGGTCGATGTCGGCGTTGATGTCGGTGTGGTGCCGGTAATCGTAGAGTGTAAGGGATCGTAACTGGTACCAGTAACTCCAGAATTTGTATAACTCGCTGACATATTGGCGCTGGCTGGCATCTTTCTTAGACTGAGAGTCATTGAGATCGAGTGTCGAGATCTTGCCTATCATGAAGGTCTCCACGTTGGTTTCATATCGTTTGCGGGCTATCTCATTGGAGCGCCTGGCGATGGCAAGCTGTTGCTGCTGGTTGCCGAATCGCTCCACAAGCACAAACAACTCCTGGTTGAAGTCCATTGCCTCCTGCCTCAGCCGGCTCTCTGTCACCCGGCGGTTGCTCTCTGCCACCTTTACCTTTCCACGACGCTTGCCCCAGTCGACCAGTGGTATCGAGAAGCCCACTTCTACCAGCTGATTGCCACGCAGTCGCGAATAGGCACTGTTAAAGTCGGTATCGGTGCCGGTGTATCCTACCTGGGCAAAGAGATCGATCTGCCTCATATCCCCCCTGGCCTTGGCGACCTCATAGTCGGCCTCGAGCTGGCGTCGGCGTATGTTCCTGGCAAACTTATTGTTGGCCAGGGCACGGTCCAGTGCGTCACCGAAATCTATGCTGACCTGCGGAACCGACTCAGGCACGACCGGGACAATCTCGACATCACTGTCAATATCAAGAAACGAACGCAACGTGAACATATCGCTACGGAGGGTGCTGACGGCATCGGTATGGGTCGAGCGGGCATCAAGCAGGTTAAGTTCCATCTGCAACAGGTCGTTCTCACTTATCTGCCCCATGGCCCGTTTTTCAACAGCCACAGCATAGAGTTTCTCGGCATTGGCGAGATTCTGCCCGGCGATGGCAAGATTCTCCCGGCTCATTATCAAGGTGAAAAAGAAGTTTACCGTAGCCAGTGCCACATCCTCGGTGGCACTGAGGAATGCGGCCTTCGCCTCGGCGAATCTCACAGGCTCGATACGGCTGTTCCATTTAAGCGTGTTCACCCCGAGAATGGGCTGAGTGAGTGTCAGAGCGACCGGAATCGTCATGAAACGGTCGCCGCCACCGTCGCCATACTGATGAAGAAAGTCGAGCGATGAATTGAGACTCAGCTTTCCGCCAGTGAGCGTAATATTCTGAGTTACCGACAACTGAGCCTGCGCGTCAAGATAGCGGTTGCTTACAAAACTGTATTCTCCATTCTCGTTCATGTATGACGAGTAGCGGTTGGCATATGACGGAGCGGTAGCGGTAAAACCGATCTCGGGCAACCTGTCAGCTCGGTATGTGCGCCATTCCCAGTAGGCCCTTTTGAGCTCGTCCAGAGCCACAGCTGCATCCACGCTACGAGTACGGGCCATGATTATCGCCTCGTCGAGAGTGAGCGGCATCTCGGCGGCAATACCGCCGAGCGCCACGGTCAGCGTAATTATCAATATTATGTATCGTTTCATTTCAGAGAATATAGGGACAGTGCATAGTTACTGGTCTTTCAATGCATAGGCCGGATTCACCTTCATAGCCTTGCGGGCCGGAGCCCAGATACCCAGAGCGATAAGAGCCGAGAGCACCAGCACGGTGATCACATAAGCCCTAACTATTACACTATTGCGTACAAATGTTATACCCATATCATCAAGTACTCCGCTATTAAGCACCATTACCAGCACAGGCACGGTAATGATCGTGCCGACAACGAGCAGTATAAGCCCCTCGCTCACAAAACGAGCGAAAACACTGCGGTCGGTGGCACCGTTGACTTTCCTGATTGCGATCTCGCCCACACGTTGCTGGGTTCTGAACCAGAAAGTTCCTAAAAAGCCAAGAAAAATCACAAGCATGATGAACGCCGCGCATATCATGAAATTGCGGATGTACTGATTGTAGTTGAGATGGGCCTTGTCGCGCATTACATCGATACTCTTGAGGTCGCTGAGATAGACATTCCCGAGCGATTTCCCGTCACGCCCCATCGATGCAATGAACTTTTCACCCATACCCTCCTTTACACGTACCACAAGCACACCTCCCCATCGGTCTGATTCGAGCGGTGCATATGCCACAGGGTCACCGAGAGGCTCGAAATCGGTTCGTCTAATGCCGTAGGCTATCGCCCCGACATGCCTTACGAATGACGTATCTCCGATAAAGACATCACGGCCACGCATTATCATGGGGTCAACATCCTGATAGGCATAGTCCTCGTCAACGTTCGACAACAGAATGTCTCCGTTCTCAAGCATCGATGCAAGCTGCTCGGTCGACTCTCCGTTAAACCCAGTGAGACGTATGGCACGTATCACATCGGGCGACATCCTGCGCATGTTGGCATTGAGGCTATAGGTGGTGTCATTGTCGACAAAAACAATGTTCTGTCCATAATAATTGAAGTTGTACGGCATAGCATTGCCCGATCCAAGCCCCACGATCTCGACATAAGGATTACTGCGGATCCGTGCCAGCAGCATGTCGCGGTCGGTGACGAGGGAATGAAGGCTGTCGTATGGATGATATTCGGGAGAGTCGGACGGTATGGCATTAATATCGGCCACATATATGTCGTTAAGGTCATACCCTTTGTTGCCCGAATGCATATCGCTCATTATGCACAGGAAGCTGAAGATGAACTGCAACACTGCAATGACGATGACAAGCTCAATGATCAGCCACAGGTTTGACCGCCACTCGGCCAGCATCTGAGTTAATAGTTTGCGTTTCATTGTTATTTTAAGTAAGTGCTGTAAATTAGTTTATATTGGATGAGTTTTTGGCCTTGCACGAACTGAGCATAGCCGCTTATCTGGCATTGATGGCCTCAACCGGATTAAGCCGGGATGCCCTCCAGGCCGGGATTGCCGCACTTATGATATTGAGTGTGAAGCACAGCAGCACGGCGATGACTACCGTACCCCAGTTGAGCACAGCGCTGACTGCCGGGGTGGCTCCACTCCCATAATTGACCATATTCTCGTACAGACCGCTGTATGTCAGGGCAAACACGACGCCCATGGCTACCCCTATGATACCGCCTGCGAGTGTGAGCAGGAAGTTCTCGGCAATGATATCGGCCATGATACGCGATCGTGTGCATCCGTAAGCCCGCCGCACACCGATTTCGCTCACACGGCGGCGCATGCGGCTGTGCAGCATATTGCTGAGATTGATTGCCGGCACAATGAGCAATATCAGATATATGCATATGCGCATGAAGTGTCCCGATGTTGTGCTGGGGGTGACGTTACTGCCGTTAACCCCTGCGGCTATGGTCTCCTGATCAAATGGAGATTCGTGGTAGACAGTATGATGGCCTGTAGGGGCAAGCTCGGTGTCGATTATCGCATAACGCGCTTTTACCTGATCGCGTACACTCTGGAAATCAACCCCTTCCTTTACCAGCAGAGATGCCGACACGGGGCCGAAGATCTCCTCATCGTCATAGCTCTTCATGGCCGGGTCGCCAGGACCTGTGGCTATGAACAGGTCGCCCGAGCCGGTGAGTGCCAGCGGTGTGTTGTCGTTTACCACACCGACGACAGTATACATCTTGTGATCTACAGCCAATTGCAAGCCTATGCAGTCGGTTGTGCCGAATGTCTTGCGAGCGGTGGAGGCAGAGATGACAGCCACCGGGATGACAGCGTCAGCCTCCTCGGAGGTAAAGTAACGGCCTGAAACCAGCGGATGGTCGAATATCCTGAAGAAAGCTGCATCGACATGACGCCCGTTGACTATAAACGACTCCCCGGTCGTACCCATTACCTCGGTAGCCTCGACCAGCTGGTTCATATATGACACGGCTTCCACCCCCTCGAGGTCGTCATACAGAAGCCTGGCAAGCCTGAAGCTAAGCCCGGCCGAGCTGTTACTGCTCTGATCCTGCGAGACCACATGCATGTATGTGCCGAGCAACAGCCTGTCACGGCAACTCTCGGGAGCGTATGGCACGGTCTGCACACGCTGCATCATCACTACAACCATTATGAGGAATATCGACATGGCGGTGGCCAGCAACGACACCCAGGCAATGATGGGCTGGTGGCGCATGTCATAGAGTATCTGTTTGATTTTCTGTTTCATCTTGATTTTGAGTCTGATTCGTAGGCTTAGAGCCGGTTAGAACTATCCTACAATGTGTCCGTCAAAGAAGCGCACGATGCGGTCGGTCTCGCGTGCCTGTGCCTCGTTATGGGTCACCATCACTATTGTGGTGCCGTCCTCCTTGTTGAGACGATGCAGAAGAGACATCACCTCGGCACCCATTTTGCTGTCAAGATTGCCGGTAGGCTCGTCGGCAAGCACTATAGCCGGATTACCGATGATAGCGCGTGCGATGGCCACACGCTGGCACTGACCTCCCGACAGCTGGGCAGGCAGATGCTTGATGCGGTGTGACATCTCCAGGCGTTCAAGCACCTGCTCTACTTTCTCACGGCGATCCCTGGCACTGAGGCCGCTGCGGTATACGAGCGGCAGTTCCACGTTGTCGGCGACCGACAGCGACGGGATGAGGTGGAAGCTCTGGAACACAAAGCCTATATTGTGGTTACGGAAATGAGACAGATCCTTGTCCGACAGGTTATCGCAGTTCTTGTCAAGAAGGGTCACAGTGCCGCCTGTAGGCTTGTCAAGAAGTCCTATAATATTCAGCAGGGTGGATTTTCCACATCCGCTGGGCCCCATGATACTGAGAAATTCTCCGCAGTTGACCTGCAGGTTTACATTCTCGAGCGCAGTTGTCTCGATCTCTCTGGTGCGGTATACCTTATTGATGCCGCCAAGTGTGATTATTGACATATATGTAGAGTTATTATTTGATTTTCAATTCTTTCTTGGTGCGGTAGCGTTCCATGTCGTTCACCACCACACGGTCGCCGGCTACGAGACCTCCCACAACCTCAACATAGTCACGGTTGCTGTCGCCCAGTTTTACCAGACGCTTTACCAACCGGTTGTCTCCGTCCATTACAAACAGTTCATAGTCGCCTGGGCCTTTGAAATAGGTCCCGGAGGGGAGACGGGTGACATTGTCCTTGTAGCCGTAGGTAACATACAGGTCGGTGCGCAAGCCCGAGCGCAGACGGCTGTTGCACGGATCGTCAAGCCTCACCATGAACGAAACCACGCCAGCCTTGGCCTGTGGAGTTATATTGGTGACGTTGCCGTGTATGACGGTGTTGCCTATGCGGACATTTACCTCGGCCCCTATCTCGACTTTATTACTGTTCCCCTCGGGGACATCGGCCGATATCTTAAACCGGGAAAGATCCGATACGACGGCAACACGTTCACCGGCATTTACCTGCGAACCCAGTTCGCTCATGAGATATGTTATGATGCCGTCGTTAGGAGCCGGTATGCGGCCCTGCTCGAGTGTGCGCTGTTTCAAGGCGATATCCTTGTCGACACTGCTCATGCCCAATTGCTGAACCTGCTCGGCGGCGGCAGTACGCATACGTTCGTTATCAAGTTTAATGCGTAACTGTTTAAGTTGCAGTACAGCGGTCGCGTAGGCCGTCTCGGCCTGACGCACGCGGTCGCCGGTGCCGCTTCCTATCGAGTCAAGACGTCGCTCGTTGGCCACCTCGACTGCAAGACGGTTGACCTGCATCTCGTTGACCTCGATCTGCATCTCCAGGTCACTTAACAATGTGTGGTTATTGATCCGGAGCTGTTCAAGCTCCTGCTGTCCCATGACCCGACTGTCCATCAGCTTGTTGAGGGCGGTCTCTTCCTGTTCGAGGTCAAGCTGTAGCAACGGTGTGCCGGCTTTCACCGTATCGCCAGGCTGGGCATACACCCTGAGAATGCGGGTCGTCACCGGCGAATTGACAATTTCCTCGTAGGCCGGGACCACACGTCCCGATGCAGGCACTGTGATCTCCAGCGGGCCATTATCGACCGTAGCGATAAACAGGTCACGCCTGTTGACCGATGTGCCTATCATCCACAGTCCGGCCGACACAGCCATGACAGCCACGGCTACAATGACTCCCCGTTTGATCCAGCGTATGCGTCTCTCGGTTCTGAGTATATTGGAATCGATTTTCTTATCCATATAAATTTGTCAAGTTTTACATCGACAAATTTATAAAAAGAAAATACCGCATGTCAAGCAAGACTGTAAATCAACGTATTACATTAGGCATGGGTGTCCATTTCCGTACATTACCCGTAATTTGCGGTTTATAACTTTTCCTGTATTCCAAGAGAGTAATCCTCTATGATTCACGGTTTATTTGTTTCGTGAGGCGAGGATGGCGTCTATGCGGTCGGTGATAAGCGTGGGGCGAATGCCTGCAAGACAACGCATGTCACCCGTAAGACATGGTTTGTTGCCGAATACCGAGCACGGGCGACATGGAATTGGCAACTGGATGTTGTTCTGTTCAGGAACCTGCCATCCTCCAAACCCGCAATATGGATGGGTGGCACCCCATACGGCTACCACGGGGGCTCCGGCGAGCGATGCCATGTGCATATTGGCCGAGTCCATGGTGATCATGACATCGAGATCATGAAAAAGTGACAACTCGACTCCGAATCCATGCCGTTCGCCGGCCAGCGATATGGTCGACGGATACTTGCGTGCCCACTCGCCAAGAATCTTCTTCTCGTATGGCCCACCTCCAAAAAGGAACACAGATGTGCCGGTGCGTCCCGACAACTCTCTTATCACCTGTTCCATTAGCGTGAGCGGATATATCTTTCCCTCATGCTTGGCGAATGGTGCGATGCCTATCCATACTTCACCGGGGCGTTTGGCCGGAGTAATGGCCCTGTAGACTTCGGGGTCGACACCGGTTTGCTCAAACAAGCCTGTGAACGCCGGCTTTGCCTGCAGACCGGCGGCGGCGAGTGTCGCCCTGTATCGATCGATTGAATGGGTGAGCGGCAACATCACCTTGCGGGCACGGCGCGTGAGACGTTTCTTCTCCGACCGGCCTTTGTCTATGTGAAATACAGGTATTCCTCGCAGACGCGCCGCCAGGCGTAGCATCTTGGTACGCAGGACATCGTGCAGATCGGCCACGACCGTGATACCGTGGTTGTCGATCATCTCACCCATAAGACGCCACATTCCGACCGGCCCCTTGTAGTCAACGAGGTCTACCCCTTCGACCACAAGGTTATCAGGGCGGTTGATGAACAGGCCGGCCATTGATGTGCGGGTAAGCATCACGACGGTAGCATGAGGATTGGCACGGCAGGCGTCGTACAATGCCGGTATGGTCATGGCAACATCACCCAGCGCCGAGAAGCGCGTGGCGAGTACAACGGGACCGCCGCAGGTATTTTTATTTCGAGCCATAAAGCACCGGGTTGGTGTCGGGATCGTTATACATCTTCATCTGACGGTATACCTTCATGTACTTGCGTCCGGCGGCGATATCGTCAAGCAGGGTATCAATGGCACTGACGAGATCCCTCTGCTGTTCAAGCAATACATCAAGCTTGGCCTGACATTTGCCTATATGGGCCGCAGAAGCATCGGTACGCACGACCTCCTGCCTCATATGGTATATCTTAAGGGCAAGGATCGACAGACGGTCAAGCGCCCAGGCCGGACTCTCGGTATTAATCTTGGCATCGGGCGATACCTTAACATCGGCATACCTGTTGCGATAATATGTGTCGAACTCCTCGACCATGTCGGTTCGATCCTGATTGGAGCGGTCGATACGGCGCTTCAGGGCCAGAGCCTCAACAGGATCTATACCCGGATCGCGGATGATATCCTCAAGATGCCATTGTACGGCATCAATCCAGTTCTTTTCATAGAGGGTATGCTCGAATGTCCCGTCTTCATAGGGATTGTTGTGCGGAGCATCTACATGATCGGTGATGTGATAGTCGGCGGTAGCGCGCTCGAATATATCAAAACAGTGCTGT
Organism: uncultured Muribaculaceae bacterium; assembly: GCA_964018905.1. GTDB lineage: Bacteria > Bacteroidota > Bacteroidia > Bacteroidales > Muribaculaceae > JAAVFS01. The sequence goes on from CAXHRO010000040.1 coordinate 26,449, forward strand.
GCTTGGCTCATATCATTTTACAATTAGTGAGATTGCAAACTTACGAAAAACAGTTGACAAGTACAATAAAAATTTTTCTTTAAAAAATTACTAAGTACATGACAAAAATTTGAAAATATCAAATTTCGGCTTGTAGAGAGGTCTGAGGAGAACATTTGCGATTTCT
>CAXHRO010000041.1:0-26185 GCA_964018905.1 uncultured Muribaculaceae bacterium
CCAGACCTTGCGGCAGGAACATCCAGAATGCTTCAGAAGTTTTCATGACACAAATTTAACACTTTCCTGAAAATCCGGTGCATGGATTTTCGGCTTGAGCCGAAAAATCTTGAATTAGCCAAGAAAAAACTTGCCAACGCCAAAGCCAGCCCCAACTGGAAGACATTACCAAAGAACCACGGCTATCCGGGCAAATCAGGTTCATACCGCTCATATGAAGTAGATGTATTCTCGTGCCAAGCTCAGCTTGAGAAAGCCAAGAAACACCTGGCCCAGGCAAAAGCGGATCTTGCCAAAGCAAAAGCAAAATAAAATCTTGATCGGAATAACACACACTCTTGATAGCCTGCAATCGCCACGAGGGCGATTGCGGGCTTACCGTATAAGCGACCGTGTGGTCGAACACATGGGGTATGACCGCTGGAAATCAACAATAGGATGGGCCGAAAACGACGAGGAGTTTGCCAGCCTGCTTGAGAAATACCGGCAGACGATGCAAGCTATGGTATACACGCGCCACGACAGCGACGAACCTTTAGCCATGGGACTGGTGATAGTCGAAAACTGGAGCCGGAGGATAGCGAGCTTTCATGGCGGAGGCTGGAATACCCCCTGGGACAATTATGACTGTGCACATCTGCTCGTATCGGCCATGAAGATAGCCGGATGGCACATAATGACCTCGGTGGCTATAGATAACCGGCGTGCACAACGCTTTGTCACCAGCCTGGGGATGGAACGATACCGCACGGTGAAGGGGCGATATCTATACAGGTTTCATAAGGGTCTAAGAGGGGGGATTTATCATCAGTAGCCGGAGAGAGCCTCGCGACGGGCGCGGCGCGATATATAGCGTGTGGCCCATACCGCAGTGAAGAAGTAGAAGATGGCGAGAGCCCACATCATGAGGTAACAATGGGAGTTGTCATAGATGGTGGCATTGTTGGAGTTGATGCGTATGAAGCCCTCCACTCCCCATGTGGCCGGTATGAGGTCACCTACGCCTTTCCACAGCCAGTTCATGGCATATCGTGGCCATGTGAGTCCCGACAGGAACAGGAATACGACCGAGGTGAATACCACTACCATAAATGACATCTCGCGCTCCTTGACAAGCACCTCCAGAGTGATACCGAGGAAGGCCGTAGCCACGAGCATAGGCAACACGAACGGCAGATACTGCATGGGGGACCCGACATGTGGCAACGAGAACATCACCGGTATAAAATGCAACACATAGATTACAAGCGGTATGTATATGAACACGAAGCACAGCATACGACCTATGACCGATGCACCTGGTGTAGCCCCCCTTACTCCGAGAGGATCGATACCGCCGTTGCGAAGACGGCGCTCATATCCTGTGCCGCCTATCATGGTGATACCGAGCAACATGCTCTGCTGCAGGATAAGGATTATGATGCCGGGAATCACAAACGAGGCAAACCCCTGCTCGGTATCGCCCAACATATATGAGACATTCTCTACCGGACTGCCCCCCATCCCCGATGCAAGCGAACCAAGTGACGAGATGGTCTCGGTGCGTATGCGGGCACCGGCGGCCAGTTGCAGATTGGTAAGACTCAAAAGCATCGAGCGGTAACGGAGCAGAAGCGACATGTCGCTGTAGAATGTAACATTGGCCTGCTCGCCACGCCCCAGCGAGCGGGAATAATCGGCCGGTATATGTATTATGCCATAGCAGGCCTTTGAATCCTTCCATCGGCGAGCCTCGGCTATATCTGTGGCGTATCCTATGACGTGTATGGCTTCGGTGGCATCGGCCATGCGCACAAGTTCACGGCTCTGAGCCGAACGACAGTCGTCAATGACCGCAACCGGTATCTCGCGGGCAACCTCGGGATTATATATAAGCGTATAGATAACCGGATACACCACCGGCAGGAACAGGAAGAACAGCATCACGCCCACATCGGTGAGCGAGAGGTAGAACTCGCGTCTCATGACACGCGCTACGGTGAATATCCAGTTTTTGATTCGTCCGAACATATCTTAAATCAAGGCACATAAACGGGGTTAAGCAATCTCTTCTTAAGCTGCCAGGCAAGCGAACAGGCAACGAGTATAAAGGCTACCAGCGCCATATAGTAATAACGCGAGTAGTACATGTCGATACCGTTGAGCGCCTGGTCGATATAAATAAGGAAATACCATCGTACCGGCAGGATATAGCTAAAGATACCGATTGACGGGTACATGCTCTCGACCGGGAAGGAGAAAGCGGCTATCGAGAAAGCAAGTATGCCGGTAAGACTACAGGCACTCATTGCAAGACGCAGGTTAGGAATCGCCGAGCATATTATGACCGCAAACGCCTGTGAGGCCATTACAAACAGGGGCATTGCCAGCAACATACTGCCCATATGGCCGCATGGGAAGTGAGAGACCCCGAAGAGCAGGACATCAAACCCCCACCCCATGATGGTGAATATCAAGGTCTGCGGCAACAGTTTGCCCAACAAGGCCGCGGTGAGAGATCCATGTGCCGTGGCGAGCCAGCCTATCGATGTGCGCCGTTTTATCTCCTCACATATCGAATAGCATGTCACGAGAAAAATCATCAGCTCGAGCAGACCCGGAATAAACGAGTTACTGAGATATATCGAATAGTTGGTCCACGGATTGCCTATGGGATGTGTGTCCATGACTATCGGCTGCAACATAGCACCGGCAAGCTCCTCGCTAAGCCCCTTGCTCGTGAGCGATGTCTCGACCACTTTGCCCGAAGTGAGCACTGCCATGGTCTTGAACCCCTTGTAGGCGAGAGTGCCGGGAACGAAATATGTCATGTTGCTGTAGTATGAGAGCGTAGGCGTACGTCCTGCAAGAGCATGCGCCTCAAAATCGCGCGGAATAAGGAAGAAGCCGTAGATCTTACCCGACCTCACCATCTCCATGGCATCATGATAGCTGTCGGCCTTGTATGACAGGTCGACAAGCTCCGTACTGCCCAGCGAGCGTGTGAGATTACGGGACATCGATGAGTTGTCGAGATCAACGATAGCGGTAGGTACCTTTGTTGGAAGACCTACCTCCATGAGGTTAAGGAAGAAAAAGGCTACGACGAGCGGTATGAGCACCATAGCCCACAGATATACACGCCGCGATCCGAGACGGTGAATCTCACGCCGCATTGTCGAACCAAGTCCCTCAGCAAATTTCATTGTATCTGATAATTATGGGGCCTAAGCCTGATCGTCATGAAATGTCTATTACTTTATTATCGCGGTCATTCCGGGTCGCAGATCGGGGATATTGTCGACCGGACGCGCCTTGATCTGGAACGTACGGCTGTCCCAGTCGCCGGTCGACTTGGTTGCACGCCATGTAGCATAGGTACCCATGTCCTGGATATAATATATCGTAGCGTCGATCTCCTTCCTGTCGAGAGCCGGGATCATCACCTTGATGGTCTTGCCCATGGTGAGATCGGCGAGCAGTTCCTCGCGCACATTGAATGTGACCCACTTGTCGTCGGTACGCAGGATATTCATGACGGGAGCGCCGATCGACACCAGCTCACCCACGTGGGGGTAGATGATATCTACCTGTCCGTCACACGGAGCAGTGAGATACTGATCGTCAAGCAGTGCATTGACCTCGGCCACTCCACCCTGGGCCACTCCCACCATAGCGTTGGCACTCTCCTTGTCCTCGCGCTGCGCGCCCTGCCGTGCAAGGCTATACTGGCTCTCGGCGGCTGTAGCGGCTGCGACAGCGGCATCATAAGCAGCCTTGGCCTCGTCGCGCTTCTGCTCCGAGACGACACCTTTGGAATATAGCGACTGCATGCGGTCGTATGTCTTGCCGGTAATCTCGACAGCGGCCTTGGCCTGCTGCCACAACTGGTATGCGGCCTGTATGATCTGCACACGTGTGCCGGCATCTACCTTGCGGTTCATAGCCTCGGCAACCTGTACCATACCACGTGCCTGGTCAAGCTTGGCCTCGGCCAATGCCGAGTGGATATGCACAAGGGTATCGCCTTGGCGCACCATGTCACCCTCCCGCACCATAAACTCGGTAACACGACCCGGGAGAGCACCTGACACACGCACGGATGTAGCATCGGCCTGCCCCTCGATAATCTCAGGGGGCTCCTTAAGAAATAGGAATCCCACCAGAGCCAGTGCGGCAACCAGAATAACTACGACAGCCAGCGATGACATGAGACGCCGGTTTTCTTTTTTCTCGTCAATCGATGTTTTTATATTTTCAGCCATAACGGAAATATTTTTTCTTAATCAAAGTAGTAGAGGAATTGGATCAATCGATATTCATGGTTCCGAGAACCTTATTGAGATACACGTCACACAGCTGGACCTCAATCATTGCATCAATTTTCTCGCTGTGAGCCTTGAGCCAGGCCGTTTGGGCCTCAAGGACATTGTCGGTGGTGAGCACTCCCTCGCTGAAGCCTACACGTGCATTCTCGAGATTCTCATTGGCCTTGGCCTCGTTGGTGATTGTCATCAGATACGTCTTCATTGCCTCCTGAGCCTTAAACGCTGCCTGAGACACCTGCAGGGTGACTTTTTCCTTGGCATCGTCAAGACGCAGCCTGGCCACCGTCTGCTCTGCTTTGGCCGCACGATACTTATTGTAGTTGCCACCCCAGTGCCACAGCGGTATCTTCACCGCCAGGCCCACCGAGAACGCCCCGTCAAAGCGTTTACTGAAACCATCATACATATTGGGATTGCTGAATGAATATGTGCCAATGAGAGCCACATTCGGCAACATCGACGACATAGCCACACGACTCTGCTGGCCGGCGATACCGACCGCCATTTCCAGCGCATGCAGATCGTGACGAGCCTCATATACGCGTTGCATGTCATAGGCAACAGCAATCTCGGCCGATGTATCGATGTGCTCGATCGACTCGTCGGCCACATGCATGTCAGACTCCACCGGCATACCGCACAACTGGGCCAGCAACATACGTGAAAGCACGAGACCGTTCTCGACCTTTGCCAGGTCTACCTGCGCCTCATTGAGCTTCACATCAACCGTAAGCTTATCGCTACGCGTGGCCACACCCTCGTCAAGCATCAGTTGCACATTGCGGTCGAGCGAGTCAAGCAGAGCCACATAGCTTGTGGCCAGGGCATGCTTGGCCGAGAGCGATACAACCTGCCAGTAGGCGGCATCCACGGCATATACGACATCCTGTCGTGCAACGGCATGGAGATCCTTGGCAAGATCCTCGGCATAACCCGCCATCTTGTTCATGGCAACGATCTTTCCACCCATATATATAGGCTGAGTAAGAGTGACCGCACCAAACACAACATTGTGGATATCATATGTCATGGCATCCTTGGGAATAAGAGCAACCGTGGACGGTATATAGTTTCCGTCAGGACCTTTTACAGGCATATGGGTGGCCGGATCGGTCACAAGATTGAACTCGTAAGAACCGGTGGCCGGATTGAAAGACTTTGTAGGCAGAAGCTGGTCGGAGTCGAAAATGGAAATCTTCTTCTGATTATACATATAGCCACCGGCAAAGTCAAAGGCGGGGAGATATGCCGCAAAAGCTTCCCGACGCGTATAGCCGGCCGCCTTGACACGTTCCTGTTGCATAAGCAGCTCCTTGTTGTGGGAAAGAGCCATTGCCCTGCAGGAGTCAAGCGAGAACACCCCGGCCGAGGCCGACAATGCCGACCCCAGCATCAATATTGTCACGAAAAGACTTAATCTTGAACTCATGTCTATGAGATGGAAATAATTGAAACATTTATACATTTGAAATGCAAAGTTATAAAACCGTATTATAATTCCAAACTGTTATAATCCTAATTAGAACAAAGAATGGAATCATATGGATCTTCACACCAATTATAACGACACCACAGACCTAAAAGTTGGTTTTTCGATTCTTAAAATCTCCAATCATACGAGTGTTATTTGAACACTATTTGAAAGTTTGCATTTTTTTTAATTTCCATTGCACGATTATCCAAATTTTCACACTATATTTGCGCAGTGCAATAGTAACACCGTCGACAGACAGTATTCCTATCGCATTGTGACCAAGCTGCATAAAACAACGATATATTACAACTAAAACCAATCCCCGCAAGAGAGCGGAAAACAGGTAAATTCAAAGCCGGGATACCCCGGTCCACGTTCCCATACCGCATCAAAAAATATTGTGGGGAGGGTAACAACGAGAACAGCAAAATACTTCAAGTGAACCATTCAATCCGTGAGCAGCGAACAACAAATGGAAAAAAAATTAAATCTTAACGATATAAGTAACCTTAGCCATATATCAGAGTCGTTCAGTCATGCAAGACAGGACTATATCTTCTCACACCTGATGTTTAACGGCGCAGTATCACGGCAAGCCATCGAGCCCATACGCTTCGAGGGGCTGTCAATCATCGTGGTCGCCAAGGGATGCATCAACATCACAGCCAACTCGAACTGCCACATGATGGAAGCTGGGTCGCTGGTGGTATTAGGCCCCAATGATGTCATATCATCGAGTCTCACCAACAACGAGACTGTAGAGATATATGCCTTATTCCTGTCCCACGAGTTCATAAACAGCATGAACTTTGACATCAACGTCATCAATCCACGCCTGTTTATCGATATAGATCCCGTACTGAGACTCAAGACCGACGAGCAACATCTTCTCCAAAGCTACTTCAATCTGCTGCATCAGTGTGCTGTAAACAACAATGATACCCAGCAGCAGTTGTCACTTATAACACGCAACATAGGCCGCAACATAGTAGTGGCGCTGATGTACCAGCTCGCATATGCAGTAGAGAAACGCCATGTACTCAGCACCTTGCCTGTAGATGACCAACGTACACCACGCTCGCGCAAGACCAGCTATGTCCACGAGTTCATGCACCTGTTGCAACAATATTACCGTCAGGAGCGCACGGTGGCGTTCTATGCAGGCAAAATGTGCATATCGCCCAAGTATCTATCACTGCTGGTACGCGAAATCACCGGGCGCACTGCGGCCGCGATCATTGACCAGTATGTCATCAACGAAGCCAAGAACATGTTGAGATTCTCAGGATTCACTGTACAGCAGGTGGCCTACAAACTCAACTTCCCCAACCAGTCAGCGTTCGGTAAATACTTCAAACACATCACAGGCCTGTCACCCACATCCTTCCGATCAAACTGATATCCAACGCCAAGCCCCGTACCGTTGCAAGATAGACAACCTCTTATTTTCCACAGGTAAAGACGTTTTAATATTTTTTATTATAATTATAAGAGATTCAGAGCGTTTTTTAACCTAACTTTGCGCAGTTGTATTGTTATACAACAGTAAAAAACTGAAAACATGGAAAATAACAAACTTGACCAGCTAAGCTATGCTCTCGGACTGAGCATGGGCAATAATTTCAAGGCCTCGGGCATTGAATCAATCAACGTACAGGACTTTGCCGACGGCGTGGCCGCTGTCTATGACGGCATGGCCCCAAAAATGAGCTATGACGAAGCCAAGGCCGTGATACAAAAATACTTCGGCGAGATGGAAGCCAAACAGCAGGAGGCCGCAAAGAAAGCCGGCGAGGCCAATCTCCAGGCCGGCGAGGCATTCCTTAGCGAGAACGGCAAGCGTCCCGAGGTAAAAACCACCGGGAGCGGACTGCAATACGAGGTACTGCAGGAAGGTAACGGTTCCGTACCCACCTCGGCCGACCAGGTGGAAGTCCACTACACCGGCAAACTCATCGACGGCACCATATTCGACTCGAGCGTAGAGCGTGGTGTGCCGGCCACATTCGGAGTCACCCAGGTAATACCCGGCTGGGTCGAGGCCCTTCAACTTATGAAAGCCGGCTCAAAATGGCGCCTGTTCATACCATCACAGCTGGCCTACGGCCCTCAGGGCGCCGGCAATGTCATAGGCCCCAACTCGACGCTGATATTCGATGTCGAGCTACTTAAGGTAATAGGGAAGTAACACCCGAGACCGTCCACAGCGATGAAACGCATATCGATCGTCATACTGATGATTGGAGTAACACTTGCCGGCTGGAGCCGCCCATCGTCGGCGGCCCCGGCCGACAGTCTCGCGGCCGATACCGTATCGACCGCACTGGCTACAGTATGGAGCAGCCATATGTCGCCCATACTCGAGCAACGGTATGCCTCCGACTCCAACGCCACCAGCCTGTTTATAAAGGGAATAAACGACGCGTTCAATGTAAGTGCCGACCAGGAACCCTACTACCAGGGTGTCCTGCAGGGCATGACCGTCGTCGAGCGACTCGGCCAGATGCGAGAACTCGGCTTCCCGATCGACCGCGACACATTCATCAGGGCCCTTACCTCGGCACTGGAGGGCAATGAGACCGGATTCACACCATCAAGCGCCGACCGGTACCTTAGCGACTATATGAGCCGCCAGTATGAGAGCCGGATGGCCGCGGACACACTCAGCACAGAGTCGCAACGGGCCTTCCTGGAAAGAGAGGCTTCACGCGAGGGAGTCATCAAGACCCCACAAGGCCTGCTGTTCCAAGTAATAACCGAGGGGGAAGGTGAAGGCCCCACCATCAACGACTCGGCAAGAGTAACCTATACAGGCCGGCTGTACAACGGCGAGATATTCGACGAGTCGGAGAGCGATGTGACATTTCCGGTATCGGGTCTCGTACCAGGCTTCACCCAAGGCTTGCTCATGATGAAACCAGGAGGAACTTACCGCATCATAATACCGTCAGACCTTGGCTACGGGCCACGCGGAACAGCCGGAGTCATCCCAGGCAACGCGGCCCTCGACTTTACCATCACACTCCATGAAGTCATAAGACGGTAATACCTACTCACAGCGACCGTTCAACAACAACTGCAATTACGCAACAATCATTTAATAAAACGTTTTATGAAAAAAATCATTCTTTCACTCTGCGCAGCCACTGTTACTGTAGCTTTCACCGCCTGCGGTGACAAGGCCAAGACAGCCGATGGCGCAGCCACTGCCGAGGAAATAGCCCTCGGAGACTCTCTATCACAGGCCTATGGCGAGTTCTTAGGCGCCAACTTCCGCTCAAACATGGACCGTCAGATGGCCGACATGAGCGAAGAGCAGAAGGCCTCGTTCAGCAAGGCCGACTTCATCCGCGGCCTCAAGGCTGTTGCCAACCGCGACACCGCCGACCTGGCCTACGTAATGGGCATGCAGGCCGGCATGCAGGTATGGGGAGCCGCCAAAGGCATGCCCGCACAGTTCAAAATACCTGCCGATGCCGACAAGATCATCGCATCGCTCGAGAAGGTATTCAACGCTGACTCGGTAGGAGACAGCTACACCTATCAGATGGCATTCCAGCAGGTTATGAACCGCGCACAGCAGTATGCACAGGAGAAGGAGAACGCTGTCCTTGAAAATAGCGACGAATCGATAGAGAACAAGGCTAAAGGCGCGGCCTATGCCGACAGCCTGGTCAACAACGCCGGCTACACACGTGCCGAGAGCGGCCTCGTATACAAGATCGAGGAGCCCGGTACCGGTGACCTCGTAAAGAGCAACGACCGCATCAAACTCCGCTACAAAGGCATGCATATCGACGGCACTGTCTTCGACCAGACCCGCGAAGAGCCCATGACATCATATACAAGCCGATTCATTCCCGGCTTCACCGAGGGTCTCCAGCTTCTTGCCAAGGGTGGCAAAGCCACAATCGTGATCCCCGGCAACCTTGGCTACGGCGTACAGGGCCAGGGCAATACCATCGGCCGCAACGAGACCCTGGTGTTCGACATCGAGATTGTCGAGATCATCAAGTAAGCAATTTGCAATATAATTCAATGATAAAGCCCTTTCACACACCCGTGAGAGGGCTTTTTTTGCACTTTTTACAGCATTCTGCTTTAATTTATGAAAACGAATATGTATTTTTGCGAGAAATAACATCATTAAATTCCAAAACAGCAATATACGATATGGAAAAAATAGACAAGCTTGACCGCCAGATACTTGACATCATAATACGCAACGCACGCATACCCTCGAAGGATGTAGCCCTGGTATGTGGCGTATCACGGGCCGCAGTCCACCAGCGCATCCAGCGCATGATCGATGTAGGCATCATCACCGGCTCGGGCTACAACGTGAGCCCCAAGACACTTGGTTACCGCACATGCACATATATAGGCGTGAACCTCGTGCGCGGAGCTATGTACCGAGATGTCGTGCCCGAGCTCGAAAAGATACCCGAGGTAGTGGAATGCCACTACACCACAGGTCCCTACACACTGTTACTTAAACTCTATGCCCGCGATAATGAGCACCTGATGGAGATACTCCACGACAAGATACAGATGATCAACGGTGTCACCACCACCGAGACACTGATATCGCTCGACCACAGCATACAGAGACAGATACCGGTGGAACATAAAGGATAAGACAAATGAAATCCAACTACATACGACGCATATTGAACGAGCCCCAGGTATGGGGTTCGATAGTATCCATAGCCGTGATGGCCATCATCGCGCTCGCATTCTTCTACCCCGACTCGATTGACGGGAATACCCTGCAGCAACACGATGTACAGCAGGGAATAGCCAACGGCGAGGAAGCTCGCGCCTTCAACGAGGCGACCGGCGAGACCACTCGCTGGACCAACTCGCTCTTCGGCGGCATGCCCACATTCCAGATAACCCCGAGCTATCCGAGCAACTCGCTATTTGAATGGATAGGCAAAGTCTACTCTCTGGGGTTACCCACCACCTCGGGTCTGATGATGATGATGATGATGGGCATGTACTGGCTACTGATAACCCTGCGTCGACGGTGGTACTATGCTCTCATAGGCGCTATAGCATGGGGATTCTCAAGCTACTTCATCATTATCATAGGAGCCGGACACATATGGAAATTCCTGACACTCACCTATGTTCCCCCTACCCTCGCCGGCCTGTTCCTTGCCTACCGCGGCCGTTATCTCGCCGGCGGAGCCATCACGGCGATGGCTCTGATGATGCAGATAGCCGCCAACCATATACAGATGACCTATTACTTCGGGTTCCTGATCATCATCCTTGCCGTAGCCTATCTTGTAAAGGCCGTCATGGACAGGGAAGTTACCGCATGGCTTAAAGGGAGCGCCACACTGCTTGTTGCCGTAATCCTCGCCGTAGCAGCCAATTCACCAAGCCTTTACAACACCTACCGGTATACCGGCCAGACCATACGCGGAGGCCACTCCGAACTCACAACTCCCGGTTCTGAAAACAAACCCGGTGACGGACTTGACCGTGACTACATTACCCAATACAGCTACGGGCGCAGTGAGACATTCTCTCTTCTCATACCCAATATCAAGGGTGGCGCATCGGCAAAGCCCGTGGGAGGGCAGATGCGACCAATGAACCTAAGCGACATCGATGGAGCCGACAAGGCACTGCGCGACAGCGGCCTACAGGCTCCCGAACAACAGTATATACAACAGTTTGTCTCGCAATACTTCGGCGAACCAGAGGGAACCAACGGCCCGGTATACGTCGGAGCCATAATATTCGCCCTTTTCATCCTCGGAGTAATCGTCGTAAAAGGCCCACTTAAATGGGCCCTGCTCACAGCGACACTGCTCTCGATAGCACTTGCATGGGGCCGCAATTTCATGTCGCTCACCGACCTGTTCATCGACCTGGTACCGATGTACAACAAGTTCCGTACCCCCGAGTCAATACTCGTCATAGCACAACTTACAATGCCGCTACTCGGCATAATGGCCCTACAACAGGTACTCACGGCGCGTAATGAGGAACGACGGCATTATATCATGAAGACAGCATGGGCATTCGGAGGCGTCGCATTCCTGTGTCTGCTGGGATGGCTGTTCCCCGGCGTGTATGGGCCGGCCATAAGCGAGGGTGACCGCCAGATAGCCGTAATGATAGGCGAGAGCCTGCAGCAGCAGGGATATGGAGCCGATGTGGTCAATGCCTATTCTATCGCCAATCCGCGCATAGCCACCGCTGTCACAGAACTACGCCACCTGATGGTAAGCACCGACTCGGGGCGTAGCCTACTGCTGGTACTGCTGGCCGGATGCACAATCATGACGACATTGAACATGAAGCGCGAACAACTCGGCGCACTCGTTATCGGAGCCCTTGTGCTCATAGACCTGTACAGCGTTGACAAGAGATACGTCGACCATGACAGTTTCACAACCCCGGCTCCTGACACAGCCCGCATACCGATGACCCAGGCCGACCGTGTGATACTTGAGGATCAAGGATACTACCGTGTAATGCCGATGGGAAGCCTGTTCCAGTCGGCCGCCCCCAGCTACTACCACAAGTCGCTCGGAGGCTACCACGCCGCCAAACTCACACGCTATCAGGACATGATCGAGCGTCACCTTCTACCGGCTGCGTCAGGAGACTTCGACGAGTCAAATCTCAATGTCATCAATATGCTCAACGGCAAATATATCATCGATCCAGAGGGGAACGTCATCCCCAATCCCGAGGCTCTCGGCAACGTCTGGATCGTTGACTCCCTGACATATGTCGACAGTGCCGATGCCGAGATGGCGGCACTTGACACGCTCGACCCGTCAACACATGCTGTCGCTGACCGCTCTTTTGCCGACATACTGAGCCAGCGCACATCAACCCCAGGCGACACGATATCTCTCACCGACTACAGGCCCAATGCTCTCACTTACAACTATAAGAGCGACAACGGAGCCCTGGCCGTATTCTCTGAGATATACTTCCCGTGGGGATGGAAAGCGACACTCGACAACGGCACCGAACTGCCTATAGGACGTGTCAACTATCTGTTGCGCGCGATCAATCTTCCAGCCGGAGAGGGTACACTGACAATGACATTCGATCCCAGATCGCTACATGTCACCGGCACTATAGCAACCATAGCCATAGCGCTCATCTACCTGTGGATAATAGCAGCCATGGCATTGGCCCTCAAGGCGGCCCAAAGAGCCAGAGAATGAACATACGCGAGCCTTTTGACAGGCCATGGTGGAGATGGCCGGGACGATATCGCCACAGCCGAGGATTCGGGATACACTCGCCACTGGCTTTCCGCATCATCAACGATATCATCAACGGTGGCGGCACAGGCTACTACACCGTGACAGCCACACCCCTGCCCGATGGAATGAGCCGTGAAGACTACCGCCGCATAGTCGCTTTGATATGCCTACTGAGGCCCGGCTCAGTAAACACCGGCCACAAGGCTCTTGACCAGGCCATCGCCACCGATATCGACTCGGCTATCAGGACCGACACCACTGAGCCCGACATGATCGTGGTATGTGACAGCCGGCTCCCCCACCCCGCAATGCTCGGAGCCTGCCTGGAACGTGGAGGTACGGTGATAATAACCGACCGCCGCGACTACCACGACCATATATCAAAAATACTGCAGGGCATGAGCCACGGTATCAGCCTCTCGGGCAAACGTATGGTAATAGCCATAGGGCGCAGGGACATTCAGCGTCAACACTTCGAACTGAACTTTTAGGAAGATACCGAGCGTTTAAATATACGTCATATCCATTACAAAAGCGGTTATGAGACCAATTCATGACATATCGAAGCTGCAACGCGAGTATGCCGCCCATATAGTGCTTGAACGGGGTCTGAGCGATAACACCCGCGAGGCTTATCTTGACGATATAGGCAAGTTTCTGGACTGGTTGCCCGAACGCGGCGTCTTGTTAAGACACATAGAGCTACACGACGTGCAGGAGTTCATGGCCAGTCTTCACGACATGGGCATAAGCCCTCGGTCACAGGCACGCATAGCATCGGGAATACGCTCGTTCTTCCGATTCATGAGGATGGAGGGATATATCGATACCGATCCCACCGAACTGCTTGAAGCCCCACTCGTAGGCCTGCATCTGCCCGAGGTGCTAAGTGTCGAGGAGATCGACGCCATGATCGACGCCATACCCCCCGACAGCGAGGAAGCCGTACGCAACCGCACCATCATCGAGGTACTCTACGGATGCGGTCTGCGCGTGAGCGAACTATGCGACCTCGAGATAGGCCGCATATTTCTCAATGAAGGATATCTGATAGTACGCGGCAAGGGAAGCAAGGAGCGGCTCGTACCTCTGGCACAGTCAACAATGAACGCAATAGCAGACTACCTTGAGGTACGCGCCACGATCAACGCCCGGCCCGGCGAGGAACACATACTGTTTGTGAGCGCCAGACGATCCTGCCGCATGTCGCGTTCCATGATATTCAGGATAGTGAGACAATGTGCCACCCTGGCCGGCGTGAGGCGCACGATATCGCCCCACACACTGCGCCACTCATTCGCCACACACCTGCTCGAGGGGGGGGCAAACCTTCGCGCCATACAACAGATGCTTGGGCACGAATCGATAGCCACCACCGAGATCTACCTGCATCTTGACCGCAGTCATCTGCGACAGGAGATCATAAGCCACCATCCACGCAATAAGAAAATTAAATGAGATATGGACACAACTCTTGACTACGAATCAATAGAAACGAGCCTCGGTGACAAACTGAGGCTCAGCGACAACCTTGATATCCACGCCGACCACTTCTTCCCTGTAAGCCTGCTCGACAAGCTTTTCCACTACAGCGAGCAGTCTCGGGGCACCGAGCGTGACTATCTCAACCGCACGGTACACCGCAACTTCCACGGCCATGATTTTGACCGCTGGATTGACAACATCGTGGCCCATACACGTCTAGACATCATCGATGATGAAGGTTCGGCCAGGATGATCGATCTCATTGATATCGACTCGCTGACCTTCAACGATGACCACACCATCACCGCCACCCTACCCGACGAGACAAAATATACACTCCTTGACAGCGACACACATCGCCCGTTGCAGGCCGACAACATCAACGATATATCGGTCAATCTCGATCTGAGCACCATGTTTGAGCGCCCGCCGGTCGATAGTGATTCAGAACCGTACCTGGGATTCGGCCCCATAGCACACATCGTGCGCGTGGTATGTGACAAGAGTGACATCACCCCGTCTAAGGTGAACGCCACCGAACTATCCGACCGCATATTCGCCCACTTCAAGCACGAGATGCTTCCGTTGATACCGTCGCTCTGGAACGACATGGAGCACATAATGCATTATGGCCGTCCCCGATTAAGCCCCCGCTCCCCGGAGTTAACAAATATCGGGGAACGAGGTCTAACAGTGTGAACCATCCGGTAACAACAGCAAGGGCACCGATGCCGCATCGTGCAGGTGCAATATTAGGTTAAAATTTAGTTAATCCGATTCTTTTTTGTATTTTTGCCGCACAATAGTATCACAACCGACACAAACCTTATATAAAACCTTCATATAAAATGTCAACGAATACAGTCGACAACCAGCGCAAAGTCACAACCCTGCGACTGGCCGAGATGAAAGCCCGAGGCGAAAAGATAGCCATGCTCACCGCATATGATTACTCGATGGCCAAACTTATCGATGAGGCCGGTATGGATGTGATTCTCGTAGGAGACTCGGCATCAAATGTCATGGCGGGCAACATGACCACCCTCCCCATAACACTTGACCAGATGATATACCATGCCAAGAGCGTTATAAAAGGTGTAAACCGCGCTCTGGTAGTGTGTGACCTGCCATTCGGAACCTATCAGGGAAACTCCAAAGAGGCACTCTCATCGGCTATACGCATCATGAAGGAAAGCCATGCCGAGGCCGTGAAAATGGAGGGAGGCTCGGAGATACGCGAATCAATCGAGCGCATCCTGTGCGCCGGCATTCCAGTAATGGGCCACCTTGGTCTTACACCGCAGTCAATCAATAAATTCGGAACATATGCCGTACGAGCCAAGGAAGAGGCCGAGGCCAACAAACTCCTCGCTGACGCCAGGATGCTCGAGGAGATAGGATGCTTTGCCATGGTGCTTGAGAAGATACCAGCCCAGCTTGCCAGGCGGGTGGCCGAGGCAGTATCGATCCCCGTCATAGGCATAGGAGCCGGAGGCGGTGTCGACGGCCAGGTACTCGTAATGCACGACATGCTCGGAATCAATAAGGGATTCTCACCCAAATTCCTGCGCCGGTATGCCGACTTGTCGACAATAATCAATGATGCCGTAGGCAGTTACATATCTGATGTAAAAAGCAACGACTTTCCCAATGAAAAGGAACAGTATTGATATGTCTCGGACAACACTTCTCCTCTCCCTGCCGTTATAAACACACCCCCACTCACTATCTGAACATGAAGATAACTGCTGTAATCGTTACATATAACCGAATTGAATACCTCAGACAGTGTCTACCTGCAGTCCTCGGGCAATCACTGCCTGTCAACGAAATCATAGTCATAAACAACCAGTCGACTGACGGCACCGAGGCTTGGCTCTCTGAGTACAGCGCCGCCAACCCTATAGTGAAAGTCACCACCCTGCCCTCCAATGTGGGCGGCGCAGGAGGCTTCGAGGCCGGCATAAAAATAGCCGCCGAACAGGGAGCCGACTATGTGTGGATAATGGATGACGACACCATACCGTCATCTACGGCTCTGGCTCCTCTGGTAAAGGTGTGCGAGGAGAACAGTGACGCCGGATTCGCGTGCAGCAGGGTAGAGTGGACCGACGGCCACATGCACCAGATGAACCTGCCCATGTTCACACATGACCGCAACCTAAAGGACATCGTTGAGACACTCGACACTGCTACCCAGTGCTATGCGGCATCGTTTGTCTCACTTCTCATACCGACACATGTGGTCTACAGGCTGGGGCTACCTATCGGCGAATACTTTATATGGCACGATGACATAGAATACACCCAGCGCATATCACGCAATGGCTACAAAGGCTTCTTTGTCCCGGCAAGCATTGTGCTACATGCCACCGCCAGCAACCGGGGAGCTGGCATCACCAACGCGCCTGTCGGCACCGAAAAGCGCTACTACTATCAGATACGCAACCAGATGGCAACCAAGCGCATACAAACCAACGCGCTGGTCGCACGCATATCCAACCGACTGAGGCTAAGACGTTTCAAGCGTGCTATCAACCGTCGTACATCAGACCGCGAGATATTCCTGCAACAGATACTGCGCGGATATAATGACGGACTAAGGTTCAGACCACAGATAAGATTTCCCAACCCACCATCCCCAACCCCATGAAGATAATCGCCGTCGTTGTCACATTCAACCGTCTCAGTCTCCTGCAACACACCATCGCCTGTCTAAGAGACTCACAGCCAGCCCTTGACGCCATAGTCGTAGTAAACAATGACTCGAGCGACGGCACACGCCAGTGGCTCGACAGCCAAAGCGGCCTGGTGGTTATACATCAGGACAATGTAGGCGGGGCAGGGGGATTCAGGCGCGGCATGAAGAAAGCCCACGAGATGGGAGCCGACTGGGTATGGTGCATGGACGACGATGTCTTCCCGCGTCCCGATTGCCTGTCACGGTTCATTGATAACATGGACTATGCCGGGGCCGGGATCATGTCTCCACGGCGACTTGTAGAGGGTAAGATATTCACCACCGAGTTCCAGGCCTTCGACCTGTTCCACACCATGGCATCGACATCAATCTCTCCACTGCGCAATATGCAGGTAGACAACACAGTAGAGATTGCCGGAGCTGCCTTCGAAGGGCTTTTCATCAAGCGTGACGTTATAGATGCCATAGGATACCCCAACGACAGGCTGTTCATATTCTATGATGACACCGACTACTGCATACGTACCCTGCAGGCCGGTTTCAAACTAATCTATGTCCCGCAGGCACTGATGGACAAACAGAAATTCTTCAGCAACGTGACCTGGCTTGAACGCACACGTGCCAAGCGCTGGAAACGCTTCTACCAGGTGCGCAACGGCTCGTGGTTCCACCACCGTTACGGCAAAACATGGGGGGTACGTAATATACGTCCGTTCAATGCCATGCTCGGATATATGATTCCCGCTCTCTTCCTTGGACTGTTCACCAAGGCCTACCGCGCCGGCGACGCCGCACGCTTTGTCAGAGCCTACCGTGAAGGCAGGCGCGAACAGCTTGGTAGGATACCCTGGATTTAAGAGCTTGTATAAAAGCCTTAGAGCAGGCTCATGAACATCAGCCCGAACGACATCCATGTCACGAACATCAGCGTCCAGAACACATCGCGCTGGTCCGGGGTAGGGTAGAGCCTCCAGCACACCAGCCCCGATATCAAGGCTATCACCGGGTAGAAGATAATAAACATGCCCATTCCGGCCGGCAACAGGGATATCATCAACGGCACTGTAAAAACAGTACCGATTGTCAACACCACCATCAATATGACCCACCAGGGTCGCTTTGTCTCACGTGACATAGGCCCAGGAGCTATTTAGAGCGTGTTTTTTCGGCTTTATAAGCCTTGACAGTCTCCTCAATGCCCCGCTCAAGCGGAAAGGCCACAGTGAAACCGAAATCGCGTTGGGCGGGAGTTACATCACAGGACCAGTTGCGCTGTTTCATGATCTTGTACTTATCGCGGTTGAGTGTTGACGGCTTGCCCCTCAGCACACCTATCTTCTCGGCCACGACCGAGGCTATATATACCATCCACATAGGTAGCCTTACAGGAATGACAAACCGACCACCAAGAGCCTTTGCCACAATCGAGCGGAATTCTTTCTGGGTGTAGGCCCTTGGCTCGGAGATGATATAGCGGCGGTTTACAGCCTTACCGCTGGCAAGAGCGTCGTACATAGCGCCCACAAGATCGTCGACATAGATGAACGTGAGCATCTGCTTCCTGTATCCCACACCAAAGTCCCAGTGGCTATCGATACTCTTTATCATCATCAGGTAATCCTGCTCATGAGGACCGTAGACACCCGTGGCACGGAATATCACATAGGGTATTCCGGCACGGTATTCAATATATTGCTCGGCCTTTATCTTGGAGAGACCATAGCGGGTATTGGGACTGGCGGGAGTCTCGTCGGTAAGAGGCGAATAGCGGCGCTCGTCGCCGGGGCCCACGGCACTCAGGCTGCTCATGAGAAGGAACTTCCCGGGCACCTTGTCAACAGCTTTAAGAGCCTCTGTCACCGAGAGGAGATAGTCATAGTTGATACGATTGAAATCACTGAAACGTGTGCACTTCGTCGCTCCGAGGTTATGTATCACATAGTCCCATCGCTCGCCATCGGGCAGGGCAGCGGCGAAGGCCTTCCTGAGAGAGGCCGGATCGTCATAGTCCAACACGACACGGTGCAGACGTGAATCATCAAGATACCGCATCGAGGTAGACGCACGCACACCCACCCATACTTCAAACCCGCGCCTGAGTCCCTCGGCCGCAATAAAACCGCCAATAAAGCCACCGGCTCCGATCACTAATATTCTCTTCATATGTCACAGAGGATCTTACTTACAATTATTTGGTTTTCATGGCATGGCGGAATCCATGCTGACGGTTCCATGCCCCGCGTGTGAAATCCGGAACGGCAACAGGAGCCGATCCATTCTCTATCGACAACTCGGTCAACGGAGCCAGCGAGCACCACTCGGCCAGGTCATAAACATCCATATCGAGCGGCAAACCATTGCGCAGACAGTATATCAGACGATAGTCCATGATATAGTCCATACCGCCGTGACCGCCTACCTTGCGTGCAACTTCGCCCACCTCTCGCACGATAGGGTGGGTGTAACGTTCCACAAGCGCGGCCTGCTGCTCGTCGGTGAGCCAGCGGTGGGCATTGAGATCATACAGGTCGGGCAGTCCTCCGAGCGAGGCACTGTCAGGCTCCAAAGCATAACCTTCGCGACCATATTTATTGGCAAATCCGCGTGTACCCGTCAGCTGATACATACGGCTGTAGGGACGTGGATTCATCACATTGTGCTGTATCTGTATGGTCTTGCCGCGCTCGGTGCGTATCATTGTCATAGTGTGGTCGCCGTTCTTGAAATCGTCGGGACGCACACCGGTCTGCCGCTCCACATGTGCCGGACCGGTAAACGGATCACTATCCATGGCCACGAGTGTCACCATACGGTCGCCACGGTGCATGTCAAGCAACTGGCACGCAGGGCCCATACCATGGGTTGGATAGACATCACCGCGATGTCTATGATTGTAGTCGAGACGCCAGTTGTCATAGTACGCGTCCCAGAACTCGGCAAGATTGTGTATATAGCTTCCCTCCACATGCACTATATCACCGAAGACACCGTTCTGGGCCATATTCAAGGTGTTCATCTCAAAGAAGTCATAGACACAGTTCTCGAGCATCATACAATGCCTGCGCGTGCGTTCGCTGGTGTTTACGAGATCCCATATCTCGTCAAGATTCATGGCGGCCGGCACCTCGATGGCCACATGCTTTCCCGCCTCCATAGCAGCCACTCCCATCATAGCGTGTTTTGTCCAGTCGGTCACCACATACACCAGGTCGAGGTCGGGCCTGGCTACGAGTTCTCGCCAGGCAGAGTCACTGCCTGTATATATATCGGCCGGAGCAGCGCCGGCCCGGAGTATCATGGCCTGTGTAGAATCACACCTGGACGGCTCGATATCACAGAGTGCGACAACACGGGCCCCATCGATGTTGAGCATACGCTCCACTGCGCCCGGGCCTCTCATTCCGAGACCTATTATACCTATATTTACCGTATCGATAGGATCGGCGGCAAAAGCCACCATGTCGGTCTGTCCGGCAGGACGTTCCGGCACCGGAACTTCAATGACAATTGAATTCTTATCGCTTGCCGTACATGCTGCAAGCATGGCCAATGATGCAATAATGTAATGTTTTAACATGATATAATCTTTAAAAATTGGTTGTTCAACAGGAGTTCAAAAAAATTAACTAATTGAAAAAATCGGCAATTAGCGACAATAGCGTTAAATCATAATGCTGAATTACAACCATATACTCTTATCGCTATTCTCATTGAAGACAAAATTACTCAAATATTTGTAATGACCGATGAATTATGCAAAGTTTTTATCGCTATACTCTGCCACATAAGTTTTTCAGAGTAACGGGATTGCTCACCGTACTGGCTCCATGGATTAAAAGCACACCTGCTCTGACACCATTAGCAAGCTTCCACTATTTTATCAAACTCACATATATCAACAATAGAACCGGCGCGAGACAGTGCCTTTGGAGCTGAGCCGTAGCGGCTCGTTTGAAATCTCGATAACATCGATATGCTCTCGCCGCGATGTAAGACGGTTTACCTCTTTCACGATACTGTGTATTACATCGACAGGGGCAACGGTACCGTCGTGGCTCTCACGCCCGATGGCATCGAAGTCGGGATGGATTATTGCCTTGAGCCGGCCTTCATACTCCACAACGATAGCGTGGGCGATACAAGGATATTCTGTCAACATCGTCTGCAGTTTCTCAGGAACAACACATCCACGGTCAAGCCTTATTAGAGTGGCCATACGGCCTATGACCGTAATATTGCCGGAGCGGTCAATCGATACGATATCCCCCGTAGGAAACCATCCGTCGGAGGTGAGATGCGATCTTGATCCCGGCTCGCGATCGGCATACCCCTTCATAAGAGTCATACCACGCACCTCGAGCTCACCGATACCGTCGGGCAGACCGTCAAAGTCGATCGGGCGCACACGGCACTTCAGCAGACTGCTTATACTACGCCCGACAGTACCGGGCGTATATGACGAATGAGGTGAATAGCTCACAAAACCACCACACTCGGTCAATCCGTAGAAGATCGTAAACGGCATTCCGGCATCCCTCATGCGACCCGCCAGCCGCGGTCCTGCGACAACCGATCCCACAAGCACTTCCACACAGTCACCTCCAAGCATCCTGTCAACATACCTGCCCATGATACGACGACGAAGTATACGGCCACCGGGCATACTTCTGAGCAAGCGGCCGGTCCTGCTTTCATCAAAACGCCTGGTAAGATTGTCCATGACTCGGTCCATGACAATCGACGATAACATGATACGATGTGGCCTTACACGCTGAAACGCCTCTATAAGCGAGTCGGCGTCACGCTGTCGCACCATCACGTGGATATGGGCTCCCGAGGCAAGCGGTACCAGCACATTGAATATCGTAGCCCACACTGTGCCGAGCGTAGTACATGTCAGAGCCCGCGAGTGACGTGGATGAAGAGCCGTCTTTATCCCGTATATGACATTACCCTCGATATTGTCGGCCATAAGCATTACCGGCCTGGGGGCTCCCACAGTTCCCGAAGTATAGAATATCGCACATACGGCATCAGGAGACAATACCGGAGCGCCGGCATCCTCTCGTGTGAATCCATACGGAAACATCCTCACAAAATCATTATCGATAGACTGTATGATGGCCTCAGCATCATTTACGGCCCCATACCTGCACCCCAGCA
This sequence comes from uncultured Muribaculaceae bacterium, assembly GCA_964018905.1. Lineage (GTDB taxonomy): Bacteria > Bacteroidota > Bacteroidia > Bacteroidales > Muribaculaceae > JAAVFS01. Next base: position 22,375 of record CAXHRO010000041.1, read on the forward strand.
CACGTTGCATATCGGTCGAGACGGCTATCTTAAGCGCAGGTGCCATAGTGTAATCAATACCTGACGGCATAAGATCGGGATCGATGAACAATACCTCAGGATCAACGTTCCCCAGGAGCGAGATCAGCTCCACGCCGCTGTATCGAGGAGGCACGGTAACCACAGCGGCGCCATAAGTCATAGTACCGACATAGGCCACGATCCAGTCAATCGAATTGTTTCCGGCCACAGCCACCCTGTCGCCGGTTTTTATACCAAGCTTGTGCAACAGCATGTGAATGCGTTGCATACGCGCGGCCAGTCCCCCATAGGAAAGAGTCAGTCCAGTCGCGTAATCTGTGACAGCCGGTTCATCCCAGTTGTCATGAAAAGCATCCGAAAAAATCTTCAACAGGTTCATAACTCACACACTATAAATACTTGTATCTCGCAATAGTTCCTTTCAACGTGACATCCAGCATATCACGATATATCTCCACATCATCGATACGGGCGAATGACGGTATCATGCCGTTGACCTGCTCAATTATACGATCCACAGCCTGTACTGCATCATCACTTTCATTGATCGAGTCATCGGGCACGATGACAGCTGTCGTCACCCCGTCCCTGTCCACGACCAGAGCCTGACGCACACCGGGCATAGACAACAGCTTTGCCTCCAGTCGCTCGGGAACAATCGTTCCACCCTGACGGGTTATTATCGTGTCAAGACGGCCTATGACCGAGACCTCGCCACTGCGGTTGATCGTGGCAAGATCTCCTGTCGAAAACCAGCCATCCTGAGTGAACGACTCGCGTGTAGATTCCTGATCGTTATAATATCCTTTCATCACTGTCATTCCCCTGATCTCGAGCACTCCGACTTCATCAGGAAGGCCCGGGATCTCGATCGGCCTCAGACGACACTTGACGATATTGCGTATAGGGTGTCCTACGGTCGCCGGATTGAAATCACCCTCGGGTGTATAGCATACGAGACCTCCACACTCGGTCAGACCATATGATACGGTATACCTTATACCTACGCGGTGAAGCTTGGCCTTGAGCCTGCGGTCAGCGTTGGTCGACCCTATCACAACCTCGGCACAATGCCGCCCGGTAGCCCGGTCAAAAGCGTTGCGCATACCGGCATCGACAAGCCTGCGGTTAAACGGCAACAGCCTTGCCAGACGGTAGAACATACCGCGCTCATACCGTTGCTTCACCACCGAGTATACATCGCGCAACTGGCGCGGTGACATTATTACACGACGCGGCTTCACTTGCTTCAATGCCTCGACAAGAGCCTTCGGGTTGTAGAAGTCGTTGAATACTGTTATATGCGCTCCCGAGGCCAGCGGCACAATTAGATTGAATACCGTTCCCCACACATTGCCTACCGAACTGGAAGTCAACGTGCGTGAACCTCGCGGGAACAACAAGGCCTTCATCCCGTATATGACATTACCCTCGATATTGTCACACGACAGCAACACCGGACGTGACGGTCCCAGAGTGCCGGCTGTAAAGAATATCGCTGCCGGCGAGTCGGGCTTCACATTGGCTGCCGATATATCACTCGGCTCCATGCCGTTGGGATACATGTTGACAAACTCCTGGTCAACACCGTCAAGAACACACTGAGCATTGACATAAGCCTCACTGCGGCTTACAAGTACCGTCTGGGTATCCTGTGAGATTACCAGCTCGAGCGACGGCACCGACGACCAGTCGGTAACCCCCGGCATGAACTCCTGATCGACAAACAAAATCTCGGTATCGGCGGCGGCGAGCATGTCCAGCATATCGGCAGTCTCATATGTGACCTGGGTCGTGACTGCCACAGCCCCGTGAAGCATCACCGCCATGTAGTTGGTGATCCAGTCGATGGAATTGCCGCCTACGACAGCGATATGGGTGCCTGCCGGCACATGAAGCATTTCAAGGAGACGTTTGACACGCTCTATACGGGCGCCCAGCACACCATAGCTCAGTGTGAGCCCGGTCGCATAGGATGTGACAGCAGGCTTATCCCAGTTGTCGGCAAAACTGTCTCTAAATATCTTCAGGAAATTCATACGGGCATGTGACTCGTATCATTGCATAGCCTCAGACAATCTCAGAACCGGCCGGTATATGTATGGGGCGACAGGGCGCGAAGCTCGGCCTTGACGGCATCGCTCACATTCAGCGTATCTATAAAGGCCGATATGCTCTCGGCAGTCACTGTGGTATTGACACGTGTTAGCTCCTTGAGAGTCTCATAAGGCTTGGGATAACCCTCGCGACGCAGGATTGTCTGTATCCCCTCGGCCACAACACTCCACATCGAGTCAAGATCACGATTGATAGCATCTATATTGAGCAACAGCTTGTTAAATCCCTTAAGGGTACTATGCATAGCGATCAGCATATGGGCCATGGGCACACCTACGTTACGCAACACGGTCGAGTCGGTAAGATCTCGTTGCAGGCGCGATACCGGTAGCTTCGAAGCAAGATGGCCCAGAATGGCGTTGGCGATGCCAAGATTACCCTCAGAGTTTTCAAAGTCGATAGGATTCACCTTATGGGGCATGGCCGATGATCCAACCTCGCCGGCCTTTATCTTCTGCTTGAAATACTCCATTGAGATATACATCCACATGTCACGGTCAAGATCCAGTATAATGGTGTTTATACGGCGCATGGCGTCAAACATAGCCGCCAGATTGTCATAATTTGATATCTGGGTGGTGAATTCCTCGCGCATGATACCGAGACGATCGCTCAGGAAACCAGCGGCAAATCCCTTCCAGTCAATCTCGGGAAAAGCCACCGAATGGGCGTTGAAGTTTCCTGTCGCACCGCCAAACTTGCCACTGACAGCAACCGAGTCCAGAGCCTGAAGCTGCTGGCGAAGGCGATAGGCAAAGACATTCATCTCCTTGCCCAGACGGGTGGGGGAGGCCGGCTGGCCATGGGTCTTGGCAAGCATCGGTATGTCGTGCCATTCGGCCACACGGCTTTCTATATGCTCTATCAGCTCGACGAGCAAAGGACGATATACATCGTTGATAGCATCCTTGATGCTCATAGGCACCGAGGTATTGTTGATATCCTGTGAAGTAAGGCCAAAGTGGATGTATTCCTTGCAAGCCTCGAGACCCAACGTGTCAAACTTCTCCTTCAACAGATACTCTACGGCCTTCACATCATGGTTGGTCACACCCTCGATCTCTTTGACACGGCGGGCATCGGCCTCGCTGAAATCACGGTAAATGTCACGCAACCGCTCAAAAGTATCCGGCTTGATACCTGCAAGGGCAGGAAGCGGTATTTCGGCCAAAGCTATAAAGTACTCGACCTCAACCTTGACACGATATTTGATCAGAGCATATTCCGAGAAATACTCGTCAAGTTTTTCACATTTTGAACGATAGCGGCCATCGATAGGGCTGATTGCAGTAAGCGAGCTGAGTTGCATAGTGATAAAATAGTCAGGATTTAGTATTTTGAACCACAAAGATACGAATAAGTTGAGAGCAATGCCAAATTTATTTGCGCATTGCCGAACGCAGGCATCTTGGACAAGATAATACTAAAGCAACAGCATCACGACGTCAGCCCCTGAACTCACCCGGTTTCATACCAAACTGCGTCTGAATACACTTGGTGAAATAGCTTGGACTGTTGAAACCCACCATATAACAGATATCATTATTACTCGCACTGATTGAAACAAAATGAAAACAACGTCCAAAAGACTGTAAAAACGGCTCAAGCCGAAAATCCGGTGCATGGATTTTCAGGAAAGTGTTAAATTTGTGTCATGAAAACTTCTGAAGCA
>CAXHRO010000042.1:0-25191 GCA_964018905.1 uncultured Muribaculaceae bacterium
TTAGTGAAACCATATAGTTTTAATTTCGCTTTTTGTCTACCTATGTAAACCATTGTCAACACATGTTGTTGACTACCTCAGTGTGACATCAGGGACAAACCCCAATTTGTTTTGCGGTAGAAATACGGTAGAAAAATATGGTGAACAACACTATCCAATCGCTATGAACTGGATTTTTGGCAAATAAAAAAGCCGCTGAATTTCAGCGACTTCATTATAGTTGGTTCTAATTCGTTGCGGTTAATTGCGATATATCATTTGCCGATGCAGAAGCGCGTGAAGATTGTAGACAACAGGGTGTCGGTGGTGATGGCGTCGACACCGGTAATGGCCGAAAGATGATGAATGGTCTCCCGCACATCCTGGGCTATCAGGTCACCACTAAGGCCGTCTTGCAGAGCTTTAATCGTACGGTGGGCCGACTCGGCGGCCCGGGCGAAGGCCTGGGCGTGACGGGCATTGGTAACAAGAAGATCCTGTGCCGGGTTATGACTATCGGACAATGACGTAAGATGCCTTTTCAAGCGATCTATATCCTCTTGATTCCTGGTACTCAACGGGACTACTGTTGCCCGCGGCATTACAACAGATACCTTTGCTGCGATCTGCCCGGCTTGATCTTCTGATACAAGATCGGTCTTGTTAAGCAGGACCAACAGGTCGGCTTCGGGATTTAGGTCAACAGTTGCCGGCATATCCGCGATAGCCGTCTCGGGATCGGTCAGATCAATGATATATATTACCGTATGAGCATTGGTCAAAGCCTTCAGACTACGCTCGATACCTATACGCTCGATAGCATCGGAGGTTTCCCGAAGCCCGGCGGTGTCTTGAAAACGGTACTGATAGTCTCCTATCTCAACAAGATCATCCACGATATCGCGCGTGGTTCCATGAATATCGCTCACGATGGCCCGGTCATCGCCGGTGATGGCATTGAGCAATGAAGACTTGCCGGCATTTGTAGGACCGACTATTGCAACCGGAATACCCTCCTTGATCGCAACGCCGGCGGCAAACGAGTCTCTCAGTCTCACGAGTGATCGGTATAGCTCGTCGGCCAATGTCGACAGCTGCCGGCGTGATGCAAACTCGACCTCTTCCTCGCTGAAGTCCAACTCCAGCTCCAGCAGAGATGCCAGCTCGACAAGCTGTTCTCGCATATGTTCTATGCGGGCCGAGTAGTGTCCGCGCATCTGACATGAGGCGGCACGATGGGCAGCGCGCGAATCTGAAGCTATCATATCGGCAATGCCCTCGGCTTCCACCAGGTCTATTCGTCCCGACATAAAAGCCTGACGTGTAAATTCACCCGGCTCGGCAAGACGACAACCTGCCTGACATAGCGTGGCAATCAGCTCTCGCTGTATCCAGCGAGAACCGTGCACCGACAATTCAACGACATCCTCGCCGGTGAACGAGGCCGGCCCCTTGAATACAGCAGCCACCGCCTGATCAAGATCCTCCCCCCTGGTATCGGTCAAGATACCCAGATGGACTGTATGCGAGGCGCACCCGGCAAGTCGTTTTCCACGCCACACGGTGTCTACAATCTCAATGGCGCGAGGTCCACTTACTCGCGCCACAGCTATCCCTCCAACTCCGGGCGGGGTCGATATGGCACATATCGTATCGGCTATAGAGATCAATTCATTCGGCTCCATCGGTTGAATTTTTTTTGTGATTCTACCTCGGTTTCCATATCATCGGGCAATGCGCTGAAAAAATCATGTCCGGTTATTGCTTCGACCTCATCGACCGAGACAGCACAGGTCTGCATGCCACCCGGTACATTGCCGTTAGGCATTATGAAACCGATTGCTGTTGGAGGCGTGGCATAAGGTGACAGTATCACCTTGAAAAATCGCGAAGGCACAGCGACTCCGGTATCACCGATATACATCTCGATGTCATCGGTAAGGACAGGTCCCGATATGATTATGACCGCACTGTCGCGGCGGGCCCGCTGTCTGCATTTATCCTCGAGTTTTCCCCATGCCCCCCGGTTGAGCCGGTTGTCCTGCGGTGCGATATTGGTCATGTAGAATGATTCACGCATTGCCTCAGGATCCCATTTCATATCGGCTGCCGGAGCCATATGCCCGCGGTCAAAACCGGTGTTGCGGTAGTCGGACGGACTGGCACACCCGTCGACATCAGGATCAATCATAAAACTCTTTGCCCTTGGCTCATCGCCATAGGTCTCGGCGGCAGTCAGCTCATAAGCCACCCAGTTAGGCACATGCAGCTGTGGGTTGAATGATACCGTCATACCCGTGTATCTCACAAGCGTCTGGTCAAGAGACGGATTGGTCACAACACGCTCCAGCTCATGCGCCGACAGCGACAGACTGTCACCACCGACATCGGCAACAGACCTGACACTGGAGCAATTGCTCGGGACAAGAATCCCCACGACAAAGATTACGGCACATATGCCGATAAGCCATGATGCGCGGTTCACCTCCTTACGATAGCGGCGACGTGACGCGCCGGCAGTATAACGACGTTTGGTCATAGTTTCAATATTGGCCATTTAAATTTTTTAAGTTTTCTCTCCAGTTCGCGCTCGCGACCGCCAAGATAGCTGTCACACAGAGCATGGAATCCGGGACTATGGTTCATCTCCGACAAATGGGCGAGTTCATGACATACGATGTACTCACGCAGATCGGGCGGCAGGAACACCAACACCGCCGATAGCGAGACCACCCCGTCACGGTTGCAGGTACCGAGCGTCCTATGACCTGTCGACACTTTCCATCCACGCGGTCTGATCCCAAGCGACTCGGCTACTCCGGCGGCATACGGCAACAATATCGTCGGGGCAATAGCTTTTGCGGCCACACACATCAGCCGTGATATCAAAGCCTTCACCTCGTCATTGTCTAAATCCAAAGCGCTCCCCACGCTTATCACCGGTGACAGATGCTCGCCGGTCAGTGTAAGCTTCGACGGATGTAACGACTGGCGTTTTATCGTAACAGTAAAACCGTCAAACTCCATGATCTGCCCCTCATAGAATGTCACCGACGGACGCTTTGACAGAATCGTCTCCCTGATTGACAACAACCACCTCACCACGCTTTCAAGATCCTTACCGGCCGGTGTCACCACACGCAACTCGCCACCGCGCCACCGCGCCGAGACACGGCGTGCCTGAGACGAGACGTCGAAGTGTAACACAGCCCCGTCAAGTTCGGCCACCCTCACCTTCATTCCAGGCAGGATAACATTGCGCCCTGACTTAAATTCCATAACCGGTGATCATATGCCCCACATAAGCTTGTCGCGCAGTGTATCGGTAAACCTGTGTCCACCACGCTGTATCACAAGAGTCTCAAACCGAGCCTTTTCTATCACAATCACCGTTCCGGCCGGCAACTGACATGAATTACCGTCAAGGCTCACAAGAAAAGAACGAGACCGGCATGCAGTCTCAACGGTCATACGATTGGAATCGCTTATCACCAGCGGACGCATCGTGAGCGAATGAGCCGCGATAGGCGACAATACCAGCACCGCCGCTGTCGGTTCTATTATCGGACCGCCCACCGACAGATTGTAGCCCGTACTTCCTGTCGGTGTCGAGACAATCAGGCCATCGGCCTGATATCTGGCCGGTGACGCACCGTCGATGTTGACCGTACAGGTGATCATCGACGCATCCTCGGTCTTGAGAATGGCGACCTCGTTAAGAGCATACGGATAGTCGCCAAGCGGTGTACCATCGGCACATTCAGCCCTTAGCAACGTGCGACGCTCTATGCCGAAGTTTCCCGACAGAAGATCATCGACCATAGTCCCTATCTCTTCGATTCCAAAGGCTGTAAGATATCCCAGATGACCGGTATTCACGCCCACAATCGGTATTGACATCTGCCCCACCCACCTGGCTGTGCGCAGGAATGTTCCGTCACCGCCCAGGCTTATAGCCAGATCAGCATCAAAAGGCTCGTCACCTACAACACGGTCAACCGGCTGATCGCCAGGAATCTCACTGCGCAGGTGACGGTAGAGCTTGGAATGCATGACAATTTTCACCCCACGCTCATGAAGCGTAGCGAGCATCCTGGCGATGCGTGTCACATTCTCGCCCTGGCGGCGACTGCCATAGATTGCAATAGTCATCGGTCTATATTTCAAGTATATGAAGTAGTTCGGCCGCACGGCGACGGCCCTCATCGTCATCTATTGTCTCACCGTCACCCGAGGCTGCTATTACCGTATAGCCGTAACGCTCCAGCGAACGTGTCACGGCATCAGTCCCTGCACAGTCCACCCTAAGAGCCACCACAAGATCGCCTGACGGCGTACGCGCCGACGTAAGGTTAAGGTTGACAAGGTGTACATCGCAGTCTTCGACAGCCCTGGCGACAGACGCCGCGCTGTAATCAGCAGGGCGCACCGCCACCAGCAACTCGGCTCTGCCCGACGAAGCAGGATAAAGCAACTGTCTCTCATCAGACATCACACCCTGGCCGAGCGACTGCAGTTTGTACAATATATTGTGATTTAAACTCAAAATAAATTTCAGTATTCGTTATTTAATTCATACTTTTGCACTACAAAGTTACAAAATAAATTTGAATTATACCCTCCCGGATACTACAATGTCAACAAATCTAAGCGTAAACATCAACAAGATAGCCACACTGCGCAACGCACGTGGTGAGAACAACCCCGATGTAGAAAAAGTCGCCGTCGACTGCGAGCGCATGGGCGCCAACGGCATCACCGTGCATCCCCGGCCCGATGAGCGCCACATACGCCGTGACGACGTCTACCGGCTCAGGTCGATTATCCGCACTGAGTTCAACATCGAGGGATACCCGTCAGTCGACTTTATGGAACTCGTTCTCCGTGTTAGGCCCGAACAGGTCACACTCGTACCCGACGCACCTGATGCACTTACATCAAGCGCAGGCTGGGATGTCGAGACCAACCGTGAGTTTCTGAGCCATATCATCGGACGCCTCAAGGAGGCAGGCATACGCGTCTCGGTCTTCGTCGATCCCGACCCCGCCGTCATCAAAGCCGCGGCATCAATAGGAGCCGATCGCGTCGAACTGTACACCAAACCTTATGCCGACCTTTTCCCGTCCAACCCCGAGACAGCCGTCGCCCCCTACGTCAAGGCATCCGCTACCGCACACGAAGCCGGACTTGGAATCAACGCCGGACACGACCTCAATCTTCACAACCTGGAGTTCTTCCATGCCCGCCTACCCTATCTCGACGAAGTCTCGATAGGCCATGCGCTGGTGTGCGACGCGCTTTATCTCGGTCTTGCCGAGACCATCAAACGCTACAAAGAATGCCTTGTGTGACAACACGGCACAAAACAGTCCATGACCGTTCATACAACCAATAATCAGACATGACGATGATCGACAACACATTTAACCCGGCCGACACCCTTGTCGAGACCGCCACACTGAATCCAGTCCAGCCCGCCCAGGCCGAGATGAACCTGCTTGACATGTGCCTGCAAGGCGGATGGCTCATGATACCGTTGCTGTTACTCTCGATCATGAGCATATACATTCTCGTTGAACGATGGCTCGTCATCAGACGTGCCCAGACAGAGGACGCCACATTCATGCATCGCATACGCGACTACATACACTCAGGCGACCTCGACAGCGCCCGCAACCTATGCCGCAAGACCGACACCCCCTATTCCCGACTCATAGACAAAGGTATCAGCCGTATAGGACGCCCCATGAACGATGTCCTGGTAGCCATAGAGAATACCGGCAACATCGAGATCGCACGCCTTGAAAAAGGACTTCCGTGGCTCGCCACCACAGCCGCCGGAGCACCAATGCTTGGATTTCTCGGCACGGTCATCGGTATGGTCGAGGCATTCTACCGCATCGCCTCAGCCGGCACGGCATCCGGAATCTCGACATTCGCCGACGGCATCTATACAGCTCTTGTCACCACCGTAGCCGGACTCGTAGTAGGTGTCATCGCATTATTCGCATACAACTACCTTGTGGCACGTATCAACCGCGTCATGACCAATCTCGAGTCAAAGACAATGGAATTCATGGATCTCCTTAACGAACCCTCCTGATGGCCCTCAAGCGCACACACAGCATGACAGCGACATTCTCGATGGCATCCATGACCGATGTCATATTCCTGTTGCTGATTTTCTTCATGGTAACATCCACATTCGTATTTCCCACCGCCCTTGAGGTAAACCTGCCCCAAAGTACTCAGCAGACCGCCCTCAAGCCCACCCTGCGACTCTATATCGACGACGGTCTCACACTCTATAAAGCCATAGGCGAAGAAAACCCGACACCAATTGAAAAAGAGTCGCTCGCCACATGGCTAAGACTACAGAGCGAACAGCACGAAAGTACAACAGCCGCCTTGTATGCCGACGAGACAGTGCCCTACGGCAACATCGTCGACATACTCAACGCCGGCACTACAGCCCACGTGAAGATCGTCCTGGCGACACGCCCGGTCTCTACTGCCTCGGTAAAGAAATACCTCCAACACCAATAGCCCCACCCCGACCATGCCGACATCTCAGACTGCGACCAACGACCGACGTGACCGCACCACAGCAGCCACAGTCTCAGTCATATTGCATGCCCTCCTCCTGGCCATCGCTCTGACAATCGGACTATGGCAAATGCCGGCCGATGACCCGGCCACCAGATTCCCCGACATACCCGAGGATACTGAGATAACCTTTGAGGACGTCGTTGATTTCGAGACCGGAGGATCATTCACTACCCCGGTTGACATACCAGACCCCATCCAGCCGCAACAGCTCTCCCAAGGCGCACAGACTCCCGCCGCACCGGTTCCGGCACCCGACCCTCAGGAGATACAGCAACAGGTGCGTGACGAGATATCACGCCGTGTACGGTTTGCCACAAACAACGTCGATGAGAATACCGGTGACGGCGGAACCGACGAAGAGACAACCGCCCGGGCTATCGATCCCGACGCACAGTCAATAGGACTCGATGGATTCTCCAACGAAGGCTTTCCGGCGCCACGCGGATTCAGCCACACAGGCACCATCGCGATAAATGTCACTGTCGACGCATCGGGACGCGTACTGTCCACATCCTATAATTCCAGCCGTAGCAACGGCAAGATAAGCACCGACAGCCAGGCTATCAAGGCATGCATCACCTCGGCCGCAGGATCCAAGTTCAAACCCAGACCCGGCACAAGCGAAGGCGCCACAGGAACCATATACTACCGATTCAAAAAATAACCGTAAACAAAACAAACATATAACCCACCGCTAAAGACATGAAACCCATTATCTTCACCCCCTACCTCAAAAGCGTAATATGGGGAGGCGACCGCATCGCCCCGTTCAAGAATATCGAGACAACCCAGACCAAGATCGGCGAGAGCTGGGAAATATCGGGAGTACCCGGCAACGAGACTTGTGTAGCCGACGGCCCCGACAAAGGACTGCCACTGTCGGCCCTTATCGACAAATACGGAGCAAGGCTCCTGGGAGAAAAGGTCTTCAAGCAATATGGCCGCGAGTTTCCTCTGCTGGTAAAAATAATTGACGCCTGCAACGATCTCTCAGTACAAGTTCACCCCGACGACAAACTGGCCCGTGAGCGCCACGGATGCAACGGCAAGACCGAGATGTGGTATATACTCGACACCACGCCCGAAGCAAAAATCTATGCCGGACTATCACGCCGGCTCGATCCCGAGTCATACCGCAGGGACGTAGCCGCCAAGACCATAATGGATGACATTACGGCCCACGACTCTCATCCCGGTGACGTATTCTTCCTACCCGCCGGACGCGTACATGCCATAGGTGCCGGCAATCTCCTGCTCGAGATACAGCAGACGAGTGACATCACCTACCGCATCTACGACTATGATCGCCGAGATGCAGACGGTAACCCACGCGAGCTACACACCGAGCTGGCCGCCGATGCCATCGACTACACTATCTATCCCGATTACAAGTCACAGCCCGCAGAGCTTGCTCCCGGCATGGAACAACTTGCAGCATGCCGGTATTTCGATGTACGTCTTTTATCAATCGACACCACTCGCCCCACCACTGTCGACTATGCCCACGACTGCTTCGTAATAGTCACTTGCACCGAAGGCTGTATAAGACTCGACTGTGACGACAGCGCCACAACACTCTATCCGGGTCACACGGCACTCATCCCGGCCGACAGACAGCAGCTCGTCATCTCAGGCAACGGCAAGGCTGTGACCGCCCATATCAATTGAGAATAAAAAAACGCTTTGACCATGTTTTCAAAACAGACCTATATAGATCGTCGCCGTCAGCTCAAGGAGAGCGTCGGTTCAGGTATACTGCTGTTTCTGGGCAACCAGGAAGCTCCATGCAACTTTGCCGACAACGGATACCGCTACCGGCAGGATTCCACATTCATGTACTACTTCGACCAGCCGTACGCCGGACTCAACGCGCTCATCGACATAGATAATGACCGGGAGATCATATTCGGCGACGAACTGTCGATCGACTATATCGTATGGATGGGAAATCAGCCTACCATCCACGAAAAAGCCGCCGCCGTAGGTGTCGGCGAGACAATGCCGGCCAACAAGTTGAAAGACTATCTTGACCAGGCCCGCGCCAAAGGCCGCACCATACACTACCTGCCTCCTTACCGCAATCAGCACCGTTTGACGTTGCTTGACCTTATGGACATCCATCCGGGAGCCGAAACCCCGTCGGTAGAATTCATCAAGGCCGTTGTCGATATGCGCAACCACAAGACCCCCGAAGAGATAAAACTTATCGAGCACGCCTGTGATGTCACATCCGACATGCACCTCGAGGCCATGCGCATCGTGCGCCCGGGCATGAAAGAATATGAAGTTCTCGCAGCCGTCGAGGCCGTAGCGATGGCCAACAACTGCTACACCTCGTTCCCCACCATCGCGACGACCCACGGCCAGACGCTACACAACTTCATCCACTCCCACACAATCAACAAAGGGGACATGTTCCTGCTTGATGCCGGAGCCGAACTCGCCGACAGCTACTATTGCGGAGACATGTCCTCCACGATCCCCGCCGACAAGAAGTTTTCCGACCGTCAGAAAGCCATCTACGACATACAGGTAGCCGCACACCAGGCATCGGTTGACGCCCTGCGCCCCGGCATACGCTTTGAAAATATCTACGACATCTCGGCTCGTACCACATTCGAAGGCCTCAAGGCATTAGGCCTCACCAAAGGCGACCCCTGCGAGGCTGTAGCCGCCGGAGCCCACGCCCTGTTCTACCCCACCGGCCTCGGCCATATGATGGGAATGGACGACCATGACATGGAAAACCTCGGCGAAGTATGGGTAGGCTATGCCGGCAAACCCAAAAGCACACAGTTCGGCCGCAAATCGCTACGACTCGCACGCGAACTTGAGCCCGGCTTCGTTCTCACCATCGAGCCCGGCGTCTACTTCATTCCCGAGCTGATAGACCTGTGGAAATCACGACATCACCTCACCGATTTCATCAACTACGACGAGGTAGACCGCTGGCGCGACACAGGCGGAGTACGCAATGAAGAAAACTACCTAATCACCACCGACGGCAAACGCCGCCTTGGCAAGCGCATCCCCCTCACCACCGACGAGGTCGAAGCCATGCGCTGACCTCCGGCCAATAATTGCCAAATAAAAGCATATAGCCCTGCATCACGATCCTCACAACGAGGTCGCAATGTAGGGCTATAATCATACTATCGGGAAATTCAACAGTCGATTTACGAGCCTCTGACAGATACATAAGGTTTGTGACTGACTATCAGCCCAAGACCCGGCTTTGGAGTCAGGGTTCTCATCAAACGCGGTCTTATAATGTATGCCGGCTACGATCTTAAAATTTTAGTTTTTTTTAGCACTCCCGTAGTCATGCCCCGTTAAAAACCTATAAAAACGGGCTTTTTTATATTAATATTCAATTAGCTGTTGTATGTTTTTATGCTTAAATTCTACCTTTGTAGGGTGAATCAACAAAAAACTTCTTAACTTTGCAGTTTAAGAAGCATGACTTCATGTCAAATAACCGACTAAATATTGCAAACACCATAAAATACAGTATGCTCAAGAGATTTGGAATAAACGTGGCCATTACCGCATTAATCTGTGCAACAACAGCTTGCAACGAATCGAACGATAACTACGAGATATCGATCGACTACTCAAGCACTCAGGTCACAGCATTCTCCCTTCGCCCAAACTCCGATGTCCTCAATAATCTGGACTCGGTTTACTTTTCAATAGACCTTGTCAACGGACAGATTTTCAACGCCGACTCACTTCCTTACGGCACCAAGACCGACCGTCTGCTCGTAGACCTAACCACCGACGGATGCTCCACGGTCGAGATCCACTTCCCACGCGAAGGAAAAACCGACTCCATCGTAGACTATCTCACCAACAAGAATGACTCCATAGACTTCTCACGCGGACCTGTAACCCTGCACCTCGTCTCTTACGACAGAATTGAGACACGAGACTACACCATCAAGGTCAACGTCCACACCACCGTGAGCGACTCTCTGCTATGGGATCTGAAAAAACCGGCCTCACTCCCGTCATCTCTTTCCCAGATAAAAGCACAACGCACAGTCGAATTCAACAACAAATTATACACCCTCACCACCGACGGCACAGCCAATGCCTGCATGAGTGTCGCCGACAATCCTGTCGCCACACCGGTGCTGACGGCTTTCACTTTCCCATTCTCGCCTGATGTAAATACACTCACAGCCACCACATCGATACTTTATATTCTTGATAACAACGGGGCTCTCCACTCGTCGGCAGACGGAACATCATGGACACCATGCGGCACCATATGGAAGTCAATAACAGCGCCATACGGTAACACACTCGTGGGCATAGCCGAGATCGACGGCAAGCTCACCCATGTGACATGGCCCGCCGGAGCAACATCGGATGTCAACCCCGAGTTTCCCGTATCGGGCAACAGTGCCGCCATAAACTATTCGACCGATTGGGGAGTCATGCCTCAAATCATCACACTGGGCGGCCTAAAAGCCGACGGCACACCTACCCCCACCGCCTGGGCATATGACGGCAACAGTTGGGCATGCATCGCCACAAAGACACCAATGAAAGCATCAGGAATGTCTGTATTCCCATATTACTGTTGCAAGACCGATACAAACACGTGGGTAGCCAGCACACGTTCAGTCCTTGTAGCAATGGGCGGACGCGAGTCGGCCACCAAGATGCAAGATACCGTATTCATAAGCTACGACCTTGGTTTCAACTGGGCCAAAGCCCCCTCGACAATGCAATTGCCCAAAGGATTCCCACTGCTATACGATTCGCAGGTATTTGTCAACACCGAGCAGAAACATTCACGTGCCATCAAGCCCATCACCGAGTGGGACACTCCCTATTTATATATGTACGGAGGCTACAGCACTACCGACGAGCTCATGCCTCGCGTCTACCGCGGCGTAATAAACCGCCTACAATTCAAACCATTACAGTAAGCAAGCATAACGCGCCGATATGAACCGCCACCTTAACACCTTGATTACACTCACGGTCATCGCGATCAGCCTGCTGAGTCCTGCACACACCAGGGCTCAGGAGGAAAGCTATCGCTTTGATCTCGGTGCAGGGATTGGCTTAGGCGGATATATGGGCGACCTTAATGAGAGCAATCCATTAGCCAAGCCCGGACTCTCCGGAGATATCGCGTTACGATACCGTTTCGATACACGCTGGGCTCTCGCTACAGTTATCGGCTACTCAAGACTCTCAGGCGACTCCCGCCAACTCGCTTCGGCTCTTCCCGGTGACATCGAGTACTCATTCAAGTCATCGGTCTTCGATCTCAGCGAGCGGGCCGAAGTCAATTTCTTTGCTTTCGGCATCGGTGAGACCTACAAGAATCTGCGCCGATGGTCACCATACCTCGCGGTCGGAATAGGCCTTGCCATAGCTTCCTGCGAGGGGTCGACACACGCCGCCTTTACAGTACCATTGGCCGTAGGCCTAAGGTACAAACTCCGCGAGCGCCTCAATCTGGGGCTCGAGTTCTCTATGACCAAAGCCTTCGGCGACCACATTGACGGCGACATAGCCGACCTGTACCAGGTCAAAAGTTCCTTCTTAAAGAATACCGACTGGATCTCCCGTCTGGCCCTGTCGGTAAGTTACGAATTCGGCCTTCGTTGCCCAACCTGCCACTACTATGACTGACCGCGAAAAAACGAAATATTGCCAGCATCACAACATTGATCCGGAACATCTACCACATCACGTCGCCATAATCATGGACGGCAACGGCCGGTGGGCCCGCTCACGCAACCTACCGCGAAGCGAAGGGCACGTAGAGGGAGTCACCACTGTACGCCGCATCACCGAGGAGAGTTCACGGCTCGGTATCAGATATCTGACACTTTATACCTTCTCGACCGAGAACTGGAACAGGCCTCCTCAAGAAGTCAATGCTCTGATGCACCTCATAAGCATAGCCATCGAGCGTGAGACCCCCGACCTTATAAAGAATAACGTGCGCCTCACGATGATCGGAGACTTCGACCGTCTCCCCGAAGAGCCCCGCAGGAGACTGCAAGGCTCGTTCGACGCAACAGCCCATTGCACAGGACTCACCCTGTGTCTGGCGCTGAGTTACTCGTCACGCTGGGAAATAACGCGTGCGGCTAAGCTTTTAGCCTCAGATGTAGCTTCGGGCAAGATCAACATCGACGACATTGACGACAACGCCTTGGCCCGTCACCTAACCACAGACAACATGCCCGATCCCGATCTGCTCATACGCACCGGAGGCGACTGCCGCGTAAGCAACTACCTGTTATGGCAGATAGCCTACACCGAGCTCGTTTTCTCGCCCACCTACTGGCCCGACTACTCTGAAGACGAATATCGCGACGCCATCAGGCGATTCGGGCAACGTGAACGACGGTTCGGACTCACAAGCGAGCAAATAAAGTGATTATCCACATTACATACCATACAATAGCATCAACATTACTCTAACGACAATCATTATATTCACCCCATACATCACCATGCGATATAAGATTTTACTTTTCCTCTCGCTCTTAGTAAGTGCCCTGACAGCCTCAGCACAGGCCGCTACCGACACCATATACAATCCTACAGTAATATTCAACGGTGTCCCGCGCAACTATGAGCTGGCCGGAATAACTGTCACCGGAGCCGAGAACTATGAAGACTACATCGTAATCGGATACACCGGCCTCAGAGTAGGACAGCGCATCGACATACCCGGCAACGACATCACTCAGGCAGCAAAACGACTTATGCGCCAGAGCCTGTTCGCCCAGGCCCAGATCAAGGTGGATAAAATAGCCGACGGAAAAGTATGGCTTGAAATAGCTGTGCGCCCCCAGCCACGCATCAGCGAAGTAAATTATACCGGCATGAAAAAGGGTGAGCGTGATGACCTCCAGAAGATGCTCCAGCTCATGAAAGGTAGCAACATCAACCAGAACATCATCAACCGCGCCACCGCCATTGTAAAGAAATTCTACGGTGACAAAGGATTCGGCAACGCCGATGTACGTATCACACTTCAGGACGACCTCTCCAAAAAGAACGAAGTCATCGTAAACATAGCCGTCAACAAGCACGATAAAGTCAAGGTACACAAGATATATATCGACGGCAACCAGGTGATGAGTGACAACGCCCTTCAGCGCGTTATGAAGAAGACCAACGAGAAAGGCAAACTGCTCAACCTCTTCCGCCAGAAGAAGTTTGTCGAGAGCGACTATAAAGACGACCTCAACCGCATCCTTGAGAAATACAACGAGAAAGGATACCGCGACGCCAAGATAATCGCCGACAGCGTAGTGCCATACGATGAAAAGACAGTCGATGTATATATCAACCTCGATGAAGGACAAAAGTACTATATCAGCGACATCGACTGGGTAGGCAACACCATCTACCCAACCGAACAACTACAACAGATACTCGGCATCAGACCAGGCGAAGTCTATAACCAGAAACTCCTCAACAAGCGACTCAATGAAGACGAAGACGCCGTTGCAAACTACTATATGGACAACGGATACCTCTTCTACAATGTCGTTCCTATCGAGCGTAACGTCAAAGGGGACTCGGTCGAACTCGAGATGAGAATGATGGAGGGCCCGCAAGCCCGCATCAACAAGGTCATAATCAACGGTAACGACCGACTCTACGAGAAAGTGATACGCCGTGAGCTTCGTGTACGCCCGGGCGAACTATTCAGCAAGAGCGACCTCATGCGTTCATATCGCGAGATAGCCCAGATGGGACACTTCAACCCCGAGACCATCGGTGTTGACCCACAGCCCAATGCCGAGAACGGTACTGTCGACATTCTATTCAACCTCGAGTCCAAAGCCAATGACCAGATCGAGTTCTCGATGGGTTGGGGCCAGACAGGAATCATCGGAAAACTCGCCCTCAAGTTCACCAACTTCTCCATCAAGAACCTCTTCAACCCCGGCTCCTACAAGGGCCTGTTGCCTCAGGGCGAGGGACAGACATTCACCATCAGCGCCCAGACCAACGCACGCTACTACCAGGCCTACTCGGTATCATTCCTTGATCCATGGTTCGGTGGCAAGCGCCCCAACTCGCTACAGGTATCGGCCTACTATTCACGCCAGACCGGCATCAACTCGTCCTACTACTCAAGCAACTACTATAATCCCTATATGTATGGCGGTTACGGTTATGGCTACGGTTATGGCTCGAGCTACTATAACGACTATTACCAGAACTCCTACGAGAATGCATACGACCCCAACAAGATGCTCCAGCTCGCCGGCATAACCGTCGGACTCGGAAAACGTCTCAGCTGGCCCGACGACTACTTCACTCTCACCACCGAGCTATCCTACAACTGGTACCACCTCAAGAACTGGGACTACCTCTACTACATGAACAACGGTACATCCAATGCCCTCGTGCTTGGTCTCACCCTTGCACGAACCTCGATCGACAACCCGTTGTACACACGTCGCGGATCATCATTCTCGCTCAACTTCTCGCTCACACCCCCTGCATCACTCTTCGGCAAGAAGAACTGGGAAAAGCTCGCGTCAGAGAATACCGTCGAGTCTAAAAAACAGCTCTACAACTGGATCGAGTACTGGAAACTCCGCTTCAAGTCACGCACCTATACCCCGCTCAACAACGCCGAGACATACACCCTCGTGCTCATGACACGCGCCGACATCGGACTCCTTGGCAGCTACAACAAGTATCTCAAATCACCATTCGAGACATTCTATGTAGGCGGTGACGGCATGTCGGGATCCTATACATACGCTACCGAGACCATCGCCCTGCGCGGATATGAGAACGGTGCCCTCACCCCATGGGGACGCGAAGGCTACGCCTACACCCGCCTCGGTGCCGAGCTCCACTTCCCCTTCATGCTACAGACATCGACCACAATCTACGGTCTGGCATTCGTCGAGGGAGGTAACGCCTGGACATCGGTCAAGGACTTCTCACCGTTTGATCTCAAACGTAGCGCCGGTGTCGGTGTACGTATCTTCCTCCCGATGGTCGGCATGATGGGTATCGACTGGGCCTACGGCTTCGATACTGTCTACGGTATAAAGGGCGGAAGCCACTTCCACTTCATCCTCGGACAGGAATTCTAAACCTTTTGCTCGCTCATTTGTCTAATATATAAATAAGAGTTATAAACACATCTTTGATCATGATTTTCATGTTATTGTCACTACCGCTTGGAATACCGGCAATAATAATCGGGATTGTAGTTATAATAAAGTTTCTAAACTGACGAATGAAATAACCTTTTAACCTTAACCAGCGTTGCCCTTACTCTCTACGGGCGACGATTAAATGAATACCGATATGAAGAAAGTATTATTGACACTGCTGGTTGTCATTGCCGCAGCTTTCTGTGCATCAGCCCAGAAGTTTGCCCTTGTCGACATGGAATACATCATGAAAAACATTCCAGCCTACGAGATGGCCAATGAACAGCTCAACCAGCTCTCCCAACGCTATCAGCGCGAGGTTGAAAACATTAACAACGAGGCATCCGAACTATATCAGCGGTACCTTCAGGACAAGGTATTCCTCACAGCCGATCAGGTAAAGGCTCGCGAACAGGAAGTCGTTGACAAAGAGAAAGCGGCCACCGAGTTGCGCTACAAATACTTCGGGCCCGAGGGTGAGCTCAATGCCAAGCGGCAATCCCTCCTCAAACCCATCCAGGACGATGTCTACAATGCCATTAAAAAAGTATCCGAAGAACGAGGATACCAGCTCATAATGGATCGGGCAAGTTCAAGCGATATTGTTTTCGCATCGCCACGCATTGATATTTCAAACGAGGTTCTCGCCAAGTTAGGATATTCCAACTAAAAATCTTATCTTTGCGACCAATAACCCCTAATATTAATAAACCAACATACAGTTTTTAGAAATGATTAAGAAATTCCTTCTTGCCATTTGTGTGGCAATACCCGCTGCGCTTTGCGCCCAGACCGCCAAATTCGGCACAGTTGACGTTGAGGCAATCATCCCCAACATGCCCGAGTACACTCAGGCCAACACCCAACTTCAGGAAGCCACAAACAAGTTCCAGGTCGAGTACAAGACACTCCAGGACGAGATGAACAAGAAGATGGCCGAGTTCCAGCAACTCAGCAACGACCCCAATACTCCACAGTCAATCAAAGAGCGTCGAGTACAGGAAATCCAGGAAATGGACGAGCGTGCAAAACAGTTCATGACAACAGCACAGCAGGATCTCGAGCGTCAGAACGCACAACTCATGCAACCCATCCAGGAAAAAATGGTCAATGCCATCAAACAGGTAGGAGCAGAGAACGGCTTTACCATGATTTTCCCTGTCGGAGCATCTATCTATGACAGCCCCGATGTGGTCGATGTCACCCCAATGGTAAAAGCCAAACTCGGCATCCAGTAATAACACACAGATAATCAAGCAATACAAGCCTTTCCGAGCCACAGGGCCAGGAAAGGCTTGATTTTTTTAAGATCTATAGATAATAGCACCCACCAAACATTGGCTGTCAACCTTTAGACAATAAAAAAAATTGTGAAGGTTCAAAATCGAAGTGCAAAAATCCATGATACAAGAAATAGATTCTCCTCACTCCCCTCGGAGGGGGATGCCTGAGCGGCGGGGGCGGCCGAGTCCGCTCCCAAGAGCGAAACTGTAGAGAACAAGCAATACAAAAAAAGGAGACCGAAGTCTCCCTAAGATTAATTAATTTTGTATTGCACATGTACAAACAACTAACCTCGGAACAAAGGTCGCAAATTTTTGCGTACCTGCAAGACGGAATCGCACGAAAAATTATATGCGAACGCGTCGGTATATCACAGTCAACACTTTGCCGTGAACTCAAGCGCAACAGTGGCAAGCATGGCAAATATACCTGGCAACTTTCCCATCAGAAAGCGATGGAGAGGCGCGAGCGCATATGCACAAACCGCAGAACACCCTCATGGATTGTCCATAAGGCCCTGCGGCTCTTACGCGAAGAAGACTGGTCTCCGAAACAGATCTCCGGCTACCTTGGCCTTAAGGGCATTAACATCAGTCACGAGCGCATATATCGGGAAGTTCGTGCAGATGAGACTGGAGAACTTAGGGCACATTGCCGTCACAAGATGAAGTATCGCAGGCATAAAGGCCACAAGCGGAAAACCTCCGGACGGACACTCATTCCTAACCGCATCTCCATACATCAGCGCCCTGCCGAGGCTGACGGCACACGTTTCGGTGACTGGGAAATGGATCTCGTTATTGGCAAGGGGCAAAAAAGTGCTGTTCTGACAATGACTGAACGCAAGACAAATATGTTCCTGCAAAGCAAACTCACTTCCAAAAAACCTGACGTTGTAGCCAGGACCGCATGGCGTCTGTTACTGCCATATAAAGCTCATGTTCTTACCATTACCACGGACAACGGCTCTGAATTCATGGATCATGAGTGGCTGACCAAACACATTGGAGCCACCGTTTATTTTGCCGACCCATTCTGCTCAGGTCAAAAAGGAGCTGTTGAGAACGCAAACAAGCTCTTAAGGCAATACTTTCCGAAAGGTACTGATTTTCGAGAGGTCGAGCAGGCCGATTTAGACAAGGTTCAGGCTAAAATAAACCGGAGGCCACGTGAAAAGCTCAACTTTTCTTCGCCGTTGGAACTATTCATAAAACTCTTTCGCTAATTTTGCACTTGCTTGTTGACTCTACAATAAAAAAAATTGTAAGCAAATCGGCTGATATTATTACAATCTTTTAGTAACTTTGCATCATGAAAATTGCGCACATACCATACATACATTCACCAAGGTATGCACATGCTTCATTAAAATAGCGATAACAAATTAACTAACAATCCATTTTATTAAAACAACAATGGCACGTCCACAGTTAGACACTCTTGATGTCAAAATACTACAGTTACTCCTTGAAAACGCCCGTAGACCATTCCTCGAGATAGCCCGCGAGTGCAAAGTATCAGGTGCCGCCGTACACCAGCGCATATCACGTCTGCAGTCGATCGGAGTGATCGAGGGTTCAGAACTGCTCATCAGTCCGTCATCTATCGGCTACGACACATGCTCGTATGTCGGTTTCTTCCTCAAAGATCCATCCCGCCTTGATGAGGTCGTGGAAAGCCTCAAAAGTATACCCGAGGTTGTCGAATGCCACTTCACCACCGGCCGATATGACCTCTTCATCAAGCTATATGCCCGCAACAACGACCATCTGCTCAAGCTCATACAGGAGAAACTCCTCTGCCTGGGCCTTGCACGCACCGAGTCGCTGATATCATTTAAAGAGATATTCAATCGACCTCTGCCCGTAAACATAACCGAGGAATAATCGCCTGTAAAACAACATCTGCCGTGTATATACGTACATCCATAGCCGTATTACTGTCAGTACTGGCACTGTCCGCTACCGCCCAAAAGAACAAGGATCTCTTCGAGGCCCACTTCTCCGACTCGACTCTACGGGTCGATTACATCATGGCCGGCAGTTCACGTCACTCGTCAATATATCTTGACGAAGCCCGTATAGATCCTGCCGGATGGGCCGGACGGCGCCACCATCTTGACACAATGCCTCTCGCAGGCAACGGCTCATTGACAGTACGTTCGACCGATGATGGCACACCACTGTATCACACGACATTCTCGACCCTCTTCAACGAATGGCTGTCAACCGGTGAGGCCGAGACAACTCCTCGCGCTCACCAGTTGGTACAGAACATCCCTATGCCACGGCATGAAGTGGATATCGAAGTATGCCTTACAGGAGCACGACGCGATACCATAGCAAGATACATCCACCGCCTGGATCCGGCCGATATCCTCATCAAACGTCTATCCTCGTCACATACCGTCACTCCCCACCGCTACATTCACCGCGCCGGTGACAGCCATGACAAGATCGATGTCGCCATAATGGCCGAGGGATATACAGCCACACAGATGGACTCATTCTATCACCATGCCGGCATTGCCGTAAACAGCATTCTCTCACATGAGCCTTTCGCCTCGATGAAGGACCGCTTCAACTTCGTAGCAGTGGCATGTGAGTCGGCCGATAGTGGAGTAAGCATTCCAAGGACAGGACAATGGCGCGACACAGCCGTCAGATCACACTTCAGCACATTCTACAGCGACCGTTATCTTACCACATCAGCAGTAAAGACAATACACGACCATCTTACAGGTATCCCCTACGAGCACATAATAATACTTGCCAACACCGACGAGTATGGAGGCGGAGGCATATACAACGACTATACCCTCACCACAGCACGCCACCCCATGTTCAGGCCGGTTGTCGTACATGAGTTCGGCCATTCTTTCGGCGGGCTCGGCGATGAGTACTTCTATGACAACGACGTCATGACCGATACATATCCCACCGACATAGAACCCTGGGAACCGAACATCACCACCAACCCCGTCCATCCCAAATGGCACTCTCTGCTCAAACCCGGCACACCGGTGCCTACACCTGTAGAAGAGGCTGACAAATGGCCGACAGGAGTATACGAAGGCGCCGCCTACTCATCACGGGGAATCTACCGTCCGGCCGATCACTGCCGCATGCGCGACAATGTCACCCCGGCATTCTGCCCGGCATGCCAATGGACCATAGCCAACCTCATTGACTTCTACACCAACCCTGCATCATCCACATCATGGACAAACGACTGACAACCCACGGCACAACCATCCATTACACCGATACCGGCGAAGGATCTCGCGCTGTGATACTTATGCATGGGTGGGGATGTTCATGCTCGACAGTAGAGAGTATACGGGCTCTGCTCGCCCCGACCCACCGTGTAATCACAGTTGATCTTCCCGGCCACGGAAGCTCGGAAGAGCCACCAGAACGCCCCGACAAAACCCCATGGGGAATCGAGGAGTACACCCGTGTCATCGAGGAGCTTGCCCGACACGAGAACATATCACGTCCAATACTTATAGGCCACTCATTTGGTGGCCGTATATCCATTCTCTTTGCCTCGCGCAATGATGTTGACCGCGTAGTCCTTGTGGATTCGGCCGGCATCAAGCCACGGCGGCCACTACGATACTATTGGAAAGTATACACTTTCAAGATAGCCAAGTGGATCGCGCTCACCTTCTTGGGAAAAAAACGAGGCCGGGCCCGGGTCGACGCTATGAGAGACCGACGCGGAAGCGCCGACTACCGTCAGGCATCGCCGATGATGAGACGCATATTGACAAAATGTGTGAATGAAGACCTTTGCAACGTCATGCCACTCATCAAGGCACCCACACTCCTTATGTGGGGAGAGAACGATACAGCCACCCCACTTGATGACGCAAAAAAAATGAATGCCCTGATTCCCGACTCGGGCATCGTGACATTCGCACGTTGCGGCCACTATAGTTTTCTGGATAATACTTCGGCATTCGCTACCGTACTCAGCAAGTTTGTCAACAACTAATAACCACCAGTTTATTCCATAACCTATCATACACGCCACATAGCGACAACATACTTAAAGCCATGCCCAAGATAGAAATAATAACAGCATCGGTTCTCGGACTGCTCTCAGTCATATACATAATACAGGTACTGCGCCGGGACCTAATGATGCTACAGCAGAACTCCTATCGCAATGACCGCTATATCCGATGGTTCAACAACAGCGGAGAGTCCACACGTCCGGCACGCATCATGGGGTGCATAGCCCTGTTCCTTATTCTCGTGCATCATATACCGTTCGGACTCTCGGCCATAGTCTCTGCCATAATCATCATATGCTGCATGATATCGCTTGCACGCCGCAAATACAAGAAACCGCTCGTGATGACCCGCCGCGCATGGCGTATACTGCTTACATCGCTCATTCTGGCCTACGGACTCACTACCGCCATATGGTTCCTGACACACAATGTGGTATCCACAATAGCCTTACTCATGGCCATGTGTGTGGCATCCCCATTTATAATACTGCTGGCCAACTGGATGTTGATACCGGTCGAGAAGGCGATCAACCGTCGCTACTACAACGAGGCCCGTGACATCCTCGCCTCCATGCCCGACCTTAAGATCATAGGCATAACCGGCAGCTACGGCAAGACCAGCACCAAACATTACCTGCAACGCATCCTGTCAGAGCAGTTCGACACCCTCATGACCCCAGGCTCATTTAACACCACCATGGGGGTCATCAGGACAGTACGCGAATACCTACGGCCCTACAACGAAGTGTTCATTGTCGAGATGGGCGCCAAACAACCAGGCGACATAAAGGAAATCTGTGATCTCGTACATCCCTCAGTGGGCATTGTCACCGCCGTGGGAGAACAGCACCTCGAGTCATTCAAATCAATTGAGAACGTCAGGCTCACCAAGTTTGAACTTATCGACTCCCTGCCGGCCGGCGGTCTTGCTGTAGTAAACGACGACTTTCCATACATCGCTGATCGTAAGGTCGACAACGTCGAGTGTCTGCGCTATGCTGTCAACAATACATCGGCGGCCTCCTACACGGTCAATCATATCGAGTATGCCCACGACGGCACACGGTTCACTATCGACGGACCCGACGGCTATAGCCTGTCGCTTCACACCAGGCTGGTGGGAGAATGCAACATCTCCAATCTTATGGCTGCTGTCATAGTAGCGGCCCGCCTCGGGGTTCCGTCCGAAAAAATAACATACGCCGTCGAGAAAATCGAGCAAGTCGAGCACCGTCTCAACGTCAGGCGCACTCCGGGAGGCATCACAATCATTGACGACGCCTTCAACTCCAACCCCGACGGATCACGTATGGCAGTCGATGTCCTCTCACGCATGACAGACGGACAACGCATCATCATAACCCCCGGAATGATCGAGCTCGGCGACAAGCAATACGACTACAACCGTCGACTGGGACTACATATAGCCCGCAATGTCGACCAAGCCATCATTGTAGGCGAGTATAACCGAGATGCCATCCTTGAAGGGATCAACGAGGCGTCAACTCTCGACCCAAGCAATATCCACCCTGTCGACACCTTCGCCCAGGCACAGCTAATACTCTCGTCCATAGCACGCCCCGGAGACACAGTGCTATACGAGAACGACCTGCCCGACACCTTCAAGTAATCACTCAACTACCATTATAGACTAACAAGACAATAAAGACCATATCCACACCACAGCAATGAAAACCAATATTGGAGTATTCTTCGGCGGACGATCCACCGAACACGAGATATCAGTAATTTCAGCCTCACAGGCAATGCATGCCATTAACCGCGAGAGATTCGATGTCACCCCCGTATATATCACCAAAGACGGCAAGTGGTACACAGGCGATGCGCTTTTTGAAGTAGACAACTACCGTGACACCCAATCCCTGCTGGCACGTTGCAGGCAGGTATACATGCGTCCCGAGACAGGCAACTTCAACCTTTACCTCAACAAGAAACCATTCCTGGGAAAAGATATAGTTACCACACTTGATGTCGTCATACCAGTGCTTCACGGCTCCAATGGCGAAGACGGCACATTCGAAGGACTTCTTGAGACGATAGGCATCCCATTCGCCGGGTGCAACACACTCTCCTCGGCCAACGGCATGGACAAGATCACAATGAAAATGATTCTGCAGGCCTCGGGAATACCTGTGGTCGACTATGTATGGTTCACCGACAAACAATGGTTCAAACAACGCGAGCAACTCACCGACCGCATAGAATCGACAATAGGATACCCGGTGATTGTAAAACCAGCCAACCTCGGCTCGAGCGTAGGCATAGGACGTGCCGACAACCGTGAAGAACTCAATGCCCGTATCGAAGAGGCCGAACGATACTCCACACGCATCATCGTCGAAGACCTCGTCGAGCACCTGCAGGAGATCAACTGCTCGGTACTCGGAGACTGTGACGACTATACGATGTCGGTACTTGAAGAGCCCATCAAAACAGGCGACTTTCTCACCTACGAAGACAAGTATATGGGTGGAACCAAAGGGGCCAAAGGAATGCAGGCGTCACAGAAAAGGATCCCGGCCGATCTGCCCGCCGACGAGACCGAGCGCATCAAATATCTTGCAGGCGAGACATTCCGTGTGCTGTCATGCCATGGAGTGAGTCGTGTCGATGTCATTGTAAACCGCGAGACCCGCGACATATACGTCAACGAGATCAACACCATTCCCGGTTCGTTGTCTTTCTACCTATGGGAGGCTACAGGACTGTCTTTCGACAAGCTGATGGAACGTCTCGTAGCGCTCGCAATCAAACGCCGCCGAGAACTCGCAATGAAGACCCAGACCTACGACCGCAACATCTTTGCCCTCGGTGGCGGAGGCGGAACCAAAGGTCTGAAAGGAGTGAAAAAATAATTGGCCGTGCAACCGCCCCCACCGATGATATTGTATAATAACATACATTTCACTATCTTTGCATTGTAGAGACATAGACTGACTATTTTACAACCATACTTAACAAACAGAATATCATGAGCAAACCTTATGTAGTAGGTATCGACATAGGAGGTACCAATACCGTCTTCGGAATCGTTGACACACGCGGCACTGTTCTCGCCAGTTCATCTATCAAAACGCTAAAGCACAGCGACTTCAACGACTATGTCGATGAACTCCACTCCGAGCTCACCAAGCTCATGAACGACACCGGCACTATCGGGCAGATCCACGGCATCGGAATCGGAGCACCCAATGCCAACTTCTTCACCGGAATGGTTGAGGATTGCGCCAACCTACCATGGCCTACACCTCTGCCTTTGGCCAAGATCGTCAGCGACAAATTCGGCATACCGGTTGCTATCACCAACGACGCCAACGCGGCTGCCATCGGTGAGATGACGTATGGTGCCGCACGTGGGATCAAGGACTTTATCATGATCACACTCGGCACAGGCGTTGGATCGGGAATCGTAATCAACGGACAACTCGTATATGGACACGACGGATTTGCCGGCGAACTCGGACACGTGATCTCAAAACGTACAAACGGCCGACTCTGCGGATGCGGTCGTACCGGTTGCCTTGAGACCTACTGCTCGGCGACAGGCGTAGCCCGCACAGCCAGGGAATTCCTCGAGATACGCAACGAGCCGTCTCTACTTCGCAATATTCCTGTTGACGAGATCACATCAAAGGATGTATACGACGCAGCCATTGCCGGTGACGCCATAGCCAAGGAAATATTCGACTATACCGGCACCATCCTCGGTGAAGCGCTTGCCGACTTCACTGTATTCTCCGCACCCGAGGCATTCGTTATATTCGGCGGACTCGCCAAGAGCGGCGAACTGCTGTTCCGTCCCATGCGTAACTCGATGGAGAAGAATATGCTCGGCATCTGGAAAGGCAAAGTCAAGATTCTCCCAAGCGAACTTAAAGAGGCCGACGCCGCCGTTCTCGGAGCATCGGCCCTCGGATGGGAAGCCAAATAAAAAATCCTCATGTAAGATTCCTTAATATGTATTATCAAACAGGCTCTTACATGTAATCGTCCTGATATCACAAGCAATAGGACACAATAAATTTTTATCAAGAGGCTGTGTCAAAATAGGCGTAGCCTATTTTCATAACCTGTTGTAAAACATAAAACAAAGCCCTGACTTTCGCA
>CAXHRO010000043.1:0-24994 GCA_964018905.1 uncultured Muribaculaceae bacterium
CCTGAAAAATACCGAAACCTCAGAGCTCTAAAAATGAGAAGCTGCGCCGTAAACCTTAATTACGACACAGCCTCTTTCTTACACGACCTCTTCACTTATGATGCAATTGATATGACAGCACGATAAAATCTTTTAGAATAAGACCATATTCGGTAATGGTCCATATAAAATCATACCATAATAATGAAAAATTAAAAATATCACATCAAAACACTTTGTTATTTGAAATAAATGATATAATTTTGTGCCGAAATATAAGAACAATGACACTATATAACATACATAGAGCTTACTATCAGGTGTCACGCAATGCATCAAGAGTATTGCGACGACGATAATGTCGTGTTCATCCCCCCCCTACACATTCGCAAAATACATTCGTGCTCAAATTTAGATTATGGCTATTATATGTCATAATCGGCGTGAAGCCACACTATAATAATTTGAGCAACAGTCTCAAACAGACTGTAAATCTGCAACCCCCTCAGGCTTTGTAGAAAGTATTAATATTTAAGTCATATCAATTATAATAATTACAATTTGAATTTTTAAAGGAGATGGATTGTATAGTTAGAGAAGCTACTGACGATGATGTCAAATATGCCCAACACATCTGTGACCTTATTTACGAATCGGCCCTTCAACGCGGCACCGGAATAGCCCGACGCTCACCCGACTATATCGCCGAAAAAATGAAAAGCGGCAAAGCCGTGGTCGCCATTGACAATGACCGTCTTGCCGGATTCAGCTATATCGAGAGCTGGGGACATGGCGATTTTGTAGCCACCAGTGGTCTTATCGTAGATCCTGAATATAGGCATCATGGTCTCGCTGAACGCATCAAACGCAGTACATTCAACCTCGCACGACATAAATTCCCGAAAGCCAAGCTATTCAGTATCACAACCTCACTTCCCGTCATGAAACTGAATACCCGACTTGGTTATGTTCCGGTAACATTCTCCGAACTTACCGATGATGAAGAATTCTGGGCCGGATGCAAGGGGTGTATAAATTATGATATCCTGCAACGCAACAACAATGTACGTTGTATATGCACAGGAATGCTCTTTGACCCCGAAGAACACTCAGCCGACCAAAACAATCAGTAAAAAAATACATATAAAACATATAAACATGAAAAAGAAAGTCGTTCTGGCATTCAGCGGAGGTCTTGACACCTCGTTTGCCGTAAAGTATCTGTCTCAGGATCTGGGTTATGAAGTCCATACAGCTCTCGCAAATACCGGCGGTTTCTCACCGGCCGAATGTCAAGCCATAGAAAACCGTGCCATCGCTCTCGGTGCGGCAAGTCACGTCACACTTAACATCGAGCAAGAATACTATCACAAATGTATACGCTACATGGTATATGGCGACATACTTCGCAATGGTACATATCCCATATCGGTAAGCAGCGAGCGTACATTCCAGGCCATAGCAATCATTGAATATGCCAAGAAGATTGGAGCCGACGCTGTAGCACATGGATCTACAGGTGCAGGCAATGACCAGATACGATTTGATCTCACATTCGCCATCCTCGCCCCCGAGATCGAGGTGATAACCCCTACCCGCGACATGACACTGACTCGAGAGTACGAGATAAACTATCTCAAAGAGCATGGTTTTGAAGCCGACTTCAAAAAGATGGAATACTCCATCAACAAAGGTCTGTGGGGAACTTCGATCGGTGGAAAGGAGACTTTGAAGTCAGAGCTGACACTCCCCGAATATGCATATCCGTCACAGGTAGTTGACCACGAGCCGCTATCACTCAAGATCGGATTTGACAAAGGCGAGATAACAAGCGTCAACGGAAAGACCTATACAGATAAGGTCGAGGCCATCCGCGCCATCGAGTCAATTGGATCACGATACGGAATCGGCCGGGACATGCACATCGGCGATACCATTATAGGCATCAAGGGCCGCGTCGGTTTTGAGGCCGCTGCAGCCATGATCATCATCTCCGCACACAAAATGCTTGAGAAACACACTATGACCAAATGGCAACTATACTGGAAAGAGCAAGTAGCAAACTGGTATGGCATGTTCCTTCACGAGGCACAATATCTTGAGCCCGTAATGCGTGACATAGAAGTCATGATGGAAAATTCACAGCAATATGTCACCGGCGAGGTTGAACTCACACTCCGTCCTTACTCGTTCCAGCTCGTTGGCGTATCTTCACCATTTGACATGATGAAGACCGACTTTGGCGAATATGGCGAAGTAAACAAAGCCTGGACCGCCGATGATGTAAAAGGCTTTACCAAAATACTCGGCAACCAGATGAAGATAGCCCAAATTATCCGTGATAAGAACAAATGATTAAAGCAGGCATCATAGGAGGCGCCGGATATACAGCCGGCGAACTCATCCGTATTCTCATAAACCACCCGCAGGTCAACATCATGTGGGTCAACAGCTCCAGCAACGCCGGTAATCTGATTACCGACGTTCACGGAGGGTTGTACGGAGACACCGACATGCATTTTACCGACACAGCCGACATGTCGGCCATTGACATCCTGTTCATGTGCTCTGCCCATGGAGACAGTCGACGTTACCTTGAATCACACAACATCCCGCACACGGTCAGGATCATCGACCTCGCACAGGATTACCGTGACGAGTCTGACGGTTTTGTCTATGGACTTCCTGAAATAAATCGCGAGCGCATTGCCAATGCCCGCAAAACAGCCAATCCGGGATGCTTTGCCACGGCATTACAACTATCAATGCTTCCGGCCATAGCTGTCGGAGCCGTAAACGGTGAAATCCATGCCACAGCAGTGACCGGATCCACAGGTGCCGGTGTCAAACCATCGGCAAAGACCCATTTCAGCTGGCGTTCCGACAATATGTCGACCTACAAGGAATTTACCCATCAGCATCTTGCCGAGATTGGACGCACATTCGGCAGGCTTACTCCTACAGGATCCGACACCCCCTCAGTGAACTTTGTTCCGGTAAGAGGAGACTTTGCCCGTGGAATATTTGCAACAGTATATTTCGATACAGATCTTGAGGCAGATGCGCTCACGACTCTCTACAAAGAATTTTACCGTGATGCGGCATTCACCCACTGCATTGATTCTTCCCTTGACCTCAAACAGGTGGTCAACACCAACAAAGCCCTTGTACATGTGGCCAAACATGGATCAAAAGCACATGTAGTCACAGTCATCGACAACCTGTTGAAAGGAGCATCCGGACAAGCAGTTCAGAACATGAACCTAATGTTCGGCCTTGACGAGAAAACCGGTCTGCGCCTTAAAGCATCAGCCTTTTAGAAAATCTCTAAGAGACAAGACTCCGATATTGCACAGACACAATATTAACCATCAACAATTTGACAATGAATTGCTTCGACGTATACAGTCTATATAACATCGAACCGGTAAGAGGTGAAGGTTCTTGGGTATTTGATGCCGCAGGCAACCGTTACCTCGACCTCTATGGAGGGCATGCTGTCATATCTATCGGGCACGCCCATCCCCACTATATTAAAGCCATAACCTCTCAGGTGTCAAAACTTGGTTTTTATTCCAACTCGGTACAGAATTCATTACAGACCCATCTTGCCCAAAAACTCGGTGAAGTATCTGGATACGGCGATTACTCACTGTTCCTTTGCAACTCTGGTGCGGAAGCAAACGAGAACGCGATAAAACTCGCTTCTTTCGCCACTCGCCGCGAGAAAGTCCTCGCATTCGCCAAAGCGTTTCACGGCCGCACATCAGGAGCAGTGGCCATGACCGACAATCCTAAGATAATATCACCGTTCAACGCCACCGACAAGGTGACATTTGTACCACTTGGAGATATTGATGCTGTCGAGCGAGAACTCTCTTCAGGCGAATATGCGGCTGTCATAATTGAGGGCATACAGGGTGTAGCCGGAATATACGTCCCCGATGACAGGTTCATGGCCAACCTGCGAGAGATCACACGCAAGTATGGCACAAAGCTGATTCTCGACGAAGTTCAGTCGGGTTACGGCCGTTCTGGTCGTTTCTTTGCCCACCAGCACGCCGGCATTCGTCCTGATATCATCTCGGTCGCAAAAGGTATGGGCAACGGATTCCCCATCGGTGGAATACTGATTGCTCCCGACATAAGACCAATCAAGGGGATGCTCGGTACAACATTCGGCGGCAACCATCTGGCTTGCGCCGCTGCCATCGCCGTCCTTGAGGTCATTGACGACGAGAAGCTCATTGCCAACGCTGCCAGGGTAGGAGACTCAGCCATATCTCATCTGCGCGAGGTCGGAGGCATAGTTAAGGAAGTGCGTGGACGCGGTCTCATGATCGGCGTTGAGATCGACGGAGACGCCTCGGCCGAACGTCGTCGACTCCTCTTTGAGAAGAATATCTTTACAGGTGGTGCAGGTGCGACAACAATACGACTGCTTCCTGCCCTCAGTGTTACCAACCAAATGATACAACAGTTCATCGACGCTATAAAATGAAAAAATTCACAACCGTACAGGATATCGGCGATATAGCAGGCGCCGTTAAGGAAGCTCTCGAAGTCAAGGCCGACCGTTTTGCATACAGCGACCTGGGGCGCAACCGCACTCTGCTCATGGTTTTCTTTAACTCCAGTCTGCGCACACGTCTGTCGACACAGAAGGCAGCCCTTAATCTCGGAATGAATGTCATCGTACTTGATATCAATCAGGGCGCATGGAAACTCGAGACAGAGCGTGGAGTAATCATGGACGGTGACAAAGCCGAACACATGCTTGAAGCTATACCGGTCATGGGATCGTACTGCGATATTATAGGCGTTCGTTCTTTCGCCCGATTCGAAAACAAAGAGGCCGACTATAACGAAGAAATTCTCGAGCAGTTCATACGGTATTCGAGCCGTCCGGTCTTCTCTATGGAAGCCGCCACCCGCCATCCGTTGCAAAGCTTCGCCGATCTTATCACCATAGAGGAACACAAGACCAAGGCACGCCCTAAGGTAGTAATGACCTGGGCGCCGCATCCCAGGGCTCTCCCCCAGGCCGTACCCAATTCATTTGCCGAATGGATGAACGCCACCGACTATGACTTTGTAATAACCCATCCACATGGCTACGAGCTTGATCCTCGCTTTGTAGGCAAGGCTCACGTGGAGTATGACCAGGATAAAGCACTTGAAGGCGCCGACTTTGTATATGCCAAGAACTGGGCCGCCTATGCCGGTGACAACTATGGCAGAATCCTTTCGACCGACACATCCTGGACAGTCACTGCCGAGAAGATGAAACTAACCGACAACGCATTCTTCATGCATTGTCTCCCTGTCCGGCGTAATATGATTGTCAGTGATGACGTTATCGATAGCGATCGTAGTCTTGTTATTCCCGAGGCTGCCAACCGAGAGATATCGGCACAAGTTGTACTTAAACGAATGCTTCAGTCTCTATGACCGTAAAAGTTATAAAAATTGGCGGAAACGTCATCGACAGCGACCAGGCTCTTGATGCATTTCTCAATGATTTTGCCTCTGTCAACGGCCCGAAGATCCTCGTGCATGGTGGTGGCAAGATCGCAACACGTCTGGCCGGTGAACTCGGCATCGAGACCCGCATGGTCGAAGGTCGCCGCATCACAAGCAAACCGATGCTTGACATCGCAGTCATGGTCTACGCCGGACTCATCAACAAACGCATCGTTGCACGCCTGCAATGCCTTGGGACAAATGCCATCGGTCTTTGTGGCGCCGATGGACATTGCATTATATCCAAGCGTCGCCCGGCCACTCCTGTCGACTATGGCGAAGTCGGAGATGTGGTATCCGTGAACAGTGACTCGATTCTCGCCATCATAGATGCTGGTTTGACTCCGGTAATCTGCGCCATAACAGCCGATACCGCTGGCAATCTACTCAATACTAATGCCGACACCGTAGCGACCGAAGTCGCCAAAGGCATAAGCTCGTTGGCCGATACCGAGCTGATCTACTGCTTTGAGAAAAACGGTGTGCTTGCCGATGTCAATGATGACACATCGGTAATTGACCACATAACACCCGGCACTGTCGGGACTCTGATCGACAACGGCATTATCAGCACCGGTATGTTGCCAAAGGTCAACAACGCGATCAGCGCTGTGACATCCAGCGACATCACACGTATCGTCATAAAGAGTTCACGACATCTTCACGACAACAGCGGAACAAAAATCACAAAATGATCACACCCTACATCGAACTCCTTGCACGACTCGTGTCAACCCCGTCCACATCCCGCGACGAGGATGCCACAGCTCGGCTTTTGCAATCCTGGCTTGAAGATCATGGAGTGACAACCACCCGCATAGTCAACAATATCGTGGCCCGTCATTCTGATTTCGACCCGTCACGCCCAACATTGATGCTTAACTCCCATCATGATACAGTCCGGCCTAATCCCGGATATACCCGCGACCCTTATTCGCCGTCAATCGAAGACAATCGTCTCTATGGACTGGGTAGCAACGATGCCGGAGCCTCAGTAGTATCACTCATAGCCGCATTCCTTAAACTTAAGGACGACAAGCTTCCGTTCAACCTGTTGCTTGCCATCAGTGCCGAAGAAGAATGCTCTGGTGTAAACGGCATGAGACGTCTGGTAAATGAAATCGGTCCGGTCGACATGGCAATTGTCGGCGAGCCGACTCAGATGCGTTGTGCTGTAGGGGAGCGGGGGCTTCTCGTCCTTGACTGCACCGCCCATGGTGTCAGCGGACACGCCGCCCGACATGAAGGGGTAAATGCATTGTACAAAGCTATCGACGATATCAACAGGCTGCGTACGCTATCTTTCCCACACACCTCGGCCATGATGGGAGACATCAACATCAATGTTACAATGATCGAAGCTGGCACACAGCATAATGTAATTCCGGCCCGGTGCCGATATGTCGTCGATGTACGTACAACCGACGCCTATACCAACGAAGAGACAGTCGAGTTTATCCGCCGCTCTGTAGACGCAGATATAGCCCCGCGTTCAACACATATAAGGGCTTCGGCCATTGACGACAACCATCCACTTGTCAAAGCTGTTGACGCCCTCGGCATTGAGAAATTTCTGTCACCTACCACTTCCGACATGGCATTAATGCCATTCCCCTCTATAAAGATAGGACCGGGACACTCGGCCAGATCACACAGCGCCGATGAGTATATCGGCATAAACGAAATACAGCAGGCCATTGACCTGTATGTCAAACTGATTAAAACCATACAATTATGATAAACAAGCTTTGGGACAAAGGCTTCCAGCCCGACGAGATGATAGAACGGTTCACCGTCGGTAACGACCGCGAACTTGACATGAAAATGGCCCGCCACGATGTCATCGGTTCAATCGCCCATGTCAGGATGCTTGAAAGCATTGGCCTTATCTCACCCGACGAACTGCCGGTATTGATTGAAGCCATGGAACAGATTCTTGACGAGATAGATCGTGGAGAGTTTTCCATCGAACCAGATGTCGAGGACGTTCATTCTCAGGTCGAATTACTTCTCACCCGCCGTCTTGGCGATATAGGCAAGAAAATACATGCTGGCCGATCTCGCAATGACCAGGTGCTCGTAGACCTGAAATTGTATATGCGCGACGAGCTAAAAAAGACAGCGGCAAATGTCTCCCGCATATTCGATCGTCTCATATCCCTTGCCGACGAATATCGGGATGTGCTTATGCCGGGATATACACATCTGCAAGTAGCCATGCCTTCATCGTTTGCTCTCTGGTTCGGAGCCTATGCCGAGTCTCTTATCGACGATCTGCGTCTTGTCAAAGCCGCCTATGACATAGTGAATCAGAATCCGTTAGGATCCGGAGCCGGATACGGATCGTCATTTCCGCTTGACCGCATGATGACCACACGCCTGCTTGGTTTCGGTGACCTTCATTACAACGTGATAGCCGCCCAGATGAGCCGTGGAAAGAGCGATCGTGCCGTCGCTGTAGGCCTCGCCGCCGTAGCATCGACTCTCGGACGCTTCGCCATGGATGTATGTCTGTATATGAGTCCCAACTACGGATTCATATCATTCCCCGATGAATTCACGACTGGCTCAAGCATAATGCCACACAAGAAAAACCCAGATGTATTTGAAATCATGAGAGGTAAATGCAACCGTCTCCAGGCAGTCCCCAACGAACTGACTCTACTGATGGCCAATCTGCCAATGGGATATCATCGCGACAACCAGTTGCTCAAGGATGTGATCTTCCCCGCATTCGACCAGTTGAACGACTGCATCGACCTTTGTGACCTGATGCTACAGCACATAATCATAAAGCGTGACATCATCAACGATCCCCGATATGACTATCTGTTCACTGTCGAGGAAGTCAATCGGCTTGTTCTTGAAGGCATACCGTTCAGAGAAGCATACCGCAGGGTAGGGGAGATGGTTCAGAACGGCACATTCAGCCCCGATCGATCCGTCAACCACTCGCACATAGGTAGCATCGGAAATCCGGCAAGTAAAGAAATAAAAGAAAAAATGAACAAAATGCTTGTCAATTTTGAATTATAAATAAATTATGATACCTTTGCGCCATGAATACAATCATCCCTAAAAACTACTGCAACAAACTGTTGCCGGAGACTACCGAGATTGCAATCAAACGCATCAAGGATCATTTTCAGACCCGCCTGGCCGATGCTCTTAATCTCAGGCGCGTCACAGCACCGCTTTTTGTAACAGCCGACTCAGGTCTTAACGACAATCTAAACGGTATCGAACGCCCGGTATCTTTCAAGGCGCCATCGCTTGATAACGTTGAGGTCCAGATCGTTCATTCCCTTGCCAAATGGAAACGCCTTAAACTTGCCGACTATCATATATCGCCTGGATATGGAATATATACCGACATGAATGCTATCAGAGCCGACGAACAGGTCGACAATCTTCATTCGCTGTATGTCGACCAATGGGACTGGGAACAAGTGATTCGCCCCGGACAACGTACCACAATGTTCCTACATGAGACTGTCCGCAAGATATATGAGTCCATCAAGTCAGCCGAGGCAATGGTAACCGAATTGTTTCCTCATATAAAACCATTTCTTCCCGATTCGATAAAATTTATCCACTCCGAAGAACTTCTCGGCCTGTATCCCGGCCTAACTTCAAAGGAACGTGAGAATGCCGTGTGTCGGGAATATGGCGCGGTATTCATCCGGGGTATCGGAGCAGAGCTCAGCAATGGAGAACGACACGATGGTCGCGCTCCTGACTACGACGACTGGTCAACCCCCGATGAGTATGGCAATACCGGTCTAAACGGTGATCTTCTTGTATGGAATCCCGTTCTTGACATCGCCTTCGAACTATCGTCAATGGGCATACGCGTTGATCCTGACGCCATGCGTCATCAGCTGAAATTAGCCGGCTGTGAAGAGCGGGCTTCTCTCCCGTTCCACTCCCGTCTTCTTGCCGGTCAGTTACCGGCCTCTATAGGTGGCGGAATAGGGCAGAGCCGACTATGCATGCTGTTGTTACAGAAAGCCCACATCGGAGAAGTACAGTCAAGCCTGTGGCCCGACGATCAGCGTCAGGCATGCCTTGAAGCAGGCATAGAATTGCTGTAACAATACATCAGGATACATCATACAACCATACACACATAGGCCTGAAGCGCATCACTGCGTCTCAGGCCTCATTCTATCACAACTTGTAGACGGTTTTACATATCCCCGTATTTGGCTCCCTTATAGACGGACGATACCTTTATCTTTGAATCTGCATCGGGATAAACCTTGAAATATTCAACACCTTCAAGCACAAACTCTACATTATCTCCATAAAGACTCGTCTCGCCTACCTTTGTACCATTGGAATATATGATATCACAATACGACTCTCCAGTCACCTTGACATTGTTGATCATAGAACCATATATATTCACATAATTGTTTCCCGCGATATCCACATCGTTAACCAGGCTGTTGTTCAGGTAAAGAAATGCATCGCTGTCAAGTTGAAAACCAAGCCTGTCAACATCAAGCGATTCAACAATAAGATGGGTGGACGCGCTGTTTACACAGTTCACATCATAACAACGGTCAGATGCCGGCACACATATTGTGACTGGACACGACACCGAGTCATTAAATTCACAATACCGCCTCGGAAAAACAAGCCCCAACTCCATCCGTCCATCATCATCCACAACATGCTTGTTACATGTGATATTATCTGGAAGAAGCACATAAGGACATTCGGCACAGCTGTCTGAGGTCATCACGATATGCATTCCATTCTTCACATATACGCTACATTCCTGAGAATCCTCACTACTGCAGAGATACTTGATATCTATCATATTGACATCCGGCAAATACACCTTGTCAACCTTTTCCGAAATACACTCCGGCCCTTTGTAATCACACCTTTCACCCGTAAATTTTATAAGCGTAAACAGCGATGCAATCAAAATAACTCCACCTATGATCAGAGTAAACATAATATATGTAGTACGTTTCATTATTCTATTCTTTTTCATTGTAATATCTTGTATACATCTCCAGTAACTGATCGGGGGTTACACCCAGCAGTTTAAGTTGCCCGAAGAACTCTTCAAGCCCGTTATGTACAAATCGTTCCATACGCTCTTTTCTTATTAATCCCGAAGCCCCGGCCGACACAAAGTAGCCAATACCTCTCTTGTTGTATATTATCCCGTTTTGCTGCAGGTAATCATATGTACGCATTACCGTATTGGCATTCACCTCAACCTGTGCCGCAAATTCTCTAACCGACGATATGCGCGAATCATCACCGTATGTACCGGACAGCACATCGTCACATATTTTATCGGCAAGTTGCAGATAGATAGGTTTGTTGTTTTCTTTAAATTCCATAGTCCCGATTATAATATCCGTTGTATAACATCGCTCTCCCTGAGACGCATGTAAGCCAATGTGTAATTAATCGAACATACGATCGCCACAACCGACCATACAACCCACCACTGTTCTGGATTGCTCCATTCAAGCCACTCGACCCGACATATATTGCTGTTACTGCCAAGTATAATCAAGAATAATAAAGGTGTGACAGCCGTATAGAGCGTACTTAGAATAGCCAACGCCGTAAACGACTTGATAAAAGAGTTACGGGGCCAAAGTATTGCACCCAGCCAATAGAACGACTGCATAATCAGGAAGAATGCAAACGTATATCTGATATCCTCCCACCACAAGTCATCGATATGCAGGAAGTGAAACCTGTCTGCTATATCGGGATTAAACATCTTAAGAACTATAACCCTTATGGCATCCGAAGCCCACATCGCAATCGCAAACATCACTATATAAAGCGGAATATAAATTAAGAATTTCGCAAGATACTTCTCGCTGCAACGTGCCGGGAGCATCAGCATTGAGATTCGACCTGGTTTGTTTCTCGCCTCATTGAATGCCATTGATGTATAAACGAGTCCCATCACTACCATTGTCACTATAAAATATACCTGTTCGGCATCCGTTGAGATATCTTTCGATTCACAATCATTGATACTCCAGTACCTGTAGGCTGTCAGATTGAGCATCCCGATGAAAATGGTCCCGATGGTAAGAGCACCAAAAAGCAACAGAATCCTCATCATGAACACCTTGGGCTGTTCCATCACAATCTTGCCGGCGAGCGACATGACACGCCAGGGATTAAATTTATTTATCTTCTCCATTATTGAATATTTGACTGTTTAATACCTTTGGATTTTCAAGTGCAAGCTGAAACAGCATCTCCAGATCCACACGCGTATCCTCACTGCCGTCATTTGGCAGAATCACATTGGTTCCGCTCAATGTGGGCTGGGCATACAGAGCCCCTTCAACAACATCCGGATTTGTTGTTGTAGTAAATGTAAAACGCTATGATATAAGCGATATCGGTGCCGAGTATATGAGTCTGTGGCTGTCTACCATTACTATATGGTCAAGTAGATTATCGATATCCTTGACCTGGTGGGTCGAGATAATAATCGTCCGTTCATCGTTCATATTTGATGCAATAAAACGGCGAAACACACTCTTGCCGGGAATATCAAGACCATTGGTTGGCTCATCCATCAGCAGTATCCTGGTATTGCACGCGAGAGCGAATGCCATGAACACCTTCTTCTTCTGACCCATTGACAGTCGGCCGAGATTAGGGTCCGAATCCATCGAGAACATTTTAAGATGTCGAAGCATATCCGACTCCGAGAAATTAGGATAATACCTGGCATTAATTCTTACATAACTGCTCAGTTTGATCGAAGGAAGGTCAAATTCCTCAGGAACAATAAAAATATCGGCAAGCGATTCGGGACGTCTCAGTCTTGTTGATACGCCATCCAGTTCCACACTGCCGCTCGTAGGAGTCAACAGGCCGGCAATCAGATAGAGCAGGGTAGACTTACCGGCCCCATTGGGGCCGAGAAGACCATACACGTGACCGCTTTCAATATCCAGCGACATATTGTCAATGACCGGATTAGTATACCGATAAGCAAACGTGAGATTCTTTAATGAAATCATTTTATAGTGTATTAGTGTTGTAGTACACCGCAAATGTAAGACATTTATTTCAATCCTGCCAAATTCTTCACAAAAAAATATCAAAGAAAATCACACATGCGACCTTCATTAAAATTTATACAACTATAAATCAATTCATTAAATTACATTTCCCAATATTCGTTAACTCTGTAGCGGTCAAACATTAACGAATACTGGAAAACGTGATCTTAAATGTAGCTATTCAGAGAGCCATTAGTACCGCTTATTAAGACATGTAGTGAGCAAACATCATACTACGCCAGTCCGATTTTTTTACGGATATTCCTAAGCGGCTTACACCGCCCTCATTATCTAACATTGATAGTCAATGTATTTAAGACCCCTCACGTATTAGCTCCGCCAATCAATGGTGCTATAAAGCCGTTATTGGGATCTCCATCGCTGTCAACAACCATAAACCATAGCAACAGCAGTAATATAAGAACAATGGCTCCTACTGCGACCCAATTAAACTTCTGATAATGTTTCTTGTCTCTCATATCTATTATCATTTAAAAAATTAATAGCCTCACTGATTATTAAACCGATACACCCATATATTGGTTCATCGAAACCCATACTACGAGACAAGAATACAGCATAATTCTTACATTTAATCGAAAGTTATATTAACTAAAATATACATTCCAATTATAGTTATATATTAAAATTTATTCAAAAATATTTGGTGGTTTTAGAAAAACGTCTTAAATTTGCACTGTGTTTAAGAATTACATGCAATAAAGATTTACAAGGTAATTAAGATATTTAGTTGTTACACTTTTTAAGTGAGGATTATAATTGGGTATTAATTTAGAAAAGGGCCATTGAAATTCCGGGTGACCGGCATTCAATGGTTCGCTTTTTTACATCTATTGTTACAATAAAGAGCGGCGACATCTCTGCCGCCGCCAATTTAATTTAATATCTAAAAGCTTGTCACTTTGCCAGTTCCGACTTGATCGCAGGAACAATAACCGCCTCCATCACATCATAACCATATGGAGTAGGGTGTACACCATCATTACTATATGACGGATTCAAAGCACCTCCGTCAACAACCATCAGAGTATAATAGTCAACATATGTAATGTCATTGTCATTGGCATACTTCTTTATACGCTTGTTAAGCGAGCATATCTTGTCGGGAGCATCGGTAATCTCGGGACGCCACCCATAGCTCTTCACCGGCAATACCGACGTCAGTATAACCCTGATACCGTTGGCCTTGGCAAGCTCGGCCATCGACACTATATTGCCAAAGGTATAATCCTCGTTATAGTCACCGGTATTCAATGCTATGTCATTTGTGCCTCCGTTTATCACTACGACAGCTGGCTTGTTGTCAAGCACATCGTTCCTGAATCTCAACAAGAACTGGCAAGTTGTCTCTCCCGATATACCACGTCCATGAAAATTAGGATTCGATTTAAAAAACTGTGGATGATGCCTCACCCATCCCTCGGTAATCGAATTACCCAGGAATACAACACGATCCCCATTGTTGGTTGTCGATTGTAACTCCTTGTTAGACTCGGCATAACGTCCGGTATGTATCCATGACGGGACTTCAGCATCTGACGATATAGCCATAAAAGCCAGCGCCAGCACAATAATACATTTTTTCATTCTGTTACGTATTTAAAATCACATTTTCAAATCATTAGGAACGAGTCTGCGCGCCTCTTCCGCCATTCTCCCGGGCACCATTATCTGCACAGGCGCCCAGGTATATGTCATAGGCAACGCGCTCTGCAACGCCCTGTTCATTATTTGGGTCGGAATACCCTCATTCTCTATGGCTCCGGCTATAATAAAAGCCTCAGTCTCCGTATTGCACTCGGCTACTACAACCCAGTTGTCATGCATATTATCCATATTTTCTTATTTTATGCCACGGCTGTTAAGAGCTTTATGATATCGGGCCGCATTGGCATTATGTTCACCCAAAGTCTTGGCAAAATTGTGATATCCCGAGAAGTCCTCTTTAGCACACATATATATATATCCATGCATCGGAGCATTCAGTACCCCGTCAATTGTCGACTTGTCAACCATACGTATTGGTCCCGGAGGCAGTCCGCTATGTATATACGTGTTATATGGAGATTCAATCGTAAGATGAGAATTCAATATACGTCGTAGCATGGGATCACCTACAGCATACTTCACTGTAGGATCAGACTGCAGTTTCATACCCCTTGACAACCGGTTGAGATACAGCCTGGCTATAACAGGACGCTCGTCGGTCTTCGCACTTTCCTCCTCAACAATCGATGCGAGAATACTTACTTCGACAGGGCTGAGACCTAATCGTCCGGCCTTGCATACCCTTTCATCATTCCAGTATAACGACCATTCCTTAAACATGCTCTCGGCAACACTCCGTGCACTCGCTGTCCAGTAAAACTGATATGTATCGGGCAATATTATGGCAATCGCCCCCCTCTTGTCAATATTGTTTTTCGCGACAATACTGTCTATCGCTATACCCAATTCATCGGCTCCGAACTCAAAATTGGAGGCAATCTGATCTATCGATCGACCGTAATCCCTCTGATTGGTTATAGTGACATTAACAGGATCTTGCATGCCGCCCCTCAGTCTCATAGCGATACGATAAGCCTTGTCGCCAGGCTTG
Source organism: uncultured Muribaculaceae bacterium (assembly GCA_964018905.1). Lineage (GTDB taxonomy): Bacteria > Bacteroidota > Bacteroidia > Bacteroidales > Muribaculaceae > JAAVFS01. The sequence goes on from CAXHRO010000043.1 coordinate 15,193, forward strand.
ATTATGTATGAACCATGTGCGCGGCCAAGCGTTCCGCGTCTCAGCTTCCATATATCGAACACCGCCGTGCCTGTACGTTCTCCAAGCACACAGGTCAACTCCTCGGCAAGACGTTCTTCGGTAAAATTTTTCCCTATATTTAGCCTTGTCGCCTCTCCATCATATTCCCGCGCCATATATCCTTGGCACAGAAGCGCAACCACAGTCACAAGCAATAATACTGTGACCGATATATATATAAATCTCTTCATTGTGGCACAAAGATAATCATCCCGCGCCACAACAACAAATGAAAAATCGCAATATAAGCAGGTTCAAGATAACTTTACCACAGTTATCCCAGCTCCGAACTGTATGGCGCGACCATATCGGCCGCCATGACACTCGTCAGCAATCCATATACATTCATCTCGTTCACATCCTGTTTAAGAACAAGCATCAACGTATCGCCCACCGGTATCGACGCCAGCAGGATATCGCTTGATGTAGCGTCAAAAGCCTGAGACAGGATTATGGCATGCGTGCTTATGGTCTTTATGATTACTATGTTTGACGATCTGGATATCGACTGTATAGATGGCTTTAACGGATACTGACTGTTGAAACCGTCAACATCACATGTATCGCCGAATTTACGGGGTACAACATATCGGTATCCCCCCATACCGGTTGATACCTTTGAAGTCCTGAGATGTTTAAGATCGCGCGACAATGTAGCCTGCGTCACTGAGAACCCCAAAATATTCAACTCCTTTAACAACTGATCCTGATTTCTGATGATTTTGTTGGTAAGCAAGTCAATAATGATTGGTAATCTTTCTTTCCTGTTCTTCATGTAAGTGGATATTTTATGCAAATATAATTAATTATAAATCCATACAACAATTTTTCATGTTTATTTTAAAAATATTTGTCAATTTTCCGTTGATTTAAATATTTATACATCATTTATTCATTCGACAGCCCAGGTAAACAGACTATACCGACAATCGGACCATCGGTTTTGACATGTCTGAAAATATCGTTACCTTTGCATTCCAAATATTTAAAATCGACTATGTTCAGAATAAAACGTCTATATACATTCATGCTGCAAAGTTTTGTTCCTTTGCTGGTAATGACGTTCTTCATATGCCTGTTCATCGTACTCATGCAGTTCCTTTGGCGTTACATTGACGATCTTGTAGGCAAGGGATTAGGATTTGATGTCATTCTCGAATTGTTCTTATATGCGGCACTCACAATGGTCCCGATGGCTCTCCCATTGGCAATATTACTTGCATCATTGATGACATTCGGTAACCTCGGCGAGCGGTTTGAACTTACAGCCATGAAAGCCGGTGGCGTATCGCTTCTTAAATCAATGCGCCCGCTTATGATACTGATGGGGTTCATTGCCGTAGGTGCATTCTTTTTTCAGAACAACGTTCTTCCTGTAGCTCAGACCAAAATGTGGACTCTGCTGTATTCCATGCGGCAGAAGTCTCCCGAAGTGGAGATCCCCGAGGGAGTCTTCTACGATCAGATTCCCGGCGTCAACCTGTATGTCGGCCACAAGAACCGAGAGACCGGCACCCTCTATGACATGACAATATACGATGTATCCCGCGGATTTGACAATGCCCGTATTATCCTGGCCGATTCGGGCCACCTGAGCACCACACGCGACAAGACTCATCTCCTGTTACAGCTTCATAGCGGGGAACAGTTTGAGAACCTGCGCGAACAGACTGCCGGAGGTCGCTCACGTAATCAACCCTATCGTAGGGAAACATTTACAGAGAAAGACATTCTCATCGGCTTTGATAACAACTTCAACCGCATGGACGAAGGCAACATGCGCAATCAGTACATCGGTAAGAATATCCGTGAACTGCGCGCCACTATCGACTCGGTGAACCATAGGGTCGACAGCATCGGCGCCATCTACGCCAACACACTGTTAAGCACCAACTACTTCAACATACAGCGCACAAAGCGTGTATACCGTGACACAGCCTGGGTCGATGACGTACAACAACCAATAGTCCTTGACGAACCGGTACCGCTTGACACGATATTCAAAGGGCGCACAAACTCCATGTCCAAGTCATACGTCAACCAGGCTATAACCAAGATCAAACGTATAAAACAGGACTACGAGTTTCGCAGTTATTCGATGGACGATGACCGTAGAGCCATACGCATGCATGGTATCGAAATGCACAAGAAATTCACCCTGTCATTCGCCTGCATAATCTTCTTCTTCATTGGCGCGCCGCTCGGTGCCATCATCCGCAAGGGTGGACTCGGCACCCCTCTGGTCATCTCGGTATTCTTGTTTATCATATACTACATAATAGACAACTCAGGCTACAAAATGGCTCGTGACGCCAAGGTCGAAGTATGGCAAGGCATCTGGCTCAGTTCGGCCGTACTGTTCCCGCTGGGACTATTCTTCACCTACAAGGCAGTCAACGACTCGGCTGTATTCAACAGCGATGCATACAAGAACTTCTTTGCCCGTATCACAGGACGCCGCAAACGCGAACTCGAACTCAAGGAGATAGTCATGGAACCCGTGATTATCGACAAGGTTATCGACTCGATCAATAACCTTGATCGAGAGATACGCGATGCCGACAGGATACTTGGCAAAAACAGATTCATACGCTTCATACGCAGGTTCACATCATGGCGCCCCGTCGCTCGAGAACTTCAGCAACACCTCAACCGCATCATCGAACACCTGTCAAACACGACAAGACACAGCGTCATAGCCACTCTCAACCAGTATCCGTATGACGTAACGCCGGCAACAACCGACAGGATTCTCAAAGTAAACCGACAGCTTCTTTTTCTCCTTGAAAAAGAGCGCAACGAGGGAAATACAAACCAGCAACAACCCAACAATAACGATGAACCAGAAGATTAGAATAGACTCTGTCGCCGAAGCCCTTGAAGACATCAGGCAAGGCAAGATGGTCATAGTAGTCGACAGCGAGGATAGGGAAAATGAAGGCGATCTGATCGTCTCGGCTCAGCTCGTCACACCCGAACAGGTGAACTTCATGCTTCATAACGGACGTGGCGTACTGTGTGTACCAATCACCATCGATCGGGCCCGGCAACTCGATCTGCCGCCGCAGGTCAGTGACAATACATCAATACTCGGCACCCCTTTTACCGTGACAGTCGACAAACTCGAAGGATGCTCCACCGGAGTATCCATCCAGGATCGTTGTGCCACGATAAACGCACTGGCCGACCCCTCTTCCACCCCCGCTACATTCGGAAGACCGGGACACATCAATCCACTGTATGCCCAGAATGCAGGAGTGCTTAAACGGGCCGGCCACACCGAGGCGGCCGTTGATCTCATGAAACTCGCCGGGCTGCAGCCGGTAGCCACTCTCATTGAAATCATGAATGAAGACGGATCCATGGCACGACTGCCCCAGTTACGTGAGAAGGCCGACCAATGGGGGTTACGGCTCATTACCATCAGCGACCTCATCAAATACCGCATATCCAACGAGAGCCTCGTAGAGATGGGCGTGGAAGTAGACATGCCCACCGAGTATGGCCACTTCCGTCTCATACCGTTCCGGGAGAAAGCAAACGGACTGGAGCACATCGCCATAATCAAAGGTGATGTCAGCGATGGCAATCCGGTGCTCGTGCGCGTCCACTCGTCATGCGCCACTGGCGACATTTTCGGATCACAACGATGCGACTGCGGCGAACAGCTCCACAAAGCACTGCGCATGATAGAAGCCGAAGGCCGGGGCGCAGTACTGTACCTCAGCCAGGAAGGCCGTGGCATCGGACTCATGGATAAGATCAAAGCCTATAAACTACAGGAAGAAGGCCTTGATACGGTCGAAGCCAATATCCACCTGGGGCATAGGGCTGACGAACGTGATTATGGAGTGGGCGCTCAGATCCTCAACATGCTTGGCATCCGCGACATGCGGCTTATGACCAATAATCCGGTCAAACGCGTAGGCCTCGAAGGATATGGTCTACGTGTTGTAGAGAACATTCCTATAGAAGTCGAGACCACACCATACAATCGGTTCTACATGCACACAAAAAAAGAACGCATGGGACATATTCTTGATAACGTATAACCAACCAATCAAATAACTCAACACAATGAAACAGCCTATTTCAACCACAGCGGCCCCCGGTGCCATCGGCCCATACAGCCAGGCAATCGATGCAGGTCCATTCGTATTTATCTCAGGTCAGATACCTGTCAACCCCGCCGACGGCACAGTTCCCGATGGCATACAGGCACAGACCGCCCAGTCTATTGCCAACCTCACAGCAATACTTGCCGAGGCCGGCATGACACTTGACAATGTAGTAAAAACAACAGTATTCCTTGCCGACATGAACGACTTCGCCGCAATGAATGCTGTATATGCCGAAAAATTCAATGCCCCGTTCCCGGCACGTTCGGCCGTAGCCGTACGCGAACTACCCAAGCAGGTTCTTGTAGAAATCGAGGTTATTGCAGCCCGCTAAGATAATCGGCCACTACAAATGTACTGCCGCCGATAAAGACCGACCCGGTGTCCCGGACATCAGCCGATGCCCGGGACACTGCGTCTTGGACATCCGGAACAACCACCCCCTTAAGTCCGAATTTCACAGCCTTCTCGGCTACAACATCCGCCAACATAGCCCTCGGTATCGAAGCCTGGGTAAAATAATATCTGGCATCCGATGGCATCATTTCAAGAATGTGATCCACATCCTTGTCGCTCACAAACCCTATCACCATAGCCAATGGCCGTGGCATCTCATCAAGCCGGCGTGACGTATATACCCAGCCTCCTGTATTATGACCTGTATCACATACAGTAAGCGGTTTTTCAATGGTCTTCATCCAGCGCCCGGCAAGATGGGTCAACGATGTCACGTTGCCGAATCCGGCCTTGACATCATTATCACACACCGCCACACGCCCATCAAGACATTCAAGCACAGCCATGACAGTCGCCGCATTGCGTTGCTGACATTCGCCCGTAAGCTCCCCCCTGATATCTCCCCAACGTGTCGACCGATAAAGATTATGGTCTCCTGCCTCACTTACATCAACCCAGTAATTATTGTTGCTTGCAAAGACTATGGACACACCAAGCTCAGATGCTCTCTCCTGGAACACTCGTGCCACAGCCCCCTCGGCCTCGCCTACGACAACAGGAATACCCGGCTTGATAATACCGGCCTTCTCTATCGCTATCGACTCAAGAGTATTACCCAGCTGAGCGGTATGATCAAATGATATGTTGGTGATTACCGATAGTATTGGCGTGATTATATTTGTCGTATCAAGCCGGCCACCCAGTCCGGCCTCTATGATAGCGATATCCACTCCCGCCGCCGCAAACCAGTCAAAAGCCATGATTGTGGTAAGTTCGAAGAAAGATGGAGAACAAGCCGGATTCAGCTCCATATAACGCCTTACAAAGTCAACAACGCCATCCTTTGACATCATCTCCCCGTTGACCCTGATTCGCTCTCTGAAATCGACAAGGTGTGGTGATGTATACAGTCCCACCTTGTAGCCGGCACTTTGCAATATCGCCGCAAGCGTATGAGCCGTCGAACCCTTGCCGTTTGTCCCGGCTATATGTATGGTCTTATACCGTCGATGCGGCGATCCGAAGGCTTCGTCAAGACAACGGGCCGTATCAAGGCCCGGCTTATAAGCGGCGGCTCCGATCAACTGGAACTGCGGTGTGCGGCTATATAGATAATCTACCGCCTCCTCATACTTCTCCATATAAAATCACTTATAAAAAATAATATACTATAAGACCCACAGCACCCGCGCCCACAATTACCGAGATCGGGTGTATCCTGGTGAATCTGACCACTACAAACGAAGCCACACATAACAACACGCTGACCGTAAGCTCAAATGGCGTCGTACCAAAGTTCTGGCTATTCATCAATAGTAATGCCGCCGAGGCAATAAGTCCTACGACAACCGGTCGGAGTCCCCACAATACCCCCTTTATTATCGCACTATCTTGATGGCGACGTATAAAGTGGCTCATATACGATACAAGGAGAAAAGGAGGCAATACTACCGCGAGAGTACATACGATAGATCCCAAAATTCCCCACCAAGGCGACACCAATCCGGCATTCCCCGGAACTACATAGCCTATGTATGTGGCCGAATTGATCCCTATAGGTCCGGGGGTCATCTGCGAGATGGCAACAATATCAGTAAACGTCTGACCGTCAATGCCCCAGGCCGGGATGCCGCCATGCCTCACAATCTCGTTCTCTATCAGGGATAACATAGCATATCCGCCACCAAAGCCGAACAATCCTATTTTAAGATAACTCCATATTAATTGAAGGTATACCATAATGACTTGACTCAGAAATTTACTATAACTACTTGTATGTTTCCTTTGATACAGCCCGCCGCGTATATATAATATAGCCTGCAATACCGCCAAGTAATATATATATGATTGGATTGGATACGACAGGTAGCCCCGAGAAGATCAGCAAAGCCACTCCGGCAGGAATCACAACAGTTTTCCAAGTAATACCGGCCGCCTTGGCCGATGACAATACCGGCGCAATGATCAGAGCTACGACCGCTGGTCTTATCCCCTTGAAAATCGAACTTACAATCTCATTATTCTTTATAAGATCGGGAGTAAGGAATATTGCTATGGCCAGGATTATAAGAAACGAAGGCAAGATAGTGCCTGTCGCAGCCGATACACTGCCTTTCATCCCCTTAAGACGATCCCCCACTACTACCGATATATTAACTGCCAGGATACCGGGAACAGCCTGGGCTATGGCAAGCAGATCCAAAAATTCAGATCGCTCAAGCCAATGCCTCTTATCGACAATCTCTTTCTCGATTATCGATATCATAGCCCATCCACCGCCAAAGGTGAAGGCTCCAATCTTAAGAAATGTAAAAAAAAGCTGAAGATAAATATTCATCCGCCCATAATTTTTAAACGACTGCAAAATTACGTACTTTTGCCTAAACATGAACACCGACACCAACAAAAATATCTGGTACCTCATGTGTTTTTTCCATCAATTCAACCATATCCGGTCTTTTTTAATGAAGCTAAAGTCATACATTCCCGCCCTTATTCTTGCGATGCTCTCCTCAGCATCCTGTTCCACCATCAGTTCTATAACAGGGCCTGTAAAGAAATCCGGCACAGAACAATCGTCCGACAACAAATCCGAGAAAAAAAAATCTGAAGGTAAATCACGCGGCAAACGCAAACGCAATACAACATTAAAAAATCAGCACAAACCACCGGTCGAGACCACAATCGCCCGCCGGTTCACCCCCGACGACAGTATCACCATTACCCAACAGCTTGCCGGCGAATGGATCTTTGATATCGTTGCTGGCATAAAAGTCACGGGTGACGACAAAAGGCCATCTCTTACGTTTGATGAAAATATCAATCGCTTCTATGCATCCAACGGTTGCAACTACTTCAATGGCTCATTTAGCATCTCATCTTTTAATGATATGTCTTTCAACGACGTTATATCCACACTTAATCTGTGTGACGATATCCGATGGGCCGATTATATCACTGCACTATGGAATGCTACCGCACGCTTTTATATTACCACACGAGGATCCGAGGAATACCTCGACCTGCGTGATTCCAGCGACCGGACACTCGCCTCTCTGCGACGACATCAGCTCTCCGACCTCAATGGCCTGTGGGATGTCACCGAGCTCAACGGCACACCTGTCAGCGGCGAACAACCCACACTTGTAATAGACCTTCTTGAACTCACTGTTCACGGCAATACCGGTTGCAACCTCTTCAACGGGACAATATACCAGAACCCCGATACCGATCGTTCGGTACAGTTTCAAAACATGGCCGTCACACGTATGGCATGTCCCAACACCGCTGTCGAGACAGCATTTCTTGTAGCTCTTGAACAGACCGAGCAAGCCGACGTAACATCCCCCGGCCAGGCTGTATTGTACGATAAGTCCGGGCGCCCGTTGATACGCCTGCAGCGCACATCATTGTAAGAAAATGAAAGCACTGACATATATCGCGGCCGGCAAGTTTGGATTCTCCGACAAACCACGGCCATTGATCAAAGAGAAAACCGATGCCATCGTCAAGGTTACATTGTCCAGCATCTGTTCATCCGATCTGCACATTCTCCACGGCTCCGTTACACAAGCCCGCACGGGAATCACCGTAGGACACGAGATGGTGGGCATAGTGGAAAGTGTAGGGGAGAGTGTAACCACAGTGAAACCTGGAGACCGCGTTGTGGTCAACGTTGAGACATTCTGTGGAGAGTGCTTCTTCTGCAGGCATGGCTGGGTTAACAACTGCATCCGGGGAGGATGGATGCTTGGATGCCGTATTGACGGCGGCCAGACCGAATATGTCCGGGTGCCCCTCGCCGACAACGGCTTGACACTTATTCCCGACAGCGTCAGCGATGAACAGGCTCTCTTTGTCGGCGACATACTCGCCACCGGTTTCTGGGCGGCACGTATTTCCGAAATATCAAACGATGACACTATCCTGATAATCGGAGCAGGCCCCACCGGACTGTGTACCCTCCAGTGTGTAATGCTGTACAATCCGCGACATATTGTAGTATGTGAGATCAATGAGACAAGACAACGATTCGTCCGCGACAATTACCCCGATGTGACAGTCGTGTCACCAAGCCAATGCCAGGAAACCATCCAAAACCTCACCGACTCACGAGGAGCCGACCGGGTAATCGAAGTCGCCGGAAGCAACGACTCTTTCAGCATGGCATGGCAAGCCGCCCGTCCAAACGCCATCGTGACAATCGTAGCACTCTACGACAATCCACAGACACTGCCTCTCCCCCAGATGTATGGCAAGAACCTGACATTCAAGACAGGTGGAGTTGATGGATGCGACTGCGCAGAGATACTCGACCTGATAGCTGAGGGCCGCATAGACACAACACCGCTCATAACCCACCGGTTCCCTCTGGCTCGTATACAGGAGGCATACAACCTGTTTGCCAACCACCCCGACACCACAATAAAAATCGCCATCCACCCATAAGGCACAATTGCCCCGAGCCTTAACAAGTCACTCCTGTCATTACGGTTCTTCACCAAAACATAATGCGGCGACATGCTTCAATGGTACCAAAACACCTTATTCATAATAGCGAAATAGTAAATTTGAGAAAAGCGTAGCGAATGTACTGGAACAGCGTTCGTTACGCTATAATGGTTTTCTTTCGGCAAAAAGTCAAAGAAAACCATTATATAGACAAAGGACGCAAAAGTTCAGTCACCACATCATTACCCGTGTGATCCCTGGCTGGCGGCATTACATTGAAGAATCCTACAGGGGCAGAAACTTAGGAAAACGGCTCATTGATAAAGCAATGCAGGATGCCTCTTATTATGGTTTCAAATACTTGAATCTGTGTACAGACCATGTCGGGTATTATGGAAATGATAGGCTACGCAAGGAAAAGCAGACAGAAGAAGATTAAACGTAAGTCGTTTGAAATGAGCTTTGTTTCGGTATTCTGCCAAGTAGAGAAAATGCAAATGATAACAGAATATTGAGGTTGTTCAGTTACCAAACCGTTAGCCGGGCAGTTACCGAAACGAAAATAGGTAACGGTAAGCGATGAAAAGAAATCCTCACCGTTTTGTTTGCACTAATACACAGTGTTTTGCATATCAAAGAACGGCTCAAGCCGAAATCACGGTGCATATGTTAAATTGGGCAGAACGAAATGTTAAATATTCAGGCGTATAGTTTGA
>CAXHRO010000044.1:0-24768 GCA_964018905.1 uncultured Muribaculaceae bacterium
AAGCCCGCAAGACATTGCTGACCCATGCGTGGCCGGGCAATGTCCGCGAGCTTCGTCAGAAAATCATGGGCGCGGTATTGCAGGCACAGACGGGACTTGTCATGAAAGAGCATCTGGAACTTGGGATAACCGAAACAACCTCAGTTGTCGGCTTTTCCCTACGCAACGACGAGGAAGATAAAGAGCGGATTATACGTGCTTTGAAGCAGGCTGACGGGAATCGGAAGGTTGCCGCCGAACTGCTTGGAATAGGACGTACAACACTGTATAACAAACTGGAAGAATATGGATTGAAATACAAAATTGAGCAATCATAGCCCGCAATTCACTGAAAATGGCTATATTTGCATGACATATCAGAAGGTAACGGCGATTGGCAGAGCCTTTTGCCGCCTATATATAACATAAGACCGCAAGGCGTTTCGAGCGAAAATCTGGAAAATTTAGTTATATCTCAAAAGTCCACACTGTAATATTTTGTAAACCAATGATTTACATTCCGACATGTTTTTATTAAGGAACAAATTAGGAACAGAAACACAAATTATCGCATTTTCCTGTTTTTTTGTTTGCACTACCTTTCTTTCTCTTCACTTGTTCGTACTTTGAGCATTTTTCCAAACCTTTTTGCTCGATTTTCATTCTTTCGCGAAGAGTTATTGTTTCTGTATTCATTAGCGAAAAATCGCAGCCAAAAGAAAAAAGGAGCTAATCTTTTTTTCAAGGAACATTGTTTTTTGCAAAGGTAGCTATTTCCCTCGAAACACATATACAGGCAGCCCAATATATCTGCCTATATTTAGTTTACTTTAGTTTAGCATATATATAGGCTAATAGACTAAACTAAACCTTTCCCAAACGACCTCCCCATACTTTTATATTTGCAGTCAAAAGAGAAGATAGTCACACCGATATTTTCTCTTTTCGCTGCAATCCCCTTTTATTCCATAGTCCCATTTACAGATTACCCATTGCAGGTGTACTCCCACATTCTTGCATATCGACTTTCAGGCTGCCTGATGAGAATTGTGTCGCAAAGGTACTTGTCATGGCTTTCTTGTATTCAAGGTCACAGCCTGACGGTTCCCGACAAAATCTCCACGCTCCGCTTTGCAGAGGTCGTATTTGGTCGTGAAACCCTGCATAAAGAGCCATAACACCTTTTGAGGCGACATAATTTTCAATCAAGCCCGAAAGTAGCTGAAATGCTAAAAGAGGGAAAAATAAAAAACTTAAAACTTAGGATTATGGCAAATTACGCAACAAACCTTTTCTTCGCAACTACAGAGAATGAACAAGACCTTGATAAAATAGAGGTTTTCTTGAACGACAATTTTGGTGACTGTTATCTTGAACGTGCTGATGACGCTTTGGAGGGCGAGTTTTCTTCTCGTTGGGCTTATCCAGAGGAATTGATAGACGAATTGGTAGCATCTTTAGAGACTAAAGATAGTATCTATATTCGAGTTCTGACATATGAAATGGGATGCGAATATGTTAGCTTTCGGACATACTCACAAGGCAAATGGCATATCAGGTTATGACTGTAAAATGACATGACTATGTACGAATACGAAGAAGATAGCGAAATTATCGGTGCGCACTGCACCCTGCTTGCCCCCTATAAAGGCTATACCGAGGGAACAGTTGTCGGCGACTTCGGCAATAAAATAGTGGTACGTCTGAACAGTGGCAAGGAGGTGGTCGAGTACCGTGATGAAGTGATTATTTACGATTAAATACAAGAGCGATGCAACAGGTAGCAATGAAATTCGTCCAATGGGACGTACCCGAATTAGAGAAGCTGAAAGACAGCAGGGTTTACCAATTACGGGAACAACTTGATAACGGAGACAAGTTGAGCCGTGAAGACAAGAACTGGATTACCCGAAACGTGAAAGAGTGCATCCATTTCAAAAGAGGTATCGCATTGATGGGCTACTTCTTTGATTTCTCCGATGTTCTCAAACGATATTTCGTAAAACAGCACGGACATATCGCCGAGTATTACGCCATTGACAAAACAGCGTTGCGCTCTGTCCTGTATGGTCGAATAGAAGACATAGTAGAAGTATAATTAAAATCAAAGAAACATGAAAGCAACGATTGAGCATAGCTTTTGTCCTTATTGTGACGAGGTAACAGAACTCTACTTCCGTATCATCAACACGATTCTTTTCTCAACCGATGAAGCGGAACTGCGTAACGGCATGGAACGCCTACGAGAAAAAACACGCCTTGATGATTATTTCGTCTTCGGCTATGGCAAGCATCACCTATGGGTTTGCCAAAGACGTCCCAGTAATCAAGAAAAGATTTTCGAGCATCGGGTAATCATGGCAGAATTTTGATGATACAGGCAGGAACGGGATAATCTTCCATTCCTGCCATGCCGCATTCCCTTTTTTACATTTATCTCTCTCTTTTGGCTGCGCCATATCCTTTTGTAAAAACCAGCCATTCGTGAAAAGCTGCCGTCCGCTTTTTCCGATAAGCCGGGTTCTTTCCTTTTTCCCTTTTGTCCCCTTTTCTTTCTGCCGGACGGGAACATGGCAGCACCCCGATACCCCGTTCCGCCTTTTGTCGCCACTTCGTTGATATTCCCTTCTGCGGTACCGCAACCTGTTGTCAGTTCAGTGTTCTGTTTGTAGCCACCTCAATTCAGTCCGACCGAATTACACGAAAATCCCTGCCGATTCTGCGGACTTACAGCCGAAACGCGCACCATTGTGCCGGTGGATGGATTGCACTTTCACTTCCCCTGCAACTACGGTTTCCCGCTCATTTTCAGAATAGTTTTCCGTCGAAGTCATCATCATTTTCCGATGCAAAGATAGTATGCAGACGGGAACGACTTTGGAAGTCTTGACCAATGGCACAGCCGTACAATCTTCCTTTATCGAGCCTTCCGGTTTTGCCTACGGACAAAAATAAAGAGTATTGATGCGTCCGGCCTTGGTGCATCCCCTTAACTGCACCTACTTTTTGAGGCAGCGTAAAATTGATTTAATAACTTCTAAAAACAATTCATTATGAAAAAGATTGAAAACAATTTCGTAGTAACCGGTTTCGTAGGAAAGGATGCAGAAATCCGTCAGTTCACCAACGCAAGTGTAGCACGTTTCCCTCTGGCAGTAAGCCGACTGGAGAATAATGGCGAGGAATCCAAACGCGTTTCCGCCTTTATGAATTTTGAGGCGTGGCGTAAAAACGAGAACACCGGGTCGTTCGACCAACTGACCAAGGGTACGATGCTGACCGTCGAGGGGTATTTCAAGCCCGAAGAATGGAGCGACCAAAGCGGCGTGAAACACAACCGTATCGTGATGGTCGCCGTCAAGTTCTATCCGCCCGTCGAGAAGGAGGAAACTCCTGAAAAGCCGGCCAAACCAGCGAAAAAAGGCAAGAAATAATCCTTGCCTTATCACGACAAAAGCGGCCTTCGGGTCGCTTTTGTTTTACTCATTACAGTGTTGTTGCACCATCTGTATTTTATACTCTACTTGTTCTCTTTTACCGCATTCAGAAATGCTTTGGCAGGTTTGAATGCAGGGATATTGTGAGCGGGAATTTTAATTGTCGTATTCTTCGAAATGTTCCGGGCCATCTTTTCAGCTCTCCGTTTGATGATAAAGCTGCCGAACCCACGCAAGAACACCTCGTTTCCCGCAACCATCGACTCTTTTACATTTTCCATGAATGATTCCACCACAGTCATCACAACCGTTTTCTCTATTCCGCTCTGCCGTGAGATCTGAGCGACAATTTCCGCTTTTGTCATATTGTTCTTGATTTTAATGAATACGGTGCAAAATTAACAAATATCCGCCTGTTATAACAATCCAAACTTATTTGTCATCCCGAAAGCTGCTTTTACTGAATCCGCCGAAGACGCCCCTCAAGAGCCTGCCCACTACCAAAAACACCAGCAATAAAATTATAATATCTCCCATAGGTCTTATTTTTTATAGTTATATTCAACTTAAAGATACGAAAAAATAATGAATTACGCAAGTAAACTACTGATTTTCAATATCCATATTTGATTTATAAGTTCTATTTCCGGATGCCCGGCACGCGTCCCGGTGTCCGGTTAAGCTGAACCTTGTATTTATTGAGAATGCTGTACACGGTGCTTTTACTCCGGACACCGCTCTCTTTCCAAATATCACGGATTGAATACCCATTGTTATACATATCCACGATTTTTTTGTCCCGTTCAGTTTTACTCATACTTTTTTTGGTAATCGGAATACTGATACTCTGCTGCAGGCGTATAATCTTATCCGACGACTTCCGCAAAACAGCCACTTCCTCCGGTAATGCCCCGAACATGGCCAATACTTCCGCCAGTGTCGTGTCCGGAAACAATTTGTTGCCGGTGTCAATTTTATCGTGAATGGAGATAATACGCACGACCTTGATGCGGCATAGCTCGATCAATGCCGATAGTTCCCGTAAACCACGCACGGCATTGCTGAATTTTGACACCACCAATTCGTCGCCTCTTTCAAGATTCGACATCAGTTGTTTCCATCTCGGTCTGAGCGTCTCGTGTCCGACCGATTCTTCAACCACTTGTACACACCCGTACTGGCGCATCCATTCCTTATCCGCATCAAACGCATCGTAGGAATTCGCCTCGAATATATAACCGACTTTTGCCATATCAATATACAATATTCATGATAACAAGTGCAAATATACAAGTTTTATTCGAGTATATGAATCATACTATATTAAAAAACGAAAATCGTACATTTTTTCATGTTTTTATCTTCACTTGTTTTCATTGGTAATCATATCATTAAGTACGATATTAAAAAATGCACAAAATACGGTTTTCTGGATACGAAGTATCAAAAATAATATATAGTTTTGCACTAAATAGTACGAAACAATATAGTATGAAAACATCAAAATCGAACTTAAAACAGCCGATAATCTTTGCCAAAATAATTGCCGTTTCGATTGCCATATTCCTATGCGCGTCATGCGACAACGGCAATGGCAAACGATTGGCGAAAGCCAAGAATGATCCTGCCGGAACATACAGGGAATACCTGTCCGACATACGCAGGCAGAAAAAACTCTCCATTAAAGAATTGACCGGACACCTCAAGCAATGGCAAACATTGAGGGATTCCGTATTCCTGTATCTCGAATGTGATACGCTTGGCCGACTTCATTCCACTGTAAGAGAAGAGTGTGAACAGGTACATGATTCCATCCGCATGGAATTTTCACGGATGGTGCTGTCTCAGACACGCACTTATAAGGATATACTGTGGGTAAAAGAACAAATCTCGCCGCATCTTGAAGACAAAGAGTTGCACCGTGCGGCTGAAACAATCCGGCCGTTCTTTGCCTCATTGGATAACCAGCCCGTCAGTCAGAGAAACCGACAACACATTCTTGCCACTTATCGAACTACCCTTGCTGAAACGATTGATTACGGTATTCATTGTATGGCAGACCTGACGACCTTTATCGAAAAGGAGGATGCTGTGTACCGGGCATTCCTTTCACGTCTGCCTGATTTCGACGGCGAGAATCTTTCCGACATCACGCATGACACGGAACGATGCTGCGCACAGGTATTCCTTGCCGCCGAACGGAACGACATCACCTATCGCAATGCCATGATTTATTTGGCCATGCGCACCAACCGCAGGCTGATTCAGAATGTCCGAACCTGTATCGACGACATCTGCAATAAAAAAGTCAAGACACCGGCACAGGCACAAGCTTACATCTGGATGCTTCTCCAGCCTTATTCGTCGTTGGACGGTTTCTGCCTGGCGTTGCTTTCAGCCGAAGAAAGAGAGCAACTCGATATGCTTGCCTCGCAGACACCCGACGCTTTCAGGGAGTTGGGCAGGATGCTGCACCCCGGAGACAACCGCTTGGACGAGCTGCCCGGAATGCTGATGGAAGCATTCATACACACGCTGTAAAATATAACAACAGAAAAATATATGAATATGTTACGACATTTTTATAATGACTTCATGGCATTCGTCCCCCTGCAACTTCCGCAGTTGCTCGATGTGACGACGATGGAAGAACCGCTGTTCTACGGCGACTATGTGCTGCTTACATTTCCGTTGCGCACCCCTTACGAACTGGACGAAGTAATGGATATGTTCGAGGACGACATGGAGTTGATCACGCTTTACCACCATATCCCGATGCGGACGGAAAAATTCGGTCATAGCACTTGTGCATACTCCAATCCCGCTTTCGGACAGATGTTCAAGATGAACGCCAAGACGGATGCCGAGGGCAATGTAAACAGCATCCTTGTTACCATCTATGATTCTTTGGAGCAGATGTACGGGGACCTATGCCTCGATTTGGAACTTCACTCCAAAAGCGGGTTCCTGAAATACAAGAAAGACAAGTCCGACGTGCTGATGAATTTCATATGAGAGAAACTTTATACCGACAGATGGTCTATTGCATCAACACCTACCGGACGTGGATAGAGGTTGCCGATGACAATCTCTACAAGGAGCATATCATCTCAAGAACCGACCGCACCGACTACCTCGTTTCCCGTACATTGGTACTGCGTGCCTTCAAGACGAACGGCATACACGCCGAGGGTATGACATGGACTATTCCCGAACACGAACTGGACAAGGCTTTGGCCATCTACCGAAAGCAAGACAGTACATTCAAGCAGCGCATCAAGAAAGCGGCCATGTACTTTTCGCCCAAGGATGCCGAAACCCTTATCCGGCTGGCAACATACGGCATTATCCAATTGGAACTCATTGTGTGTCCCGCTCCCATACCCGAAAAGCCCTATTACTTATGTTACTGAATATCCTGCTACTCATTTTCTGCGTGATACCTTTCGGGGTATCCATGTCATTGTACAAGAACAACAAGCGGTTCATGGCAACCTTTTACATGGCAATGGCACGAAGCGGCAACGCCCGTAAACTATATGTGCAAGTATGGCTGATATGCCTGCTTCTTTTCCATTATGTATATGCCTGTGGACACATGGGCGAGTTTGGAATCCTACTCTCTACCGGTGTCTGTGCCGCGATGTTCTCGTTCCGACGGACGGACAACTGGTTACGCAGGTTGCTTGACCGCCCCCGTGCATTTGTCACACTCGCGTCGGTCGCACTGGTCATCGGCTTTGTGCCGCATCTGTACACCTTGGCAATAACCATTGCCTATCTTCTTCTGGCAGCCCTGTTCTATCCCTCCGTTCGGGTCATGTCCGAATGCAAGGATACGGGCACACTTTCCGGATGGGCAAAGCATCCCGGAATGTTGTCAGAATCCTATCACGACAATCATCACGCAAATCTGCCGCATGAAGCGTACAGCGGCAACACTGATATATCCGCACAATATGAATCATTAAAACCGAATGAAAATGAAAAATAACCAAAAGATACCTGTTTCCATATTGGCAGACAGGGAGGTATTCGAATATCTCAAGGAGAAAGGGGATGAACGCAGAACACGCACCGAAGCGTACTGTGACCTGTTGGACAAATCACTGGCAGGTTTCGTTTCTCCGTTTTTAAGAAAGAAGGACTACGTGCTGCAACCCAACCAGTGCCACCTGACCGTATCCGCCCTCGCATCGGAGTGGCATTGGCACAGGGCTACCGTCCGTTCTTTTTTGAGTGCAATGGAGGCATTCGGCTTGCTGACCCGCATCCAGCTTCCCAAAAGCGTGGTCATTACCATGACCGTACAATCCGGTCAGGCAGCACAGCCCCGCAATGCACAGGAGCAGCCGGACTTTACCGGACAGCTCCGTGAGGTATTGTCCGATTGGGTAATCGGCAAAACGACCGCTGCCGAAACCGGCACAGCGTGTGGACAACTCGTAAGTCAGGCGATGTCCGAAACTGCCGACCGTGACACCGGACTCTGTTCGGACACCCATTCCAACACGACCTCCGCACATTCCGGCACTTTGGTCACGGAACATCGTGAAACAGCCTTGTGCTGCATTGCCCACGCCGCCCTGCAAAAAATCCTGCACAAGTCGAGATTCGATGACAGTTCGCCGCTTGTGGATTTCTTCCGGTTTGACCTCGGTGAAGAATGGGCTGCTTTCATCGAGTCTGCCAAAGACCTCGCCGGGCTGATTCTCGACACCGAGGCATCAGTGACGGACTTCGACATGGACGAGGACAAAGAACGCTTCAAATCGCTTTGCAAACCCTTTTTATCGCTTCTGGCGAAGGCACAGGCGATGGTGGATTGAACCGGGAGTCGAAAACAGATTGTATAACGCGAACAATCCACCTCCATCCCTTAACGGTTATCCTGCCGGTTATAAGAGGCACACGGGCTTGCCCGTCTGCCACGAAACAAAGGGAAGGGGGAGCCTAATACCCCGACCGTCTATCGACCGTCGGAAGGCTGTCCGTTCAAGCAGCAAGCTGGGACAGGGCGGATTGTCCGAAACAACACGAAAAGAGTATGGCAGATCAAAAACAGGTACTTGATGTGAAGGTGTCGAAAGGCATCACCGCAGCCCAGAGCAACGAACATTTGCGCGATCGCAGTGAAAGGGCGGAAAAGTACGCTATGGATAAGGGGAATTACGACCCCACACGCAAACACCTGAACTTCGAGATTGCACCCGGAGGCAAGGTACGTCCCATCGACACGAGCCGCAACATTCCCGAACGGATGGCGGACATATTGAACAGGCGCGGGATTAAAGACCCCAACGAAGGACTGGCAGAACCGAAGTACCGCACGGTGGTGAACTTCATTTTCGGCGGTTCCCGTAAGCGGATGCACGAACTCGCGTTCGGCACGCAGAACGTGGATTTTGATGAAGGTGCGGACAATACCCGTATCAAAAGAATGAGCGATATTGAACGCTGGGCGAAAGACGTCTATTCATTCGTGAGTGGCAAATATGGCGAGCAGAACATCGCCGCATTCATCGTACACCTTGACGAATTGAACCCTCATGTGCATTGTACTTTGTTGCCAATCAAAGACGGCCGTTTTGCGTACAAGGAAATATTCGCCGGTAAGGACAAGTTTGAATACAGCGCAAGGATGAAACAGCTTCATACCGACTTTTTCACCGAAGTCAATACAAGGTGGGGAATGTCGAGAGGAACAAGCATATCCGAAACAGGCGCACGGCACAGGACTACCGAAGAATACCGCCGTATGCTATCGGAAGAATGTACGACCATCGAGGAAAATATCAGCCGTCATCAAAAAATTTTGGCTGACCTCCAATCGGACATCCGTCTGGCAGAGCGCAGGGTCAAGGGGCTTACGACAATGGTCGATAACCTTGAGAAGTCGAAAGCCGAAAAAGAGGTCCTGCTATCGGCAGCCGAACAGGATTTGAAAGCGAACAAGGGCGATGCGGAACAATTAGCCGCACAAGTGAAAAGTCTGGAAAAAGAACTGGCTGGAATCAACTGGCAACTGGCAGACAAGCAGGAGAAATTGCAGACGGCTGACCGGCAGCTTGCCGAGCTGAAAGAGAACATGTATGCCATTGAGGAACGTACCGGGGAACTCAAGGAGGAAGCCTACAAATACTCCCATGATGTACATTCCAAAGTGGACACGTTGCTCAAGGATGTCCTGCTGGAAAATGTGGTCGGCGAGTATAAGAACGTATCGGCACAGATGGACGTGGCGGAACGGCAACTGTTCGACGGCTCGCTCGTCCAGTCCATAGCGGAACAAGGTACGGACGTGATGCACTGCGCGACGATGCTGTTTCTCGGTATGGTCGATGATGCCACCACTTTTGCCGAAACTCGTGGCGGCGGAGGTGGCGGCAGCGACCTGAAATGGGGGCGCGACGAGGACGAGGACAACCGTGCATGGGCACTCCGCTGCATGAGGATGGCGAGCCGCATGATGCGTCCGGCCATTGGCAAGAAACCTAAACGGTAAGTGGCATACGCCTTACTACAAATCAAAAAGTATAACGAATAATATCATTGGAATATGACGAAACAAATCTTTTTTATATTGGCCGTGCTTTGCACGTTGCAGGCACAGGCAAGTGTACGACCCATACAGGTGGATACTGTACAACATACACCGTACTATGATGTCTCGGAGAAACTGCAACCGATACAGCCCGTCTATCTTGATGGAGTGGTACTTCCGGCATCCCGGACTGGCAACTGGTTTGTCAGCATTGCCGGGGGTACGTCCGCCTTTCTCGGCACACCTCTCGGCTGCGAAGACCTCTTCGGACGCTTGAAACCCTCGTACAGCTTCGCAGTCGGAAAATGGTTCACTCCGTCCGTCGGCGCACGTATCAATTACAGCGGTGTGCAGTTCAAAGATGGCACATTGTCCAATCAGGACTACCACCATATCCATGCGGATCTGCTGTGGAATGTCCTTGGCCGCAGATATGCCCGGCAAGAACAGGTACGCTGGAATCTTGCTCCCTTTGCCGGTGTCGGCCTGCTGCACAACGCCTCTAACGGGAATAATCCCTTTGCCGTTTCGTATGGCGTACAGGGAGAATATCGGATATCCAAACGAGTAAGTGCCATATTGGAACTCTCCGGCACGACCACCTTTCAGGACTTCGATGGTTACGGACGCCCGAACCGCCTCGGCGACCACATGGTATCGCTGACCGCCGGTTTCACGTTTCATCTCGGAAAGGTCGGTTGGAAACGCGCGGTTGATGCGACATCTTACATTCGTCAGAATGAGTGGCTCGTGGATTATGCCAATGTCTTGTCCGGAGAAAACAAGCGTTATAAAGACTGGTACGACCGCAACCGACGGACGCTCGCAGAATTGCAGAAAATTCTGGAAATAGAAGGCTTGCTTGACAAGTACGGTCATCTGGTTAATGACGATGAGACCGACCGCCGTCAAGGTTATCCCAGAAATAATTACAGCGGATTGAACTCACTTCGGGCAAGATTGAAAAACCGGCATTGGGATGGAATATCGCCACTTGATTCTGCAAGTATTGTATATGGCAACAACGGAGATGATTCCGAAAAACGGGGCATAATCGTCTCTGAAAGGACGGAACTCATACAAGCCGGAAATTGCATCGGGTCGCCTGTCTATTTCTTTTTCAATCTCAACACGGCGCACCTGACGGATGCTTCCCAAATGCTTAACCTTGATGAACTGGCTCGCGTGGCCAAGAAATACGGATTATCCGTGAAAGTAACTGGTGCGGCCGACAGTTCGACTGGAACTCCCGTGCTTAATGGTTCATTAAGCACATTGAGAGCGGATCATATCGTTGCAGAATTAGAAAAGCGTGGCATACCAATCGAACGCATCGTCAAGGTAAGCAGGGGGGGGGCATAGCCGACCATGTGCCGGTCGAAGCCAACAGGCATACGAAAGTAGAGCTGTTCTTTTAGTTCTTACATTCATTGTTATCAAGTCCCTCAATCCATAATTCGGATTGCAGGGACTTTCTGGTAAATAGCTGTCATGACATTATCAATGAGAGTAATAAGATTATAGGTTTACTGAATTCTGATTACGATTCGTATGACTGATAATATTTTTTGTCGAATTATGGAAAAATCCGCTTACGAGTACAAGATATTCCGGTAGAATTCCATTCTTTCCCCAGAGCAGTTCTATCCCGAAAAGTTCCGAGAGAGTACGTGCTATATCGAACCCGAATGCTTCAAGCGAGGGACGTACTTTGTCCGGATGCAGACAAGGACGGTTGCACTTGCGGGCACATTCCGCACCGTGACAATATAAACACTTGCCGACATAGGCGAATGCCCGACCTCCGAATCTGAGTTCCAGTTTCAACAGTTCTTTTTCTACCCTGATTCGTTCAGGCCTGATTAACTCTTGTGATTTGTCTATCGGGATGCCTTTTTCGATAGGAACAATTTTGGTAGCTATAAGATAGGCATACTTGTATTGGCGCAGAAATTCTCCGGTATCGAAATCGAACGGCGGACATCCCCAACTATTACCGTAGTTGGGGCATTGTTTGCAAAATTCGACAAAACGTTTTTCGTCTCGGAAGCGTGAAATGTATTCGTCCACGCTTATATTTGCCGTGAAATTCTCTGTTACATATCCTTTTTTCATTGCTTTACTTTAATGAAACCTGTTATGATATCGAACGTCACGCAATTATTTCGGAAGAGCCGTTCAATGCAGTCGCTCCGACGCATCTCCTCGGTCAACAGAACCGGTTGTCCGGGAAAAGGACTATAAAGGCTATATCGAGTGATGTGCCGGTTTATCGGCTCGAGTCCATTGCAACGGTAAAATATTTGTTTGAGCATGCGCATATAAATCAGATGATTCGAGTGAATAGGTCAAGCTGGTGCAATAACGTGAAAGTAAAGAAGATGCCGATGACCAGGCACAGCGTAATGAGCAACGCATCGAGCACATGGGCCGAGGGTTTCATCGGCCGGTCGGCGTTGCTTCGGACATACTCCCGAAAGAAGATGTAGAGTGCAGGTATGGTGCTGCACGCCAGCAGGTAGTCTTCGGGGATGCCGAAGAAGTAGACTTTCGACAGACCGATGAGTGCCCAGTGGCAGAGGAACATCGCCAGCACGATATTGACCCGCTCCGAGAAGGCGAGCATCAGTCCGATGGTGAAGACCGCCACCGAACAGGGCATGACGGGCGAGGTCATTATGGGGAATTCGTGGCCCAGCGCCAGCGAGCAGAGTGGATATATCAACGGCATGACAAGGAGCAGGATAGCGAATGCGTTGTGCTGGCCGGTGCGTTCGAGCGAGGCGTGCTTCACCAGCAGCTCATAGATCCATATTCCACCCATTATGGCCCAGAAAAGCGCCAGCATGCCGTGATATTCGCGCGGACGGCAATAGATCATGTAATAGACTCCGGCGATCCAGAAGTTGAGAAACGCCATGAAGAGTTTCATGGCGATCCGTACTGCGGGCGTCGGACGGAGGTAGAGTAGCACAAGCAGCATGGCCGCCACGAGCGTGAAACCGATCTGCGCAGGCCAGGTTGCGGCATTGTAGGCCGCGATCGTGTTCCAAAAGATTTCCATAACCTAACTATTTTTTCGTGTGCGTCGGGTCATCGAGAAAGCCCGGCGTTTGAAGATGAATATCGGCAGCGTGGCACCGGCGGCAAGCAGCGCAATGACACTCAGCGATACGGTGGCATTGAGAAAGAACTGTTGCATGTAGCGCATACCCTCGTCGGCCCGATCGAGCGACTGGAGGAACATGATGAGCGAGAAGACCGTCTTGTAGGCGTAGATGCCCGGCACCATCGGCAGCAGAGCCGGAATGTAGAGGCAGGTCATCGGGCAGCGGACGCCGCGGCCGAGCCACAGGCTGCCCATGCCGATTGCAAAGGCCGCGAAAAGCGATGCGGTGGCGATATCCAGTGCGGCACAGTGTATCAGCGTGAAACGCAAGGCGTGGCCTATGGCGGCAAGCAGGGCGATGCGTGGAAAGGCCCGCATCGGCGGGTCGGAGATGGCCCCGAATCCGATGGCGGCGACAGCGGCGAAGAGGCCGTCGAGCAGAATATCCGTCACGATCATAGCAGCGAATCTTTAACCATTAACAAAGTGGCCGACAAACCGACGGCGATGCAGACAATCTGCAGCAGAGCGTTAACCAGCCGGCTGCCCCCCATGAGGACGTGTCCTTCCATGATGTCGATGACCCCGTTGATGAGCGGCACGCCCGGCACGAGGAAGAGCGGACTTGTTGCCAGCGCTATCTCGGCCGTGCAGTCGAACCGCAAGGCTGCCGTGGCGCAGAGCGAGGCGACGAAAGCCGAGCAGGCGAAGACGAGGAAGTGATTGACAGCGTGGGCCTGCATGCGCTGTTTGACGGCGAAGCCCACGAGTGTCGCCGTGAAGACGATGCCCACGGCCGTCCAGTCGCCGCCGAAGAGCTTGCAGAATGAGGCGTTGGCCAGCCCGACGACCACGAGCGTGAAGATTGGGTCCATGCGCGGTTTGTCAACCAGCGTCCGGTAACGGCTGCGGATCTCGTCGAGCGAGAGGCCCTCGTCCAATGCGTCCCAGCTCAGGGCACTCAGATCGGAGTTACGCTCGAAACTGATGGGGAGCGACGGGATTGCCACAACACGGGTTGCGGACTCGCCGCTTACGGTGTCGAGCACCGTCAGTATCGTACTCTTTTGGAAACTCGATAACTGAACGTCCACACCCAGCGCCTCGCCGATCCGTTGCGCATTGCGTATTACCCGAGAGGTGTGCACACCCGAACCGAGTTGATAGGTCGCATATTCGGCGATGAAACCGAGTATATCGCAAAGTTCCTGCTGCGTTTTCATATGCGGATCATTATTTATCGGGCTTTTACCATACCTGTCGCGGTATCGAACGTCACGGAATTATTACGGAACAGCCGTTCGATGCAACCGCTCCGGCGCATCTCTTCGGTCGGCAGGCACGACAGGCAGGGCGGGTCGATAAGGGCTATCGCATCGGTGAGCGACAGGGCGATATCCAGCTCGTGAGTGGAAAAAAGGATGCACTTGTTTTCTTCATGCGCCAGCCGTGCCAGTAGCGTACACAATTCGTAGCGGTTGGGCATATCGAGAAACGAGGTGGGTTCGTCAAGTAGGATAATCGGCGTATCCTGCGCCAATGCCCGTGCAATCATGATGCGCTGGCACTCGCCGTCCGACATCCTGTCCATCGTGCGTTCCGCATAGTCCTCCATGCCTACCGAGGCGAGCGACCGCATAACGATCTCCGTGTCGGCCTTCTGCATCCTTCCTATCCAATTGGTATAGGGTGCGCGGCCGATAGCCACGACGTCCTCGCATTTGAGGTTGGCGATGCGTGTGCGCTCGGTCGTGACGAATGCCAGTGTTCTTGCCCTCTCTGCAACCCGCATATCGGCGGCGTTATGCCCGTCGAGCAGGATTCGACCGGCATAACGGCGGTTCAGTCCGGCGATGGCGCGGAGCAGCGTCGATTTGCCCGTGCCGTTGCGCCCGATAAGGGCTGTCAGTTTGCCTTTTTCTATGGTGGCTTCCACCTCGCAGAGCAAAGTTCGCTCGCCGTAGCCTATGGAAAAATCGTGTAACTCTATCATGCTGTAACGGATTTGTTGCGCAAGACCACCCACACCACAATGGGGATTCCCAGCAATGCGGTGATGGCGTTGATCGGCAGGGTGAACAGTTTGGAAACAAGGTCGCAAAGCAGCAGCACGGAAGCACCCGAAAGAACGGTTCCCGGCACGAGCACCCGATGGTCACTGTTGCGGAACAGCATCCGCGTGACGTGGGGCATGGCCAGCCCGATGAAACCTATCGGACCGCAAAAGGCGGTCACAGTGCCGGCCAGCAACGTCGTGGAGAGGAACAGCAGTCCGCGTGAGCGACGAACGTTCAGCCCCATCGTCACGGCATACTCCTCGCCGAACAGCAACAGGTTGAGCGGCTTGATCGTCACCACCGCCAACAACAGTCCGGTGGCAATCGACGGGATAAGCACTGCAAGCTGGTTGAAGGTCACATCGCCGAGCGACCCCATCGTCCAGACGACGAACATTTTCAAGGATTCATCGTTGGCAACATACTGCAATATTTGGACAATCGCACCGATTCCAGACGAGAACATCATGCCGAGAATCAGAATTACCATGATATCCTTGATGCGGTGTCCGACGGCGGCGATGACGACCAGCACGATTGCCGCTCCGAGCCATGCCGCCCCAGCGATGCCTATCGACGAGCCGACACCGGCGAGTACGACGAGTGCCACGCCGAGGCTCGCGCCCGAACTGATGCCGAGCACGTAGGGGCCGGCAAGCGGATTGCGGAAGAGGGTTTGCATCTGGAGTCCGCTGACCGACAGGGCGGCTCCGGCCAGCAACGCGACCACCGCCTTAATCAGTCGGATATTCAGTATGATTTTCGCCGTCGCTCGCGGACAATCGCCGCCCGTCAGGGCCGCCCAAACATCACCGAGCGGTACGGCGACAGCCCCCACCGCCAAATCCAGCAAAAACAGGAAAAGGGTGAGGGCAGCCAGTGCGGTAAACAATAGGACGGAACGGGAGCGCATCTATTTCAGTTGCTTGTAATAGACGAAATCTTCCTCGACCAGTTCGGGGTGGAATATCTTCACGAGGTCTCGCAGCACGAGGTCGGGATTTACGACTGCAGACTCATAGTAGTCGTTGCCGCCAGCAGCATTGGTGCGGGCGTTGTTGTTATAGACCTGTCCACCACGGAAACAGCGGGTGTCGATGAACTTCGGGCAGGCGGCTCGCAGCTCGTCGAGCGTGTTCGCCATACCCACATGCAGCCACATATCGGCTTGCGAGGCCAGCAGGTAGGCTTCCTCCAGGTCTATGGGCACCGAGGCATTGCCCGTGTTCTTTTTGTAGATGTAATCGCCTCCGGCATCTTTGACCATTCGGGCGACATAGCTTTCGGTCGAGGGCATGAACCAGCTGTCGCCGTAAGGGGTGTTGAGCATCACCGACGGGGCATCGAGAACATTGTCCGCTACTTTCTTTCTCAGGACATTGTATCTGACGGGGATTTCCGCGAATACTTTTTCGCCCTCCGCCCGTTTTCCGATGATCTCCGAAAGTGCCAACAGCCATTCGGCTTTGCCCAGCGGCGATTCTTCGAGGTAATCGCCGACGTACATGAACGGAATATCCAGTTCTTTGAGCTTGCCCTCCATCGAGCTTGCCCCGTTCACGCCGTAGAGCAGCACGAGGTCAGGGTCGAGCGAGAGCAGCAATTCGTAGTTGATATTCCCTTCGTAGCCTACATCTCCAACGCTGTCCCGCCGTGCCTGAATGTCGGGATTGGAGATGTAGTCGATGCCTGACACGCCGACTACGCGTCCCGTTTCACCGATTGCGTCGAGCATGGCGATATGGGTAGAGGACATGCAGATGATGCGCTCGGCATCTTTTCCGAGCACCTGACCGGTGAAATCTTCGGGTACGCTTTCTCCGTCACGGGCGATGAACAGGTATGTGGTAATGCTGTCAGCTCCCTGCCAAGGGTTCGTGACGGTAACCAATACGCTCTTTTTGCCGTCTGCACCTTTTATGTCAAACCCCGAAGCGTATTCGGGTGTATAGACCGCTCGGTTGAAATCGGCAAGTTTGGAACTCTTATCATGGCAGCCTGTGAATGTCAGTACAAGCAGCAATATCAGGCTCAGATTTTTCAATGCTTTCATATCGTTACAAATTTGTGTTTACGGACTTTTTCTTGTTTTTCCCGAACTTCGGGGTGATACCGATGAACAGCTCGAAGTTGATGCCGGGCATGGGGCGCGAGAGTACCGAGAGGTAATCTTCATTGAAAAGGTTGTTGACGGCGAATTTCAACTGCACGTCCACCGGTTTGAAAAAGAGGTTTTTCTCCAAGGAGACGTTGCTCATGAAATATTCGGGCAGGTGTCCTGTCAGCGTATAGTCGTTGCTCGACATGGTGAAACGCTCCGAGTAGAACGCCCACTTGTAAAGGAACGCCCACGACCGCCACGACAACCGTCCTGTCAGCGAGGCGGAATGCTCCGGCACGTAGGGTAACTGTTTGCCCACCGACTGGTCAGCAGGTGACATTTTCTCGCCCTCGTTGATAGAGGGTGTCCACGAATAGGAACCGTTCAGGTCAATGAGCCAATCCTTTGCCGGCTGCACGGCCAGGTTCGCCTTGACCTCGATGCCGTAGGCGTGTACCTTCTTCACGTTGCGGGGCGAAAAGAAGCCTTTGGTGGTGGGCAGCCAGATAATCCAATCGTCGATGTAGGAATCGAACCAGTTCACGCCGCCGCTCAACTTATAGACATTTTCTTTGCCGACCTCGAAACTTACACCTGCATCGTAGCTGAAACCATGCTCGTTTCTCAGATTGGGATTGCCACCGGGCAGAAAATAGAGGTCATTCAGCGTCGGGAAACGGTAATTGCGTGAAACAGAAGCTTTGAGCATCACATTCCCTTTCGGAGAAATGATGCCGTCAATAAAAAAAGCCGGTATAAGCGGAGCCCACTCGGAACCGTACATTTCTTCTCGCAACACAACCGACATGCCAAGCCGGTCTATCGGTTGCCACTTGGCAGATACGGAGCCGGAAAGTTCCACGCGTCCTTTGTCATAGCCCACGATGGCTTTGCCTCCGTCCTGCAAGATGATATTCTTGTCCTCACTGCGTACCAAATGCTGGTGAGCCGATACGTTAGCGGTGAAAAACCAACGTTTTGTCGGACTGTATTCACCTTCAGCCTGCCCGTAGAACGTATTTACCTTGCTACGGGAACGGGTCATCGACGCCCAGTTATCAGGTGCGACCTCACGCTTGTAGTCGTAGGCCATCCATGTGTGTATGTAACCGCCTTTCACGCCGAGTTTCCAGTTGCTTTTGATATGATCCCACGAAAGGACACTGCGGAAAGTCTGTTCCCGCTGGCGGTTCTCGAAGTCGGTTGCATCTCCGTAGTCGGTCGTCAACATCGGAAGTTCCCGGTTGGAGTTGATATACCATGCGTTCAGGCCTAATTTGTCGCCTTTGCGGGTGTTGTAATAGACCTCTTGAAGCAGGTGCAGGTCCTTGAACGCCCCGGAGCGGTTGCGCTCTTTAGGGTGATACTGCCCGATGATGTTCTTGTCCTCGTCGTAGATGTTTATCTTCTTGTCGTGGTTGGTGTACTTGTAATCGTTGGGCGAGGAAGAATAGACCGCACGGGTGGAGATGTGCCACCGCTCGCTTCCGTAGGTGAAGCGGGCGAACTCGTCGAATGTCCGGAACGATCCGATGCCCTGCACGTACTGGGCGTTGAACCCTTCGGCAACGGTGGGGGTGGTACCAAGCTTAACCAGACCGCCCAGTCCACCGCCAGTCTCGTTCACCGATGAAGTACCGTGCAGCAGCGATGCGTTGTCTATGAAGTAGGACGGAATGGTGGAGAAGTCTGTCATGCCGAGCATGGGGTTGTTGATGCGCATGCCGTTCCATGTCACTTGCGTGTGTGAAGGCGACGTTCCTCGGAACGCGACGGTCGAGAGCGTGGCGCGTCCGTAGCTCTTGACGAATACGGACGAGTTGAACGTCAGGATGTCGGCCATCGAGAGGGCGATGTTCTCTTTCAGTGCGAGTGAATCGAACTTCGTCTTCTGCACACCGATTTCTTTCATCGGCCGATGTCCGATGACCGTGACTTCCGGTATGGTAAGATGCCAGTCCGACCGCTTTTTGCTTTCCGTCTGCTGCGCGAAGAGTGTCGTGGGGAGACATGCTGCCAAAGCGAAGAACAGATATAGTCTTTTCATATTGCCTCCTTTCTTATTTCCAACAAAATGCACCGGGGATAATCCCGACATAAAATTCATCTATCAATTTCCCTTCGGGCGAGTAGCGGTAAATCATGCCCTGCTGCTGGTAGTCGATGGCATCGGCGATGTATACTTCCCCGTTGGCGGGGTTTACCGTCAGTCCGTAATAAATCGTGCCGCTGTATTCGAGGAACGGACGCACCGGCACATGGCTGGCTGTCACGTCCATGCTCCAAATGGCCTTGTTGATCCAGTAGAGTTTGTCCCTGTCGCCATTGAGCTGTACCTCCGAGGGCCAGTCGCCCAACTTGAACTTGAACTGCTTCTCCACCGTGAATGTCTCGGCGTCGATGCGGTAGAGCGACGGGGCTTCGTAACCGTAGGGGCTGCCTTCGTAACCGCCGTCGGTCACCGTCCACATCTTGTTGTACTTGTCCATGACCAGCGATGTCGGTTGTATGCCGACCTTCAGTTCATCGACCACTTGGTCGGTTTCGGTGTCGATTTTGATGATGCGGTTCTGATACGACCAGCAGTTGCAATAGACGTATTTGCCGTACTGCACCATCTGCTCCGTCGAGCCGCTTTCCATCGTCATGTCCGGCACTTGAATGTAGCCGGTAATTTCATATTTCTTCGGGTTGATGATGAAGATGCGGTTGTCCCACAGTTGGGTGACGTAGGCTTTTTCGTCGCTTAGGAAATGAATGTAGCGCGGCGAGGTCAGGTTCTCGATGCGTCCCACCTCCTTGAAGGTGTTCAGGTCGATGGCGAAAATCACGTGGGAGTTGTTCACCACGACCCAGCCCTTGTTGTCGTAGATGGTCATCGACTGCGCCACGTCGCCGAGTTTCATGCCGTTGGCACGGAAGAAGATTTCGTTCTGTACCTGTTTGGTCGCAGGGTCGTAATAGGACAAGGTAGCATTGCCGTACTGGAAGTTGCCCTCGTTGGTGATGAACAGTCCGGCTCCCGTGGCATTGAAGTCTTCTACGGCATCGCCGTAGTCCCACTTCATGCAGGATGTCAAGGATAGTGTCACTCCGACAACTACGCTCCATAGCAGATATTTCAATTGGTGATAGGTCATACCGTTATTTTTATAGTTAATCCCCGGTAGTCTTACCTTACGGTAAGCATACCGAGGATTGGCAGAAAACTTATTGTTTGGTTATCTATTCGGCAGGCTTGTACTTCCCGTCTTTCATATCTTGGTATGTGGGGTTATAAGCACATTCTCTGACAGACCATTGAGATTCTCCTGTTAGAACATTGTTTTCAAACAGGTATTTGAAAGAACTGAAATCGCTAACATCTCCTTGCCCGCTTATACTAATCCCTTTTACTGATTTGAGACCTGAAAAATCAATGGACAAAATACCATTAGAACCAAAATCAGAATACGGGCATGTTATTGAAAGATTTTCGGATATTGATTCAACGGTAGGATAAGACACCTCATCAGCCGTCATACCCCATACAACAGTAGATGTTACAATATTAAACAGTCCGTTTATCGTTTTTAATTTGGGACATAAAATATTAGTAACATCAATCTTAAACTCAATTTGTGTATTTGCTCCATCCGTCCCAATGCTTTCCAAACTGGTAAACTCAATATCATTCTTAAGAAAATCAGTCGTAACCGAACATGAACCGAGAATTTTTTTCAATGACGGGAAGGTAATATTATTTGCATTCGTATTATTTTCTAATGTTAAAGTACCTCCTATTTCCTGCAATTTAGGAAATTCAATTTCCGCACCCGTATCAACACTTCCCGAATTCAATGCAATAGTCATATTTCCTGCCACACGAATAAATGGCATAACAAATTCTTTTACATAAAAATAATCTTTGCATTGGAAGTCGCCCTCTATATTTGAGATTCCCTCAAGAGTCAATTCGGTCAATCGACAATTTTTAGGAAGCAGAAGAAGGCTACCGTTAAATGTTTCCGAACCTACGATTTTATTTAGTTGCTTACATTGTAGGGTAAGTGTATTCCCGTTAAAATTTATCTGGGACAAATCCAGTTCTTCTATGAGCAGATTACTTAAAGTCATATCACCGAGTACATCTTTCAAAGAAGATATATTAAACTTATTGACTTTATTCGCATCCACACTGGTCTCTCCGCAGGAAATAAGACCGGGAAGTTCAACAATGGAAATCTCTTTGCAATTTTTTATAGTCAGTCCTCCAACCGAATGTAATTCGGTCATTGCAAGACTTCCGATGGAGGACATATCGGAGAATGAGGCAGTACCGGCCACACTTTCCAATGCCGGTAGATAAATTCCTTGCAGTTTGGGAAAATATTGGACTGTAAGTTCATTCCCGACCCGTTTGAGCGCTGAGAAAACAATGGCTTCGGTTGTCGCTGATTCTTTTTGTGCTACCGAACCTTTGACAATTAAGGAAGCTCCGACAGATTCAACGGCATTTGCATCCAAATCAAGCAAAGCATCGGAGGTTATATACATATCCTCACCAATGAACTCGACTTTGGGTATGGATATTTTTTCAATGACAGAACTGTTAACGACAAAATCGCCGGTCACTCCAAGCAAAGAGGGCAGATTAACCGTTTTGAGCGTTATGTTTTTACTGGTAGAAGTTGTCGATCCTAATTTGAAACTTCCGAGTTGTTCCAGATTATCCAACCCCGTCAAATCCGCTCCTTTGTAAGACGGATTGATAACAAGAGAGTTACTGATTTGTTTCAGGTTGGCAAGTCCGTCCAGATTGGTGATTTCTTCTCCGTCTGCCGTTCCGATGGTCAGGCTGCCTTCGATTTTGTTTATTCCTGTCTTGGCAAAATTATCCACCTCGGATTGCGTGGCAAGTACCACGCTGCCGCTCTGTTCGATGTCTGCATATTGATAAGTATAGGAATATACTTTGCTCTCCTGCATTCTGGAGGTGACTACGAATTTCCATTCATTTTCCCAATCCTCTATGGTTGATGGATTCGGGTTAATAGAGGCTCCCTCGCAAAGGGCATACTCTACGGTAGCCCCTTTCAGACTGGTATTATAAGGTATCTCAACTGTAATCTTGTCCCCGACTATCATGGCTTGATAGGTAATGCCATCTACAGTTAGAGCAAACTCGGAGATGAAGTGATCCTTGCCGTCTATTCCGCTTACTTCAGGGTCGTCATCACTACATGCAGCAAGGCAGAGCGTAGCGAAACAGAATAGGATGAAATGATATATTTTGTTCATAATGAATTTTATTTGTCGTTATTGTTGTTTTCATCACAGAACTTGAAAACTTCCGTGGAATTTTCCCCTAACCATCCGGCTTTTACATTGACTCCGGTCTGCACCTTGATAAAGTCGATATGGGAAAGGTTTGCAGGTGTACCGTCGATATTGACTGCATCGGAAATCTTAAAATAGTTTCCAAGTGCTCCCGCGTTAGGATTGTCTTTATTGGGCATATCATCACCAATATTATCGGCATATCCCCATCCGAACGGATTATTGGACCACATGCCTGTCGACGGGCTTTGTTCGGTACGTGCTTTCAGGCATGTGCCGTATAACGTATAGGAATCCGCTTCAATCCACAAAGGATAATAAAACTCTTGCGGGTGATAGTTGCCGAGACGGTCAATCGCTCCTTTATTTCCCTTGTTGTCCTGCCATTGAGTATCCATGTTGGGACCGGGACGGAAATAAGTTACGGCATAGTCCTGAATGGTTTCGGGTTTTCCATATTCAGAACCCTTCAGTTCATACCATTCATCGTTGGGCAAGCCGTCTCCATTGACATCTTGCATTACCCATACAATGCCCGGTTCATTTGACGAATCAAAGGCATTTCCTTTGATGGAAAAATCATAACCGCCTTTGTTTTCGATACTGTGGTCGAATCCTACTACGATATATCCTCCCCAACCTCCAAGAGAAACATATTGTTCATTATCAAGACGTTTTTGTGCGTAAGCACAGGCTGCTTCGTGCGTGCTTTCCCCATTGAAACCTGCTGTATTCGTTTCGTTTACGAATTGTCCCGGAGCCGGAACAAATTCATATACTTTATTGCTGTAAATGGAATTTCCGGCAGCAAAAGGTCTTTTTCCGGCCGCTTCACAACATTTCACCGGAATATTGACACTGACTTCATCGACACCGGAAACAGCAATATTACGAGTGAGGGTTGCTTTTGTTATTTGATTATCGTATTTCACGGTAAAAGTAAGCGTGTGTTCTCCGGTTTTAGAGGGTTTGAAACCGTAAACCAAGGAATTGGCTCCCTCAATCGGTTGCCCGTCCAAAATCCATTGATAAGAAGGCTCGGCACTTATTGATACAAAGGGGCGGACAAACAAAGTACGTCCTAATTCTACGTATTTGGTATTATCCTCGGTGAAATATAAAGATGACGGAACTACGATTTCAATTGGAAGTTTATCGACAACCTCAATAGAAACTGTCTTCTCTGATTGTCCGTCTTCATTCGCTACAGTTAAAGTCAGTTCATAAGTTCCCAACTCATCTTGCTTGAATGTATAAGTATTTTCAGTTCCGACTTCGTTCCCGTTAAGAGTCCACAAATAAGTAGCTCCTTCTGCATTTTGAATGTCGGGAGTAAGGATATATTCACGTCCTGCGACAACTTTAA
This sequence comes from uncultured Muribaculaceae bacterium, assembly GCA_964018905.1. GTDB lineage: Bacteria > Bacteroidota > Bacteroidia > Bacteroidales > Muribaculaceae > JAAVFS01. Next base: position 23,913 of record CAXHRO010000044.1, read on the forward strand.
GCCCTATAGAGGGGGTTACCAATGAAATGACGGGCGGAGCCAATTCATTGACATCCACACGAATTTCTTCCTCTGTGCTGGCATCCCTCGTATCCACACGCAGGGTAACGTAATACGAACCGCATTCGTTGAAAATGTATTTCAATTGAGGCTCATCGGAAATGATACGACCGTTGCATTTCCATGAATAAACGGCGTAATCGACATTCTGATAGGTCGGCTCAATAACGACCTCTTTTCCTATCTTTACAACATAGATTCCGTCTTCGCTGTCCAATTCAATGACAGGAGGCACGGTCACGTCCTGCGATATTTCTTCGTCTTTGTTGCATGCAAATAGAAATATCGTCAAGGAGAATAAAAGCAAATACTTGTTCATTATATTTATAATTTTAACGCTGAAATTCCCTTGAAGAAAGTATTTAATTTCAATCTCCATTGGGATATAATAAAAAGGGGCAAATACTTAGCATTTGTCGTTAAAAAGCATTTGCCCCAAATTCATGTTATTCGTTTACGGTTACATCAATATCGTCTATGGCAACGTAAGCAGGAGTGTTCAATCCGTATGCGCTTGAATCGCTTCCTTTAAAATTGATAGCTACAGTACATACGCTGTCACCTAAACCGCTTAAGTCCACTTGGCTCCAACCAGTACGGATTTGATTGGCCAAGCCTGATTCTGCATCCTTACTGGAATCGAAGTTTGCCAAATAGTATTCTACTTCCTTACCTGTAGGTTTACCCGTCGCATCCAACGCAACAAATACCACCTTAAACGGGTCAAGCCGAAAACACGGTGCATGGATTTTGAGAAAAGTGTTAAATTTGTGGCATGAAAACCGCAGATGCAATA
>CAXHRO010000045.1:0-24637 GCA_964018905.1 uncultured Muribaculaceae bacterium
AACAGCTCGTCCAGACCTTGCGGCAGGAACATCCAGAATGCTTCAGAAGTTTTCATGACACAAATTTAACACTTTCTTGAAAATCCATGCACCGGATTTTCGGCTTGAGCCAAACATATCACCTTAGCCTAAATGTTTACGGAATTTGATTATAGCTATGGGGGACTGAAGGCAATGGGTTGCGTTTTTCGGATTTTAATCGTACCTTTACCCACATAATTATCATAGATTTCATTATTCTTACCTTCACTCATCATGAATATCCGATCCATAATGCTCGGCGCCGGCTTTACGGTCGCTCTGTTATCGGTCGCACAGTCGACCGGCGGTATCTCCGACGAGATGCTGTCACGCTTGAACAACGCCTACACCCCGACACCGGCCGACCGCGCCATCCACAATGCCCTCAACACGGCCGACATCAAGACACTGGCAGCTTCGGCCGACAACCGTGCTAACTTTGACGACCATTTCACATACCGTGTACCGTCGGTAGGCATCACCGACCAGAAGCGTTCGGGCCGTTGCTGGCTTTTTACCGGACTTAATGTATTACGCTCACAGGCTATCCGCACCAATGATGACATAAACCGCATGAAGTTCTCCCAGGCCTACAACTTCTTCTATGACCAGCTGGAGAAAAGCAATCTGTTCCTGCAGTCGATCATCGATACCGCCGGCGATGACATCAATGACCGTCGTGTACAGTGGCTATTCAAGAACGCCTTGAGTGACGGCGGACAATATACCGGTGTGAGTGACATCATCACCAAGTATGGTGTGGTACCCGACTATGCTATGCCCGAGACATACTCTTCAAACAACACTGCCACCTTCTCGCGCCTGCTTGGACTCAAACTCAAGGAGTGGGGTCTTGAACTGCGCGACATGGTTGCCGCCGGAGCCAAGGCCAAGGATATAGCCCGACGCAAGGAAGCCATGCTGGCCGAGACATACCGGATGCTCGCACTCAACTACGGTACGCCGCCAGCCAAGTTCAAATACACCAAGCGCGACCTGTCGGGCAACATCGAGTCGGTCAAGGAGTACACTCCGGTAGAATTCTACAACGAGATAATCGGCAACGACCTTCACAGCGACTATGTGATGCTGATGAATGATCCTACCCGCCCCTACCACAAGATGTATGAGATCGACCTGTACCGGCACACCTACGATGGCCAGAACTGGACATATCTCAACCTGCCGATGGATGAGATCAAGGCAATTGCCATCGAGTCGATCAAAGACTCCACGATGATGTACATGAGCTGTGACGTAGGCAAGTTCCAGGACCGCACACTCGGCACGCTCGATGTCAACAACTATGACTACGGAGCACTACTGGGTACAACCTTCGGTATGGACAAACGCCAGCGCATACTCACTGGAGCCAGCGGATCGAGCCATGCCATGACACTGGTAGCCGTAGACATCGACCCAGTGACCGGCAAGCCTGTGAAATGGCTCGTGGAGAACAGCTGGGGCGACGGGGCCAACAACGGTCACCTTATCATCACCGACGAGTGGATGGACGAGTACCTCTTCCGTCTCGTTGTCAACAAGAAGTACATGCCATCGCATACCCTCGAGCTCACCAGGCAGAAAGCGACACTACTGCCGCCGTGGGATCCGATGTACTGATACAGTCAACTATTTGCCCATAAAGCACGAAACCACCCCACAACGAGGGTAGCTTCGTGCTTTGTTTTTGTCTACATGGTAAGCATTCTTGCATCATATCCTTAAATCAATCCAGGATTATAATGATTATAGTTAAGCTGAATAAAGAGCCTATGTAACAAGTAGGTTTTCAACGAAGGTTGAGGGTGCCGTGTCAGTGATGATCCGGCACCCTTACTATATACACATAGTCTGAACATCGGCCACAACACCGGTCAACATCCATATTGTACCGTCCGGCCCGGAGTTATTCCCGGCTAAGACCTATAATCCGCCAGATGAGCTTGCGAAACTTAAGTGAAAAAATGTACCTTTGCAGTCATGAAACAGCATACAATAATATTAACCATACTTGTGGCAATCATGGCCGGCTCATGTAGCCGTCACAGTGGCCACACCAACGGTAATAAGGCCGGTGACACCAGGCCCATGGTCACCGTGAGCATCGCACCCCAGGCATGGATACTTGAAGCGATCGCCGGCGACAGCTTAGTCATCAATACCCTGCTCGATACGGGGGCCAATCCCGAGACATTCGAGCCGGGCATCAACGATATAAAAAGGGCATCGGGTAGCCGACTGCTACTGCTGTCAGGCAACTTAGGATTTGAGCAACAGCTGGCCAAGCGGCTGAAGGAGAACGCTCCGGATCTTAAGGTTGTTGATACGTCACTCGGCATCGAGCCTATCTATGGCACTCACGACCACGCAGGGCATCACCATCATGACCACAGTCACGGGATAGCCGACCCGCACACATGGACCTCGGTGCGCAACGCCCGAATCATAGCTCGCAACATGCTGTCGGCACTCGTCGAGCTCGACCCTGCCCGGGAGACATATTACCGAGAAAGAGGTACTCGTCTGGACTCAAGCCTCGACTCTCTCGACTCAGTCATAGCATCGCGGCTGGACACTCTGACGGTCAAGACATTCATGGTATGGCACCCGTCGCTAAGCTACTTTGCAAGAGACTATGGCCTCGAGCAGGTAAGCGTAGGTATGGAAGGGCGCGAGACCACCGTACAGGGGCTACGCACGATCATAGACCGTGCACGTCGTGCCGGAGCACCGGTGCTGTTTGTCCAAGCCGACTTTGACCCTCGCCAGGCCGAGACACTGAGCCACGAGACAGGAGCCAAAGTAGTAACAATCAATCCACTCGACCCTGACTGGTCATACCAAATCAACCTCATCACCAATGCACTCGACCCTCGCTGACAACCCTGTAATAATATCGTTGCATGATATCTCGATGGCGTGGGATAACCGCCGCGTTCTATCAGATGTCTCGCTTGACGTGCGTCAACACGACTTTCTTGCCATAACCGGCCCCAACGGCGGCGGCAAATCAACACTCCTTCGCATCATCCTGCGGCTGTTGAAACCTACGACAGGGTCGGTCACATACTATGATACAGCAGGGAAACGCACCAATAGCCTACATATAGGCTACCTTCCACAAAAAAACATGATCGACTCGCGATTTCCCATCACAGTCAGTGAAGTTATAGCGTCAGGCCTCCTCGGCCCTCACGGATCACGTCTCCCCGACCACCATACTCTCATAGACGAGACCCTCGATACCATAGAACTACAGTCTCATGCGGCATCGGCAATAGGTACGCTATCGGGAGGCCAACTACAACGGGCACTCTTAGGGCGGGCCATCATCTCAAGACCTGACGTGCTGGTGCTTGACGAGCCGCTGAGCTATCTCGACAAAAACTTTGAGCATCACACCTACCGTATTCTCGAGTCGCTCGCCCCACATACGACCATATTACTCGTATCTCACGAGATGACCGCTATTGCCCAGATGGCATCACGTCACCTGATAATCGACAACACCTTGCACGAATGCGCCGCCCACCATCACTTCGTACGCACCGACTGCCAATAAGAGCCAAGGCGATAAATCGAAGCGGCTATAACATTTACAAACGACGGTGAACCAAACTCCGGCCCCGCTTGTTATACTATCACAAAGCAACAAAAGAGAGTTTTTCCATTGCTTAGATATAATGTGATAATGATTGGTTTATCAAGCGAGGCGCGTCGGGATGACAGCGCCTCGCCTGGTATTTGCCGATTACTTTAACCAACATGTTGAGATCAAAATTCTAAAATAAATATTCCAGTCAAGTTGGATTTTTTGATTTTTAATCGCTATCTTTGCCGATACTTAGAACCGTGTTAACATTTACTGTCGAACCGGCTCTTAACGGGGTGCCCCCATTCGGGGAGCTGAGATCACACCCGATGAACTTGAAGCGGTTAGGACCGCCGTAAGGATTTTTATATGAAGATAACGCTTAACACCAAGACCGTCGAGCTTGACAGCCCGGCACGGCCAACGCTTCATGAGCTTCTGGCCACATCAGGCGTGCCACAATCGGGCATAGCCGTAGCTTTGAACAACCGAGTCATAAAACGCGCCGACTGGGAATCAACCATACTCGCCGACGGAGACTCGGTCATTGTCATCACAGCCATTTGCGGAGGGTAAGGCCATGTCACGCCTTATAGCCATCACACACGACGGCACGGACAACCCGTGCCGCGAGGCCGCGTTGATCATGCGAGCGCTCGAGACAAATCGTTTCGACCGTGTACACGTGCGCAAATCAACCGTCACAGCCATTCACAGTCTGCTCGACCTCATCGATCCACGATTCCACAATTTCATCAGCGTCCACAACGCCACGCTCCACACTGTCTGCCGCTACCCGGGCATAGGTATCCATCTCACCGGACATACCCCGACACCTCCCGACGGGTTCAAAGGCACCCTGAGCCGGTCATGCCACTCGATCGATGAGCTTCGTCATCTTGACCGGTGTCTTGATTATGTATTCCTGAGTCCAGTATTCGACAGCATATCCAAGCCAGGGTATAACGCTGCTTTCAATCATGAAACACTCAGGCGCGCGGCATCTGACGGACTTATCAATGAACGCGTCATAGCTCTTGGCGGAGTGACATCACGTCATCTGCCAACGGTCAACGAGCTGGGCTTCGGCGGCGCGGCGATGCTGGGAGCGGCATGGCCCGATCCTTTAGGGCTGGAATTCGCTTTACAGTTCATAAGCCACACTAATGACCGCATAACTGATCCCATACAGGGTATAGAGCTGGCTCTTGAAGGTGGATGCCGATGGTGCCAGCTACGGCTCAAGGACACCGACGCTGACACTATAAAAACGATGGCCCGACAGGCAACAGAGATAGCCGCTCCATTCAATGCCACACTCATAATCGATGACGATGTAGAAGCTGTGCGCGACACCGGCGCACATGGTGTTCACCTTGGACTCAACGACATGCCGGTGGCACAGGCACGCCGCATACTTCCCGACAAGATAATAGGAGCCACCGCCAACACCGCGGCAGACATCATAGGAGCCTGGAAAGCCGGTGCCGACTACATCGGTCTCGGACCATACCGCTTCACCACCACCAAGAAGAAGCTGAGTCCCGTCCTCGGGACCGATGGATACCGTCGCGAGATCACATTGGCCCGCAACGCCGGCGTAGACATTCCGATCGTGGCCATAGGGGGTATAACCGAGCTGGACATCGCCGGTATCTTGGACTGCGGGCCTGACGGTGTCGCCATATCAGGAGCCATCCTCAACGCCCCTAATCCGGCCGAGGCTACACGCCACATCATGGATCTTATCACCTCTATCCTTAGGTAACATTTACTTATAACCATATGGACAATCTTATTATCGGCGGCCGTGAATTTTCCAGCCGTCTCTTTGTCGGAACCGGCAAGTTCAGTTCCAACTCACTCATGGGCAAGGCAATAGAAGCCTCGGGCTCACAAATGGTCACTGTCGCAATGAAACGCATTGATATGGACAACCCGCATGACGACATGCTGTCACATATCAAGACCGACAATATCCGGCTGTTACCCAACACATCGGGTGTACGCAATGCACGTGAGGCCATTCTCGCCGCACAACTTGCCCGCGAGGCATTCGGCACCGACTTCATCAAACTCGAGATTCATCCCGACCCCAAGTACCTGCTTCCCGATCCGGTCGAGACACTTAAGGCAACAGAAGAACTGGCCAGGATGGGATTTGTGGTGCTTCCATACATACAGGCCGATCCTGTTTTGTGCAAACGTCTTGAAGAAGCCGGAACAGCGGCCGTCATGCCACTGGGCGCGCCGATTGGCACCAACAAGGGACTTGTGACCCGCGACCTGCTGGAAATCATCATCGCCGAGAGCAATGTGCCTGTTGTCATCGACGCCGGGCTCGGAGTTCCTTCCCATGCCTCAGCCGCCATGGAAATGGGTGCCGACGCCGTGCTCGTAAATACAGCTATCGCAGTAGCCGGAGACCCTGTGGCTATGGCACGAGCCTTTGCCATGGCTACCGAGGCCGGACGTATCGCCTATCTTGCAGGACCCGGAGCCATGGGCAACAGAGCTTCGGCAACAAGCCCGCTGACCTCATTCCTTGACTGACCATGTTCTCGGAAGTATTATCTCAATGGTCGTGGGAGGATACTACCCGCGACATCATGTCCAGGACCGAGAACGACGTAAGACACGCGCTAAGATCACCTCGCCCCGGTATCGACGACTTCATGGCCCTGATATCGCCGGCCGCCGAACCATTCATCGAGGAGATGGCCGCAAGATCGCGTACCATAACACGTGAACGATTCGGCAAGACTGTATCTATGTATATACCCATGTATATAACCAACTCGTGCACCAACTCGTGTGTCTATTGTGGCTTCAACCGCCACAACGACTTTGCACGCGTAGTGCTCACCCACGATCAGATCGAACAGGAGTGTCTTGCAATAAAGGAGTTGGGGCCGTTTGACAATCTATTGCTCGTGACAGGTGAAAATCCACGCGTAGCCGGTGTCGAATACCTCTCTGAGGCCATACGTGTCTGCCGCCGTCATTTCACCAACATTTCCATCGAGGTGATGCCGCTCGATACCGATGGTTACCGCACACTCGCATCGAAAGGACTGTATGGCGTGGTGTGCTTCCAGGAGACATACAACCGTGACCGCTATAAGGTTTATCATCCGGCGGGCATGAAATCAAACTTCGAGTGGCGAGTCAACGGATTTGACCGTATGGGGCAGGCCAATATCCACAAGATAGGGATGGGCGTTCTCATAGGACTTGAAGACTGGCGCACAGATGTCACCATGATGGCCCGCCACCTGCTGTACCTCCGACGTCGTTACTGGCAGACACGCTACAGTGTCAACTTTCCGCGTATGCGTCCTGCGACAGGAGGATACCGGCCAAATGTGGTAATGTCCGACCGCGAGCTGGCTCAGCTCACGTTCGCGTTCCGCATCTTTGACCATGATGTCGACATATCGGTGAGCACACGCGAGTTACCACACTTCCGTGACAATATATGTACTCTCGGTGCCACCTCGCTGAGTGCCGGCTCGAAGACCGACCCGGGTGGCTACCGCACATACCCCCAAAGTCTGGAGCAATTTGCGGTGAGCGATGAGCGCTCCCCCTCGGAGGTAGCTGATGCCATACGCGCACGTGGTGCCGAAGTGGTGTGGAAAGACTGGGACAAGGTGATGAACTAATGGCTAACGAGAAATGAAAAATATAGATATTGACCGACGGTATGTGCGGCAGACTATGCTGGCTCAGATCGGGATCAAAGGGCAGATGAGGCTACTCGACTCGGCGGCTCTTATCGTAGGTCTCGGCGGGCTTGGATCACCTGTGGCTCTTTACCTCACGAGTGCCGGTGTAGGCCATATCGGTCTTGCCGATGCCGACAATGTTGCGCTTCACAACCTGCAACGTCAGATAATTTATGACGAAGCATCGGTGGGACGCCCCAAGACCGAGGTAGCACGTGAACGCCTTGCAAGGCTGTCATCGGACACACGCTTCGATCTCTATCCCGAGGGACTCACTGTCAGCAACGCGCGAAATATTATCTCACAATATGATCTTGTCGTTGACTGTACCGATAACTTCGCTACACGGTTCCTTATCGACAACACTTGCCGCGAACTTGGCAAGCCGTGGATAATGGGCGCAATATCAGAGTTCGGCGGAATGGTAACCATGATACAGCCTGGCCAAGGAAACGGACTTGCCGGTCTATTCGGAGATTCCGGAGAGCTATCAACGCGCAAGCCTGCATCGGGTGGTGTGATCGGAGCCACGCCCGGGGTGGTGGGTGCCATTGAGGCCGCCGAGGCTGTGAAATACCTGGCGGGGATGGATCCGGCACTTTCAGGCAAACTTATGACTATCGATTTACTTACAATGCAAACATCAATATTTGAATACTGACATGTGGCAGAATTTTGATCAGTACGCGTCACTTTACGACGCATGGTTCCTTGAAAACCCCAACGTCTTGCTGTCTGAACTGAGGCTCGTGGCCCGGACCCTGCAAGACAGCGGCAGGATACTGTCAATAGGTTGCGGTAGCGGACTATTCGAGACGTTGCTACGCGAACACTTTGGCATCAACATAACCGACGGTATAGAACCGGCCGAAGGGATGGCCGAGATAGCCCGTAAACGCGGCTTGGCGGTCACCATAGCTACCGCCGAAGAGGCTGTGCTGGAGAAAGGGCTCTACGACACGTTGCTTTTTAACGGATGTCCGGGATATATCGATGATCTGCAGACTGTTGTCAACAAAGCCTACGAGGCTCTGCCCACAGGCGGGCGCATAGTGCTTATCGACATCCCCAAGGAGAGTTCATACGGTATGCTCTACAATCTGGCCAAAACTCTTGGATCATGGGATCATCCCATGCTGGAGGGTACATATCCACCCAACCCCTACCCCATCGAACTGGTGAAGGCCGCCAACTGGCGAACGACCGCCACCAAAGTCAGGATGCTGCATGAAGCGGGATTCGGTGATATCGATTATTACCAGACCCTCACGAGCCATCCCGTCGACTCTGATCTGGAAGCCGAGGAACCGATACCCGGCTACAGCAAGGGTGACTATGTTGCAATAATAGCCTATAAGAACCGGCTCTAAGAATCGATAAAAATGGATACCGACAAATGGAGTCAAGTGGCCTGGAAGGCTGCAACTCCCTACTACGTAAAGATACTTGAGCTACCGTTTATCAAAGGCATAATTGACGGTACGCTCCCTCGCGACAAGTTTATGTTCTATCTGCAACAGGACGAGCTATACATACGGTCATACTCGCGCGTGCTCGCCCATATCGCATCCCGTGTCGAAACCTCCTGCCTTACCGAGGCCTTCCTGGCATTCGCCAGCGATGGTGTCGAAGTCGAGAAACACATGCACCAGGACTACCTGAAAAATACCCCCGAAGCCTCTGAAATGAGTCCCACATGTCTCCTATATACATCTACCCTGGCCTCTGTCGCCAGCCGTCCTGTAGCAGTCGAGGCGGCATCAGTACTTCCATGCTTCTGGGTATACTGGGCGGTAGGACAACATATCCTTGAAAAGGCCGGAGACCTTTCGGGCAATCCTTACCGCCAATGGATCGAGACATATGGCGACCCGGCATTCACCACCGCCAACAGGCGGGCTATGGATGCCTGCGACACACTTGCCGGTGAAGCGACCGAGTCGGTACGTCAGGAGATGACCCGCATGTTTGTGTTATGCACCAGGCTTGAATGGATGTTTTGGGACAGTGCATACCGTCAGGAAAAATGGCCGATATGATTAAAAAGACATTACCGCGCGTACTGGCGATAGCCGGTAGCGACCCAAGCGGCGGCGCCGGCATACAGGCCGACATCAAGTCATGCTCGGCCAATGGTGTATATGCCGCGACTGCAATAACGGCGGTCGTAGACGAGAATACGATAGGTGTCACCGGTGTACACCCCATACCCGACTCGTTTGTGGCCGGACAGATCCGCTCGGTGCTTGATGATGTAGGAGCCAATGCCGTCAAGATAGGAATGTTACATAGCGCGTCACTGATCGAAACCGTACGACTGACTCTTGACCGATATCCACACATTACCGACATCGTACTGGATCCTGTGATGGTAGCGACATCGGGCGATCCCCTGCTCATGTCAGATGCGATATCTACTCTTGCCTCGCTCCTTATACCGAGAGCCCGCATAATAACACCCAACATTCCGGAGGCCGAGATTCTGGCAGGACACTCCATATCACCCGGCTACGATATGACACAGGTGGCCAAGGAGCTTCAATCACTGTTTCCGAACGTAGCGGTATACCTCAAGGGCGGACATCGCGAAGACGGTATGATCACGGATGTTCTTGCCTACGGAGACGAGATCATGACATTCACAGCACCCCGTATCGATACCCCGAATACCCACGGCACCGGATGCACGCTGTCATCGGCAATCGCGGCCAACCTGGCCAAGGGTGAGCCACTCGCCTTAGCCTGCCGTAACGCCCACGACTATGTACACCAGGCCATAGCCTACGGTGCACGGCTGTCGGTAGGGCATGGGCATGGACCGGTACTGCACTTCTACAACCAGTGGTAACAACAGGCACGCGGCCTCGTCATCTACCGACGAGGCCGCGTGCTACAACTATTACACCAGCTATTATCATAGCAATATACAGTATATCGTAGTCTTGTCCGGACTCCGAGCGTCGCTCTTGATGAGATACCACTTTCACTGTATCATTCATCACATGAAATGACTGTACCGACATACTGTCATTGACTCTCCGCGTACTCTCTACAGCCGCCTTAAGACTCGCTCTCTTTCCCTCAACCCTGACTACAAGTTTTCCCGGAACCATCACCATGATTACCGGCGAGTCAATAGCCATATCAGCCAGGCTGTTCAGTATTACAGACTCTCTCAAGGTGCGTTCAACTGACATACTGTCAGCCACAGTTCTCCCCAACTCCCGGTCAAGAGTCGACTCGCACACACGTGAGGACCGGCACGAGACCATCAATAACGCCAATACAACAAATAGGATCCACCTCATGGCAAGTCGCTGTACTCGGTTGTAGCATCGAAACTGGGACATGCCTTTGCGGCAAAATCACGGTGAGATCTTATCACGGCACCATTGAAACTGTGTCTAAGCTCTGTCAGCAACCGCCTCAGAGCCTTGCGCTGAGCCTCGGTACGTGTATCAGACGGTCTCATTGCCTCATCGACACCCCCTATATAACACACGCCTATGGATCTCGCATTATATCCCTTGCAGTGAGCTCCGATCCGTTCTACATGACGCCCCTCATATACCGTCCCGTCAAGCCCAACGACAAAATGGTAGCCGATACAGTCAAAGCCACGTTCACGGTGCCACCTGTCAATATCCTCCACACTCACATCCCGGCCGGCCGGAGTAGCCGAACAATGCACTATGATCATGTCAATCTTTCTCATTGCTGACAGTCCCCCTCGCCTCGGCATCACAGTCATCCTTCATCACAGTCAGTATCCCTCTATGCTGATTTTCAACTACACCGATAGCCGAGTTTATAGCATACATGGCACGGCGCATCTCCTGCTTGTCATGGGTCGACTCCATCACCGACTTCCACTCACAGAAGATATTGAAAATGCCCATCGACATCGTCAGGAACGGTGCCACAATGAATATTGACGCCAGATAATCTATACAGCTAAGACACAACATCGGCAGGAAATACTTGACCGCCTTATCACATGTCATCTTGTAACCGCGTGATGTGGTAGCCACACCACCCTTGCGGGCTTTCCTGACTCCGGTCACAAAATCTATCGCCACAGCGACAACAACACACACGTAGGTGGCAAACAGCCACGCTACAAACGATTGGGGTGTACTCATATACTATAAAATTAAGGTTAACAATTATGGTACAAAATTACCCCGTCACTGCACGCATTGTGTTGCAGAAAACACATCTCCGATCCGAACACATAAAAAGTGAGTGTCACTCCCTTGCCCGGTCTTAAACCAGGTCAAGTGTGACACTCACATATCGTATGCAGGCAATTCCTGCAGGCCGGGTCATCCCGGCCAAGGATCATACCTCTGTATTATTTTGCCGAGACAGGCTTCTCGATACCTACGACATCATTGGAAGAAGTAAAAACTCCGTCGATCTCGTCCTTGCTGCCGACTATGATACGCTCATACTCTGACAGACCGGTACCCGCGGGTATCAGGTGACCGCATATAACGTTCTCCTTCATTCCCTCCAGCGTGTCGGTCTTGCCGTTTATGGCAGCCTCGTTGAGCACCTTTGTGGTCTCCTGGAACGATGCGGCCGACATGAAACTTGACGTCTGCAGTGCGGCACGTGTTATACCCTGGAGAATCTGCTCGCTGGTGGCAGGTACTGCCTCGCGCACCTGGATAAGCCTGAGGTCACGGCGCTTCAAAGCCGAGTTCTCGTCGCGGAGCTTGCGGGCTGTTATGATCATGCCCGGCTTCACAGTCTCGCTGTCACCGGCATCGGTAACAACCTTCTTGCCCCATATGCGGTCATTCTCTTCCATGAAGTCACGCTTATCAACCACCTGCTGCTCAAGGAAGCATGTATCACCCGGATCAATAATATTGACCTTACGCATCATCTGACGCACGATAACCTCAAAGTGCTTGTCATTGATCTTTACACCCTGCATGCGGTATACGTCCTGAACCTCATTGACAATGTACTCCTGTACAGCAGTCGGGCCCATGATGTTAAGAATATCGGCGGGTGTGATAGCACCGTCTGACAGCGGTGTGCCGGCACGCACATAGTCGTTCTCCTGCACAAGGAGCTGCTTGGACAGCGGCACAAGATACTTCTTGACCTCACCGTTCTTGGCTGTCACTGAAATCTCGCGGTTGCCGCGTTTTACCTTGCCGTAGTGAACCTCACCGTCAATCTCGGCCACAATAGCGGGATTGGACGGGTTACGGGCCTCGAACAACTCGGTCACACGGGGCAGACCACCGGTGATATCACCGGCACCACCAGCGGCACGAGGTATCTTGACAAAGATCTCGCCGACCTTGATCTCAGCACCTTCCTCAAGCATGAGATGCGCGCCTACGGGCAATGAATAGGTCTTGATGATCTCACCGTTGGCATCGACGATATTGGCATCGGGCACCTTGGTGCGGTCCTTAGACTCGATGATGATCTTTTCACGTATGTTGGATGACTCGTCACCCTCGACACGGTATGTCACATTCTCGATCATGTTCTGGAACTGCAACTTACCGGCAACCTCCGATACAACAACCGAGTTGAATGGGTCCCACTCACAGATGACATCACCCTTCTTGACTGTGTCGCCATCCTTGAAGTAAAGCTTCGATCCATAATTGATGGGCGCAGAAGTGAGCATCAACTTTGTCTTGGGATCGAGAATACGCATCTCGGCCAGACGTCCGATCACGACCTCAACAGGCTTTCCGTCGGCTGTCTTCTCATCGGTCACGACCGTACGGAGCTCGTCAATCTCAAGAATACCGTCATAACGCGATGTAACCGACGATACGGCGGCGATATTGCTTGCCACACCACCAACGTGGAATGTACGCAGTGTAAGCTGTGTACCGGGCTCACCGATAGACTGGGCCGCAATGACACCCACGGCCTCGCCCATCTGCACAAGGCGGTTGTTGGACAGATTGCGGCCATAACACTTGGCACATACACCCTTCTTGCTCTCACAGGTAAGAACCGAGCGGATCTCTACCGACTCGATCGGTGACTCGTTGATACGGTCAGCTGCGATATCGTTGATCTCCTCGCCGGCTTTTACAATAATCTCGCCATTAGTCGGGTCGATAATATCATGAACCGAAACACGGCCAAGAATACGCTCGCCAAGTGATGCTACAACCTCGTCATTATTCTTGATTTCTGTACATACAAGACCACGCAGTGTGCCGCAGTCCTCCTCGTGGATAATCACGTCATGGGCCACATCGACAAGACGACGGGTAAGATATCCGGCGTCGGCTGTCTTCAAGGCGGTATCGGCAAGACCCTTACGGGCACCGTGGGTCGAGATAAAGTACTCAAGCACCGACAGACCCTCCTTGAAGTTTGCAAGAATCGGGTTCTCGATAATCTGGCCACCTTCGGCACCAGCCTTCTGAGGTTTGGCCATAAGACCACGCATACCGGCAAGCTGACGTATCTGATCCTTTGAACCACGGGCACCAGAGTCAAGCATCATGAAGACTGAGTTGAATCCCTGGTTGGCCTCGGTCATCTGCTTCATCAGAACACTGGTGAGCTTAGAGTTGACATGTGTCCAAATATCGATAATCTGGTTATAGCGCTCGTTATTGGTAATGAATCCCATTGCATAGTTGTTCATCACCTCCTCTACCTGCTCGTAACCCTCCTGTACGATCGATTCCTTCTCGGCAGGAATGATGACATCACCAAGGTTAAACGATAGTCCTCCCTGGAATGCCATACGGTAACCAAGGTTCTTGATATCGTCAAGGAACTGGGCCGAACGCGGAATACCGCATCTCTTGATGACACGCGAAATGATAGTGCGCAGAGACTTCTTTGACAGGATCTCGTTGACGTAGCCAATCTCCTTAGGAACAAACTGGTTTACCAGCACACGGCCTACCGAAGTATTTGACACCAGATGCTTGATGGGATTGCCGTTCTCATCAATGTCATCGACCATTACCGATACGGGAGCATGCAGAGTCACACGACCCTCATTGTAAGCGATCTCGGCCTCCTCGGGTCCATAGAACTTCAGGCCCTCACCCTTATCGCCCTTACGCAGTTTGGTGATATAGTACAGTCCGAGTACCATATCCTGCGAAGGCACGGTGATAGGAGCACCGTTGGCCGGATTGAGAATATTGTGGGCTCCGAGCATCAACATCTGGGCCTCCAGGACAGCCTCATTGCCGAGAGGCAAGTGAACAGCCATCTGGTCACCGTCAAAGTCAGCGTTGAACGCAGTACATGCCAGCGGGTGGAGCTGGATTGCCTTACCCTCGATCATCTTGGGCTGGAACGCCTGGATACCGAGACGGTGCAGTGTGGGGGCACGGTTAAGCAACACAGGGTGACCTTTCATCACATACTCCAGGATATCCCATACGACCGGTTCCTTGCGGTCAACGATCTTCTTGGCCGATTTCACGGTCTTAACGATACCGCGCTCGATGAGTTTGCGAATTACGAATGGCTTATACAGCTCGGCGGCCATGTTCTTGGGAATACCACACTCGTGCATCTTCAACTCTGGACCTACAACGATAACCGAACGTGCCGAGTAGTCGACACGCTTACCGAGGAGGTTCTGACGGAAACGTCCCTGCTTACCCTTGAGCGAGTCGCTGAGTGACTTCAGCGGACGGTTGGCATCGGTCTTGACAGCCGACGACTTGCGCGAATTGTCAAGCAACGAGTCAACAGCCTCCTGTAACATGCGCTTCTCGTTACGCAGAATCACATCGGGAGCCTTGATCTCGATAAGACGTTTCAGACGGTTGTTACGTATGATCACACGACGATAGAGGTCATTGAGGTCACTTGTGGCAAAGCGGCCGCCATCCAGTGGAACGAGCGGACGAAGCTCCGGCGGGATCACAGGCACAGCCTGCAATATCATCCACTCGGGCTTGTTACGGTTACGTGAAGCGCGGAACGACTCTACAACCTGCAGGCGCTTCAAGGCCTCGGTCTTGCGTTGCTGCGATCCGTCGGTGTTGGCCTGATGACGCAGTTTATACGACAACTCGTCAAGGTCAAGCTTCAGCAGAAGCTCATAGATCGCCTCGGCACCCATCTTGGCAATGAACTTGTTGGGATCGGTATCCTCCAGCATCGAGTTCTCCTTGGGCAGACGGTCAAGAATATCGAAATATTCCTCCTCGCTCAGCAGATCGAGAGTCTCGACCCCTTCCACATTACCGGGCTGGATCACGACGTAGCGCTCATAATAGATGACAGCGTCAAGCTTCTTGCTCGGTAGACCGAGCAAGTAGCCTATTTTATTGGGCAACGAACGGAAGTACCAGATGTGAGCCACAGGAACAACAAGCTTTATGTGTCCCATACGTTCACGACGTACCTTTTTCTCGGTAACCTCGACTCCGCAACGGTCACACACGATACCCTTGTAACGTATACGCTTATACTTTCCGCAGTGGCACTCATAGTCCTTTACAGGACCGAAGATGCGCTCGCAGAAAAGACCGTCACGCTCCGGTTTGTATGTGCGATAGTTGATGGTCTCGGGCTTGAGAACCTCTCCGCTCGACTTCTCGAGGATTTCCTCGGGCGATGAAAGTCCGATTGAAATCTTCGAGAATCCGTTTTTTGCCTTTGTTTCTTTTCTAAAAGCCATAGTGTATTATATAGTAGCTTGAGAAGTGTTTTTATACTATCTGTATGTATGATTACTGCTCCAGGGTGATGCTCAGACCCAGACCACGAAGCTCGTGCAGAAGCACATTGAGCGACTCAGGTATACCGGCCGGCGGCATAGAATCACCCTTGACGATTGCCTCGTAAGCCTTCGAACGGCCTGTAACGTCATCACTCTTGACCGTAAGGATCTCCTGCAGTATATGGGCAGCGCCGAATGCCTCGAGCGCCCATACCTCCATCTCTCCGAAACGCTGTCCGCCAAACTGGGCCTTACCACCGAGAGGCTGCTGTGTGATCAGAGAGTACGGGCCGATGCTACGTGCATGCATCTTGTCCTCGACCATGTGACCAAGCTTAAGCATGTAGATCACACCCACGGTCGCAGGCTGGTCAAAACGCTCGCCGGTACCACCATCATACAGGTATGTCTTACCATAGCGCGGAATGCCGGCCTTGTCGGTCCACTCATTAAGATCATCCAGGCTCGCACCATCAAAGATCGGAGTAGCGAACTTCTCGCCGAGCTCACGTCCGGCCCAGCCGAGAACAGTCTCGAAGATCTGCCCGAGGTTCATTCGCGAAGGCACACCCAGCGGGTTAAGGCAGATATCTACCGGAGTACCGTCGGCAAGGAATGGCATATCCTCCTGACGCACGATACGCGATACAATACCCTTGTTACCATGTCGGCCGGCCATCTTGTCACCTACACTTATCTTACGCTTCTTGGCGATGTAAACTTTAGCCATCTGCATGATTCCAGAGGGAAGCTCGTCACCGATCGAGATATCAAATTTCTTGCGACGCAACTCGGCATCGATCTCCTTCGACTTGCGCAGATAGTTGACAATCGTGGCACGTATCAGATCATTCTTGTGGGCATCGGCTGTCCATTTGCTAAGATTGATCGTATCATAGTCGATATCCTTGAGCACACCGGCTGTAAACTTGTGTCCCTTAGGGATAATATCGACTCCGAGGAAATCCTTGACTCCCTGCGATGTCTTGCCATCGGTCAGAGTGAGCAACTTCTCGACAAGAATATCCTTGACTGCCGCCAGCTTCTCCTCATACTCCTCGTCAAGCTTAGGCAACTGGGCGCTGGCGCTCTTCGACTTGGTCTTGTTCTTGGTGGCACGTGTAAACAGATTGGTTCCGATGACGACTCCCTTAAGAGATGGCGAAGCCTTGAGTGATGCATCCTTCACATCGCCAGCCTTGTCACCGAAGATGGCACGGAGAAGTTTCTCCTCAGGCGTAGGATCACTCTCACCCTTAGGTGTGATCTTACCTATCATTATATCACCGGGGACAACATGTGCGCCAAGACGTATGATACCACGGTCGTCAAGATCCTTGGTAGCATCCTCGCTCACATTGGGAATATCATTGGTCAACTCCTCCATGCCGCGCTTGGTCTCACGCACCTCCAGCGAGTACTCGCTTACGTGTACCGAAGTAAGAATATCCTCCTTCACGACACGCTCATTGAGCACGATAGCATCCTCATAGTTGTAACCCTTCCAGGGCATGAATGCAACCTTAAGGTTACGGCCCAAGGCAAGCTCACCGTTCTCAGTAGAGTAGCCCTCGGTCAATATGTCGCCTGCTACCACACGCTGTCCCTTCTTGCATATCGGACGCAGGTCAATAGTGGTATCCTGGTTGGTACGACGGAACTTGGGAAGACGATACACCTTGACTGCATCCTCGAATGCCACAAACTCCTCTTCCTCGGTACGGTCGTAACGTATGTGTATCTCGGCAGCGTCAACATACTCGATAACACCGGCACGCTCGGCGGTAACCTGTGTGCGCGAGTCCTGTATAAGCTGTCCCTCCAGGCCTGTGCCCACAATCGGAGCCTCCGAACGCATCAGAGGCACAGCCTGGCGCATCATGTTAGATCCCATCAACGCACGGTTGGCGTCATCATGCTCAAGGAACGGAATGAGCGAAGCCGCGATTGAAGCGATCTGTGTCGGCGACACATCCATCAACTGCACCTCGCCTGGAGGTACAACCGGGAAATCGGCATCAAGACGGGCCTTGACACGGTCACGAACGAACGAGCCATCAGAATTCAAAGGTGCATTACCCTGGGCGATTACCTTGCCATCCTCAAGCTCGGCAGTCAGGTATACCACCTCGCCATTGTCAAGATTGACGCGCGAGTCCTCAACCTTGCGGTACGGAGTCTCGATGAAACCGAGATCATTGATCTTCGCATAAACACAAAGAGATGAGATAAGACCGATATTCGGTCCCTCAGGAGTCTCGATAGGACACAGACGTCCATAGTGAGTATAGTGCACGTCACGCACCTCGAATCCGGCACGCTCACGCGACAGACCGCCGGGACCGAGAGCCGACATACGGCGCTTGTGAGTGATCTCAGCCAACGGGTTGGTCTGATCCATAAACTGAGACAGAGCGTTGGTACCGAAGAATGTATTGATTACCGACGAGATCGTCTTGGCGTTGATCAGATCGGTAGGATTGAACACCTCATTGTCACGCACGTTCATGCGCTCCCTGATAGTACGCGACATACGTGCGAGGCCCACGTTGAACTGGTTGTAAAGCTGCTCGCCAACGGTACGTACACGGCGGTTGCTCAGGTGGTCGATATCATCGACATCAGTCTTTGAGTTGATAAGCTCGATAAGATACTTAATGATGGCAATGATATCCTCCTTCGTAAGAACCTTGATCTCCTCGGGTGTAGCGAGCGCAAGCTTCTTATTGATGCTGTAACGACCTACATCACCCAGGTCATAACGCTTCTCACTGAAGAAAAGGTTGGTGATGACCTCACGGGCACTGGCGTCATCCGGCGGCTCGGCGTTGCGCAACTGGCGATAGATATATTGTATAGCCTCCTTCTCTGAGTTTGATGTATCCTTCTGGAGGGTATTGAAAATGATCGAATAGTCGGTCGAGTTGACATCCTCCTTGTGGAGCAGTATATTCTCCACGCCCGAGTCAAGGATATCCTGGATGTGATCCTCCTCGAGAACAGTCTCACGGTCGATCACAACATCGTTACGCTCGATCGAAACAACTTCACCGGTATCCTCATCAACAAAGTCCTCTACCCATGTACGAAGAACACGTGCGGCAAGTTTGCGGCCCACAGCCTTCTTTAGGTTAGTCTTGTTGACCTTGAGTTCCTCGGCGAGACCAAAGATCTCGATAATATCCTTATCGCTTTCAAGACCGATAGCACGCAACAGAGTGGTCACAGGCAACTTCTTCTTACGGTCTATGTAAGCATACATGACATTGTTGATGTCGGTTGCAAACTCAATCCACGATCCACGGAACGGGATGATACGAGCCGAGTACAACTTCGTGCCGTTGGCATGGGTGCTCTGAGAAAAGAACACACCCGGTGAACGATGCAACTGTGATACAACCACACGCTCGGCACCATTGATTACAAAGGTACCCTTGTCGGTCATATAGGGTATAGCTCCCAGATACACATCCTGGATCACAGTATCGAAATCCTCGTGATCAGGATCAGTGCAATACAATTTCAGCTTGGCCTTCAACGGAACGCTGTATGTTAAGCCACGCTCAAGACACTCGTCTATTGTGTAGCGGGGCGGATCGATATAGTAATCGAGGAATTCAAGTACAAAGTTGTTACGCGTATCGGCAACAGGAAAATTCTCTGAAAACACTTTGTACAAGCCCTCGTTATTGCGCTTCTCGGGGGGGGTGTCAAGCTGCAGGAAGTCGCGGAACGACTTCAATTGCACCTCAAGAAAATCGGGGTAAGGAAGCGGATTCTTTACCGACGCGAAATTTATACGGGGTTTAGCTGTTGTAACTGACATAAAAATTGGTTAGGTGATGAGAGGAAACTCAAAAAAACCGGTTGTTGTCCTCCTGGCATGCATTTGAGAATATTGCTTAGATTTAATACGTACACAATCAAAAAAGCATCGCCTTAAGACCACCCGGAGCAACCGCTCCATTAGTCTTCACTGACAATCATCCGAGTATGTACATGATCGCCGCCAGGGGGTTGTAAAAAATAATACACAAAAAGGTTAAGAATCATCCCTGAAGAGGATTCTTAACCTAATCGCCTGGTTGACAGGCAATATTATTTCAGCTCTACTTCTGCGCCGGCCTCCTCGAGAGACTTCTTGAGGTTCTCAGCGTCAGCCTTAGCAAGGCCTTCCTTGATTACTGAGGGAGCACCGTCAACGAGTTCCTTAGCCTCCTTAAGACCAAGACCTGCAAGCTCCTTCACAGCCTTAACGACCTGAAGCTTAGCGGCACCTGCGCTCTTAAGTACTACGTCAAATGAGGTCTTCTCCTCGGCTGCGGGTGCACCGGCAGCAGGACCGGCAGCAACTGCAACAGCTGCGGCAGCAGGTTCAATACCGTACTCGTCCTTGAGGATCTGAGCGAGTTCGTTTACTTCCTTAACGGTGAGGTTAACAAGTTGTTCTGCAAAAGCTTTTAAATCTGCCATTTTATTTTAAGTTTAATTGTTTTGTTTTACTGTTGGATTAGTCTTCTTTTTTTGATAGTGTCTCAAGCACACCGTGAAGTGTATTGCCTCCGCTCTGAAGCGCCGAGATAACATTCTTGGCGGGCGATTGCAACAGGGCGACAACGTCGGCGATAAGCTCGTTCTTGCTCTTGATATTCGACAAGATCTCAAGCTGATCATCTCCTACATAAATTGTCTCCTCGACATAGGCTGCTTTGAAACGGGGAAGGGGCTGGTCCTTCTTCTGCATGCTCTTAAGAAGCTTGGCAGGTGCATTACCTACGTTCGAGAAGAGAACCGATGTTGAGCCTTTAAGAGCACCGTAGATCTCAGAATAGTCACCCTCGAGCGACTCCAGAGCCTTGTGAAGAAGGGTGTTCTTGACAACCATCAGCTTGATATCCTGCTTGAAACAAGCAGCACGTAGCTCGCTGGTCTTCTCGGCATTGAGACCTGCGGTCTCAGCCAGATAAAAACAACTGTACTCCTTCAGTGTATTGGCGATCTGTTCTATTATGATTCCTTTATCTTCCTTTTTCATTGTGTCGCGGTTTTAATTATTCGTCAATTCCTTTAGAGTCGACTTTAACGCCGGGGCTCATTGTGCTGGAAAGATAAATGCTCTTGATGTATGTACCCTTGGCGGTGGCAGGTTTCAGCTTGATAAGAGTATTGATGAACTCCTTAGCATTCTCCTTCATCTGCTCAGGTGTAAAAGATACTTTACCGATTGAAGAGTGAACGATTCCGTTCTTATCGACCTTGAAGTCGATCTTGCCCTTTTTCACTTCCTCTACGGCCTTTGCTACGTCATTCGTCACAGTACCGCTCTTAGGGTTAGGCATAAGGCCACGGGGACCAAGAACACGACCCAACGCACCGATCTTACCCATGATAGCGGGCTGTGTGATGATCACGTCAACATCGGTCCAACCACCCTTGATTTTCTCAATGTACTCGTCCAAACCAACATAGTCGGCACCGGCGGCCTTGGCTGCTGCCTCGGCATCTGAGCTACAAAGAACAAGAACACGTACTGTTTTTCCGGTTCCGTGGGGCAGAGTTACCACACCACGCACCATCTGGTTAGCCTTACGAGGATCTACGCCGAGACGCACGTCGATATCAAGTGATGCATCAAACTTGGTATAGGTGATTTCCTTTACCTTTTGAGCAGCCTCCGCAAGCGAATAGCTCTTCCCTGCTTCAATCTTCTCTAAAGCTAACTTTTGATTTTTTGTAAGTTTACCCATTTCAATTGAAGTTTATTAGTTATTTTCGGGGAACGCTCCTTTTACGGTGATACCCATGCTTCTGGCTGTACCGGCTACCATCTTCATTGCCGACTCAACGGTGAAACAGTTCAGGTCGGGCATCTTGTCTTCGGCAATAGCCTTTACCTGTTCCCAAGTCACCTCAGCTACCTTTGTACGGTTAGGCTGGGCCGAACCACTCTTCTTCTTGGTTACCTCCAAGAGCTGAATGGCAACAGGAGGAGTCTTAACAACAAAGTCAAAACTCTTGTCGGTGTAATACGTGATTACAACCGGCAGAACCTTACCTGCCTTGTCCTGAGTGCGGGCATTGAATTGCTTGCAGAACTCCATGATGTTGATACCCTTCGAACCGAGGGCAGGTCCAACTGGAGGCGAGGGATTTGCGGCTCCTCCTTTGATCTGCAATTTGATTTGTCCAGCAATTTCTTTAGCCATTTTACAAATTCTTTTATTAATTCATTAAATTGTGAGCTTGAAACTCGCCGTTCGTAACCACGGCTCCTATCTCACTCTCTTTCTACCTGCGAATTCTCCAACTCCAACGGAGTCTTGCGCCCAAAGATCTTCACCATCACCTTAAGCTTCTTCTTCTCCGGATATACCTCGGTGATCTCACCATTGAAGCCCGAGAAGGCTCCGGCAGTCACCTTTACAGTCTCACCGACAATGAAGTCATTGACAATGTCATCCTCCTGCTCGTTAAGACTGTCAGCCATGCCAAGCATACGCATAACCTCACTCTCGCGAAGAGACTCGGGCTTTGCATCCTTGCCCCTTCCCTTGAGAAAGTCGATTACATTTGTTGTATTACGCAACTCATACATGACCTCTCCACGAAGATCAGCCTCGATAAACACGTAACCACTATAAAGATTGCGTTCTTTCACAACCTTCTTGCCGTTACGCACAGTCATAACTTTCTCGGTGGGGATCAAAACCTGGAACAAGTATTTGCCAAGGTCGGTATTGCGCATCGCTGCATCCAACACCTCTTTAACCTTAGCCTCTTTACCTGAGATGGCACGCAATACGTACCATGCTTTCTTACCTTCAGCCATTGATTACACCACTTAGATTGTTAGAACTTGCCGAAATAAAGCAAATTGACTATAGTCTCAATTATCTTATCGATGCCAAATATTATCGCTGCGATAATGACGGAAGCAAGCATTACGATAAGAGCGCTTTTAATCAGCTGTTTCTTTGTAGGCCAAGAAGTCTTCTGTCGCAACTCGACATAAGACTCCTCTATATTCGTAAGTAGTTTAAGTTTCATTCTATTCTTAAAATCACGGGAAGAGAGGCTCGAACTCCCGACACCTGGTTTTGGAGACCAGTGCTCTACCGACTGAGCTATTCCCGTGTATTCCGTTTCCCCCTCCCGAGGTTATCACCCATAAGGAAAGGGGAAACGGTTTTAATATGTTCTTTGACCTTTCGTCTTAATCGCCGGCTTGACACCGGATCGACTCTACCTAACTAATTAGTCAAGGATCTCGGTGATCTGACCCGAACCTACGGTGCGTCCACCCTCACGGATAGCGAAACGCAGACCCTGATCACAAGCTACCGGGTTGATGAGCTCAACGATGATCTCAACGTGGTCACCGGGCATCACCATCTCTACACCCTCGGGGAGAGTGATCTCACCGGTTACGTCAAGAGTACGGATGTAGAACTGAGGACGGTAGTGGTTGTGGAACGGAGTGTGACGGCCACCCTCTTCTTTCTTCAGGATATAAACCGAAGCCTTGAACTTGCTGTGGGGCTTAACAACACCGGGATGGCAGATTACCATACCACGCTTGATATCTTTCTTATCGATACCGCGGAGGAGGAGACCTACATTATCACCGGCCTCACCCTGGTCAAGAAGCTTACGGAACATCTCAACACCGGTTACAGTCGACTTCATGTCTGCGCCAAGACCCATGATCTGAACCTCGTCACCTACCTTTACGATACCAGTCTCGATACGACCTGTAGCGACAGTACCACGACCTGTGATCGAGAATACATCCTCGACAGGCATAAGGAAGGGCTTATCGATATCACGGGGAGGCAGGGGAATCCATGCGTCAACAGCAGCCATAAGCTCCATAACCTTAGCTTCCCACTCGGGCTCGCCATTGAGTGCGCCAAGAGCAGAACCACGGATGATAGGAGTCTCGTCGCCATCATACTCATAAGCCGACAGAAGCTCACGCATCTCCATCTCAACGAGTTCAAGCATCTCCTCATCGTCAACCATATCACACTTGTTCAAGAACACAACGATACGGGGAACGTTCACCTGACGGGCAAGAAGAATGTGCTCGCGAGTCTGAGGCATAGGACCATCAGTAGCAGCAACTACAATGATAGCACCGTCCATCTGAGCAGCACCGGTTACCATGTTCTTCACATAGTCAGCGTGTCCGGGGCAGTCAACGTGAGCGTAGTGACGGTTTGCAGTCTCGTACTCTACGTGTGCGGTGTTAATTGTAATACCACGCTCCTTCTCCTCGGGCGCATTGTCGATCTGGTCAAACGACTTAATCTCAGAAAGACCTGCCTTTGCAAGTACAGTGGTGATAGCAGCAGTAAGAGTAGTCTTACCGTGGTCTACGTGACCGATTGTACCGATGTTTACATGCGGTTTGGTTCTTTCGAATTTCTCTTTAGCCATAACTTTGCTATTTATAATGATTTGGATTAACTTCTACCAAGATGCCGCGATAGCAACAAGGCACTATCGGGGCTACCAGTTTTCTAACTTAGAGCCGATGGCGGGATTTGAACCCGCGACCTCTTCCTTACCAAGGAAGTGCTCTACCCCTGAGCTACATAG
>CAXHRO010000046.1:0-21424 GCA_964018905.1 uncultured Muribaculaceae bacterium
TGGGAGTAGTCCAGCCTGCATCTCGAAAGCGGCTCCCTTCGCCCGCCATCGGCATAATGATATGTAATGTCCTCATTCTATATTATAGTTTTTCATAAACTTTAATACCATCGCGTTTACAGATGTAGGCCTGTGGGCTTACGACAGTCGTGTTGTTTGGAACGTCTTTTGTAACAATTGCATTAGCTCCTATATTTACATTGTCACCTATGGTTATATCTCCGAGAACAACAGCTCCGGTACCGATACGTACATTGTTGCCGATGCGCGGATGTCCGTTGCCTCTGTATCCTACTGTTACATTTTGGTTTATCCAAAGATTTTCGCCTACAGATTGGGCATCTAATACCATACCCCATCCATGTTGTATATAAACACCACCTCCTACATTCTCAGATTTTGTGGAAGCTATTCCACATAGAGTCTCTCCGGGTAAAAGAAAGGAAATCAAACGGGAAATTCTTCCGATTCTCATATAATATATGGATCTGAATTCCTTGGATGTCGCGATTAATCGGTAGAGTCTAAATAGATTATTTTTGTGCGATTTTATTTTCTTTACCGATTCATTTCGATCAATATCCATAAATATTTTCTTTTTATTTACAGAATCCTGAACGAAGTAAGCAATTATCGCAGGTAACGCCGGTAAGATATATATGGCCAGTTTTATTCTATTCATCAGAATATTGTATGTTGTTTTGTCTTTGTTTGTTTTGTATTATTCAGATCCTTTTTTAAGAAGGCAGATAATATTTGATAATTTTATTTGCAGAGTTGTTAAAAGAGACAGAGATGTATATTTTGTAAATAGTTTGGAAACCGATTTTGTAATGTTATATTCCTTTTGGAATTTGTCGTATTTAATGGGCCTATGGGTTGGTGTCAATAGGGATTGGTTATGGCTTACAACTTTGGAATAAGAGAGGGGGACTGAGTTCTCAAAATTGGTAATGCCAAATTGAGATACAGTATGAGGATTTCTAATAATGACTAATGTGGTGCCTCCGTCATTATTGATTGAAGGTGCTAATATGTCAATCCCCCAGAGGTCTCCCAGTGTTATATCTGCTTTCGTCCCGTCGGGATATTTGAATGGGCATTTAAAGCAGGCCTCACGTAATGTAAATCCATGTATGAATGCTTTCATATATGGATTATCGTAATGCCGTTGTATAATTTTCCGGTTATTGGTGAATTGTATTGAGAAAGAGTAATTTTTCCATCCTGATGATTTGTCACGGAAGTTTATGGTCCTGATGTCAGAAATTGAAAGAGAATGATCGGCGAGGAGTTCGGTGAGGTATCGTGTCCAGAATTTTGGCATTGGAGCTCCGTGACATACTGTCTCTACCAGTAGTAACCTGGGATTGTCGCCGGTACGTTTTTTCATTGCGGCAATTTGGCAGGGTGTTCCACAGAACATAACCTTGTAGCCGTTGTCCAGGTCCTTTACAACATTGCTGTATGATTTTGTCGCATCACTGAATACGTACTTGCTACCTCTCAGAGCTGATATGTTGTGGGTGGTATCGATGCGTTTATGGATTACGTTCCAGTTGGAATCAAAGGCTGCGCCATATACGATACCTCCAAGTGAAATTGTTTTTTCGGCAAGTAGTGTAAATATGCCGCCAGATGAACTTTGCCTTCGTATCTCCTCATCAAGATTGTGGGATGCAAATATTTCCATATCTTAATTCTGAAATCTTGAGGTAAATTTCTTTATGGGAGAAATAATCAAGCCTCGTTCATAGTCATTCATACTGAAGATCCAGAATACTGGAATGTATAATATCAAGAATAAGGTAATGTATATTCCGAGTGTTCCCCATGATGTCATATCTACATTATTACATAAATATAATCCTAACGCTGTGAATAGAGCCGGAACAATTGTCATACGTCCTATCTGAGTCCAGAACTTTGCTATGGCTATTCGTTGCACTTTAGCATAATATATATTCATTATCAGCCATTGTCCGACAAAGAACGTAAAAGCGGTTACCGATGCACATCCGATGGCGCCATAGCGCGGTGTTACATATATTTGTGCACCCAGAGATATGACAGCAATGGCTGAGTAGCATAGCGATCTGAATCTTTGCTGGCCACGGGCCAGCAATATTGTAATTCCGACGTTTTGAATCAATGGACACAATAATGCGATAAAGAAGATAAGAGTTATCAGGAAGGTGTCATAATAACCAGGTCCGGCCCAAATGATAATGAACTGTTTCCCAAAAATTGCAAATCCGGTGAGAATAGTTGCGAGAATACAAAATTGTAATCGGCCTGTTTTTATAAACAGATCAGAGACTTCTTTGTCGGTTCCTTGTCGTGTTGTTAATACAGTTATACGTGGCAACAATACTGTATTGAATGATGTTGACATGGCGAGATAGAGATTCATAAGTGTTATTGCAAGAGAGAAGACCGCCACGGCAACTGTGCCGCAATATATCCCAAGTATGAATTGACCTGTTCCCCAATAGATGCGGTCAACGATTGCACCAAGAAAATTCCACCATGAGAAAATCAGTATTTCCTTAAGCAGTGGGATATTGAATGACCTAAATATTATTTTTATCCGTAGCCTGTATTTACAGTATATGTAGTTGGCGATCAAAGTTGCTAAGCTGAATATAGTTTGTACCACTACAAGTCCTATTGCTTTGTATCCCAGCATTAATATTGCGATAAGTACCCCTGTGGACAATATGATTCGCAAGATATTTAATATTCGCTGGAATACAAATTTTTCATAAGCCGATATGATAGAGCCAAAGACACTGAATGGAAATGTTATGGCAAGGTTTGCTATCATAAATATCATCATGGTACGTGCTTGACTCAGTTCGTCAGGGGTCATCGTTCTGTTAAACATGCGGTCGGTATTGTAGTATAATACAAACCCTAATACAGTTACAAAGAGACCTATTATAGTGTAAGTCGAGAGGAACATACCATAGAGTTGCCATTCGTCAGTTTTTGTGCCGGTGGCTCGTATCTTTGCGGTATAACGTACAATAGCCGATCCGAAGCCGAAATCAAGAAGGGTAAGATATGTTATGACTGAAGCTACGAGCGAATATAGACCATACTCATTTTGCCCCAGACACCGTAACATGAATGGGGTATAAAGTAGTCCTGTGATAATGTTTAAGCCAATGATAATATAGTTTAGAGCTGCTCCTGCTTTAACTTGATTCATGACATTGGATAGATTGATATGGATTATAATAAACACATCTCGTATGTCATACGTAAGGTGTTTATGACGCAGGAGATGTGGTTAAAATGAAAGTGGTGGCTTGTGGCGGGATGGCGCTGAATTGTTGTTTTCGGAGCTGACCCGAGATGGTTCGGTTGTGCTGCCGGCTTCTTGTTTCAGTGATTCGATTGTCTCGAACCGGTGATGGCGGATGTCGGTTAATGGATTGAGGACGTATGTCGTCTCTTTTTTGAGGTGGGGAGGCTGACGGGTATATGTTATTTGGTTGGGTTGTGTGCTACGCTGTTGATTATTAGTTAGTTAGCGTGTGTACTTTGCCTAACCTCCGAAAAGTTTCACGGGCTTATATATCCTCGTGATTAGATGGAATAACGGGCTTAACTCTTGATTTGAGCTAAGCCCGTTTGATTGAATGTCGGGGTGAGAAGACTCGAACTTCCGACCTCCACGTCCCGAACGTGGCGCGCTGCCAACTGTGCTACACCCCGATGGCTTTGCCTTTTTCTGTTTGTGGGGGCAAAGGTATGAAAAATTTGGGAATATATTGGAAGTTTTTTTGAAAAATTTTTAGACTATGCATGGCTCGTTCATTTAAGATTGCGTTGCATTCAATCAATGATTGTGCAATTTTATGGTGGTTGTAATGTGGCTATGAATGGGGATATATTTCTGATTATTAACTGAATAAGTAATATGAAAATTTGGCAGAATGGTATGTTTTTTGATACAGAGATAACTGTCTGATATACAGGTATAACAAATAGCCCGATTCAATGTGAATCGGGTAGGGTAGTGTATATCCCCCAATTTAATCTTAAATGAAAGGGCCGTGTGGCGGGAGGAATACAACTTTTTGCTGTCTGGGTTGTTTTCATTATGAGTCTGCTACGGGTGTCATCGGTTCTTGGGCCGGCTCTTACTCCTTTTACTTATCTATAATACTATTGATCATATGGAAAAGAAACATCTTACATCTGAGAACGGACGCCTCATAGGCGACAATCAGAATATCCAGACGGCAGGCCTGCGTGGCCCGTTTTCGGCCCAGGACCCATGGTATCTGGAGAAAATAGCTCACTTCGACCGTGAGGTTATACCTGAAAGACGCATGCATGCCAAGGGATCGGGTGCGTTCGGCACTTTTACTGTCACTCACGATATCACTGAGTTCACGCGCGCCTCGATTTTCTCTAAAATAGGTAAACAGACACCATGCCTGGTCAGATTCTCAACCGTAGCCGGCGAGAGGGGTGCAGCCGATGCCGAGCGTGACATTCGCGGATTTGCAATGAAGTTCTACACCGACCAGGGCAACTGGGATCTTGTGGGCAACAATACTCCGGTGTTCTTCCTCCGGGATCCGCTCAAGTTTCCCGACCTTAATCATGCAATCAAACGGGATCCGCGCACAGGAATGCGCAATCCGACTGCCAACTGGGACTTCTGGACCCTGCTCCCGGAGGCTCTTCACCAGGTAACGATCACGATGTCTCCACGTGGCATTCCGGCTTCATTCCGCAACATGCACGGATTCGGCAGTCACACCTACAGTTTCATAAACAAGGACAACAAGCGCACATGGGTGAAATTCCACTTCATAACCCTCCAGGGAATCAAGAATCTCACTGACAAGGAGGCGGAGGAGATCATAGCCAAGGATCGTGAGTCACACCAGCGCGATCTGTTCGAGGCGATCGAGCGGGGCGATTTCCCACGCTGGAAGCTACAGGTACAGCTTATGACCGAGGAAGAAGCCCGAAAATATCATATCAATCCATTTGATCTCACCAAGGTGTGGTATCATAAGGATTTCCCACTGCGTGACGTCGGCATACTCGAGCTCAACCGCAACCCCGAGAACTTCTTTGCCGAGATCGAACAGGCGGCCTTCAATCCTACCAACATAGTCGACGGCATAGGTTTCTCGCCCGACAAGATGCTACAGGGACGATTGTTCTCATATGGTGATGCACAGCGTTACCGTCTTGGTGTGAACCACAATCTCATTCCTGTCAACAAACCTCGGTGTCCAGTCCATTCATATCATCGTGACGGGCAGATGCGCACCGATGACAACTACGGCGACACCATTGCATATGAACCCAACAGCTTCGGAGAATGGAAGGACTCACCATCCCTCAAAGAGCCTCCTATGGAGTTGCACGGCGATGTCTACAATTATGATGAACGCCAGTATGATGACGATTACTATACCCAGCCCGGCAAGCTATGGCGTCTTATGAGCGATGATGACAAGAAAGCCACATGCCAGAATACCGCCGCGCAGATGAAGGATGTACCGCTATTCATCAAACAGCGACACACTCGGGCCTGTCACAATGCCGATCCCGAGTATGGCCGCATGCTCGCCGAGGCTTTGGGTATAGATCTCGCCGAAGCCCTTGTTGCCGAAGATCCCGCCCATCCGGTCTGGGATAAGCGCAAGAAAGTCAAATAGCCCCCATCCTAATAGTGCTCACCGATAACTCTGCAACAATCAGTATGTTTAGGGCATACGTTTTGATAGGAGAGTATTGATTGGAAGGCACTCTCTCCAGGGGAGGGGGGCTTGTGATGGCGACCTCTTCGAGACGTGTATTTGGGGACTCTATATCATGCCGGCGGCTCGTGTGTCGGCTATGCTGCATGAACTCGTCGTTGACAGGCAGGATACTCTGAAGGAACAGTTGTGTACCCGGAGTATCCTCCTTGATTTTGCGCACTATATGTGTTATTACGTCCACAACGCTGTCGGCTGGCTATCCGGCACCGATATCTTGGTGCCGACATGTTCCTGCTTGATGACGGATGGTTTGGCAACGAGTCGCCGCGCAGTAGTGACAATGCCGGCCTTGGAGACTGGGAAGCCACTAGAGACAAACTGCCCGGCGGACTCGCCGCTCTTGTCGATTCGGCCGCTGTTGCCGGCGTGAAATTCGGCCTGTGGATCGAGCCTGAGATGGTCAACCCCGACAGCCGATTGTACCGCGAGCATCCCGACTGGGTGATCGAACTACCCAACCGCGACACCTACTACTACCGCCATCAGCTCGTTCTCGATCTAAGCAACCCCAAAGTCCAGGACTACGTTTACAGCATAGTAGACCGCATTCTCACCGAGAATCCGGGTATAGCCTACTTCAAGTGGGACTGCAACAGCCCCATAACCAACATCCACTCCCCCTATGAGGGTAGGCGCCAGGACAACCTGTATGTCGACCACGTCAAAGGGCTATACAGCATCCTTGACCGCATCAAGACCAAATATCCCGGTCTGCCCATGATGCTCTGCTCGGGCGGCGGCGCACGATGTGACTATGAGGCCATGAAGTATTTCACCGAGTTCTGGTGCAGCGACAACACCGACCCTGTCGAGCGCGTCTATATCCAGTGGGGATTCTCACAGTTCTTCCCGGCCAAGGCAATGGCCGCGCATGTGACAGGCTGGAACCGCTCCATATCGGTAAAATTCCGCACCGATGTTGCCTCGATGTGCCGGCTCGGCTTTGACATAGGATTGCACCACCTCGACGACCGTGAACTTGAGTTCGCACGCCGGGCCACAGCCAACTGGCGACGCCTCTCCCCCGCCATTATGGATGGCGACCAGTACCGCCTCGTCTCGCCCTACATGAGCAACCATGCCATGGTTGAATACGTTACCAAGGACAAGACCGGCGGCGTAGTGTTCACCTATAACCTGTCGCCCCGATATAAGGAGATAATGCGCCCCGTCAAGTTGTGCGGCCTCGATCCCGACCGTATGTACACAGTCACCGAGATCAACCTCATGCCGGGCGACAAGTCAAAATTCAGGCAGAACGGCAAGACATTCTCAGGCGACTACCTTATGAAAGTAGGCCTCGACCTGCTCGAGTACCGGCACAACAGTAGCCGCGTCGTCAAGATCAAATCAAAACCTTGACACATCACAAGAGCCGACATCCCAGCCAGCCCGGTACACGGTAGATGTCGGCTCCTATTTATCTTTATTCTCTACCATCGATATGACACGTGCCGGATTACCGGCCACGATCGTCATCGGAGGCACATCCCTGGTCACCACACTGCCGGCACCGATTACGGCTCCCTCTCCCACAGTCACGCCTGGCAGGACAACGACATTTGACGCGATCCATACATTGTCACATATCACAATTGGAAGCGCACGCATTATACCTGCATTACGCCGGCCGGCATCATAGGCATGGATTACAGTGCACAGTGTCGTGTTTGGACCTATGAACACATTGTCACCGATTGTCACCTCGGCCTCGTCAAGTATCGTAAGATTGAAATTACCCACAAAGTTATCCCCGATGTGGATATTGAAACCCATATCACAACGGAACGGGCTGTGAAGTATGTACCCCTTGCCTATATTTCCTACTATCTTCCTCACCAGAGTCTCCCGCTCTTCCCTGGCCGACGGCGGCAAGGCATTGAGCCTGAAACATAATTCCTCACAATGCGCGAGTGACGGTCCAAAGGCCTCGTCAAAGCCGTTCATCCATACGCCCGACCTCAACACGTCAAATGCAGTTTCATCCTTCATATCGAAAAAATTAGGTAAATTTGCCACGTCAAAGTTAACAAATTATTGCAAAATCATCTACACACGCCTGCAACATGATCGAACAGATTGAATTCAGGCTCTCACCCAAGAGCCGCGGCTGTCATCTCATCACCGGCGAGATCACAAGCCGTCTCATGGGCAGAATGCCCGGCACCGGTATACTCAATATCTTTGTAAAACACACATCCTGCGGCCTCACAATCAACGAGAACGCTGATCCCGATGTACGCACCGATCTCGACAATATCCTTGATCATCTCGTTCCCGAGAACGAGTCATACTATCAGCACACTATGGAAGGCGACGACGACATGCCCGCCCATGCCAAATCCTCGCTCACCGACGTATCACTCACCATACCCATATCCAATGGCCGCCTGAACATGGGCACCTGGCAAGGCATATATCTGTGTGAATTCCGCGACTACGGTGGTCCCCGATCGATCGTCCTGACCATCTACAGTTGACGAACGCCCGGCCCCATATGGCATCTACCGTTTTTTCAACAACTTGCTACGCTTGTTGCCAAGGTAATCAAAACCGTTGCCATATACACTGCGGGCCTCCGACTGGATGATGTAAGCATCCCTGTCAACCTCTCTCACTATATCATAGATACGCTCGGCATCGAACTGACGGCACCACACCACCAGCAACTTGCGGTCCTCACCGGTCCAGAATCCCTTACCGTCAAACATCGTCACTCCCCGGCCCGACCGGTGGGTAATATTGTCGGCTATCTCATTCCATCTGGGCGATAGTATCAGGAACTGGATCGTCTGCTTGTCGGCATTCACTATATAATTGGCCAGGAACGAGTATATGACAATGGCCGCCCAGCCATATATTATTGTCTCCACACGGGCCTGTATACGGGCATCCATATCACCGTCAAAGGGCAACATGAACGAGCATGTGACAATCGTGATATCAATCACCATCATAGTACGCCCGATGCTGACATTCGACTTCTTCTCGAATACAGCCGCGACGATATCCGTCCCCCCGGCCGATCCATTGTGGACATAGTACAGTCCCACTCCGCATCCCATAAACACCGCTCCCATTATCACACTCATGGTCACATCGGTTACAAGAGGCGGATGGGACGTGAAATATGACTCTATCGATCCAATCATAAGCGAGAGCATCGTAGCCCCGAAGACCGTACGAATCACAAACTTACGTCCAAGCACCTTGTGCCAGCATACAAGCATCAGAATATTGACGGCATACATAGTGAAAGCCACCGGGACAGTCTGGCCCGTTGCGAAGTATACCAGCGTACTGAATCCCGCCATTCCACCCACTACTATGTCATGAGGCAATATAAAGACAGTAAAACCTATGGCATATATCACCATACCCAAAACAAAAAGCACATAATCCTTGAGATCATTGCTATCCAGACTCATGACATACGGTACACGCATACTCTATGATATATCTTATTCACTGCCAAAGATACGAATAAGTAGAGATCAATAGCAAATTTATTTACATATTGCCGAGCAGTGGTAGTATCTTGAGCATAGCCAACGGTACATGAACACACCCCCAAAAAACGATGAGACACTCCCCCCCCAAAAAAAAAATCCATCTCACGTATTTTTACACATTGTTCCAAGACCGTTTCTGCAGTCTGTCATAAAACATCCGTCCACACTTCGCGATACTTCCGGCACATGATCACATCTACCGGCGGGATCTGCCCATTCTGGCCATATAAGAAATATGACAGCTCCTGTATGGCCGGCATTTCAATGCCCAATGACTGGGATGAAATCGTCAGTTTCTCTGAGGGACTACATGCCACATTCTCCGAGATACGCGATGCCAAGCCTGACCGTGCCCGCCGTGCCATGACCGCATTCCTTGACAGCTGCATATTTACAAACTGTCATCTGCAAGAAAGCTATATCACGTCTATAGGCCTTGATCCCTTCGGTCAAGTTGTTAAATAAATTTAAACACGATCTGTTCTCTATCAATAGTCGCCTTATATGTAACAATATACAAATCAAATACGAAAATAGGATATCATGAACAGTTTCTTAATAAAAACAATACCATACATGAACCGTATCATAAGCACATTCCTGACGGCGACAGCCGCTGTTATGGCCGCCATGGCCTCAACCCCATTGTATCTTGACAACGATGCTCCCCTGGAAAGCCGTGTCGAGGATGCCCTCTCCCGTATGACCACCCGCGAGAAAGTGGCCGTATTACATGCCCAGTCCAAGTTCTCGTCGGCGGGCGTCCCACGCCTCGGCATTCCAGAGATATGGACTACCGACGGACCTCACGGCATACGTCCCGAAGTACTCTGGGACGAGTGGAACCAGGCCGGCTGGACCAACGACTCCTGCACCGCATTTCCGGCTCTTACATGCCTGGCCGCGACATGGAATCCCGATATGGCTCTTCTCTATGGCGTATCGATTGGCGAAGAAGCACGTTACCGTAAGAAAGACATTCTTCTCGGCCCGGGTGTCAACATATACCGCACACCGCTCAACGGCCGCAACTTCGAGTACATGGGAGAAGACCCCTACCTGGCGGCACGCATGGTCGTGCCATACGTACAGGGAGTACAGAGCAACGGCGTGGCAGCCTGCGTAAAGCACTATGCCCTGAATAATCATGAGGTCAACCGCCACACCACCAACGCCATTGTCGACGACCGGGCACTCTACGAGATATACCTGCCTGCCTTCAAGGCCGCCGTCCGAGAAGGCGGAGCCTGGTCGATAATGGGTAGCTACAACCTGTACCTCGACCAGCACGCATGCCACAACCGGCGTCTGTTAAACGACATTCTCAAAGGTGAATGGGGTTTTGATGGAGTCGTTGTATCAGACTGGGGCGGAACCCACGACACCGACCAGGCCATCGCCAATGGTCTTGACTTGGAATTCGGTTCCTGGACCAACGGTCTCTCGGCAGGTACATCCAACGCCTACGACAACTACTACCTGGCAAAGCCCTATCTCGATCGCCTATCCGACGGGAGCGCCGAAATGTCGGTACTTGACGATAAAGTGCGTCGAGTACTGTGACTCGCGTTCCGCACCAACATGAATCTCTCGCGTCCATGGGGCTCATTATGCTCACCCGAACACACAGATGCCGCACGACGCATCGGCCAGGAGGGTATAGTTCTGTTACAGAACCGCGGCAACCTGTTGCCCCTCGACCTTGACGGAGGCAAGACTGTAGCCGTTGTCGGCGAGAACGCCATAAAGATGATGACCGTTGGCGGCGGTAGCTCGTCTCTGAAAGCCCGCTATGAATTATCACCGCTTGATGGCCTTAAAAAAACCGTCATGGTAAAGCCAATGTAAAATATGCCCGTGGATATATCGGCGACCCAACCGGAGAATATAACGGAGTGACAACCGGCCAAAGTCTCACAGACAACCGTTCTCCCGAAGAACTGATTGATGAAGCCGTCAAACTGGCTCGCGAGGCCGACTATGTTATCTATGTCGGCGGACTCAACAAAGCCAACCATCAGGACTGCGAGGACTCTGACCGCAAATCGCTTAGCCTGCCATATGATCAGGACCGCGTGATCACTGCCCTGGCCGAAGCAAACCCCAACCTTGTGGTTGTCAATATATCAGGTAACGCCGTGGCTATGCCATGGGCTTCAAATGTGCCATCCATTCTCCAGGCATGGTACCTCGGTAGCGAAGCTGGAAACGCCATCTCCGACATCCTGACCGGCCGAGTGAACCCATCGGGAAAACTGCCCATGACATTCCATGCCACCCTCGACCAGGTTCCGGCCCACGATATGGGACTCTACCCGGGCACACCACGAGAGGACGGATCAAAAATTGTTGACTGCCGTTATGACGAAGGTGTCTTTGTTGGCTACCGATGGATTGACAAGCATAAAATCACCCCGTTGTTCCCGTTCGGCCACGGTCTGAGCTATACTACCTTCGAATACGGCAAGGCTTCGGTTGACAACACTGCCATATCACCCGACGGGACCGTAACGGTAACCGTACCTGTAACAAATTCGGGCAACCGTGCAGGAGCCGAGGTTGTACAGCTGTATATCAGCGACCTCAAGTCATCGCTTCCACGCCCGGTCAAAGAACTCAAAGGATTCAAAAAAATAAATCTGCAACCTGGCGAGACATCCCTTGTTTCTTTCAACATCGATAGCCGGGACCTCAGTTTTTTTGATCCCGACAAACATCAGTGGATATGTGAGCCCGGTAAATTTGAAGTACAGATAGGCTCATCGTCAAAAGATATACGCTCTAAAGCCATGTTTGAAGTCAGATAACCGATATCCCCGCCGGCTCTATGAAATATAGTGCCAGCGGGAACTTTATAAATTAAATTCATGTTTCATGAAAAACTATCACTCGCGGCACTGCTCCTGCTGGCAGTAGCATGCACCGGGAAAGTTGACATAGCCCCGGCAATTCCGGCCGACAAAACCATCGAGACACGTGTAAACGACATCCTGTCACAGATGACACTTGATGATAAAGTAGGACAGATGTGTGAAGTCAACATTGACCTCGTAGTCAACGATAAACCGGATGGCGGAGTCTACTATGCCGACTCGTCCAAGATGGCCGAGGTATTCGGACACTACCGCGTAGGATCCATCCTCAACACTCCAGGTGGAGAAGCCGCAGATAAAGACACATGGCAACGCATCATCGTAGGCATACAGGATGCTTCGATGAAATATATCGGTATTCCCGATGTATTTGGCGTCGACCAAAACCACGGCACCACATATACCGCCGGATCGCATCAATGAAGTAGCAAACACATTCATGGCAACCGGTTGTGTTTTACGACATAACCGATTGCCATCTCAAAAATTATTTGTAACTTTGTAATTAGGAATAGTAACGCTAATCTGAAAATGACCAGTTGATAAACAAAAAAGAAATACGGCGAGAGCCGAAAACTTTGGGAACATCCTTGTAGTCGTTACAGGCTTTGGTCGGCCATCAGATGCTACGAGGATGTTCTTTTTGTTAGAATGGAAATTATAGATAATATAAACAAAACTCTCAAAGAGGATATGATTGCCACCTTGCGCTCTGGCTCAAAGGTGTCTGTCGCTGCGTCGAGTTTTTCAATCTATGCTTTCCAAGAGCTAAAAAAGCAGTTGAGTGATATTTCGGAACTGCGCTTTATCTTCACTTCGCCATCTTTTATAACAGAGAAGACCGACAAGCAAAAGCGAGAGTTTTATATTCCCCGGCTCAATCGAGAACGTGATCTTTATGGCTCGGAGTTTGAAATCAAACTGCGCAATGAATTGTCGCTGAAAGCCGTCGCTAAGGAGTGTGCCGAGTGGATCAAGCAGAAAGTCTGCTTTAAGTCAAATCGCACCAATGCCGGTATGCCGTCATTTGCAACGGTTGACGATACTACCTATATGCCCTTGAATGGATTCACAACAGTTGAAT
Source organism: uncultured Muribaculaceae bacterium (assembly GCA_964018905.1). Lineage (GTDB taxonomy): Bacteria > Bacteroidota > Bacteroidia > Bacteroidales > Muribaculaceae > JAAVFS01. The sequence continues at coordinate 13,268 of CAXHRO010000046.1, forward strand.
TGGGTTGTGAACGAGGCAACAATCTCGCTACTGCCATAACCAAGATGGAGTCGCCATTCACTCAGCAATACCTACAGATTTTCAATCAGATTTGGAATGACGGTAATCAGTTACAGGTTGTAACTGAACAGGTTCTTGACAATATCACCAACGCCTACAAAGAAAACTCCCCTGAATTTATCTACTTCGTAACCCTTTACAACATTTTCAGCGAGTTCCTTGAAGATATTTCTGAGGATGTCCTACCCAATGAGGCTACAGGCTTCAAGTCAAGCGTAGTTTGGAACAAACTGTATAATTTCCAGAAAGATGCCGCACTTGCAATCATCAACAAACTTGAAAAATATAACGGTTGTATCCTTGCCGACTCAGTTGGTCTCGGCAAGACTTTTACAGCATTATCGGTCATCAAATATTACGAGAACCGCAATAAGTCTGTTCTCGTTCTCTGCCCAAAGAAACTACACGACAACTGGGTTACATATCGCTCCAATTACAAAAACAATCCACTTGTAGCTGACCGCCTGCGCTATGATATTCTTTATCATACCGACCTTTCGCGACAGTCTGGACAAAGTAACGGTCTCGACCTCGAATACATCAACTGGGGAAACTATGACCTTGTCGTTATCGACGAAAGCCACAACTTCCGCAATGGCGGTAAAGTCACCACTGATGAGAATGATGAGAATCCACGCGAGAACCGCTATCTCCAGTTGATGAATAAGGTTATCCGCTCAGGAGTGAAGACCAAAGTGCTGATGCTGTCGGCTACGCCTGTCAACAATCGCTTCAATGACCTGCGCAATCAGCTTGCACTCGCTTACGAGGGGGATTCATCTCAGATGGATGCAAAGTTGAAGACCACAAGTTCGCTTGACGATATTTTCCGGCAAGCTCAGACGGCTTTCAACAAGTGGTCGAAATATCCTGCGGAACAACGCACCACCGGCACATTATTAGAAATGCTGAACTTTGACTTTTTTGAAGTTCTTGATAGCGTCACCATAGCCCGTAGCCGAAGGCATATCGAACAGTATTACGATACATCCGACATCGGCAGATTCCCGGAGCGGCTGAAACCGCTTTCAAAGGTTCCCAAACTCACGGATCTTTCAAAGACGGTTGACTTCAACGATATTTTTGTCAGTGTAAGTGAGCTGAACCTTGCTATCTATACTCCCTCCGACTTTATTCTTCCGAGTAAACTGGATAAGTACACCGAACCCCGTGAAGACGGACGTTTCGGTAATCTTTCACGTGCAGGACGTGAGCGCGGTATCCGTCAGCTTATGAGTATCAATCTGCTAAAACGTCTTGAAAGCTCCGTCAATTCATTCCGTCTGACACTGGAGAGAATCAGAAAATACATAGCCACAACGATTGATGCTATTGACAGTCTGGCGGCCCGACAGTCGGAGATATCAATGGTATGTGATTACGATTTCTCATACGGTCTTGATTTTGATGAAAGGGAAGATACCGTATTCATAGGAAATAAGAAGACAAAGATTGATTTGGAGGATATGGATTATATCCAATGGCGTGGCTATCTTGCAAAAGATCTTGATAATCTCAATACCCTCCTTTTCATGCTCGGTGATATTACGCCGGAACATGACAGCAAGCTTAAGATGCTCCTTGACGTGATCAGGGAAAAGTTTGCACACCCTATCAATGGCGAAAATAAGAAGGTTATAGTCTTCACCGCTTTTTCTGATACAGCCCAATACATATATGAGAATATTGCACCACTTATCAAAGAACGGACAGGACTTAACACTGCACTCGTATCAGGTGATATTGAAGCCAGGTCTACATTGAAACTCCGAGAAAAACTGGATTTCAATAAAGTACTGACTCTGTTCTCTCCAGTCTCGAAAGATAAGGCTACCTTATATCCTAATCTCAATGAGGAAATTGATGTATTGATAGCCACAGATTGTATTTCCGAAGGTCAGAATCTTCAGGATTGCGACTATCTTATCAACTACGATATTCACTGGAACCCGGTGCGAATAATCCAGCGTTTCGGGCGAATTGACCGTATAGGTTCCCGAAACGAGAAGATTCAGCTTGTCAATTTCTGGCCTGATATGGATCTTGACGACTACATAAACCTGAAGGGTCGTGTCGAGGCACGAATGAAAGTTTCGGTGCTGACCGCAACCGGTGATGATAATCCGCTGACAATCGAAGAACAAGGTGATTTGAAGTATCGCCGTGACCAGTTGGAGAGGTTGAAGGAGGAAGTAGTTGACATCGAGGAAATGAGTACAGGAGTCTCAATTATGGATTTGGGTCTAAATGAGTTCCGTCTTGACCTCCTTGAATATATGCGAAGCGGTGTCGACATAGAGCATACTCCGATGGGGCTTCATGCCCTGACCTCCGCACGGAAAGATGCGCCACAGGGGGTAATATTCGTTTTGAAAAACCGAAACAACGACATCAATATAGACAAGAAGAACCGGCTACATCCATTCTATATGGTCTATATTTCCAAAGATTCCGATGTAATAGTCAATCATCTTGATCCGAAAGGGATGCTTGACCGTATGCGTCAGCTATGCCGTGGTAAGTCAGAGCCGATACCCGATTTGTGCCGACGGTTTAATGCCGAGACCCGTGACGGACAGCGAATGGGTACATATTCACGATTGCTTGGCGATGCTATCTCTTCACTAATTAAGGTGAAGGAATCCAGCGATCTATTCTCCTTCCTCGATGGAGATAGTGGTTCGCTTTTCGGCAACGACGTCAAAGGTCTTGATGATTTTGAGCTAATATGTTTCTTGATAATTAAATAGTTGTCTACCATATGAAGAAAAATAAAATGAGTTCTGCTGAGTTCCAAATTTGGGAACAACGGAGATATGAAATAGCCAAAGACGTAACCGTAGCTCTTGTAGAGAAACTGAGTTACGAAAAGGCTTTCAATCAGGATGAAAAAATTGATGAACAGGTAGCATACAGGTCATTGGAAATAGCCGATGAGCTTATCATGAGGCTCAGGGAGGATACAATGGATTGGTGACATATGTTAGGACTACCGCAATCTACCGAAGTTAAGAGACCGTTTCCCAAAGCGCAGCTTTATAAGCGGTTCGACTGGAAACCATCGCAACGTGAGTGTTTCGATGGTGATGTGTCGCATCTTGACTTTGTCAACTGGATTGCGCCTCGTACACTTCCGGCTATCTCAGAGGGTATTGAGGTCAAGGAGATATTCGTTATCGAAGTCTCGCTCAAGTCTCGTGATTTCGACCAAAAGAATATCGTCATGCTCGCTAAGAGTATTCCGCAGCGCGTAATATATCTACTGCGTTTCGAGGACGAAGCAATGCTTGCCGTGTACCACGCCAAGCTATTCACCGCTCCGTGGCAATCGTTGGAGTCTGCCTCTGTTGAGCTCTCTGGTCTCAACCTTGATGCTGTGTGGCAGTCCGTCGTTTCATCTATCGGTCAGTTTTCGGTAGAGCAAGACAAGTCACTCGCCGAGCAAATCAGGGCTGATGAAGAACGCGCCAAAATTGAACGTCAGATCGCCACCCTTGAGCGTCAGATGAAAGCCACTAAACAGCCGCGCCGCAAGCGTGAATTATTTGTTGAACTCCAAAAACTGAAATCTCATGTATGATGATATTGTAACAGATACTGCCAACGAAGAGAGGATAGGAGTAAGTGCAATTTCCTTAGCCTTTGAAAAGTTAGGATGGTCTTTGCGAGAACGTACTCATTCTGATTTTGGTATAGATGCAGATGTAGAGCAAAAAATTAATGGTTGTCGCACAAATTCTCATATCGCGCTTCAAATAAAATCAGGGAAATCTTATACACGCATCAAGAAGAACGGAAAGATCTCATTTGAATTTGATGATAATCATTTTTATTACTGGTTATCATCAGATAGACCTGTTCTATTAATGATGTATGATAAGGATTCCGATAAAATATTTTGGGAGCAAATTCGTCTGCCACTATTAAGATTTAATAAGTCGAAGACAAAGCACATAATTGAGATTCCTGCTACCAACGAATTAGCACCTTCGAGCTTGGAAGAATTTAACAATATAATTGATACTTATGTTCCACATTATGAATATAATATTACTGAGGAAGATACTAAATTCGAGTGTGCTGAAATATATTTGCATCAATATAGCACCGGGATAGAGGGATTAGTTAATAGTTTGGCAAAGTTTAGGGAGGACATAAAACCCTTATTTCAAAATCCCAATGCTGATAGATTAAAGATTTATCTTGAACTATTTTCAAAGTCCGTAAAAGACCATACAGAGGAAGATTACAAAAATCTCAAAAAAGCTTGGTTTTATCTCGCTTATATGGTATTTGTAATTCCCGATGAAGTTAGAGCCGATTACGATAATGTGATAGATAAATATACTGAGAACCTATTGCTCCAAAAAGCCTCTTGGTTGTTTAATATTACTAACTTTAAGAAACTATATCATAAGAGTCTCCCCCATAAGATTCAGTATGCAGCTAAACGTCTTGTTTCAACTTTGGAGCAGTATGTTAGTCTGATTGATATATCATTAGATGATTTCTTAATGTGCAAAATACAAAACGAAAACATCATAAATGGAAAAACTACAAATGAAAAGCCCTGACGCTGTGGATGGGAACGTGGCTAAGATTGCCGCGTTGTTCCCTCATTGCGTCACTGAGCGCAAAGGCAAGGACGATACTGCCGAACTTGCCATTGACTTTGACAAACTCCGTGCAGAGTTGTCAAAGGACGTACTCGAAGAGGGCGAAGAACGCTATCAGTTCACATGGCCCGATAAGCGTGCCGCTTCTCGTCTTGCCAATACTGCTATCGACAAGACCCTTCGCCCTGACTTGGAAGCATCTAAAGATTTCTGGAACACAGAAAATCTTTACATCGAGGGTGATAATCTTGATGTGCTGAAAGTTCTCCGCGAGAACTATCTTGGTAAAATCAAGATGATCTATATTGACCCTCCTTATAACACTGGCAATGACTTCGTCTATAACGATGACTTTGCACAGGGCTTGGAAGATTTCGAGGCAACCAGTGGTCTCTATGACGAGGATGGCAACCAAATCCTCGACCCTATGCAACGCAACACTGAAAGCAACGGTCGTTTCCACACGGACTGGCTAAATATGATATATCCACGCCTTAAAGTTGCCCGCGACCTGCTCTCCGATAATGGCGTTATCTTTATTTCAATAGACGATAATGAAGTTCATAATCTGCGAAAGGTTTGTGACGACGTATTTGGATCAGATAATTTCTTAGGGTGTGCTGGTCGAATTTCTAAGAAGGCTAATAACCAGGGCGATTATTGGGCTCCAAATTTTGACTATGTCCTTACTTTCGCTAAAAATAAAGAAGTTTGTCCTGCATTTTTCGGAGGTATTAATTATACCTCATATAATCTTATCGAAGAGGATGGTCCAAGAAAAGGAGAACGATATCAATTAGTTAGACTTTATATGACAAGTCTGGATCCTATGAGAGGCTGTACTAACCAACGATATTACATCCAATGTCCCGACGGGTCTTTTATTATTCCACCCGGTGAAGTCTTTCCTAACGAAGTATCAGATGGAGCATCAGTCGTCCCAAATAGCGGAAAAGATAAAGTGTGGCGATGGTCATACCAATCTTACCTCCAAAAAAAAGACCAAATTGTTATAAAGCAGGGACGTTCATCCAATGTCGTTGGACCTAATGGAGATGAGACAAAATGGAATGCATTTACTAAAACATATTTGAACGATGTCATTTCAAAACTATCGGCGACTCCGAATAGCTTCATCGAAGGGCATATCAATCAAAATGCGACACATGAATTGAAAGCACTCGGAATTCCTTTCCCATTTGCAAAACCTTCCTCATTATTAAAATATTTTGAGGAAGTATGTCAACTCGATGATGGCGATATAGTTCTTGATTTCTTCTCGGGTTCAGGTACTCTAGGAGATGCTACTATGCAATATAATAAATCCTTATCTAAAAAAGTAAAATATATTTGTGTTCAGATTCCAGAACGATGTTCTGTAGAGTCTGATGAATTCAAGGCTGGCTACGAAAACATTTGCCAAATCGGAGAAGAGCGTATTCGTCGTTCCGGAGAGAAAGTGAAAAAAGAAGTCGAGTTGCAAGGGCAGGATCTTGATGTTGGCTTCCGTGTGCTCAAACTTGATTCGTCAAATATGGAGGATGTGTTCTATACACCTGAGGATTTCAACGAGTCAGACCTTTTCAATTCAGTTGACAATGTGAAGCATGATCGTACTCCGCTTGATTTACTTTTCCAAGTGATGCCGGAACTTGGTATTGAACTTTCTGCAAAGATTGAAGAACGGGATGTCAATGGCAAAAAGGTGTTCTTCGTTGACGGCACTTATCTTGTCGCTACATTCGACACCGATGTGAACGAGTCCACCGTTACCGAAATCGCCAAGATGAAGCCTCAATACTTCGTAATGCGCGATGCGTCTGCCGCTAACGATAACGTCCTCGACAACTTCGAGCAAATCTTCCGTCACTATTCACCCGATACTATCCGTAAAATCCTGTAAGCTATGAGTGAAGTCGGATTAAAAAGACTGGTAGCTGATATACGCGAAATATCGCATCGTTATCGTGCTAAGGCCGCTATTCAACTCAACTCTACGATTATAGATGAGCGTTGGGAGATAGGTAAACGCATTGTAGAGGAAGAACAGAATGGCGAAAGCAGAGCGGAGTATGGTACCAATCTTTTGAAGGAACTGTCTTCTCAGTTGACATTTGACTTTGGTAAAGGATATAGTCCCCGGGCATTGGCTTATTACCGCCAGTTATATATCTATTTCCCGGATAGAAAGATTTTGCAGACGCGTCTGCAAAATCTCACATGGTCTCATATTCAGGCTATTCTCGGAGAAAAGAATGAGAAGGCCAGACTGTGGTATATGGATGAAGCGGCACAGCAAATGTGGTCGGTAAAGACTCTGGAAAGAAATGTAGGTTCGCAATATTATCATCGCCTACTAGCATCTTCCGATAAAGATGCTGTATCAGATGAGATGAACAGGTTGACTGCGAAGGATAATGTTACCATCACTCCCGAACAGTATATCAAATCACCTGTCGTGACAGAGTTTCTCGGTATTGCTAAAGATGCTACTTATACAGAGAGTGAGCTTGAAAGTGCCCTTATCACACATCTCCAGCAGTTTCTTATGGAACTTGGCAAAGGATATGCTTTTGTGGAGCGTCAGCAACACATTGTGACTGATGCCGGTGATTATTATATCGACCTTGTGTTCTATAACTACTTGCTGAAATGCTTTGTACTGATTGACCTGAAAACTACAAAGATAACACACCAAGATGTCGGACAGATGGATATGTATGTCAGGATGTATGACGACCTGAAACGGACTCAGGGTGATAATCCGACCATAGGAATATTGCTATGTGCAGAAACAAGCGAGGACATTGCAAAATATTCTATGCTCAATGGTAGTAAACAGCTTTTTGCGTCAAAATATCTGACTGTTCTGCCATCCGAAGAAGAGCTGCGTCAGGAGATTGAGATGCAAAAACATCTGTTCTTATTACAGAAAGGAGGAGCAACGAAATGAAATTCAAGTTTAAGATACAAGGCTATCAGACCGAGGCGGTAGATAACACAACTGCCATATTTACAGGTCAACCTAATCGTGACTCCTCGAAGTATCGTCGCGACCTCGGTAAACGAGGATCAGGTGTTATCCGCTTTGACGGAGATGATGACGGCTACCGTAACTCTGACATTGAGCTGTCGTCGAAACAGCTGCTCGATAATCTGCACTCCGTTCAGACTCTCGCAGGTGTGCCGCTCTCTAAGTCTCTAAGCAAGATCGACGGCTTAGGTGCAGTCAACCTTGATGTCGAGATGGAGACCGGTACAGGTAAGACTTACGTCTATATAAAGACGATGTTTGAACTCAACAAACTCTATGGTTGGTCGAAGTTCATCATCGTTGTGCCGAGCATTGCTATTCGCGAGGGTGTGGCTAAGTCCTTCCGTATGCTTGAAGACCATTTCATGGAGCAATACGGAAAGAAAGCACGTTGGTTCATCTATAACAGCTCGAATCTCAATCAGCTCGACCAGTTCTCTCAGGATG
>CAXHRO010000047.1:0-19905 GCA_964018905.1 uncultured Muribaculaceae bacterium
TGCGAAAGTCAGGGCTTTGTTTTATGTTTTACAACAGGTTATGAAAATAGGCTACGCCTATTTTGACACAGCCTCTCTCTGTTTAGGATTATATTCTTATTCCCACTCGATTGTCGATGGGGGCTTTGACGAGATGTCATAGCATACACGATTAATACCTTTTACATGGTTGATGATATCGTTTGATACCTTGGCCATGAAGTCATATGGCAGATGTGCCCAGTCGGCAGTCATCGCATCGGTTGATGTTACAGCCCTAAGAGCTACAGCGCGTTCATAGGTGCGCTCGTCGCCCATCACACCTACACTCTGTACGGGGAGCAGTATGGCTCCGGCCTGCCACACCTGGTCATACAGTCCCCAGTCTCTTAATCCCTGTATGAAGATATGGTCGGCCTCCTGTAATATTGCCACCTTCTCGGGGGTTATGTCTCCAAGGATGCGCACGGCCAGTCCCGGACCGGGGAACGGATGGCGCTTTATGAGATGATCGGGCATGCCCAGCTGACGGCCTACTGCACGTACTTCATCCTTAAAAAGCAGTCTTAGTGGCTCGCATAACTTGAGATTCATGCGGTCGGGAAGTCCGCCTACGTTATGGTGGCTCTTGATCACCATGCCGGTGATCGACAAAGACTCTATGCAGTCGGGGTAGATTGTTCCCTGTGCAAGCCACTTTACATCTTTGATCTTGTGGGCCTCCTGTTCAAATACATCTATGAATCCTGCGCCGATGATCTTGCGTTTGCGCTCAGGATCTGTAATACCGGCAAGTTCTCCGAAGAATTTGGCACTTGCATCTACTCCTATCACGTTAAGTCCGAGACACTCGTAGTCATGAAGTACATTCTTGAACTCATCCTTGCGGAGCATACCGTGATCCACAAATATGCATGTCAGATTCTTGCCTATGGCTTTATTGAGCAAAACAGCTGCAACCGAAGAGTCAACGCCGCCGCTGAGTCCTAATACAACCTTATCGTTACCAAGCTGTTTGCGCAGTTGGCCTACGGTAGTCTCAATGAATGCATCGGCATTCCAGTCCTGTCGGCCGCCGCAGATGTCTACCACGAAGTTGCGCAGTAACTGCAGTCCGCATGTAGAGTGGAACACCTCGGGGTGGAACTGTACGCCCCATATGGGAAGAGTCTTTGACTGGTAGGACGCAATCTTTACTTTTTCGGTCGAGGCTACGATCTCAAAATCTTCAGGGATGGCGGTGATGGTGTCACCATGGCTCATCCATACCTGAGAGCCCTCTGTGATATCCTTGAAAAGTGGGCAGTTGGAATTGATGTACGTGAGGTTGGCCCGGCCATACTCGCGCGAACCGGCAGGTTCGACATTTCCGCCACCTTCATAGGCCATGAACTGTGCGCCGTAGCATATGCCAAGAATGGGGAGTCGTCCGCGTAATTCGGATAGGTCGGTTTTGAAAGCCTTCTCGTCATATACCGAGAATGGAGAGCCTGACAATATCACGCCTATTACCGATTCATCACCCTTGGGGTACTTGTTGTAGGGCACTATCTCGCAGTACATGTTGAGTTCTCTCACCCGTCGGGCTATGAGCTGTGTGGTCTGCGATCCAAAGTCCAGAATAATGATTTTTTGTTGCATCGGCAGTATATAATGTTTAATGGTTGATGTTTTATTGTGTTTTCTTACGAGTGTCGATAAACTTGATTGGCTTGCGGGTAGTAGGCGGCATAAGCATCCTGTAGACTGCATCGCTTGGCAGAATCTCGACTATGGGGGCTACTCTAAGCCTGGACCTGAACCTATCCTTGAGTTCTTTAACTGGATCACTGGCATGTCGGTCTTTAAGGCCTACATAGACTACAACCTCATCAGTGCCTGCTTCCGAGTCTCTTACTTCGACCACGTAGTTCTCTATCCAGGGGGTATTGTCAAGGACGTCGTTGATGGCTGGCGGGTATAAGGTCGTGCCCTTGAGCTTGATCATGTTGTTCTTGCGGCCTATAAGCGGGGTGAGCCTGTAGGAGTTGCGACCACATAGGCATTGTTCGTTGATACGGGCGGCTATATCTCCGGTTCTGAAGCGGAGTAGCGGCATCCCTTCAACACCAAGTGTCGTGACAACGATCTCTCCGGGGATGCCGTCAGCCACCGGCTTGTCATCGTCTCCGATTATTTCCACTATGATCAGTTCGGGGTGTACATGGCCTCCACATCCCTGGGGGCATTCGGCAAATGTCGCGCCCATCTCGGTTGATGAATAGGTGGCAAACAACTCTACATCCCACTGGTCTTTGATTGATTTTCCAAGTAGGTTTAGTTCAAGATTTGAATCTCTCAGTCCCTCTCCGATGCCGATTATCCGTTTTACCGATGAGTTGCGATAGTCGATCCCATGTATACGTGCATAGTCGAGCAGGCGCAGGATAAATGAAGGCACACACATTATCGTGTCGGGTCTCAGTCGTCTGATTGTGTCCCACTGCAATTCGGGTACACCGTTGCCTACCCTTATTATTGATGCGCCAAGCTCGCGTATTCCCAGAAAATAGGCAAGTCCTGCCATGAACCGTTTGTCAATGGTTGTCATGAGCTGCACTATATTGCCTGGTTTTAGGCCCGCTGTCCTGAATGATTTCTTTTCGTTGTAGGACAGTCGTTGCAGGTCGCTCTCTGTACAGCAGAATGTGACAGGATCGCCCGATGTGCCCGATGTTGTGACGTAGTCCACCACCATTTCACGTGGCACGCACAGAAAGTCATCATTATAGAGCTGGAGGTCGGCCTTTGTTGTGAACGGTAGTTGATGTAGCTGTCCTGTCTGTGTAATGGATTTAGGATTGATTCCCTGCTGTCTGAATATTCTGCGGTAATATGGTGAGTGCTCAGACATGTAGCTGAGAGTCTCGACAAGACGACTGTCCTGGTAGCGGGCAATAGTCTCGGCCGATTCAAACTCGATGTCTTTTATCGGTGGTGTGAAGATCATGACTGACTGAATGTTGTCTGTCCGTTTCTTATTTCCTCGATCTGGCTTGCGGTCAGTCGGATATATTTTTTTGTCGGGTCTGATGCCTTGAAGTCTACCTCATAGAACTCCTCGTCATAAAACGACAACTTGGAATTTGTATCGGGGGTACACTCAATGTATCTTACTTGGTCAAGGTCAAGATTCTTTACTTCGCATATCTGTCGGGCAAGAGACTCCCCGGCATATGTCACCGATGTGCCAGGATTCTCCTGATACATTTCGGTCACTATTATTACAGGGATGCCGGCTACGGTGCGTATTTTCAATCCGCATCGTGACGGCATGTCCCATTGTCCCTTGAAGTCAAACAGTTCGTCGTAGTATTCCTTTGAAACTTTCATATTTATTGGATCGGTTAAAGCTATGCTTGTATCGATACTTGTTCAGGCTACTTCTTTATGTTGCGTATTACATCGCGGCCAAACGATTTGTTGACAAGGCTACGGTCTCTTTGACGATATGTGCCGTCTTCCATCTCGCGAAGGGCTACATTGCAGAATAGGCGGAACATTTTTTGCTCTTGTGACTCGTCGGCATAGAATGATTTCCATGCATACTCATATATGTCCTGGAGTTTTTCAGGACTCATGTGCTTGGGCTGGAATACTACCTGTCCTGCATTATAATGATCCCAGTCAAAGTCGAATATACGGCCTTGCCTGAGCAGGTCGTCATATCCTTTGGTGTGAGGGAATGGTGTCATGACAGTGAACTCGGCAAGGTCGAGATCGATCTCTCCAAGAAAATCGATCAATCGCTTGCAGTCGTCTTCCGTCTGATTGTCAAGGCCCAATAAAATTGTGCCTTCGACACCGATACCATTGTCATGATAGCGTTTGATACGTTCCTTTATATAGTCGCTGGTGTCATATACGGCCTGATATACATACCAAGCCCCGGCTTTTGCGGCCAGATCAAGTATCTCAGGGTCGTCTTCGATTGTATGGCTTATCCATTTCTTCTTAAGTGGAGCTATGGCGCGGAACAATTCTTTTTCCCATTCTTTGTTTTGGGCCAATGAGTTGTCGACTATGAACAGTCGATTGTTGTCGATTCCGGCCATGTCCTCTACGACCTTGTCTACAGGGCGAGGGCGGAATATGCGTCCGCCCAGGTAGGAGACTGCACACGGATAGCAACTGAAACGGCATCCTCGGCTGGCGTGAAACAGATCGACCATCTGCACTCCCTTGTGGTTGTAAAGTTCGCGCTTATATAGGTCGCGGCGACAGGGACCTACGCTTTCGATCGGCGGGAACTGTCCCATGTAGTTGTATATTTTCTTTAGCTTACCCTCTTTCCAGTCAAGCATCACCTGCTCCATGCGTCCCTCCGATTCTCCTAGGAATACCGAGTCTACATGATTGACTGTGTCCTCGGCATGTAGCATGGTCGATATTCCTCCGGCCATTACTTTGATGCCGCGCCGGCGGTATTCGTCGGCTATGGCCCATCCTCGTTTTACCTGGGTCGAAAGCATCATCGAGATAGCTACCACATCACATGGGTCATCAAAATTGAGTTCATCGACATTCTCATCGATGAAGTCTATATCCACCCACTCGGGCAGTGTGGCAGCAAAGGCTACGGGACCGTGTGGCGGTAGGTTGAATGTTGTCTGTCCGCTCAGCTTTTTCCATCGCGGATAGATCAGTTTCATTTTTACTGTTTCCATATTGTCTGATCAGTTTCAACAAAGATACCAATACTCTCGTTATTGTGCAAGCGAGGGGGTATAAAATGATTTTATTTGGCTAAATATTTTCTCTATAGGTATAAATTCGGAACAGGTGATGACTGATCCGACGATCACTCCGAGTATTCCGTGGGAGTTGATGTTTTGACCCGACAGATACAGGTTGGGTACGCGCGTGGCATGTGTTACACGGCCCGCCGCACCGAGATTGATATCCTTGGCGATCCCATACATGCCGCCTTCTTCTACTCCGGTGTAGTCCCGATATGTGAGGGGTGTAGAGGTGTAGTAGGTCTCAATCAGATCCCTGAACCCTGGGTGGCGTTGCTCGATGACATCAAGAAGCCGCTCTGCGTGACGGTGTTTGAAATTCTCATAGTCTTTGCCGCGCTTCATGGGTTCGGTACCTTCCCATTGTTTGACATCGTCATAGTGCATGTATGACAGTATCACTCCTGTCTTGGCGGTATCGGTAGACTCGTCACGGCTGAAGTGCATATACAGATATCCTAATGGCCAGTTTTTGTCGGTATACTTGTCACATTCCCAAGGATCTCCACAGGGGTATTCGTAGTAGTTGGATCTCAGATATGGTACCGTCCCGGGCTTGAATTTTAGGTACAGACTGAATGCCCCCAACGTGTTTGGCAGGCCTTTGATGCGTCTACGGTATGCAGGTCTAAGGAGTTTTGTGTCACTCAGCCATTCAATGGTACGTGCCGGATGTGTGGTGGATATAATATAGTCGGTCTCGTATCGTGTGCCGTCGGATGTTAGCACGGCTTGTGCCTTGTGCTCGTCACATTCGATCTTCACGACCTGTTTGGATGTCAGCACCTGGCCACCGTAATTCTTTATTTTCTCAATGATCGCATCGCTCAAGGCTTCGCTGCCATCGGCAAATCGGTAGGCACTTTTAAGATAAAAATCGGTTATGAAAGCATAAGTTGAAAATGGTGTTTTGTCTTTAATTCCCGCATATAGTGGAAGGTTGCCTACGAGGATTCGCTTCAGAAGTGGATCGGTTATGTGCTTGTCTATTACCGAGTTGATGCTTTCCATCTGGTAGCGTGTCGTCAGCACAAAGTCGCTCTCGTCAATTGACAGCCGGTGCATGGCCGATGCATTGGCTACATCTTTCACGAGTTTGAGGAATTGTCGGATATTTTCAGCTTCCAATGGAAAATTAGCTGTCAGTGCCTCGGTTAGAGCTTCATATCCCTTTGGATAGGCAAACTCCTTGTTACCTATAACTACTATGTCATAAGCCTGTGGGTCAAGTGGCTGTAATTTAACCTTATCGTAGACTTCAAGATACTGTAGGATAAGTCCTAACAATTGGTTGGGTTCTGCACTCCCTATGAAATGCATTCCCGTCTCGAATTTTACTCCTGACCGAGAGAAGCATTGAAGGCAACCTCCCGGACGTTTTTGTTGCTCCAGGATTATTACCTCATGGCCTTCACGTGCCATTATAAGTCCACATGTCAATCCGCCAAGTCCGCTTCCTATGATTGTTATTTTGCTCATTTATCGGTTGCAACTATGTCTTTTACTTTACCGTCATTAGACATGATGATTGAATAGTCTCCTTTGGCTTTACTGCCTGAGTTATTGAATATCAGTTGTGATGACGGTATGCCTGGAGTTTGCGATGCTGTCTCCAGTTCTATATGGTTATCAATTTCTGCTACAACGGTTATATCGGGATGTACCAGTGACAGGAGCCATGAAAGCGCTCCTAACGATGTGTCGTGGACAATGACCGTCGATCCGGCAGGGTATTGTGTATCTACGGTTGCTGTGTAGTTGCTGTTGTTTTTTAGTAGTTTACGTACGGTTTGGTATGCGCTGTCAGGTAGGTACAGGTATTTGTTTTTAACATATCGGGAGTAGTATCCTGCTGTTTCCCGATCCTGTCTCAGCTCCTTATAACGGTCAAGATATAATCTTCTTACCCTACGTGACAGTTTTCGCAAATACATCTCATCGTCAGTGGCATGCACGTTTACCCGTTCCATTACTTCAAGATACATTTTTCCGGGTCTGAGCATGAAGTCTGTCTTGGGAATGCAATGACCTACCCCATGCAGTATCACGGGTATGATATCCACTCCGAGTTTCTCGGCAAGGTAAAAAGCTCCTGTATGGAATCTCAGTATACTACAATCGGCCGAGCGTGTTCCCTCTGGAAATATTACTACAGAATATCCTCTGTCAATCAGATCCTTGAGTTTTGGAATATTGTATTCAAGGCCGTTGCTTACAGGATAGAATTGGGCCACTCTGATGATCCATCCATACAATGAATTGCGCCATACCCATTGGTTGGTAAGCACTACAAGTCTCGGTGTCATCATCATTATGCACATCAGGTCAAAGTGTCCCTGGTGATTGCTTATGATGACTCCGGGCTTCTCGAATGTTTCCCCTATAGAGTTGTTGAACGTATAGTATATCTCAGGCATCAGTCTGATTATCAGGCCCGATGATCGCTGTAGAAATTTATGAAAGATATAAAGCCTACGTTCCTTATTCCACACGGTAAGATAAAGCAGGATCGTATATGGCAATGCGATCCCATATACCATGAATATGAAAAGTAACAGACTATAAAGAGAATAAGCGAACCGCTTGAAGGTGACAGGTATATCACGTCGAGTATTCCCGCAGTAAAGAAACCACCGAAGCCTCATCCACACACATAAGGCTATGAATGATACGGCTATTATTGCGATTATTATCGTTAGTGCGCTCATTTCCTATTCTTGAATAGTTTATGATAGGCAATTGATGGGTATCCATAGAAAAATGCCATGAAACACAGACATGTGTTCAGTAGACTGATGCGGGCAAAGTCTCGTGCCGGCCTGAAGTGACTTACTCGTTCATTGACAGGTGGATAATAGACACGTATGGGTACTGAGACTATCCCTGTGCCATGCCAGCATGCATCGACCAGCACGGCAAGCTCGGCTTCGTATCGTGATGTAAAAAAACGAAGACGCCGGTACAGAGGGTATACTCTGAATCCCGTCTGTGTGTCACCGGGACATTTGAATGTCTGTACTGCAAACCAGAAGTTTGAGAACCGGTTGGCAAATGTGCTTGAGGCTGCCATGTTGTCATGGCCTGTGCCTCGGCGTCCAAGTATTATATCATGAGGATGAGCCTTGGCGGCCTCGAGTAATGCAGGAATGTCTTCGGGAAAGTGTTGACCGTCAGAGTCTATGGTGACAGCATGGTCATATCCCATTTCGCGTGCACGGTCAAGGCCATGCTGTAGAGCCACACCTTTGCCTCGGTTGTTGGGATAGGTTACGTATTCAATACGTCCGGCATATTCCTCCAGGATATTGACTGTCCCGTCGGTACTGCCATCATTTACCACAATTATATCGTGAGTGTAGCGATACACTCTCTCGATAACATCGGCGAGGGTGCCGGCGTTATTGTAAGTAGGTATTACCACACATGCATTCATTGAAGTATCAAATTGGGGGCTTTTTATTCTCAGGCGTTTATCCATTTTAGCGACATTTTGGCAAATGTCACATTCTCTCCAGTCACTGTTACTTTTGCTTTGACGATATCACCCTCAGGTATGGTCGTGATACTGTATCTGATTGTCGGTGAACTTGTTGGGGTCATTACTGATGTATATTTCACTGATGGCGCTCCGGCAAGTTTTAGTTTTTTTTCTGTGCAGGTCTCGACCAGTTCCCTGGCAGTGGCTATGATAACAACGCCGGGTGTTATTGGATTACCGGGGAAATGTCCTTGATATATGGGACTTCCACTGTTGAGTTGTATCACGAATTCATGACATGACCCGTTGCAGGAGTGCTGAAGTATCTCGTATATATCACCTTGTAGTCTCATGAAGTTATGATTGGGTTGAACATACTTTAAGTTTGACAGCGGCTATGTAGTCTCCGCTTATATTCAGACATAATATGTTGTCGATCGTGTTGTTATGTCCTTTTTTGACAGTCATGATTTCGGGATGCTTCTGTTTTGAGAGGATCGTAGCGGCGGCATAGATACCCAATGCAGATGCTGTCATGCTTTCACCGAAGATGTTCTTGTATTGCAGTACGGTGGCATTGCTAAAATATCGGTTTATAAGCCGATTGTATTTGATATCTGTTTCGGGTTTGCCATTGAGTCCGGCCATGATACAGTCTATATGTCCTACTTCTGTGAGATGGCGTGATAATTGACTGTCGGTGGGTTTGTACATGACCAAGATATTTTCAATGATACAGCAATTGCCTTTACCCGGATGGGTTGACAACATGAACGCGACTGCTGTTTCACCCGATGTAACCATTTGCTCTGCACCATAATAGCCAATGCGCTCAAGCAGGGTGTAATAGCAGGGTGTCATCTCATCATGAGCTCCTACCAGAGCTGTGCCAATATCTCCAAGTGTTAACTGTGTGACAGCGTCAAGAAGTGCGTTCTCTGTCGATGTATCTCCGTTGGCATAAGTGATGTTATAGCCGTGGCACTTGTTTAAAATTGCTATCAGAGAACCTATCGTGTTGTGAGTTGACTGCATGAACTGTGTTGGTTTGAGAAGTTGCTCACCATTGTTACACAGGTCGGTAAGGAACAGCTCGGTGTTCTTCACACATCCCAGACCGGTTGCTGTGATTATCGCATCGGGGGTTGATACACCACTCTGCTCCATTGTTACAGCCGATGTTGCCACAGCCCGTTTCATTATCTTGCCGAGTCGCCTGGCCTCGCCCGGTGACATCCATTGCTTGAACTGAGGGTCGATAGCCTCGTTATAGGAACTTTCATATATAACAGGATTGTCTATCCAGCTGTCGGTCAAAGGTTCCTGTATGGATATATGATTTGCGGCCAATATATATATAGGTTTTGTGCATTTCATGCCTTATGACCCTCCATGTCGCTGTCTGATAGTTTTTTGAACAAGAGTGACGAGTCGTTTCCACCGAATCCGAACGAATTACACAATGCGTAGTCAAGTCGATCGACTTTTGTCGGAGTAACTACGGGTGTGATACCGTTTTCAATCGGGGTCTTGAATCCTCGGTTGGCCGGCAATATATTGTTGAGCATTGACAGCAGGGTGATTACCGATTCAATGGAGCCGGATGCACTGGTTGTATGGCCGGTCGATGACTTGGTTGATGATACCGGGGGAACTGTTGTTCCGAATAGGCGTTGCATGGCGTGTGTCTCGCTGATGTCATTGTTGGGAGTCCCTGTGCCATGAGCGTTTATATAGTCGATCTTACCGGGCGCCACGCCGGCTCGCTCCAGAGCCAGCTTCATGGATCTGTAGGCACCCTCCCCGTTATCCGACGATGCCGTCTGATGGAACGCATCACAGGCATTGCCCCATCCGGCCAGTATGGCCAATGGCTTAGCCCCTCGGCGGCAGGCATTTGACATTCGCTCCATAACAAGATAGGCTGCTCCTTCTCCAAGATTGAGTCCGGCCCTGGACCTGTCAAACGGACGGCACTCTTCACGGTCAAGTATCATGAGCGTGTTGAATCCGTTTAGATGAAATCGTGTTATACATTCGCTGCCACCGGCTATAACTATGTCACACTGAGATGTTAGCAACATTCTGGCGCCTGCTATTATAGCATTGGCGGCCGATGAACATGCCGTTGACGGAGTTCCTATAAAACTGAAAATATCATGGCGCGAAGCTATCATTGTGCTACATGCGCCACAGTCATGAGTCGAGATGTACTGTTTGAAGCTGTCACCTGCCAAAAAGTCAAGGTAGTGTTGCTCGCTACGGTCCATGCCGCCTACGGTTGTTCCTGATATAAATGCTATTTCGGATTGCCGGTCGGTAGCTTGCTGTAAGTCTGCTGATTTGATGGCTTCATCGAGCGCGATCATTCCCATCAAGGCGGTTCGCGTTGTGGCTGTACCCGGTTTGATATCCAGCATCGCCTCCATCTCGTTATTGCTGAGCTTCACCTCTCCTACCGGAAACTCAGTGTGTGAGGTCTGGAGATAACGGACTTGGCCTATTCCACTGACTCCGTTGCTTATAGAGGCTAAAGTGGAAGGCCCGTCATTACCTAATGCCGATATGATACCATACCCGGTTATGACTATAGGATCTTCAATCATTGACATCTCGTTGTTTCTTGACAGAGACTTAGTGCCGGTTCACAGACATCTTGCGATTAGTTGTCTTATCCCGGCATTTTTATATAATAAAGTTTAATTGATTATTAGCTGATTATAAACAGGTATACCTTTGGTTGGCATATCGCGGGCAAATTGATCATTTTGGCATGGCCACATATTCCATTGGTCAAAATTATCAATCAACTCCACGATATGCGACCATGGTATCGACATTTGCTGTAAAATCGCCTTATTATTTCTTGCGGTTCTTG
This sequence comes from uncultured Muribaculaceae bacterium, assembly GCA_964018905.1. Classification (GTDB taxonomy): domain Bacteria; phylum Bacteroidota; class Bacteroidia; order Bacteroidales; family Muribaculaceae; genus JAAVFS01. The sequence continues at coordinate 11,114 of CAXHRO010000047.1, forward strand.
CTGATATAATCGGCCATTACAGCTACCGATTTGAATATTTCTTTGCCCTGCGCCGGATCGGTAAGGCGTATCCCGTAATTCTTCTCCATCAGCACAATAAGTTCGAGCGCATCGATAGAGTCAAGACCGAGGCCGTCACCGAACAGTGGGGCATTCTCATCGATATCCTCGGGAGTGACCTCTTCAAGGTTAAGCACTTCGATTATTTCTGACTTAAGTTCTTTAATAAGCTGATCCATTGTTATATAAGTTTAGATGTTTATTGTATTTTTCTTAAAAAATCCGATAATTTCGTCGTGAGGGGTTTCCCTGTCAATTGTGACGAATCGTAGTGTAAAGTCATCCTCTCCGGTTGCTTCTATCCATCCTCCGGTTACCTGGTCTATCTCGCAGTCATCAAATGTAGAGGATAGAAGTGTAGTGATTATTTCAGGGTTATAATCGTTTATCAAATAGCTTGATGACTCTCCGTGTATGCCATGCCTGATAGCAATCTCTCCCGTCACAATGTTGGCCAATGTATATACGAATACAGCCGGACTCGGGAAGTAATTCTCTTTATCGCAGATTGTTTCCTGGTAGCGCAAGTCGTCAATGATCGAGCCTGAACGGCCTGCTACTACAATCGCGTGGCGGTCTCCGTCAATATCCTTGTCCAGCAGTAGCTCGGCTCCGATAAATCCAAGTCGGCACAGCGGATCCATCTTGTAATACTTGGGATAACTTATATTGTATCTCTTGTATATCGATGTCAGCATTGGAATGCCGGTAAGACCACCGTTGTCAATCGTTTTTTCATTGAGTATAATGCGGTCACGGTCGATCAGTATCTGCTTCATCATTGTGCAACCTCCTTTCTGAATCGCAAAGCTGCGTTAGACCCTCCAAATCCCGACATCATTTTGATGAACTCACAGCGGGTGGAGGGGGTGTTGTCTGAGACAATATTAATATGGTGCGATATACCGGTGTTCTCGAATCCAAGTGTCTTGATAACAGTGTTGTTGTCAAGACTTTTCATCGAGATTATGCATTCGAGTATTCCTGCCGCTCCGAGTGTGTGTCCCAGGTATCCTTTATAGGCGTTTACCGGAATGGATGCAAGACCGGCTCGGTCAATTGCTATCGATTCCATTTCATCATTGTATATTGTCGCTGTGCCATGAGTGTTGATCATGGCCAGGTTGTTGACATCCATGTCTTTTGTTACAGACATAAGGCATCTGAAGCTACCCTCCCCTACTCTTGACGGACCTGATATGTGATTGGCGTCATTGTGCATGGCCCCGGCTTCGTAATACCATAGTCCCAGGGTTGCCGTGTCGGTTCGTGATAGTATTATTGTCGAGGCGGCTTCTCCAAGGTTCAATCCGTCACGAGATATGTCAAATGGTCGACAACGATTGGCTGACAGGGCTTTGAATGACTGGAATCCGGATACTGTGAATTTAGTCACACCGTCCACGCCGGTCACCACAATATTGTCATATATACCGGCTTTGAGCAGGCGTCCGGCAAGTATAATGGCTGACAGGCCCGAGATACATGCGTTTGACACCACAATCGGCTGTTGCGGATTGTTGAAACGAGATTTTATGTAGCCAGCCATTTCTGGTAGGTATACACGCTGAGGGTCAATGCCTTCGATGTTGTGGTCAAGAAGATCGACGTTTCCTTTGGTTGATGAAAGGATAAAGAGTGTGCGTGGTGATTTCAGATCAACATCGGGACATTTGTTTGAGGCAAGTATTATGGAGTGGATGGCTATCTTTTCAAGATGTGTGGCTATGCCGTACATATCATTATCAGGCAGGCGTGATTCATCTACTGTCGATGCCATAAAATCTTCAGTCACACCTATCATGTCCTTGTCATGGAGTGTGATACCGCTCTCACCGCATAGTATCTTGTCGTATACGGTGTCGGTATCCAGGCCAAGCCCACATGTGATATTTGTACCTTTTACCTCAATCATGATAATTTATCTCAAGTTCTGTTCCTTTTTCCACTTCTCATAGAACGGAGGGTTTGTCCATACAAGCTGGTAGTTCTTGTCAAGGAAAACCTGAACCGAGCGACCTGTCGCCATCAGCTCATTATTGGCCGTGTTATATATTTCATAATCAAACATTATCTTGGCGGCATCGGTGGGACGGTATATTATTTCGATCCTAATGGTCATGCCGTAGACGATCGGCCTCTTATAGTGGAATTCAATATCTACAAGCGGAGCATAATATCCGTTGCCAAAGATTGTCAGATAGTCTATACCATACTTTAATCCAAAGGCTTCACGTGCATCTTCAAAATATAGCGGATAGGATCCATGCCATACGATGTTCATGGAGTCGACCTCACTGAACCGCACCTTTATATTTGTAGAGGCTCTAAGTATGGGTTGCTGGTTGCTGGCTGGATGTTTCATGTCTATTGGCGGGCGTCTATGTCGCTGAGGGCGATTTTCATTGTGGTTGTTGCTATATCTTTCCCATTGAGTGTGACAACAGCGTCTACGAGCGTGATACCAAAAATTTCCTCTTTGACAGTGATGCAAGTTACGATAGTCTCACCTACAGCAGGAAGATTAACGGGAAGGAAGTCTTTTATTCCACCTATAAATCCCAGTTTCACGCTGTCGCCGGCCTGAAGATTCAGATATCCGATGCGTGCCGCGCAGGTTTGGGCGATGTTCTCGAGCATGCCCTCGGCCGAGAGTTGTCCGTTCTCCACAAGAATGCAGTCGGCCGAGACCCGGAAGTCGGTTGTTGTGGTGGTCTTACCACATTCCAGAAGCCTGTCGATCATAACCATCGGCGGACGTTGCGGTATAATGCTGTATAGATCTATATCGATACTGTTCATTGTTGTTGTGTTTCGTTCCAAAAGTCGTAGTAATTGAACCATTGGTGGGGATATCGTAATACTACATCTTCAAGAGCCTGTGCAAACTTTTTACCCATCAGGTTCATCATATCTCGTCGGGATAAGGTTTCCTTTTCTTTATGAGTGAACCGTATTGGTTTGACAATCAGTTTGTATTCTGATGTGCTTTCTTTCATCATGAATATGGCTACTGCTTCTACGCCACGTTGCACGGCTGTCGCGAATGGTCCAAGCGGGAATTGTGTCTCAGCGCCAAGGAATGTGGTGGAAAATGTTTTCTGTGAACCGATTATGCGGTCGGCAGGCATTCCCACAATATTACCGTTGGCAAGTGCCGCATTCATTGCATACAGATGGTCAAGTGTGTTGTCGACTTTTATCATCTCGATATTGTGCTCTTCAAGAAGCCTTCGACGATTTTCAAGAACTGTCGTACTCTCACCGGCATAGACAAGAGCCGATAGTCTCTTTTTGCTTGAACCAAGTGAAAATCCTACGAGTTCGGAATTTCCGATATGTGAACTAAGCAGTATAAAGCCTTCTGGTTTGTTTTCCAGAATTCTGAATGCCTCGTTCCCTTCAAGTTCAAAGTTGAACTTTCGGCCGCCATATGCCGCGAACTTGTCGATCACAACCTGCATCATGCGGTAATGGTTGATCCATACCGCCCACCATAGCCTCAGGCTTTTAAGACCGTGCCTATTCTTAAAGTATCGTGTTATATCCTTGACCGGTTGCCGTTTGCACAGCATCCATGGCGGTAATATAAAAACGCCGGCAAAGCCATACATGACACGCAGAGGTATCACGCGTAGCATCCTTATGAGCATACGGTGCATCCATCCGGTACCAGAGGTGGTACCTTGCCACTGGTGTGTTGTCTCGATCGACACTGTGTCAGATGACTTTGTACAGGTGGTAATGTCTACTTCTTAGACATTACGTTCTATATAGTCGCAGAAGTCACTGAGGGTCTCCACTCCAGCCATTTCCTCAGGCTTGATCTTGAAGCCAAAGTTGCGCTCTACGATAACAACGATGTCAACAAAGTCGAGACTGTCAATGCCCAGGTCGTCTTTCAGTTTTGCCTCGGGGGTGATGACAGCTTCGTCAACTTCAAGATCATCAATGAGGAAAGCCCTTACTTTTTCTTCTATTTCTTCTCTTTTCATTTTGTATGTTGTATTTTGTGATTTTAATTGGTGTCTGTCTGATAGTTACTGTAGTCAACTACGGTATTTCATGCGAGTCGACATGTGAGTATGCTGTGTCCTTGTCCCAGGTTATCATGAATCTCCTCTATCTCAAGGCCGGATTGCCTTATGAGTCTTGTCATGTCATCGGTGTTATACATCTTGCTGTTACCGTTTGCAATAGCAGTAAAGTATACGCTTGTAAGTGTAAGACATAATGTTGCCGGCTCATAACGCTGCCTATCCCAGAGTGTTTCCATTATATAAAGCCTTGATCCGGGAGTCATAGCCTTGGCCGCGCGAGACAATATGCTTGTGATTTCCTCTTCGCCAAAGCAGTCGAGAAACTGGCTCATCCAGATGGCATCCCAGGTGCGTGTTGTGGGGAACGGAGCGTCGGCATCAAGCAGATTCATGCCATGTCCATGTATGCGTTCGGCCCCCTCGGTGCCTGCGGTTGCCTTTCTCATTAGTTCCAGCTGTTGTGGAAGATCCACTATTGTCACTTCCACATTCTTGTCATGAGCGACGCATCGGGTAGCCCAGCGTCCGGTATTGCCGCCTACGTCAAGCAGATTGGCCGTGGGACGACTGAAAACTATATCAAGGGCCTGACTGAAAGATCCGTCGCTGTAGAAGTGATCGAATCCGAACCAACTGTGTTGAACATGTTCGGGAAGACTTGAAAGCCCCTCATATACAGTAGGCCAGTCACCGAAGTGTCTGAGTCCGGCCGGCTTACCTTCTTCAAGGGCTTTGTCAAGCAGGAAAAGTCCCTCGTAATTTACATCATGGTTGAATGCCATGTTGACGCGTGTGCGGGGGTCATTTATAAGGAACCATCCGGCTTTGGTTATGCTGAATTTCTCAGACTCAGGATCTACGATGACGGTTCCGATTGACAATGAGGCTTCAAGCAGTATCTTGGCCGCATAAACACTGATGGAGCATTGAGATGCTACCTCGTTGATTGTGAGACCGTTGTCGCTGTTTCTCAATGCGTCAAGCACACCTTTGTCGACCATGACGCGTGATACCTGGAAAACCATCGGTGAGAATGCAATATATTCGGCAAGCCGTTGAGCGTCCCGAGCCGAGAGTTGTTCCCGTGTATATACTTTGTGTAGTGCAGATGATAGATGCATCGTATTGTATAACAATTAGGTGTTTTAAGTATATAGCCCACCGTTGATTGAAATGACTTCACCGGTGATGTATGAAGCATTGTCCGAGGCAAGAAATCCTACGAGCGATGCAACTTCTTCGGGTTTTCCGAAACGTCCTGTAGGGACCATTTTTTTTAATTCGGCAACAGGGAGTTCGCTTGTCATATCGGTCTCGATGAATCCTGGGGCGACTGCGTTTACTGTCACACGGCGTGGGGCAACTTCCTGGGCCAGGGCTTTTGTTGCGCCTATAATGGCAGCCTTTGCCGCCGAATAGTTGACCTGTCCGGGCAATCCTTTGATGCCCGAAAGTGATGTCATGTTGATTATGCGTCCATGTCGGCGTGTCATCATGTTCTTCAGTAACCGTCGGGTAAGGTAGAAGAATCCGTTGAGCGTGACATCCAATACATTGTGCCATTGTTCGTTCTGCATGAATATCATCAGGGAGTCCTGACGTATGCCGGCGTTGTTGACAAGTATGTCAACGTAATCATCGGGATGGTTGTCTTCCCATTGGCCGATGGCGGTTTCGATTGCTTCAGGTTTGCTGACGTCACACTGTAGCAACTCAGCTTCACCCCCATGTGAGATTATTTCATCGGCAACAGCTTTGGCGGCATCTGTACGTGACTGGTAGTTAATTATTACCGGAAATCCTTGGGTGGCCAGTTGAAGGGCAACTGCGCGGCCAAGGCCGCGGGAGGCTCCGGTTATAAGTGCATATTTCTTCATTTTCGGTCAGTCGATTTTGAATGTTCTGAGCATGTTGTCAACAGCGGCAATCTCTTTATGGAAGGGTTTGTCGTCAATACGTGTTTCTATAATCTGTCGTACGGCGTCATAGGCTTTACGTGTGGCCGGCGCCAGTTTGCCTGCTATTTCAAGGCAGTCGGTGGCCTGTGCCAGTGCTATGAAATGTATTGCCATTACCTGACAGGCATTATCGATAACCTGTCGTGTGAGTAGCGCCGTGTTGGTTCCCATTGATACAATGTCTTGGTTGTCATTGTTGTTGGGTATGCTATGGACATAGTTGGGCATTGCGAGTGTCTGGCATTCGGCGGTAGTCGATGTCGCAGTAAACTGGCATGCTTGCATGCCGTAGTTGAGACCGAGGGTTCCGAGATTCAGGAATGGGGGCAGAATATTGTTTATGCGATCGTGAAAAAGGTAGTTGAGTTGTCGTTCGGCGGTCATGACCAGGCGTACGATGGCGATTTTGACTTTGTCTTCTTCAAGTGAGATGTAATCACCGTGGAAGTTGCCGCCATGGTATACATTATTTGTCTCCGGGTCAACAATCGGATTGTCTGAGGCGGAGTTAAGTTCTTCTTCGATCACTCTGCGTGAGTTGTCGAGAGTTTCCTTTATGGGACCCAGAATCTGTGGCACGCAACGTAACGAATAGTATGCCTGCACTTTATGTTCGAATGTGGACTCATTGGCGTGCCCGTTGTCATATAACTCATGTTCGCGTTTTATGAGGCATTCAGATCCCTTGGATATGCGTCTCATTTCAGTAGCGATATCGATTTGTCCAGGATGGCGGCGATATTCATTGAGTGGGGCTGACATCAGATCGTCATAGCTTCCGGCAATTTCGTTCATCCATACAGACGAAAGGGTTGCAAGTTGTAGCAATTGCTCGGCAAGATGCTGGTTGACAATGCTTATTCCGGTCATCACCGAAGTGCCGTTGGTGGCTGATAACCCTTCGCGTATGTGTATTTTTATCGGTGACAATCCGGTAGCATCCATAACCCGCGCGGTCGGTTGCCAGGAGCCGTTGTAGTAGACTTCGCCCTCTCCTATCAAAGTAAGTGCTATGTGGGCAAGCTGGACGAGATCTCCGCTTGCCCCTACGCTACCATGGCGCGGGATGAACGGGTATATGTCTCGATTGATAAACTCGGTGAGGAGATCAATGATGGAACGGTGTACGCCTGATTTTCCCTGAATAAAGACTCCTACTCGTGCTATCATTGCCGCCTTGATGTCAATTAGATCGAGCGGTTTGCCGGCACCGGTGGAGTGACTGCGTATGATGTTGTATTGCAGGTCGGTGAGGTATTCGTCGGCAACACGCCATTGGGCCATTGGGCCAAAGCCAGTGTTGATGCCGTATATCACCTTGTCGCCAGCAAATTTCTCAAGGAATTCGTAGCCACGGTCAATGCGCTCAATGTCAGCCGCATCAATCGAGAACGGAACCTTGTTATATAGAATATCGTATGCGTAATCTAAAGTCATTTTGTGGTAGATTTGTCGACAAAATTTGCTATATTATGCAAAGGTAAGAAATTTTTGGCACATACTTTCAATGATACCGTAAATTTCGTGTTACATAACCATAGTATAGCGGGTAAGATGTGTAAATTGTGCAAATTAATGAGGTATTTTTACATCATAATTTGAACATCTACCAATATGGGCGAATTTTTGTATGTGATATTTGGATATAGGTTACAGTCTATTTTTTCGCCTTTTATGCGGTTGGTAGTCATAACCCTCTGCATAAAAACATCGGAAGAAGGACTCAGACACCCGGGACGACGATGTATCGAGTCGGAAGCCGTATTCGGACAGATGAAGTTCAGCATGGCATACCGCTGCTTCCGCCACTTTGGCAAAGACAAGGTCACAATGGGATTTGCCTTCTTCGCCATTGCCTTCAACATCAAGAAAATGTGCTCAAAGATAGCTAAACAGACCAAAAACGAGGGATATACGCCCCATTTTGGACTGTTTATACATATATATATCGAATCTTATCGCCTGAGAATCGATTATTTGGGGAAATCGCAAAAAACGGTTGCCTGAAAATACCGAAACCTCAGAGCTCTAAAAATGAGAAGCTACACCGTAAAACCTTAATTACGACACAGCCTCTTCATAAAACAGTTCGCGCCTGTTTCTGTCAAGCCTGTAGGTAATATCATTGTCAAAGCGGCAATATCATTTCAAACTGCTTGCTTGCCAAGGGAATGTTTTTGCTTTTGAGAAAAAAAGACATGGTAGGATTGTCGGAACTGATGTTCAACACTTTGATGAAGTCTGTTTTCAGATGTGCTATGACTTCTTGTAATAATCGGGAGGCTATTCCTTTCCTGCGATATTCGCTTAGAACGGCTATTTGAGTCAAATCACCTGTATGAATGTTAAACACACAGTAGCCAACCATCTTCCCGTCCAAGAAAGCCCCTGCTGAGGCCGCCTACCTATCGCTCAAAGCACAGGGCGTAGCCGGGACGTTGAGTGCCTTTTTCTATTTTTCATCGAAATCTTCGAATTTTTTCAACTCGACTTTTTCTTCGACAGGATGTTGCCCATAATAAGATAAAACAATAGTAAAAATAAATATTGCGACAAGATTAAGTGGGTATAACCAACTTCCTCTGAATGAAAATTGGTAATTACATATTATGTCGACAGAAGTTAGAATCATAAGTAATAGCCAAATAACGGTTATAAAGGCTCAAGCCGAAATTACGGTGCATGGATTTTCAGGAAAGTGTTAAATTTGTGTCATGAAAACTTCTGAAGCATT
>CAXHRO010000048.1:0-18025 GCA_964018905.1 uncultured Muribaculaceae bacterium
TTTTTCTCGCTGTGAACACGTTGGAGTACCTTCAAAGCGAAGACGAAGAACCCGATGACGAGAGCAAATGGCATCCAGATGAATGGGGATATCCCGACAATAATTGCAGCGAACTGGTGAAGCTCAGCAAATCACTGTGGGAAAACCACAATACGTTGCCGGGCGAAGCCTTTTTCTTCAACGCAATGATATCAGCGATGAAGCAGGTTAAAGACTCCCGAATATTCGGAGAGCAGACCGAAGGAATCACATTCTTCATTTCAATATCGGATGATGAAGACGCTGAAAATCTCGAAGACGCATCAGCCATGACGCTGAACAGCCCCGAAATTGCAGCAACTTTTTTGAATAGAAATAATTGCATATGAAGATGGCATCCTATAGGCTGTGAATATGTATGAATACCTACTGACAAAAGCCATCAACGGCACACACCCGTATCACTGTGGCTCAATGGCGTAGCCTTGGTTTAATAGCAATAGCCCTAATTATTTCATTGATGATTCATAAATCATAACCTTCTATCAAGTGTTCTATGACTGAGGATTTACGTCTGCTATGCGCTCCAATGCAAGGATTGACCGAAGCGGCTTTTCGGGCAATTCATTCTCGTGAATACAATAATGGTGTCGAGTACTACACTCCGTTTATCAGAGTGGAAAGAGGCGAAGTCCGTCCGCGGGATATTGCCGACTGGCAGACTCCGTTAAACGAGGGTATAAATATCATACCTCAGATCATATTCAGGGATGTCAGAGAGTTTGATATCCTTGTCGGTGAGCTTATCGCCCGTGGGGCAGAGCATATTGACTTGAATCTGGGCTGTCCGTTTCCTCCTCAGGTAAAGAAAGGCCGCGGAGCCGGAATGCTTGGGTGTCCTGACCGTCTGGCAGAGGTCATGTCTGAAGTAGGCAGATTGATGGGAAACGTAAAGTTCTCTATAAAAATGAGACTTGGCATTAATGATGCCACACAATGGCATTCGATTATTGACATAATAAGTAATGCACCTTTGACACATATTACGGTTCACCCCCGCACGGCATCACAGCAGTATTCGGGATCTCTTTACCTTGATGAGTTCAAGCGTCTTGTTGATGCGCTACCATGTCCTGTAATTTTTAACGGAGATGTTCTGACTCCCGATGACATCGCAAACCTGCGCCGACGTTTTCCCGAACTTTCGGGAGTCATGGTCGGACGCGGATTATTCTATAGACCATCGCTTTTTAACGAGTGGAGACGCGGTATAGTTCTGAGTAACGATCAATTGCGTGCCAATGCACTGAAATTCCATAAGGAACTGGCCATGCACTATGGCTCGACACTATGTGGTGACAGCCAGATTTTATCCAAGGTAAAACCATTGACCGAATTTCTTGAGCCATATATTGAACGAAAGACAATCAAGAAGCTTGTCAAGACACATCGATTTGCAGATTACTGTACCGTTTTAAACAGTATATGAGAGTAACTCGGTCAAAGTTCATCATATGAATTTAGGCAGTCTCTAACAATGTTTCAACAATTCGACTAAAGCGATCACGGCGATTCCGGCAATGTAACCTGACATTGCCATCAGTGTGATACGCTTGAGATACCACATGAACGGTATCTTCTCGATTCCCATGGCTACTACACCGGCGGCGGATCCGATTATCAGCATTGATCCTCCGACTCCGGCACAGAATGTCAGAAGATGCCAGAAAAGTCCATCTTCAACAAACAGCATCGCATATGCAGGGTCGGCAGTTGTTTCGGCGACAACCTCGGTCATGACCGGATACATATTCATGCATGCCGCCACAAGAGGTACATTGTCAACGATTGAAGACAACATTCCTATGATTATATTTATAATATATACCTCATGAAAATACTCGTTAAGCCACCCGGCAAGACTGCTAAGAATCCCTGAATGGGATAAAGCACTCACGGCCATCAATATTCCAAGAAAGAACAATATCGTCGACATATCTATATTCTTGACTACCTGGGATATACGGCCCTCTATCTTACCGTCGAGATCATAATGTCTGACAATCAACTCGGTAACCAGCCACAGGAATCCGAGTGATAACAAAATTCCCATGTATGGCGGCAGATGGGTGATCGCTTTGAAAACAGGAACCGACAACAATGCGGCTACACCACATATCAATATCAGCACCGATATCCCGTGATGGTGTTCAGATAGCACATACCCTACTCTGCTGTCCGATTCATTCAACGATTCAACCGGCTCGGATTTTACAAACCGTGTTGCAATCCAGGTCGGAACAACGACAGAGACAAGCGAAGGTATCAGCAGATTCTGTATCAGGTCAATTGATGATACATAGTTTTTCATCCATAGCATTATAGTTGTGATGTCACCTATAGGCGACCATGCCCCACCCGAGTTTGCCGCGATAACAATAACCGACGCAAAGATCCAACGTTCTTTTTGAACGGAAAGCATGCGGCGCAACATCATGACCATTATAATCGTCGTGGTCATATTATCAAGTATTGCCGACAGAAAGAATGCTACAGCGGCAAGCGCCCACATAAGACGTCGTTTGTTGTTGGCACGAATGCTATGCACAATGATATTGAAGCCTCCATACCTGTCTATAAGTTCCACAACAGTCATGGCGCCAATGAGGAATATCACAATCTCACATGTATCGCCAAGTGATACAAGTATGTTTTGGGACAGATCCGGGTCATTGCCGCATGTGGCATATATCGACCATAATATACCACACATTATCAAAGAGAATGTCGCCTTGTTGATATTAAGGACATGCTCGGCTGCGATACCTATATATCCTATCGCAAACAGGATAATCATTGACGTAATCATGGAGATTGGTTTATAGGCGGTTCTTGACAAAGATAATTGTTATCAGCGATAAAATAAAGAAAAATTTCTGTTATTAACCTTTTTGACCAAAAGAAATTCCTATAAGTCAACAATACCGGTTCTTAACATACTTTTATGATAAAGAGTTCTTCTATTATCAACAATTAAATGAATAGTCTTGTTTCAATTTAAACTAACTTAATAGAACATACCACTATGAAAAAGACACTACTGTTTGTAGCATCATTGTTATTAACAATCGGCTACATTAATGCTGAGACACCCGGAGTCACTCCCGAAAGTACCGATACCGTCGTATCAACAATAGACAAAGTGAAAGGTGATGTAAAAAAAGCCTACAAAAAGGCTAAGGACGGAACTGTAGACACCTACTGTAAAACAAAAAAAGGAACCGTCAAGGCTGGTGAGAAAGCCGCAGACAAGACGTCCGAAACATACAATAAGGTCAAGGACAAGACAGTCAAGGCGAGCAAAAAGGTAGCCGATGGTACCGAAAAAACATTTGACAAGGCTAAAGACGGCACTGTAAAAGCAGCAAAGAAAGTCGGCAAGTTCTCGAAAGACACCTACAACAAGGCTAAAGACAATGCCTCTGATCTTGTAAAGAAAGCCAAAACAAAACTCGATAAGTAAACAATTGCCATGAACGATAAAAAGGCGACCTGCATGGTTAAAGCAGGCCGCCTTTTTATATGGTAACCACACCAAAGGATGCGATGAAACTCCGAATAGACAGGATTTGAGTGCTCGCTATCCTTTGTAATCCACCCGGCTTAAAGCGTTTGACATTCGGTGAACGTCAAATTGGGGCCCGCCATTGGACAGCCAAGCTTGTCTCGGCATTTCAAATTGATTTGAAGAGTTTCTCAATCAACTTTGATGTGGTAAAATTTTATCTTATCAAGTATCTCTATATGTTTTGTTTTATAACGCAAAGTTAAAACATAAAGTTCAAATATGCAATAGTTGGCACACAAAATAAATTTTGAACAAAATTTATAAAAATTGCAACTAATTTACTGTTACTACGTCTAACTTTTTGAAACTATTTAATAGCCGAACTTCATGATAAGACTTAACGATGTAAATAAAACCTATCCGGGTATTGTTCCGCTTCATGTTCTCAAAGATATCGATCTTACAATCAACCAGGGTGAGCTTGTATCAATAATGGGAGCATCAGGTTCTGGAAAATCAACCCTTCTTAATATTCTCGGTATACTTGATAGCTATGATACAGGCGATTACTATCTTAATGATGTATTGATCAAGAATCTAAGTGAGAATAAGGCCGCCTATCTCAGAAACCGGCTGATAGGTTTTGTATTCCAGTCGTTTAATCTGATAAGCTATAAGAATGCCGTTGAGAATGTGGCACTCCCGTTGTTTTACCAAGGGGTATCCCGAAAGAAGAGGAACCGGCTGGCTATGGAGCAACTTGACCGTATGGGGCTTGCCGACCGTGCACATCATCTTCCCGGCGAACTTTCGGGAGGACAGAAACAGAGAGTGGCAATAGCCCGGTCACTCATAACCAACCCGTCTGTAATCCTGGCCGATGAGCCTACCGGTGCACTTGACAGCCATACCTCAAAGGAAGTAATGCAGATATTCAGGGAACTTAACGTTGACAAAGGCATGACAATCGTGATAGTCACCCACGATCCTGTGGTCGGGCAACAGACCAACCGGATTATACGTATCACAGACGGACGCATCGTTGATCATGTTTGACCTTGTAAGAGAAATAATGCAGACACTGCGCAACAATAAGTTGCGCACTGCTTTGACAGGTATATCGGTAGCTTGGGGTATTTTCATGCTGATCATATTGCTCGGAATGTCAAGAGGCGTGTACAACTCTTTCAACAGCGGTTTTATGGCCCAGGCATCCAACAGTATACAGGTGTGGAGCGGCAGTACCGACAAACCCTATCATGGATATAAAGAAGGGCGTGCGATAACAATGAAAGGTCATGACGCACAGGCTGTCACAGACAATAATATACCACATGTAAAGAGCGCATTGCCGGTTATATATGGACCAACGGTGACAATCTCCACTCCTCTCGACTACATGTCGGCTAATTATCACGGCATATATCCCGACTATCTTAAAGCCCAGGGATACAGTATTGTACACGGGCGCAACATCAATGAAGCCGATATCAGAGAGAACCGCAAGGTAATAGTAATGACCGAACGCAATATCAGCCAACTGTTTGACTCTGAAGCCGGTGCAGTTGGTAAATATGTAACAATCAACGGTTTGTCATTCAGAGTCGTTGGCGTGTATAAATCAGAGTGGGGGCAAGACGTTTATATACCCTACTCTACTGCACGTATGCTTAACGGATTCACCGATGATATAAACTCGATAGTTGTCGAAGTTAAGGATATGAAGACAATCCAACAGGGTGAACAACTGGAGAAGGCCGTAAGAAGCACTATAGCCAGAGAACATGAGTTTGACCCGTCCGACGAGTCGGCTGTATGGATATGGAATAGATTTACCAATCACATGCAAATGACAAAAGGACTTGGAATACTTGACATGGCAATATGGATAATCGGAATATTTACCATGCTATCGGGTATAATAGGAGTCAGCAACATCATGTTCGTATCGGTCAAAGAGCGCACTCATGAGATCGGCATAAGGAGAGCCATAGGCGCACGACCATATTCGATTCTTACCCAGATCGTAATGGAAAGTGTGTTCATAACGGGGCTGTTCGGATATATCGGTGTTGTGTTCGGTATCGCCGTTACCGAGTTGCTCAATATCATATTCGCCAGTGCCGAGTTCCTTAAAAATCCGACAGTTACTGTTTCCATAGCCTTACAGGTCACGCTGGTTCTTGTAATAGCCGGATCATTGGCCGGCCTGTTTCCGGCCTTGAAGGCATTAAAAGTAAAACCGGTGGAGGCCCTACGTACAGAGTAATATGAAAACTTCGATTTTTGACATAGAAAACTGGCGCGAGATAGGTGCGACCCTCGCAAAGAACAAGACCCGTACATTTCTCACTGCTTTTGGAATATTCTGGGGCACAGCCATGCTTGCCATGCTATTGGGAGGAGCCCATGGCATGGAGGATATGATAAGGCGCAATTTCGAGGGATTTGCGACAAATACAGCCGTAATGCAACCGGGACGTCGCACAATATCATACAAGGGATTCAATAAAGGTAGTTCCTGGGAAATGACACAGACTGATGTCGACAACATGAACCGTCTTGTAAAGGGGCTTAAGACCGCTGTGCCTATAATCAATCGTGGAGAGATGAAGGCCGCACACGGAAGCAAATCGACATCGGCCCGACTTAAAGGCGAATCGTCGGAGTTCAGGTATATTTTTCTTCCGATAATCTATGAGGGACGCTATATCAACGAGAGTGACGATCGCGACGAGCGTAAAGTCTGTGTACTTGGAAAACGTGTTGCCGGAGATATTTTTGGATCGGCCTCTCCTATAGGACAATATGTGTCGGTAGGCGGTATATATTATAAGGTAGTTGGAGTTGCCGGACAGACGACCGACATGTCGATCGGCGGCAAGACCGATGATTGCGTCATTATTCCGGCATCGACAATGCGTAGGGCTTTCAATATGGGAGACAAGATTGACGGAGCCATGTTGCTGTTTGATAACGGCTTCAGCCCGTCAGATGCCCGTGCCGAGATTGACAAGATAATATGCCGCAATCATCCCGTACACCCCGATGATCGTAATGCTCTATTCTTTTTTGATATATCAGAACAGTTTGCCATGGTCGACAATCTCTTTACAGGTATATCGCTTCTTGCTTTATTTGTAGGATGCGGCTCCCTCCTTGCCGGAATTATAGGTGTCGGCAACATCATGTGGGTCATTGTAAAAGAGCGCACCCAGGAAATCGGTGTACGCCGTGCTATCGGGGCAAAGCCGGCCGACATTATAACCCAGATCCTGTCGGAGGGGGTATTGCTGACATTTGTAGCCGGATTCGCCGGCATATGCTTCGCGGTTATGGTTCTCGCAATAGCCCAAGTCATTACCGCCGACGATATCTCGACGCCTCGCTTCCAGCTGACATTCTATCAGGCTTTGTCAATCGTATCCACATTTGTCGCACTCGGGACACTCGCCGGATTGATCCCGTCAACCAAGGCCATGAAGATCAAGCCTGTCGAAGCAATGAGAGAAAGAAACTGATTTACTTGAAAATATAATGACAAATATATAGCAATGAAAAAGTTCTTCAAAATTTTACTATGGATAATCATCTTATTGATTTTCATCGGTACATTCGTCTATCTGTTCAATAATTCGCGTCAGAAAGAGATCGTCTATGAGCAGATCGCCCCTAAACGTATGGACATCGAACGCACTACTGTTCTTACCGGAAAAATTGAACCCCGTGACGAGATCGAGATCAAACCCCAGATCTCAGGCATTATAGCTGAGATAAATGTCGAACCTGGTGATGAAGTCAAGGAAGGTGATGTCATCGCTCGCATAAAAGTGATTCCGGATGAAGCTACACTTTCCAATGCTCAGAATCGTGTTCGTGTAGCTGAGCTTGACCTTGAAGAAAAGCGTCTTGCCTATGAGCGCACCAAGGCCCTGTATGAAAAAAAATTTGAAAGCCGCGAAAAATACGAGCAGGATCAGACAGCCTATCAGCGTGCGATACAGGAACTTGAAGCGGCAAACGACCAGTTGTCCATCGTAAGGGACGGAGTTTCCAACACTAATGCCCAGCAGAGCAACACACTTGTACGAGCCACAATAACAGGACTTGTTCTTGAAGTTCCGGTTAAAGTCGGCAGTTCGGTGATACAGGCAAACACCATGAATGACGGAACAACAATCGCCAAGATTGCCGACATGAACGATCTTCTGTTTATCGGTAAGATCGACGAGACCGAGGTCGGACTGCTTGCCGAGAACATGAACATGTCTATTTCAATCGGAGCCCTTCCCGATGAATCTCTTGATGCAAGGATTGAGAAGATAGCCCCTATAGCGACAGAAGAGAACGGAGCCAATACATTCGAGTTAAAAGCGGCCATTGACAATCCCGGAGACCTGAAGCTCAGAGCGGGATACAGCGCCAATGCCACTGTCATACTCAATCGTGTGACCGATGTCCTCTCAATACCGGAGAGTGTTGTAGAGTTTGTAGAAGACAGCACATTTGTTTATATCTGTAATGACGGAGAGAAAGTAACCTATACCAGAACACCCGTAGATCTCGGGCTTAGCGATGGGGTGAATATCGAGATCAAATCAGATGATATAAATATGGATACCCGGCTACGTGGTAACGAAAATAAGTGATTATGAAGATCAACAGGATAATTGTATCGTTCCTCTCGTTTGCCGCTATTGTGACATCACATGGGGAGGACTGGACCTTGCAACAGTGTATCGATTACGCTCTTGAACATAATATTGATATCAAGTTGAGACAGCAGGAAATCGAAAACAGCCGACTACAGGTGTCAGACAGCCGGCATGCATTCCTGCCTCAAATAAACGGAAGCGCCTCACAATCGTTCAACTTCGGACGCGGTCTCACTGCCGAGAACACCTATGCCAACCGTAACACCTCCAGTTTCCAGATCGGAGCCAATCTGTCTATGCCCATTTTCAGCGGGTTACGTAACAGTCGTACTCTCAAGCAGTCAAAACTCAATCTCCGGTCAATAACCTGGCAACTTGAACAGGCAAGAGATAATGTGACATTGAACATCATAGCACAATACCTTCAGGTACTGTATAACAAGGAGGTCGTGGAGACTGCGACCAGCCAGGCCGATCTGTCGGCTTATGAACTTAAACGTCGTCGTATGCTTGCCGAGACTGGCAAGATTGCCGAGGTTGAAGTTCTTGAGGCCGAATCACAACTGGCCCAGGACAGGCTCACACAGGTCAATGCCCGTAACGATTACGCCCTTGCCCTGCTTGAACTGACACAATTGTTACAACTGCCCTCGGCCGATGGGTTCGGAGTGATCCCACTCGAGGAAAATGACCCGGTTATCCCATCTGCCGTATCGGTATATAATGAAGCTGTAAATACCAACAGCAGTGTTATGCATGCCCAGACAAATATTGAGGTTGCACAAGCCGGCATAGGGGTAGCCCAGACAGGATATATCCCCACCCTCTCATTTAATGGCGGAATAGGATCAAGTTACTATAAACTCAATGGCATCTCCAACCTGCCATTTAGCAAACAGATGCGCGAGAATTATAGTACCTATATAGGATTTTCACTGAACATTCCTATTTTTGACGCTCTCAATACACGTACATCGGTAAAGAAAGCCCGTGTACAGTTGTTGTCGGCACGTCTGCAGGCCGATCAAGTCAGGAGCGATCTGTACAAGTCAATACAGCAAGCCCATGTACAGGCAACAGGAGCAAGAGAGAAGTATATTACGGCACAGACATCCAGTGATGCCGCCAAGGCATCGTTTGATGCCATGAGTGAAAAATATAATCTTGGACGTGCCACTTCAACTGAATTTGAACAGTCAAAGACAAATCTTTTCTCATCTCAGATACAACTGATACAGGCACGCTACGAGTATCTTCTGAGATACCGTATACTGGACTTCTATAAGCACAGCCGATAGCGATCCCATACTATTTTAAAAGACACATATTGAAGACACGTACCGACAACATTCGTTCATTGTTGCCGGTGCGTGTGTTTTTTTATCCTTGAGTTAAAACTTTCATGATCGAACCAGTTCTTAATTTGGAAAAGACCGTATAAAATTGTAAATTTGTCGGGAAAACAACCTGAATATGGTTCTATTCCAATGTTTTTATATATTTATTGTATGTAATAAGTTAAATATAAGACACTTACCATTCTTATGTTTTACAACATGATTTTAAGGCATATTATATGACAAAAAGCGATTTAGAGAAGGTGATAAGCGAGGATCTTGCCGAGATCTGGTCGATTCTCGATGGTGAACAGAAACGCCGTATCATAGAAGTGTTTACCCTCCACACCTTTAAAAAGAATCAGATAATATATGCCGAGGGTGAGACCCCTGAGAACCTATGGATTCTATTGAAAGGAAAAGTCAAAATCTATAAGGACGGCATGGGTGGCCGGCAACAGATACTACGTCTTATCAGGCCGGTACAATACTTCGGCTACCGCGCCTTCTTTGCCCGTGAGCCTTATGTATCCAGCGCATCGGCTTTTGAAGCCTCGACCCTTGGTGCTCTTCCCATGACATTCGTCGAAGAGCTTATGAACGAGAACAACCGGTTAACGTGGTTTTTCATTCATGAGTTATCCCGCAATCTCGGTGGTTCGGACACCAAGATCGTCAATCTTACACAAAAACACATCAGGGGACGTCTGGCTGAGGCCCTCATTGTTCTTAAAGACAATTATGGTTATGAAGATGACGACTCGACTCTGCGAATTTATCTGTCACGAGAGGATCTTGCCAATCTTTCAAATATGACCACAAGCAATGCGATCAGGACATTATCGGGCTTTGTTTCTGAAAAGATCATAACTGTCGACGGTCGTCGCATAAGAATCTTGAATGAATCGATGTTACGTAAGATCTCAAAATTCGGTTGATTGCAGGCGCACTATCTTGCCTGACAGAGTACGGTCGAATTTGCTTATGAATATAATCTCACGGGGCAACTCGTGGGATTTTAAATTTTCACGCAATCGGGTCACCAGATCGGTAGTATCAAACCTGTCTCCTTCTATATATAATACAATATGCCGGCCCCATTTTTTGTCCTGACGTGAAGCGATGTAGTAATCCGGTATTATGAATGGAGAAATACGCCTTTCCAGAGTCTCGGGATGAACCTTAAACCCTCCGGTTATAATGACATTATCATGGCGACCCAGCCATTTGAACTGTTTATAGTCAATTAGTTCCACTACATCATTTGTAACAAGACAGCCAAATGACTGTAGGGATGAATGGATCTCAAGGCAAGATCTTGCATCGGTCTTGAAATGATAACCGGGCAATGCAGAATAAATGCCGTCAGACTCTGAAGATATGAGCCTGAGCGCCACATGACTGCAGGTCTCGGTCATACCGTATGTAGCATAGGCTTTAAATCCGGATCCATATAGACTGCGTTCGGCTTCCATACTAAGCGGCGCTCCACCTATGATCACATTACCTATATCATGACTGGCCGCCACATCCAGGAGCCCGTCAAGTTGAGCCGGTACGATCGGCAACAGATCGATATGGCCGTATTGCCTGATTAACGGATGACTTGACGGATGCTCCATATAAAGAGTGGCTCCGGAAACAAGCGCGCGCACAATCATCATTTTGCCGGCTATATAATCGGCCGACAGCGGACAAACAAGGATCGATCCAGCATTGATATCAAAGAATCGGCATGTCGACCGGGCAGAAGCCTCCATGTCAGATTTTAATAGCCGTATGCTCTTGGGGGTACCCGTTGATCCAGATGTATGCGCAACGATATACTCCTGATCATTGTTCCAACAATCAAGAAATTCACCGGTAGCCCTATCGTCATGAATAATCATTGTATAATAACCGATGCTTTCATAAGACGTTTTCCCCGAAACATGGTGTATCCCACTGTGCTTCAGTATCATATCGCAGAGTCCCGTTCTCAACCTTAAGCGGAGATCCTATATTATTGCTATAGAGAGCGCCCGTGCCAAGCCCCTGATGCATGGTGGTATTTTTTGAGGCGGTCCATTGGGCAATAGCATTGAGTCCGATGTTTGACTCGAGGGCCGATGTGGCCCACCATCCTATTTCTCGCTCTGACGCATCCTTTATCCAGCAGTCACAGGTCTTGAATCCCCCATGCAGCGACGGCTTCAGTATAATATAGCGGGGCATTGTACCGTCAAGCAGAAAGCAACGCCGGTCATAGTCCATATTGCCTATCAGTTCCTCGTCAAGCGCTATGTCAACAGGAGAATTAAGCGTAATCTCTCTCATGGCCTTCCACTGTCGTATACCTATAGGCTGTTCAATCGAATGGATGTCGTAGCGGGCAAGCCGTTCAAGCCTACCGAGTGCATTATGTGACGTCATACTGCCGTTGGCATCGAGTCTTAGCGACAGACAGCTCGAATCGAACGAGTCCCTTATATGTCTTATCAGATCCAGCTCCCGGTCAAAGTCAATACCTCCGATCTTAATTTTTATACATGAGAAATTCTCCGATATCTTTTGGTCTATACGTTTTAGCATTGTATCGAAGTCACCCATCCAAACAAGTCCGTTTATGGGGATATAACCTTTACCATGTTGCCAGTCCGATTCAAAAATATCATGTCGTCCACCTGTGGCAAGATCCCTCATGGCAGTTTCGAAACCAAACCGTATCGATGATTCTCTGATTGAATCTATATCAACATTGTTTATGTTACGGCACAATCCGGCGACAATTGACTCATACAATGGTGTATCATCGGCTCCGAGTCCTCGGAACACAGCACATTCCCCTACCCCGCTATGTCCCGAGGCAAGATCGGTCACCTTGATAAAGTAAGTTTCCTTGACAGTCATTGACTGTCGGGATGTAACGGCCGTAAAGTTGAATTTCAGATCGTGACGCGTATAGACAGCTGTTAGCATTACCCCGGGAATTTAGGAAATTGATCAAAATCCGGGTCTCGTTTCTCAAGGAACGCGTTCTTGCCTTCCTGAGCCTCAGACATAAGATAATACATCAGTGTAGCATCACCCGCAAATTCCATCAGTCCACGTTGCCCGTCCAGCTCGGCATTTAGTCCACGCTTGATCATGCGCACAGCCATAGGACTTCGCTTACAGATGGCCTCACACCATTCAACAGTCTCATCCTCAAGTCGTTCAAACGGTACCACCGCATTAATCATACCCATATCAAGAGCCTCTGCAGCCGTATACTGGCGGCACAGGAACCATATCTCGCGAGCCTTTTTTTGTCCTACACACCTGGCGAGATAGCTCGAACCAAATCCGGCATCAAAGCTGCCTACCTTGGGTCCGGTCTGGCCAAATCGTGCGTTTTCCGAGGCTATGGTAAGGTCACATACGACCTGCAATACATTTCCACCTCCTATCGAATAGCCGTTTACCATTGCTATCACGGGCTTGGGTAACGATCTGATCGCCTTGTGAAGATCCAGCACATTGAGACGCGGCATGCCCCCCTCGTCAATGTATCCGCCAATACCTTTTACACGCTGGTCGCCTCCCGAGCAGAATGCTTTGTCTCCGGCTCCGGTAAGAATCACAACTCTTATATCAGATGCCTCCCGACAATAGTTGACGGCATCAAGCATTTCTCGATTGGTAAGAGGTCTGAATGCATTGTATACTTCGGGACGGTTGATGGTGATTTTTGCAATGCCCTTATATTGTTGAAAAAGTATATCGGTATATTCTTTTATTGTTTTCCAGTCACGCTGACACATAAGATTATATTTTGTTATTTCGGTTAATGAATTGTTTCATGATCTCTGCACTCTCGGATGATGACGTCTTTACCACCAGCAACGTTGGGCGGGCCTCCTCCGCCAACATTTTCTTCATGGCGGATTCCAGTTCGGTAAAATTGCCGGCTTCAAACACTTTGAATCCTAAGGTAGCGGCTATGTCTCCGATGCAGAAATCACGTTGAGCCGCAAGATATCGGTTTACATGTTCATAGCCACATGTTCCTTTAATATATTTGAAGATACCACCGCCGTTGTTTGCGACTACTACCATTTTGAATCGGGCCGGGATAGACTCAAGCGACAGTCCATGCATATCATATGCGGCACTCATATCACCGGTAATCAATATTGTACCTCCGTTATAGCAGGCCGAGGCCCCGACAGCAGTAGATGTACTTCCCTCGATGCCGCTCACGCCACGATTACAGTCATAGCGATGATGCCTGTATGGCAACAACTGTGCATATCTCACCGACATTCCGTTTGAAAGCTGTATGTTGAACTGCTTGGGGATAAGTGTCAACACCCGCGATATGGCAGTCATATCACACCATGGAGCATTGGCGATATACTCCTTTGCCGAGGCTATAACTCTCTCCGATAGCTCTATCCATTGCCTTGAATAGTCACTATACACATCGGCACGACGCATCGCGGATACAATCTGCCGATAGAAGCATTCGGGTGCGGTATCTATTGTAAGTGAAATCGAGCCGAATGTGTCCTGCGATATCTCCTCGCCTCCAATATGCCAGTGCTCCACCGCTCGGTCTCTCAGATAGCTCTTGAGCCTTGTGGATAATATTGCACCACCATGCGATATTACAATGTCGGGCTTGAGACTTTCTGCAATATCGTGGCTTATACCCGACAGCACCGTGTCGACAGTATTTATAATGCCTTGTCCATGAAGGTTGGAAATAGCATCGGCCATCACTATAAAATTACCGAACGAACACAGACGTCCCAATGCTTTGTTAAGACGTTGATCGGGCTTGTAGCATCCGGCCACAACCATCACACGCGTATCAGGCCCAAGACGCCCGGCAAGCCGCATGATATCCTCTCTATCCAAAGCATATCCACGTCCTATCTTTTTGACATAATGAGGATTATAATCTATCGCCGCCCGATGTGGAACATTACAGGACAATGACGGGTCAGGAATCTCAATATTGATATGAACCGGGCCGCACGGATAGTTGCAGGCCACATTGACAGCATCGTTCACCACGATATCACGGTAAACAGTCGAATCGCGCGAATCAATATTAAATCGGCGTTTCACAAACTCCCCATAGGCTGTTGGCTGGAGAATCGTCTGCCCGTCATTTCTGTTGATCCATTCATGAGCGCGGTCGGCCGAGATGGCGATCAGCGGTATATGACGATAATATGCCTCGGCAAGAGCCGGGGCATAATTAAGCAGGGCCGATCCTGATGTACACACCAACCCCACACACTCACCGGTAACAGAAGCCATACCAAGAGCCATGAAGGCCGCCGATCGTTCGTCTATCACAACGGTAAGATGCATGGAGCCGATCGTGTCCAATGCCTCGATCAGCGGGGCATTGCGCGAACCGGGTGATACAACAACCCGTTTCACTCCATGAGCCGCGAGCAATGCCGCCACGGCGTGGCAACATTCTCTCTCAGCATTCATGACTTGAATGAACTGCGCACGATTGTCTGTTCCCGGTCCGGCCCTACCGACAGGATTGTGATGGGAGTCTCAAGTTCTTTCTCAAGGAACTGTATATAGTTCATGAATGCATCCGGAAGCTGATCCTCCGCACTACACTTCGTCATATCGGTTTTCCAGCCTGGCAGTGTGACATACACGGGTTTAATGTCATCGGTATTTACATCAAACGGGAAGCGGTCGGTCTTATTGCCATCGATTTCATAGGCGACACATGCCTTTATCTCTTCAAAGCCATCAAGCACATCGCTCTTCATCATTATCAACTGGGTCACACCGTTGATCATTATGGCATATCTCAGGGCTACAAGATCAATCCATCCACAGCGGCGTTCACGACCGGTAACAGCTCCATACTCATGTCCGAGATCACGTATTGTCTTGCCGGTCTCGTCAAACAATTCGGTCGGGAACGGTCCGCTGCCTACACGCGTACAATAGGCTTTGAAAATACCGAAAACTTCTCCGATACGGTTTGGAGCGACTCCAAGTCCCGAACATGCGCCCGAGCAGATGGTGTTGCTTGATGTGACAAACGGATATGAACCGAAATCAACGTCCAGCAATGTGCCTTGCGCGCCCTCGCAGAGCACACGTTTGTCAGCGCGCAGAGCGTTGTTGATCTCGTATTCGCTGTCAATGATGTCAAATGACTTCATGTACTCGATTCCTTGTAGCCACTTTGTCTCAAGCTCAGAAAATTCGGGATTCTCCCCCATAGTCTCAAGCATGGACACATGGCGGTCACGTGCGGCCTTATATTTAGACCCGAAATCATGAAATACATCACCAAGACGCAATCCGTTACGCGAGATCTTGTCGGTATACGTCGGGCCAATGCCTTTGCCTGTCGTTCCTATCTTGTTGGAGCCCTTTGCTTTTTCGTTGGCAGCATCAAGAAGTCGATGGGTAGGGAGTATAAGATGTACCTTCTTCGACAGTTTCAAAATCTGCTTCAAGGGAATCCCGCTGGCCTCAAGAGCCTCTGCTTCTTCCTTGAACAATATCGGGTCAAGGACTACACCGTTGCCAATGATATTGATTTGTCCCTTTTGGAATATGCCTGAGGGTATTGAACGCAGAACATATTTTTTGCCGTCAAACTCAAGTGTATGTCCGGCGTTCGGTCCCCCCTGGAATCTGGCCACGATATCATAGGCGGGAGTGAGAACATCGACAACCTTGCCTTTGCCCTCATCACCCCATTGTAATCCTAACAGTACATCAACCTTTGTCATGATAATGAATGTATTATTTTGTTTATTAACTGTTTATTCAATCGTATATCACTTTTTATTTTTTCCGGATGCCTCACGCCTGATGCGTCGGGAGCAACCGGCACATGTGCCGTATACCGACATTGATATGTATTCGGGTGAGAATGAACCGAATTTCATCGCGTCAAGCACTTTAGTTATAGTCGTACTACGCAGATCGGTGATTTTTCCACACTCATTGCATATGAGATATGACTGATTGCCCGACGGCATACGTAGAGTGCATTCATATATATATTGACCGTCGGCAAATTGTTGACGTCTTACAAGACCTGCCTTTACAAGCAATGCGATTGTATTATATAAGGTGGCTTTGCTTACACGTTCGCCATCCGAGCTTATGGTCTTTGCAAGCGACTCTGTATCAAAGTGTCCGTGACACTGCGACAAAGCCCGAACCACGACCTTCCTCTCATATGTCTCTCTAAGCTTGTGCTCTTTGAGATACGAGTTGAATGCCGCTACAAGTCCGGTTGTATTCTTGCTGTCGCTCATTGATTGTGTCTTTTGCGAGTACAAAGATAACTCTAATAGCTGTTACTACCAAATTTTAGACATGACAGATTTACACACACATATGCATTCATCCGTTTGTGTCATTGTCGCCTGATTCAAAAACCTTTGATACAATATTATGGCTGGCCATCTGGTTTATGACAGCCGTACGATTGGTCATTATAAGCGATGTGATATATACTGTGAATATCGGGAACATCATCATGCCAAGCGCTGCAAGCAAAGCCGATAGAATCCGTCCCACCGGAGTGACAGCATTTATGTCACATCCTACCGTGGTGACATCCATCACAGCCCACCATAGCGCATCACTATAATCAGAGACTGATGTATTGACCGAATGCTCGAACATAAAGAACACAAGGCTTGCAAAATAGACTGTAGCCATCAACGTCACAAGATATGTGACAAACAATCCTGTCGCCTTGTTGTATGCAAACCATCCAACAATGATGGCCATTGCATATCCGCCTCTCACAAGAGGTATAAACTGGATAAGATACGATATGTTATCGGAGAATGTCCAACCGAAATAGTGGATTATCTGTAGATACGGTATTGAAACAAGGAGAAAAACAAAGTGTGTGGCAAGATAGCGCCACTTGTTGTGGGAAAATATCAGTTCTATAAAAAAGTCGGCAAGAAAAACCACACATATCCATAGTTGAGTCCTCATGAATCGTGGCTGACCGTAGAAGTATTCGCCTTTGAATGTGTCGATAGAGATGCTTATTATCAGAAATACCGAGAGTGCCAGCATAAGTAGATGCAAAACAAAGTACAATATGTTGACCGATTCCTGCCTGCCGGTCCTGATCAATGATTCTATGTTTGTTCTGTTGTTCATTGTCGTGATGGATTCTTGTGTAGACAGATCTTTTTTTAAACCTGCTTTTGATTATCTGAACAATACAGACTGCTAATAAGTTTGTACCGTTTTCATGTCGAGACTGTATATCTTTTCACCTGCCCCATACCTACCTATATGCCTACAAAAGAAAGAAGAAAACCGAGGCAAAAGAATCGCCCTCCAAAAATACAACACCACCTTAGGCTACTAATGATACCGAGTGTGCCGTACTGCAAAATACGGCACACTCCAAGTGATTGTGAGCTGAACCACCGCATCCATATCAAGAATACCGTTGACGTATGCGCTTTCAGGGAAAGATATATTCTTGT
>CAXHRO010000049.1:0-16519 GCA_964018905.1 uncultured Muribaculaceae bacterium
TGCGAAAGTCAGGGCTTTGTTTTATGTTTTACAACAGGTTATGAAAATAGGCTACGCCTATTTTGACACAGCCTCTCGGTCTTAGACTATTTTGTTGTAGCGATAGGATCAGTTGCGGAAGAAGTTCTGGATCTTATTGTCTACATCGGCATTGGCACGGAGTATTTGAGAGAAGTTGCGAAGCAATACCTGTGCTCCCATGGTCTGCTGGAAGTAGGTGGCATCGTTTACCTCGTCAAACTCGCGACCGGGCTTGTTCTTGTTTATGACCTCAAGTACGACAACCGAGTAGTCAGTGGCTTCGGGACCTACGGTCTTGCCTGCTTCAGCCTCGGTAGCGATGGCTATGAGCTTTCCGTCGCCGGGCATGAATCCGCGGGCATAGTTCTGTCCGAAGCTTACTGTCGTTGTGTCAACCTTTACGTTCATAGCCTGTGAATAACTGTCAACGCTGTTGCCTTTGCCATTGTACTTGTCCAGGAGCTTTTCGATCTTCTTGGCGCGTACTACCTTGGCGCGTGTCTGCGCGTTAACCTGCGAATCGGACAGCGGTGTGAAGCCCTTGTCGTACTTGGCAGTGAGGGCTCCGGCGATGAACAATGTCTTGTCATCATCGCTATACACCTCAGATACCTGGCCTTTTTCTGCATCGACAGCCCATTTGGCAAGCGCGCGTGTGTCAGGAACACCGGCAACCGACATTGAGCTCTTGGTGACAGAGGCGGGGAGTGCGGTGTATCCGGCACCTACGGCATTTTCTACAAACGATTTGGCGTCGTTGTTGTTTGTCACATATGCGCGAAGCTTGGACTGTATGTCATTGATTGTTGTGGTAGAGGGGTCGAGCTGATAGGTGATCTCGGCGATGTTGTAGGCGGTCTCAGGAGCGTCTTTTCTGGCGAGACGGAAGAGAACGCTGTTGGTGCCGGTAAGATCGGGTGCGTTGAAGTATTTGCCGGTCTCGGCCTGGCCGAATACCATGGCTATCTGTGCGTTGCCGTTGAGCATTGAGGCGCGCTGGTCAAGCTGTGACTGCAGTACGGTGCCCTCGGCGAGGTCGCTCAGAGTGCTGCCATTGTTAAGAAGTCCAATGATTGAGTCGGCATTGGCATTCTCGGCGAGTGCTATCATGTCGAATGTGATTGAGTCGGTCATCTGGCTTGTGCCTATAAACTTGGCCAGCGTGTACTTGTTGTCATAGAAGCTGATCTGCTGTACGCTGTCCTGGGCCAGTGATTCAAGCTTGTCCTTGAGGTTGGCGGGGAGGTACTTGGCAATGGTGTTGTAGCGGTTGATGACAAACTTGTTGTTGGTCGATACGGCATCGGTCCCAGGAGTCGAGCGCAGTTCCATCAGGGCATTCTCCACAGCCTGTGTGGCTTCGAGACGGTCCTCGTCGCTGGGCGTTACCTCGGCGATAATGTAGCTGAGATTGTATGTGTCGTCGTCAAGGGTGTATAGGGCCTTGTCCTGGTCATACTGTTTCTTGAGATCGTTGTCGTTTACTTCGATGTCGCTGTCCGGTATGCTCGAGGCGTCTACCTTTGCGAATCGTACTTCGGTCGAATTGTTGTTGTCCTCATACTGGGCCATGGCGTCAAGATCGTTGACGGGAAGGGTGCCGAGCACGAGGGTCTGGAATTTCTGCTGTCTGAGCATCTCGCTCACGCTCTTCTCCAGATCCATCCATTCCTGCTTTAACTGCTGTGCTGTCTCGGCGTCGAGCTGGTACTGGCCGGGATTGGTTGCCATATCATGGAGCTGGCGTCCAGATGGTAGACCGGCCTGCTGGCGCTGCCAGTAGAGTTGCTGTACTGCCATGGGGATGTTGTCTCCGAGCATGGCCTTGCCCAGTTCCTCTCCGGTGACGGTGATACCGAGTTTTTCGAGCTCGGCGTTCATCAGGCTCTCCTCGATGAGCGACTGCATGGCCTGCTCCTGGAGCATGGCATTATCAATATTTTTTAGTCCGCGACTCTCGTATTGGCGACGTATTTCCTCTTGTCGTCTTTGGAAATCGCTGTGGTCTATCTTCTGACCGTTTACCTTGGCGATTGTCGAAGGGTCGCTGAAGAGTTTCTCGGGGTTACTGATCGCAGTGAATATGAACAGTACGAGAGCAAGACCTAAGATTGAAATGATAAGTCCGGGTCTTTTGCGGATTTGTTCTAATGCTGACATTTAGATAGTTATTGTTTTGATTTGTTTATTTTTACATGTATGGTGCCGGATTGGTACCGCCTGGCGGCGCTGACAACAATCGCACAAAGATAGGTATTTAAATTGTAATAAGCAATAAGCCGTGACCGGCTCTTATAAATTTTTTCGGCTGGGCATCAATGAGTCGCCGCTCATGGCTGTACAGTATTGTTGGATGAATGCTTTGAGGTCGCGTTCCATGTCCGATATCCTTGTGGGATCGATGCCGTCGGCGATGTTGTACTGTAGCAGAGGGTCGCTTTCAAGGTCGTAGACGCTCTTTATGTTCTCGCCGTCAAACTGCATGAACAGTCCGTCGCGGGTATACTGATACATACCGTTGTTGTAGCTGAAGGCCCATGTCTTTCCTGCCGGTGTGTTGAATAGGTCGATACCGAAGGCAGTGTAGTCAAGGTCGTAGTTGAGATAGTTGAGCACAGTGGGCATTATGTCGATCTGCTGGGCGATGCGCTCATAGTCTATGCCGCACAGGGTGCTGTCGGCCGGAGCATGGAAGATCACGGGCGAGGCATAGATCTCAAGATCGGTGGCGAGTTCGGGTGCGGGCGGATACATGGAGTGGTCGCTCGTCAGTACAAACAGCGTGTTGTCATACCAGGGTTGCTGTGAGGCGGTCTCAAAGAATCGGCCGATCGCCATATCGGTGTAGCGGATGCATTTTAACAGCGGGTGTATGGGGTCTTCGGGAAATGAGTCGACATACTCCGCCGGGAGTTTGAACGGGTGGTGAGAGCTGGCTGTGAACACGCCGGCTATGAACGGTTCCTGCATCCCGGTGAGTTCCTCGGCATAGAACTGCAGGAACGGCTCGTCCCAGATGGCCCATGAGCCGTCGAAGTCTTTCATGCCGTTGTGACGTGGAGACTTGCAGTACTCGTCCATGCCCACGTAGCGCTTGAAGCCTACGTGACGTGCAAATGCCTCGAATCCCATGCTGCCGTTGGGCGCGCCGTGGAAGAAAGCAGAGTCATAGCCTTTTTCCCCGAGGTAGGATGCCAGAGAGCCTACATCGTTGAGTGCCGCCGGTGTGAGAAAGAAGGGTTCCTGCATCATGGGTATTGACGATAGTACCGATGGCATGCCGTCAATGCTCTTCATACCGTTGGCGTAGGAGTGGCGGTATGTGAGCGAACGCTCTATTAGGCTGTCTACATACGGGGTGTATCCTTGGTAGGTACTGTCATTGAGTTCGCGGTTAAGGGCGCCGATGTATCCGCGGGAGAAGCTCTCGACAATCAGCACTACCACATTCATAGGCTTGAACTCCCCTATATTGTCACCGGGGTGGTGTATTATCGGGAACAGTCGTGCCGCTTCCTCGGCGGGCATGTAGTCGGGCGGGGTGAATACCGGCTTACCTATGGAGCGTATTATCGAGAACGGTGTGTTAAGTACTGCGGCGGCTTCGATGGGGCGGTTGACATACTCGTTGGCATTGCTCAGTGTGATGGGGCGTGTAGTGCGGTCGATACCGCCGCGTATGGATCCTATGGCACACAATGCCAGCAAAGCAAGTGTCGAGAGGCTTGCGATCCATGTGCGCCAGCCACCCGATTCGATCGTCGGACGCAGGTACAGCCGCCATGCCGCCCATATCATGACGATGAATAGCAATACAAGAATCCAGCTGTGTATAAGTTCGTTGCCTATGATCGTGGCAATATTTCCCTCGTGGGAGAACTCGTCAAGCAGAGTTGCAGTCGTGCGGCGCCCGCTAAACGATACATATATCGTGTCGCATAGGTTGGCAAGCAGTGCGATGCCGTTGAACAGGATATACATGACGCGCAGTATCGTACCGTATGTCTTGACCTTGAGGCTGACAGGAATGATAAACAATATTGCCCAGAGGGCATTGATATAGAACAATGTGGCCAGGTCGAATCTCAGTCCGCCTTTGAAGATAGATGCCATCAGGGTGCCGTCGACATATCCTTCGTAGCGGTTCCAGTTCCAGACGATGAATACACCCCTTGATAATGTGAGAATGACAAGGGCGAGAAGCAGGTTCCACACCAGCGCGCCAGTGCGGGTGTGTATCATTGTGTTGAGTGTGGCGAGGAAACTTTTCTTCATTGTATTATTGCCGGGTTTTGTCGCTCCGGCTCTAAAAAAATGGTTATGACTGTGCAAAGTTATGTATTTTTGCACTATCTTTGTGTATCAAGATCACCGACAATGAGTAATATTCAGGAAACCATGCGCAGTATTCTCGAGGCCGAGAGTCGCGCGATACTTAACATACCAGTGAGTGATGCCTATGACCGTGCGGTCGGTATAATCGTCGAGCATATACATCGCCGCGGCGGCAAGCTTGTGACGTCGGGCATGGGCAAGGCCGGCCAGATAGCGATGAATATAGCCACTACATTCTGCTCTACCGGCACTCCGGCAGTAAACCTTCACCCGAGTGAGTCGCAGCATGGCGATCTCGGGGTGCTACAACCCAATGATGTCCTGCTTCTTATCTCCAACTCGGGCAAGACGCGCGAGATCATGGAGCTTATAACTCTTGCCCATAATCTGTATCCCGGCATTCCGATAATCGGGATTACGGGCAATGCCACGAGTCCGTTGGCCGAGCAGGCCGATGTTCTGTTGTATACCGGCGGCGCGCCCGAGGTATGCCCGCTGGGGCTTACACCTACCACCTCTACGACAATGATGACCGTTATAGGGGATGTCCTGGTGGTCAATGTTACGAAGGCTACCGGATTCACACGTGCCGAGTATGCCAAGCGTCATCATGGCGGCTATCTCGGGCATGTGTCGCAGACAGCCGACAAGACAGCTACTGATTGACTACCATCGCCCGGTGCGGATTCACTTGCGATGGATTATTGATCCGTTGGCCTGGTGGGTCGCCAGTACAAGCACTTCGGCTATCTGAACATGGGCCGGAGCCTGGGCGGCGTAAAGCACGGTGTCGGCGATGTCGTCGCCGGTGAGTGGTGTGATGCCGCGGTATACCTTGTCGGCGCGTTCGTTGTCTCCATGGAAGCGTACACGGCTGAAATTGGTCTCTACCAGTCCCGGTTTTATCAGAGTCACGCGTACAGAGGTGTGGGCCACATCGATGCGCAGGCCGTCGGTGATGGCCTTTACGGCCGATTTAGTGGCGCAGTATACATTGCCTCCGGCATAGGCGGCATCTCCTGCTACGCTACCCATGTTGATGACATGCCCGCGATCGCGTTGTACCATCGCCGGGACAATGATGCGCGTCATGTTGAGCAATCCCTTGATATTGGTGTCGATCATGGTTGACCAGTCGGATGTATTGCCCTCGTATTCAGGCTCGAGTCCGAGAGCTAGCCCGGCGTTGTTGACCAGAATGTCGATTTCTCTCCATTCGTCAGGAAGTGATTCTACTGCACTGGCGCAGGCATCGGCATCGCAGACGTCAAAGCATAGCGTCATCACGCAGTCCTGGCCATGGTTCATTTGTAGTTCTCGGCTAAGTTCTTCAAGCCTCCGGTTGTTCCGTCCGGTAATGATGACATGAAATCCGGCCTTGGAAAAGGCTCGGGCACAGGCTTCGCCGATTCCCGACGTCGCGCCTGTAATCATTGCAATCTTTTTCATAGAATGGTTTTATTGATTGCCACAAATGTACGAATAATTCGCCATAAGCCATAATCTCATTACGTAATACTGTTAAGAGTCGTCATGCTTGGCGCGGTGCCGCGGTACCCAATGGAGTATAATGACAGGCAGGGTTGAACAGGAATGAATTCGAGTCATGGGGGCATGATGATGGTGTGTCAAAAAAATCGCGTGAGTTGCTTCTTGACACACCATCGGGGGGGGATTATATATTGTCGAACCGGTTCTTGGAGTATGATTGCTTTTAATGTGGAAAAATCAACTGTGAGTTACATGGATCTCAGCGCGGCGGTCAAGTGCGGGATTGTCGTATTTGTCGGATTCCCCCTTGCCTATGGCTTTGATCTTGCTGGCTTTGACACCGTGGGATACCAGGTAGTCGCCTATGCTTCTGGCCCGTTTCTCGCTTAGCCGCTGGTTGTAGTCCTTGTCTCCGCTTTTATCGGTATAGGCTATGATGGTGACGATGTCACCGCTGGCGGCCACTTGCTGTGCGAGTCGGTCAAGAGTCGAATTACTTGTTATGGCTGTGCTGTTGACAGGGAAGATGTACACGATGTCATTTACCATAGTCGAAGTACCGGGTGCTGGGCTGTCGCTCCGGGTCAAGGTCTGGTTGCCGGTACCGGAGGGTGAGGTGGCGGCTGTCTGTGACCGGGCTGTGGCCTGTGTTGCAGGTGAGCCGGTCGCCGGGATATAGGCGGCATATTCTTCAGTGAGAATCACGTTGCCGACATTGTTTGACCCATACATGTCGACATTGTTGCCCATGTGGCGTCCATATCCCGAATACCAGTATACCGATCCAATGAGGGCTACGATGGCCAAAAAAGCAAGCGCGCCCCATAACAGCCAGTTGCTGTGATGGCGATGACGACGTATGGCACGTCTCGTGGCGGCTGTTTTTGCGCCGGCTTCCGCGGCTATATAGGCCGAGTCGTGCTCTGCTATCATCCGTGGTTCCTGGTGTTCTGGAAGCCTGTTCTGATAATCGATGTCGTTTTTCATAATCGGGGTATATTTTAGAGGTTAGTATTTTACTCTAAAACACGCCCCGGGGAAAATGTTTCGTTAAGGGGTCTTAATCTTTGATAATTACCGTTTTTTTTCCTCGTCGGGAAAACGGTTGGGAAATTCCAGCTCTACAACCGGCCTGCGTAGTGCCCTCACAACGAAGAATATACCTATGAGGATGAACGGCAAGCTTAGGGCCTGACCCATGTTTATACCCCAGCGGGCTATCATGTCTTCCTCAAATCCTACCTGGACATTCTTCATGTATTCGATGATGAAGCGTCCGGTAAACAGCAGTGTGAGGAATACTCCGAATATGAGACCCGGCCGGGCCTCGGCGTTGCGTTTCCAGTACATCCACATGAGTAGTGCGAATAGTGCGATGTACCATGCTGCTTCATATAGCTGGGTGGGATGGGACGGGTCGGTATATATAGCCGGAGCTCCGGCCATCCATGCGTTTATATTGTCGATGAAGCGGAATCCCCAGGGCACGTCGGTCACGTGGCCGTATATCTCATGGTTCATGAGATTGCCAAGACGTATGAGCGCGCCAACCATGGCTATAGGTATCACCAGCCGGTCGAATGTCCACAGTGGGGATCTCCTGGCGGTTATCCATGAGAAGCAAAGCACACCGAGTATTACGCCGATAGTGCCGCCGTGGCTTGCGAGTCCTCCTTCCCATATGTACAGGATACGGATGGGATTCTGGCTGTAGATGTCCCATTCATAGAAGAATACGTGTCCGAGTCTGGCGCCAATCACAGTGCCGGCGATTACCCATAGTAACAGGGTGCCGAGCCATCGCTCTGGCGCGCCTTCGTGCTTGAAGATACGTTCTACGATCTTATATCCGATCAGGAATCCGATGGCGAACATGAGTCCGTACCACCTTATTGTCACAAATGAGTCGATTAGCCGCGGATCGGCTTCCCAGGTTATGAAGTTCAGCATAATTTGTGTTTTTAGAGATTACAAAGGTATTTATTTTTTGTTATATTTGCGCCTTTGAACTATGAAAACTGATTCTCTACATACTACGATCAATCTGTGGCAGGGTACTTCGGTAGTGGGGAAGGCCCGTCTGACGGCCTTTCAGGCCACGGGTGGTGACGGTACGTCATGTATAGTGTGTCCTGGCGGAAGCTACTTTTGGCTTGACCGTGTCAATGAGGGTCGGATGGTGGCCGAATGGCTTCAGTCAAACGGTATTACGGCATTCCTGCTTGAGTATCGTACAGCCGGTGTGCCGGCGTTCATGACTCGTTTCAGACTTCGCGGACATGTCGCCCGTTCAATGCGTTCCATGCAGGATGTGTTTATGGCGCTGGAGTATGTTAAAGCCAATGCGGCCTGTTGGGGCATCGACAGGGATCGTGTGGGCGTTCTCGGTTTCTCGGCAGGTGGGCATATGGCGCTGATGTCGGCCGAGAAGAATGGCCGGGATCTGCTTGCCGAAGTCGGTATAATGACCTCCCGCGATCTGTCTCCATGTTTTGTCGGGGCCGTTTATCCTGTAGTCTCTTTTGTTGACCGATGTGTCCATAAAAGGTCCCGTCGTGGTCTTATGGGCGATTTTAACGGCCACCATTATAGGTTGCGCCGCGAATTGTCGGCCGAGTTGAATGTCAGTCCCGATATGCCGCCGTTGTTTCTTGTGAGCTGTGATGATGACAGGGTTGTGGATCCCGGAAACTCGCGGATACTTGTCGATGCGATGTTGTCGGCGGGAGCACGTATGGATTATCACCGCTATAAGACCGGTGGTCACGGGTTTGGTGTCAACGTATCTCTTACAACCATCGAGGCCGCCGCATGGATGCCGGCGTTCCTCGATTTTGTGTCACGGGTATGATCCCGGGTGGCTGTTTTGGATCGTATCGTTGCAATAATCGTGCGCGCTACCCGTTATCTATGTGATGAAACTTGTTAAATCCATACTGTTCATACTGCTGTCTTTCATGGCCATCACGGCCAGCGCCGGCCGACTCAATGACAAGCTGGAGAATCGGCCGTATGCCGATCTGCGTCCATGGCACCTGGGATTCTCGGTGGGGTTGCACACCCAGGATATTACATTCGCCCACAGCGGGTTTGTCACCGAGAATGGCGAGGCGTGGTTTATGGAGCAACCTGCGTTCTCGCCGGGTTTCTGTGTAAATGGCCTTGTGGATCTGAGGCTTAACAGGTATTTCTCACTTCGTTTCACCCCCGGGCTTTACTTCGGAAACCGTGAGATAACTATGATAAATACATCAGGTAGCGAGACACCGGTGATAAAGCAGAACATCAAGTCGACATTCATTGTTATGCCGGTCGACATCAAGTTCTCGTCACAGCGTTACCGCAACTGTCGCCCATACCTCGTGGGTGGAGTCATGCCTGTTATCGATGTGGCCAAGAAGCGTACCGACTATCTCAAACTCAAGTCGGGCGATGTCTATCTGGAGGTGGGTTTTGGCTGTGACTTCTATCTGCCGTATTTTAAGTTTAATCCTGAGATAAAATTCTGCTTTGGCCTTGGTAATGTGTTGCAGAAGGATCGGCCCGACCTGGTGGATGATCCGGGGATGATGAAGATCACGCAGTCGCTGAAGCGTGCCACCAGCCAGATGGTGGTGCTTACGTTTTATTTTGAATAAAAACGGTAACCGTGAGATCGATAATTAACATACAACATAGTCTGGTCCTGGCGTCTGTTCTTGTAGCCATGATGTGGGCCGGGGTATCCGTTGTTCACGCGCAGAGTGACGCGCAGTTCACCCAGTACTATGAGGTGCCGGCCTATTACAATGCCGGAGCCATCGGCACCACCGATCTGCTGAGAATACGCGGAGGTATGCGTATGCAGTGGGTGGGGATCGACAATGCTCCACGCAGTTTTGTCGCTACTGCCGATATGCCGCTGAAACTTATGGGGCGGCGATGGGCTGTAGGCTTGGTGCTCAATCAAGGTAGTATGGGACTTTATCGGTCGATGAATCTCGGAACCCGTGTTGCCTATCATCAGCCATTGTTCAAAGGACGTTTGAGCGTTGGACTCGGGGTTGGATTTGTCGATCAGAGTTTTAAGGGATCGGAGGTGTTTCTTCCTGACGGTGACGACTATCACCAGGGTAGCGACGATGCCATACCTACTACCGATATCCGCGGCAACGCGCTCGACCTTAGTCTCGGTGCCTATTATACCCATCGGTGGTTCTGGGCCGGTATCTCGGTGAACCATCTCAACAGTCCGACGGTCTCGTTCAACTCTGAGACAGGCGAAGGGGGTGTCGAGAATAACTATGAGTTCAAGGTGGGACGTTCCGCTTATTTTATGGCTGGAAGCAATATTGCCGTAAAAAACACGTTATTAGAAGTGATACCGTCGTTGTTGGTCAAGAGCGATTTCAACTTCACGACGGCCGAGGTGACCGCACGTGTGCGGTACAACCGCTTCCTTTCCGCCGGTGTGGGATATCGCTACAAGGACGCCTTGTCTCTGATACTCGCCGCCGAGTTAAAGGGGTTCTATATAGGCTACAGCTATGATTATCCGACATCGGCCATAGCCAAGGCCTCAAGCGGCAGCCATGAGATAATCGCCGGGTACAGCCTTAAACTCGATCTGAGCGACAAGAACAGGAATAAACACAAGAGTATACGCATAATGTAACCTCAAGCTATGAGAAAAACTTACATATATTTTGCCTTGGCGGCGGTGACCATGACAGTCGCTTCGTGTGCTGTCGGCTCCCGTAGCCAGGCTGGTGGCGAGGTCACCGGTGTTAGTGCCGGCACATGGACCGAGCCTACTCCCTACGGTATGGTTCTCGTCTCGCGGGGATCCCTGGAGATGGGGCCGCGTGAAGATGACTCGCTGTGGCATATCAAGGCCAATCCCAAGGGAATGTCGGTCGATGCCTTTTGGATGGACGAGACAGAGATAACGAATTCAAAATACAAGCAGTTTGTTTTCTGGGTGCGTGATTCCATCATACGTGAAAGGCTTGCCGATCCTGCTTATGGCGGCAACGAGGAGTTCAAGATCGAGGAGGATCGCGACGGCAATCCGGTGAAACCGTATCTAAACTGGAACAAGGCTATCCCGTGGCGTAATGCCAATGAGGATGAGCAGCGGGCTATAGAGAGTCTTTACCGCACCAACCCGATCACCGGCCAGCGTGAACTCGATCCCGAGCAGCTCAACTATAGATATGAGACCTACAATCACACCGAGGCCGCCAAGCGCCGTAACCGCCTGAATCCGCGCCGTCGCGAGTATAACACCGACCGTCCTGTGCCTACCGATGTCCCGATGATATCCAAGGATACCGCGTATATCAACGACGAGGGTGAGATAATACGCCAGACGGTCACACGTGGACTCACCGGAGACTTTGACTTCGTCAATACCTATATCGTAAATGTATACCCCGATACGACTGCATGGGTTAATGACTTCGAGAATGCCTATAACGAGCCGTATGTAAGGTTGTATTTTTCCAACGGCGGCTATAATGAGTATCCTGTGGTAGGTGTGAGCTGGGAGCAGGCCAACGCGTTCTGCAACTGGCGTACCGAATACCTGCGTCGTTCGCTGGGCCGTGACGGAGTATATATCGAGCCCTACCGTCTCCCTACCGAGGCCGAGTGGGAGTTCGCCGCCCGTGCCGGTGTCAACGAGAACAAATATCCGTGGGATGGAGATCTTCCCATGAGCGAGGACCGGGGTTGTTTCTATGCCAACTTCAAGCCTAACGATGGCAACTATGTAAAGGACGGCCATCTCATTACTTCAAGAGTTGGCACTTATGCTCCCAATGACTTCGGTCTATATGACATGGCCGGCAATGTGAGTGAGTGGACGTCGACGGCTTTCACCGAGAGTGTGAGCCGCCTTACATCCGATCTCAACCCCGAATACCGCTATGACGCGGCTCTCGAGGATCCATACAGGATGAAACGCAAGATCGTGCGTGGCGGCTCATGGAAAGATGTGGCCCACAACATACGCAGTGATATGCGTATGTGGGAGTATCAGAACGAGCAACGCTCGTATATAGGATTTCGTTGTGTGCGCAGTCAGATAGGCTTCGCCCGTGGACAGAAAATAAATACCAGGAACAAGTAACCACACGCCATTGAAATGGGAAAAATCAAGCAATACCGTAACGTCATAAGCCGTTTCATCTCCAGCGAGGGTGGACAGCG
This sequence comes from uncultured Muribaculaceae bacterium, assembly GCA_964018905.1. Taxonomy (GTDB): domain Bacteria; phylum Bacteroidota; class Bacteroidia; order Bacteroidales; family Muribaculaceae; genus JAAVFS01. Next base: position 12,040 of record CAXHRO010000049.1, read on the forward strand.
TTTCTTTAACTTTGCCTACAGTATAGGTGCCGCCATCGTGATATGGGGTGCGCTTTTCAAGATACTTCACCTCCCGGGTGGTAATATGTTGTTGTCTATAGGTATGGGCACCGAAGTACTCATGTTCATACTTACCGCCTTTGACCGTCCTCCTCGCGAGTATAAGTGGGAGAAGGTTTATCCGGCTCTGGAGTATGACGGGGATACGGATGATAAACCCCGCGTAGCTTGTCAGGCCGGCGGTAATGTGTCCGGTGGTACTACGGTCGTGATAACCGGAGACGGTGGCAAGGTTGTGCCGGATAGCGGGACGGCCGCTGCCTCTGATGTGGCCGGTATGGTCATGCCTTCGGCCGGTCTTGCTGATGAGATGCAGTCGATATCCGACGAGATGCAAAGACTTCGCGATCTTACACACCGGCTCAACGACGTGTCGGCCACTCTGCTCGAGTCATACCGTTCGATTACCGATAATTCCGACAGCATCTCTGCCAACTCGGCCGGCTATGTCGAGCAGATGCAGGCTCTCAACCGCAATATTCAGGGTCTGAATACAATATATGAGATACAGCTCAAGAGTGTCTCGAGCCAGCTTGATGCCATTGACCGTGTGAACCGCGGTATCAAGGAGATAAGCGACATGTACATGACCACTGCGGGCAACAGTGCCCGTTACTGTGAGGAGACCGAGAAGATGGCCGGTAACATGCGCCGTCTCAACCAGGTCTACGAGAAGATGCTCCTGGCCATGACAGTCAATATGTATCCAGGTATGGCGTCTCCGGCTCAGACGTCATCGGCAATGGCCGATGACAGGGAGCCGAGTGATGACCGGTCAAATAACCCATTGAACTGAACACGTCATGGCAGCCAATAGCAACAGGCTATCACCCAGGCAGAAGATGATAAACCTAATGTATATCGTCCTCACTGCCATGCTGGCTCTGAACGTGTCGAGCGATGTGCTTAACGGATTCACCCAGGTGGAGGCCGGACTCACCCGCACCAACGATAATGTGGAGCAGCGTAACGCCGCCATCATGGCACGGCTGAAGGAGTTCAGCGAACAGAACCCCGATAAGGGTCTGCGATGGTATGAGAAGGCCGCTGAGGTGCGTCACTTTACCGATATACTTTACCGTACAGTCGACTCGCTCAAACTCATGATAGTGACCAGGGCTGACGGTGACGATGCCGATATACATGATATTGTCAACCGCGACGACCTCGAGGCCGCCGCGGTCGTCATGCTCAATCCTGCCAACCGTCGCGGAGAGGCTCTTAGGCATGATATAGACTCGTATCGGGAATACATCGCCTCGATAATAAGCGATCCTGAAAGGCGTGTCAATGTAGAAGCCGCATTGTCGACCGGGCCGGTGCTTTCTCCCGGTGAACTCGCCAAGTCGAGCTGGGAGGAACTTAAGTTTGACAATCAGCCGGTTGTAGCGGCCGTCACTCTTCTCACCAAACTCCAGAATGACATAAAGTATGCCGAGGGTGAGACTCTCGCAACTTTGCTTGCCAATGTGGATGCCGGAGATGTGCGTGTCAACGAGCTCAACGCCTTTGTGATACCGCAGTCACGCTTTGTGATGAGAGGAGGTCGTTACCAGGCCAATATAGTCCTGGCTGCTGTGGACACGACCCAGCGACCGGCCATCTATGTCAACGGCACTCTGCTTGCCGACGACCGCGGTGTTTATGAGACTGTAGCTGGAACATCGGGAAAATATGACTATACGGGATATCTTGAGGTGCCTCATGGCGACGGTACGGTCACACGACATGATTTCACGTCAAGCTATACTGTCATCGAGCCTACCGCCACTGTGTCGGCTACGATGATGAATGTACTGTATGCCGGCATAGACAATCCCATAAGCATCTCGGTGCCGGGTGTGGCTAATGCCAGCGTGTCGGCCTCGATGACCAACGGCACTCTCACCCGTCGGGGGGATGCCTGGGTGGCACGTCCTTCGTCGGTGGGACAGGAGGCTGTGATCACGGTCAATGCCGAGATGGACGGCCGTCGGATGGACATGTCGCGCACATCGTTTCGTGTACGTAAGTTGCCTGATCCCACACCATTCATAGTCTATACCGATGGCCAGGGCAACCGTGTGCGCTATCGTAGCGGATCGGGTGGAATAGCAAAGGGTACCTTGCGTCAGTCGCCTGGCATAGAGGCTGCTATTGATGACGAATTGCTTGATATCGCCTTTAATGTCCAGTCGTTCGAGACGGTCTTCTTCGATTCGATGGGAAATGCCTCGATCGAGCGAAGCAATGGAGCGGCGTTTTCACAGCGTCAGCTTGACCGCTTTGCCAGGATGCGTCCGGGACAGCGGTTCTATATATCGGCTGTCAAGGCGTCGGGTCCCGACGGCCTTACCCGTACCCTCACACCTATCGAGGTTATCGTGAAGTAAAACAGTAACTACAATATTGATAATATAATGAAACTCATAAAGATATTACGCTCGTTCACATTGCTGGCTGTCATTGCTGGCGTCACGGCTCCTGTCATGGCCCAGTCGTCACAGTCCCAGAGCACAGGCATAAGGCGTGGATCGCGTGACAAAGCCGATGAGGCCGGGTCGGGTGAGAATGGTGTCACCCAGCGCATGAAGGCTTTCTATGAAGAGCATGACGGGTCGGATGCCGACTTGCAGTGGATGCGTGTTATCTATCGTACGCTCGACCTTGAGAATCCGGCCAACCAGGCCCTGTATTATCCCGAGGAGCCTGCCGACGGAGAGGAGAGTCTGATACGCATTATCATGAAACTTGTGGCCGATGGGCGCATACCGGCCTATGAGTATCTTGACGGACGCGAAGATTTTACCGACCGTTCGCGTCTTAATGTGGGTGAGATGCTTGAGCGTTTTCACATACCTTATACCCAGGCCAAGGGCTCGACCGAGAAGAAGCCGCGGTATACGATAGCTCCTGAGGATCTGCCTGCTTACGAGGTGCTGTCATATTATATAATCGAACGTTGGGAGTTTGACTCTCGTTCCAACCGTATGGATGTTAAGGTGGATGCAGTGTGTCCTGTAGTGCACCGTTCGGGCGACTTCGGTCTCGAGACGGTTAGATACCCTATGTTTTGGGTCAGGCTGGAGTCTCTGCGTCCATGGCTTGCCCAGCAGGATATATTTGTGGATGATGACAATAATCTGACACGTTTTACATACGATGACTTCTTTGCCATGAATATGTACGACGGCGAGATCTACAAGACACGTAATCTTGCCAATAAGTCGATGATGCAACTATATCCCGATCCGGATGACCGTAAGAGGGCGCAGGACAGTATTCAGGCTCGTCTTGACTCATATGACAAGCATCTGTGGGTGCCTACACGTGAGGAACTCGAAGCTGCACGTGAGGCTCGGATGGATTCGCTCGGAGGCAATGACGGCGCTGAGAAGGTCAAGAAGGAGCCAAAGCGTCGCACTTCGACCCGTGGTCGCAAACGTGGCGAGCCTAAGGTCAAGGAGAACAGTGCTCCGAAGCAGTCCAAGTCAACCGGTTCGGCTGTGCGCTCGGTGCGTCGCCGCAAGTAGTGATTCCGAATATGAACAGGAGAAGCCTGATAATAATGTTGTTACTGCTCGTTGGTTTACACGCTTACGGGCAGTTGCCTTTACCTCAGCTCCCGTCGACAATTACTCGGCCGGCTGATCGTGCCGACTACATTGCACTACATTTTTATGACGGCATGGACTGGAATGACCCGGTGATGACTTCGTCGGGGAACATGATGCAGGACTGGGCCAACTTTCTCAGCGTGCTCCCTCATTGCTCGTCTGATGGCAGGGACTCGGCCATTGTGTCAATGATTCATTCCATTCCTGCGTCTCTTGTGCCTGTCTATGCCGACATGGCCGACGGATACCTGTTCGCTACTGATTCGGAACTGTGTGACGAGGTCACGTATCTCAATGTTTTGGATGCTTTGTCTACACATCCTGCTGTCGATAAGGCTTACCGCTCAGTACTGGTGTCGCGGTTTGAATATCTGTCAAAATGTGCTCCCGGCACCATGGCCACCGATATTATTGTGAAGTCGCTCGACGGCACGGATACATACAGCCTCGGTTCGCTCAGAGGGAAGGCTCATGATATACTTCTGGTGTTCTACGACCCTGATTGTGAGGATTGTCATGCTGTGCTTGATGAACTGGCCAACGGCATCGGCTGGAAATCACTGATAATGTCAGGGAGATTGCTTGTGGTCAAGGCCGAGATTACCGATGAGACCGATGCTCTGTATCCTGTCCTGACCGTGCCATCGCTTTATCACCTGTCGGGCACCGGTCTTGAGGTCAAGGCCCGCAATATTCCACTATCCGACCTTAGGCTGATGCCATGAGGCGATTGTATGGCGGATAAATTAAAATAAACACCTAACGGAATAGCAAATTTGAGAAAAGCGTAGCGAATAGACAGGAATAGCGTTCGTTACGCTTTT
>CAXHRO010000050.1:0-14639 GCA_964018905.1 uncultured Muribaculaceae bacterium
AATGAATTACATCTAAAATTCATCTTAACAGAAAACGACCCGATAAAATCGAGTCGTTTTTTGAGGTGGTGCCACCGTGATACAGAAAGGGACACAGAACGGAGTCAGTACCGATATCGACGGAAAGTTCTCACTCAAGACTACAGGCCAAAAGCCAGTGATCGTTATAAACTATATCGGCTATACTCCCAAAGAGATAACCGTGACCGATGTAAATCCCTTGACTATTGTCATGAGTAGCAGTGCCGTGAATCTGAATGAAGTAGTTGTGACGGCTCTCGGTATAACGCGTGAACAGAAATCACTGGGTTATTCGGTTTCAAAGATCGATAATGAACAGCTCACCAGTACTGTCTCGGGAAACTGGCTTAATGCCATTAACGGCAAGGTTGCCGGTCTTAATATGTCGTCATCCAATTCAGGCCCCAGCGGTTCTCTTCGTGTGACATTACGTGGCGAGCAATCACTCAATTACGGAGCTAACGAAGCCTTGTTTGTCGTTGATGGAGTTCCTATTTCATCAGGTGCGACAGCAACTGCATCAGGTGGTTCATATTCCAATAGTGACGCCCCCATAGACTATGGCAATGATGCCGCCGATATAAATCCTGATGATGTCGAATCGGTGTCGGTGCTGAAGGGTCCTGCGGCTACGGCTCTATATGGCTCGCGTGCAGCTAACGGAGCTATCATCATAACCACCAAATCAGGCCGTAAGACAAAAGGTATAGGTGTTACGGTAAACTCATCGGTGACATGGGAGAAAGCCGGATTTTTTCCCGACTTCCAGAAGGAATATGGCTCAGGTAATGACATGGGTGCCAAACCATACTGTTTCTGGAAAGTAAATGCCAATCAGGCTTATGACGGAATCGCGACAAGCGGACGTTATTATTCGCGTTTTGCATGGGGCGAGAAATTCAATCCCGATGTTCTTCGTTATCAATATGCATCCCGCGACTGGAATACCGACAAATATACCCCGCTTCCATGGGTTTATCAGGAAGACTGGTATACCGGACTTTTTGAAACCGGAACAACATATCGTAACACAGTGACCGTGAATGGAAACAACGGTAAAGGGACAAGCGGACGACTGTCGATAACCGACACCCACAATGACTGGATCCTGCCTAATACAGGATATCAGAACCAGACTGTTGCAGTCAGTGTCAATTCGAAGCTTAACAAATATATAAACCTGAATGCCAAGGTCAATTATTACCATAAGGAATCAGATAATTTCCCTGTTCCGGGATATCAGGCAAATAATCCCCTGTATGCTCTCGTGTGGGGCCGTAATACAAGTTCAATAAAGAATTACGCCGATGAATATTTCGGAGGCAGGTTCACTTATGAGAACTGGATAACGAAAGACAATCTTGTATTTCCCAATGTAAACGCTTACAATCCTTACCGCACGCTTTATGAAGAAACCAACTCAATGCGTAAAAACCGAGTGTTCGGTAATGTGGGATTGAATATAAAATTCCCGATCGAAGGACTTACGCTTGCCCTGCGTGGCGGTATGGATATGAATGATGAATTCCGTACCCAGCAGAAACCCTATTATTCGGTAGGCTATCAGGAGGGGTTCTATCGTGAGCAGAGCATACGCCGTACTGAGGTGAATATGGACTTTCTTCTACGATATGTAAACAACCGGTGGTTGGACAAGAGGCTTGGATTCAACGTGGCGTTCGGTGGCAACCGCATGGACTACAACTATTACAACCAGAAAATCACACTTAAGAAACTTGATATCGAAGGTGTATACAATGTGAACAATGCGCCACCGACCGATATTCCCGTACATAGCCAGACAAGACAACGTAAAGCAGTAAACTCTCTCTACGGATTTGTCAACATTTCATGGGATGACACATACTATCTTGATATCACCGGACGCAATGACTGGTCATCAACACTTGCTCGAGGCAACTGGAGTTTCTTCTACCCGTCAGTCAGTGCCTCGATACTGCTCGACCGTATGATGAAGATAACCGATAAGACCACCTGGATCGATCTCCTTAAACTGAGATTGTCCTGGGCCAATGTGGGCAATGACACGACTCCATATTCTCTTGAGAATGCCTATGCGGTCACTGACTATACAGGCGGATACAGGCTTGACGACGCGTTGATGAACCGTCTTATACGCCCCGAGAATGTGGAAAGCTGGGAAGCCGGAATCGAGGCCCGCTTCTTACAGAACCGTATCGGACTTGATCTTGCCGTATACAATTCATCTACCACCGATCAGATCGTCTCGGCTACGACCGATATCATGGCTGGAGCGACAAGCTTGAAGATAAATGCCGGTGAGATCAGAAACCGAGGTATAGAGATATCACTTCATTTACAGCCTGTACAGTTGCGCGACTTCTCATGGACTATAGATATGAACTGGGCCCGCAACTGGAATAAGCTGGTACGTATGAACGAAGGTTGGGATAATTCCCAGCCGTTACAGACAGATATGGGTACGACCGTAAGTTCAACGGTTTATGTATATTCATATGTCGGACAATCTATGCACCAGATATACGGCAAAGGCTACAAACGGGCACCGGCGGGAGCTTATTATATTGATGAGAATACCGGTGAACGTATCAATTGTGAGGGAGCGGTTCTTGTGAATAATACCGATGGATATCCACGTTTGAATGATTCTCCTACCACAAACTTCGGAAACGTCAATCCTGACTGGACAGCAGGTCTTTCAACACGTTTCCGTTACAAGGGCATCTCACTGTCGGCAGCGTTTACGGCTCAGGTGGGCGGACATTGTTATTCCATAACCCACATGTCGCTGGCCTATCAGGGTAAGCTTAAAAACACGCTTGAAGGCCGTTACGGAGGTCTTGTGGTAGACGGTGTGAATGAAATCACCAATAAAGACGGCTCCGTATCCTATACAAAGAACAAGACTATAACCGAGAGTGCACGTACATACTACTATTCCTGGAAATATACACGTGATAATGTCGAAGAAAATACATTCTCGACCGATTTCCTGAAACTTAAGGAACTACGTCTTGACTATGAACTGCCGGCAAGTATCTGTTCACGTACCAAAATACTACGTTCGGCAAGCATCGGAGCATATGCAACCAATGTTTTCTGTATCACGAAGTTTCCACAATACGATCCGGAGACCGGCTCTCTAAACGGAACCGATATACATCGTGGTATCGAGGCAATGGCTTTTCCTATGACCAGAACATATGGTGTCAATCTTAAACTTGCTTTTTAATACCGACTGATCATGAAACTGAAATCTAAAATATATATCCTTTCCTTGTCGGCAGTCATTGGCTCTTTGACAATTGGCTGCACCATGGACTTTGAGGAAATAAACACCAATCCTAACAATATGGTGGAAGGCATGGCCACTCCTTACAATATGCTGGAATATCTTATCTACGAACCGGCCCAATGGAATGACCGGTACGGACAATACTGGCATAACGAACTGGTACAGTACACCACCTATACTTCGACCTCGGCACGACAATTCCATATATATAAATTTTCTGACAATGAATTCCAGATTGCATGGAACGCCTATGGCCGGTTTGCTCTGAATGCCCGTCACATGTATCAGCTTGCCGAAAGATTTGATGATAATGCCTGTAGGGCGGTCGCAATGACTCTTGAGGTATTGAATATAGCCAATCAGGTCTCGCTCTTCGGTGATATTCCTTATTCCGAGGCCTTTGACCTGCGAAACGGAGGTACTGACACCCAGCCGGCATTCGATACACAGAAAGCTGTGTTCGAACAGTTGATCGAACGCCTTGACAAAGCCAACGAGATCTATTGCGGCAATGAAGGAAAACTTACGTTCCGTAATCCTGCTCTTGACGGGCTTTATGGCGGTGATATAAGGAAATGGCAGAAATTCAACAATTCGTTGAAATTACGGCTTCTTTGCCGGGTCAGTTTCCGTCCCGAGATGGAAGCAGGAAAAAAGATGACCGAGATGCTTGATGATCCGGGAAAATGGCCTGTATTCACATCCAACGACGACAATGCGACGGTTTTCTATAGTGGAAACGCACCATACGTCAACTCGTTCTATGATCGTAACGTAGAATATACATCGCTTAACTACTACCGTATGACACGGCTCATGCGCAGTCTTCTTGTCTTTGTAGATGACGCCGGCGATGACATGTTTACCGATCCTCGTATCAGTATCATGTATCGTAAAAACAACAGCAGTGAATATAATGAGAATGGAAACTGGCTCGGTGCTATCAGTGGCGGGACTCCCGACGTGACATTCGTACAAGGACGCGGAACAGCCTATTTCAACTATGATCTCTATCTCCAGGCTACAGCTCCTACCACGTTCATGGATTACGCCGAGGTCCAGTTTATCCTTTCTGAAGCCGCTATACGTGGATTGGTTCCGGGCGGAGAGAATAAAGCCAAAGAATATTATCTCTCCGCCCTCGGGGCTTCGATTGACCGCTGGTGTGAGATAAGCAATATGCTTGCCCTACCAGTCATATTGGATGAAAAGGATCGCGCTGAAGCGATGAACAATGAGCTCACATCATGGGATGAACATAATGATAAACTTGAGCTTATCGGCAATCAGAAATATGTTGCACTTTATATGGTTGGCTTTGAAGCGTTTCACGAAATACACCGCACGGGCTATCCGAAGTTGCCCATCGGTAATGGCACTATTTACAATGATTATACATTCCCTACACGCTTCTCTTATCCCGCGACTACAGTGGCTACTAACAAAAACAACTGCAACGAGGCCTTGCGGCGTATGGGTGCAAGCATTGATACAAACAACATGCGGGTTCCGCTATGGTGGAGCCGACAGGGGATCAGCGAAGGCAAATATTCATATTGACACTAATAACCGAATATCTGATGATGAATTTATATAAATGTAAAACAGCGGCACGTCAGTTCATGACACTCGCCTGCGTGCTGGCATTCACCGCATGTAATGATGATGACGTGGCTGTCGTTGATCCGGTGCTGAATATTGAAGGCAATCCAACGTCTATCGAATTTGAGTCCACGGCATATGGCGTTACAACTGACGGATATATCGATCGCGATAACGCCATGAGATATACAGTGCGATCCAATACGCACTGGCATCTTGAAATAGATGACGAATCGGCCGAATGGGTAAAAATTTTCCCTAAAGATTCCAATAGCGGGGATGCGTACTTTTTTGTAGGAGTTAAAGAGAACAAAATGTTTGATCCACGGTCGACAAATATTAGGCTTGTGATTGACGGACCTGATGGCCGGGTGACAGATATCCCGGTAAACCAAACCGGTGCAGACCCCAAACTGAAAGCCTCGCAACGTATAACCCTGACATCGGGTGGAGGACGGTCAACTGTCAATGTTGTGGCCAATCTTGAATGGACGGCCGAGATGATCGATGACACAGAGAATAAATGGATAAAGATAGCTGATGTCACCGAGTCATCTATAATTCTTGAAGCTGAACCAAGACAGGTTGACGAACCGCGTTCGGCACGTATCGCTCTTATATGTCCACGTGTTCCGGAACTAAACGAGATCCTTACCGTAACACAATACGGACCATCCATAATCCTGTATGAGGATTTCGACTGGCTGAGCGGTTATGCCATGTCGGGCAATACATGGTACAGTACCAACGGATCTATACGTATGGATTCCTGGACCGATAGTGAGCTTGCCTGCGGATGGAGCAGCTGGACCGGAACGGCTGTCGTCGGGGGAAGTGCAAGTTCCAATTGTACAGTCTATGGAGGTTCGATAGATGGCAACGGATGGGTCAAGCTCGGACGTACAAGCGTTAACGGCAATATCGTGTCTCCACGCTTTGCTGTGATAGGAGACGGGAATAAAATGGATGTAACGGTATCATTTGATGCCTGTCCTTATGTGGCTGCGGGCACAAAATCAAAATCAAGCGCCTACGACAGCAACCGTCTGTATGTATTTGTTTACGGAGGTGGTGAGATCGAGGGAGTCAATTCTTCAGTGAAAATATCCGATATAAAGTATTCATATAATGCCAACTGGGAGACTGCGTTTGATGAGGCTGATTATCCTGACGCCTCGTCACCGGCCGATGCTAAGAAAAAATGGTATATGGCTGAACCCGAACCCGAAATGAACGGTACACATCCGGCCATTCTCTATACACTTAATAACTATCCTAACTCGAAGTTTGTGAAGATCAGCTTTTATTCCGATCCATTGTATTGTGATGAGGCTCATCATGAATTTATAGTACGTGGCGCCACAGCTGATACCCGAGTGGTATTTCAGGCAGGAGAATGGAATGATACCTGGGCCGACTATCCTAACGAGACCATAGAGATTGTTGATCTCAAAGGGGCGACGTTTACTGTACCCTATGCACTCAAGTGCAATCGTGTGTTCATTGATAATGTGATAGTTCGCGACCTTAGTGCCGCCGATTGATATAATTGCTGTAAGATTATGAATATGATTAATGTTGTATCGCGGTGTGTTATAATCGCGGTATCCACGGTCTCGGCACAAGCTGCCGGATCTGATATCAATGACTTCATACCCATGGTCGAGATTCCGGCGGGAAGTTTCTGCATGGGTGGTGACGGCTGGTGGAGCAATATGGATGAGACCCCGGTGCACATGGTGGAACTGACTTCCACCATGCGCATGGGAGTGACTCCGGTCACTAATGAGCAGTTTGAAGCGTTCTGCCCTGAACATAGAGCATTACGTGGCATTGATGGAGTCTCGATTGCCGATGATGAAGCGGTGGTGAACGTGACCTACGAGCAGGCTCTTGACTTCTGTCGTTGGCTTGGAGAAACATATGGAGGCAAATTCCGTCTGCCAACTGAGGCAGAGTGGGAATATGCCTGCCGTGCCGGAACATATACACGCTACAATACAGGAGAGACTCTTCCTGCCGAGTATTGCCGTAACCAGCGTACTGTCCGTAATTATTCGTCAACGGTAGATCTGCGCGTCGGTCTTACTGCTCCAAATGCGTTCGGACTCACCGATATGCATGGTCTTGTGGAAGAATGGTGTCTCGACTGGTATGCTCCATATCTGGGATCAGATCAAGTGAATCCAGCCGGGCCTGAACGCGGTGAGTTCAGGGTTACGCGTGGAGGATCCCACAGCACACCGGTAGCCTATCTTCAAAGTTCCAACCGTATGGCCATGCATCCTGCCGACAGTCATTCACTGACGGGATTTCGTGTTGTACAAAGCGATGCTGTTCTCAATCACTATGGTTCAGGGATAAAGAATGATGCCCATTATAGTATTAAAAAGAAGAATTGGAAAAAGATATCTGACAAAGAAGTGATATTCAATGAGCCGATAAGATACCTGATACGTCCTGATGATACGACGACACCGTTTTACCTTCATAACCACCAGCCGGCTATTACTTATGCTCCTAATGGTGATCTGATTGCTATATGGTTTTCGACAACTCTTGAAGACGGCCGTGAATTGTGTGTGCTTTCATCGAGACTTAAAGACGGAGAGCGTCAATGGTCACCGGCATCAGTGTTTTTCCATATTGCTGACCGCAATCTTACGGGATCATCGCTCCTTACAATGCCCGATGGTTCCATAATGCATCTGAACGGCATGGGGACTGCCGGAGACTGGCAAAACCTTGCCCTGGTAAAGCGTATGAGCTATGATTGCGGCCATACATGGACCCCTGTGGATATCATTTCTCCACGACATGTCAAACGCCATCAGCTTGTTGCCGGGCCGATCATAACATCCGATGGTTCTATTGTCCAGATGTGTGATGCCGGTCCCGGTGGGAATGCCGGTGCGGCAATACACATAAGCAATAACGGAGGTAAGACCTGGAAAGACCAATGGAACGGTGCACCGGTAAAATTCGCTCTGGACAGTACCGGAACAACTGTTGCCGGGATACATGCCGGTATTGTGGAGTTAAATGACGGCCGGTTTATGTGTCTTGGCCGAGGAAATTCACTGCCGGGTCCTGATGGAACCCCCAGAATGCCTATGAGTATATCGTCAGACAAGGGCAAGACATGGCATTACACCGCAAGCGAATTCCCTCCGATATACGGTGGACAGCGTCTTGTGTTGAAGCGGCTACACAATGGTGCATTGCTCCTTATCTCGTTTACCGATCATCCTCAGCGCACTTTGCAGCATGGAGGTGAGCGCGGAATGATATTCACGAGGGCCGATGGCTCTGACTTCCGTGGATACGGTATGTATGCGGCGTTGTCATTCGATGACGGTAAGACCTGGCCGGTACGTAAACTCATGACTGACGGGCTGGATCGCAGCATGAATGGCGCCGGGTGGACAGGAAATTTTATAATGGACAGAAATCATGCCGAGAACCGGGGATACCTGGCCATTACACAGACCCCCGACAATATGATACACCTGATAAGTAGCCGTAATTATTATAGTTTCAGTATCGCATGGCTTATGCAACCAAACATTTAAAACAGCATAAAAATGAAAATCAATAATCTTGAAATTTTTTTAGAAACAGTCCGTTCTGGCAAATGTGCCCTTGGTGCGCTCGTATCCTTTACCGACCCTGCTGTAACCGAACTTGCAGCAGATGCAGGATTTGATTTTGTATTCATTGACGGTGAGCATGGTGTTATGGATCGCAACACAGCCATGTTGCATCTTATGGCTGTAAGAGGCACCGGATGTGCTTCGTTTTACCGTGTGCCATCCTGTGATCACACCGAGATAAAACGGGTGATTGATTTCGGGCCGGCCGGGATAATTGTTCCGATGATCATGAATGCCGATGACGCCCGCCTCGCGGTGGAGGCTATGCGTTATCCACTTTTAGGTAACCGAGGTTGTGGATTCAGGCGATGTGTAGGTTACGGGGCTAAAGAAATCGATGAGTACTGGGAGATCGCAAAGCGAGAGCCTCTTGTGATATTACAGATAGAACATATTGAAGCAGTGAGAAATATCGACAGTATTCTGGCGGTCGAAGGCATTGATGCCATACTCGTGAGGCCATATGATCTGTCGACTTCTATGGGAAAGTCGCGCCAGTGGTATGATCCCGAAGTGTCGGCGGTATACGATCTTGTAGCAGAAAAGGTCAAAGCCAAGGGACTCCTTTTGGGAGCGTCGCTTGACAGTGAATATGCCGCATGGAAAAAACGAGGAGTTGATTTCCTTGCCATACGTGGTGACTACAGTGCTATGTTGGAGGGATTCACCAATGCGATAACTAACTTCAGGAAAGCTTGACGGTATGCAGATAAGTACACTTGATCTAACTGTAATAATAATATATCTTGTCGGTATCACCATTTTCGGCTGTGCCTTTTATTTTGTAAAAGGATCAAAAAAGGACAGCGAGTTCATGGGAGGCGGCGGTAAGATTCCAAGCTGGGCTATAGCATTATCAATATTTGCAACGCTTGTAAGTTCCATATCTTTTCTGGCTCTTCCAGCCAAGGCTTATCTCACTAATTGGAACTGCTATGTATTGTCACTGACAATTCCTATTGCAGCGATAATAGCTGATATATGGTTTGTACCGTTTTATCGTAAAGCAGCAAGTTTTTCGGCATATACATATCTTGAAACCCGCTTTGGTTCATGGGCAAGGATTTATGCCAGCGCATGCTTCTTGATCATGCAGAGTGCACGAAGCGGAGTGATACTGTTTCTTCTTGCCCTTACATTGAAGTGGGCTCTGGGATACTCCTGCACGACCATTATCGTTATAACCGGAGTCGTGACAATGCTTTATTCCATGATGGGTGGATTCAAGGCTGTGATATGGGCCGATGCAGTGCAATCGTTGGTTCTTATCGTGGGTACACTCGTTGTCATAGTGTGTCTGATCATCGATATGCCCGATGGTCTTGGTAAGGGAATTGAAATGGCATGGGATGCTGGAAAATTCTCTTTGGGATCTATTGATTTTACCGACTGGGGGCACGAGACATTCTGGGTGTCACTGGTTTATGGCATATTTATAAATCTGCAGAATTTTGGCATTGACCAGAGTTTCACACAACGTTACGTAGCCGCCAAGGATCTTAAATCGGCCCGTAGGTCGGCTTTTTCAGGCGCGATGCTTTATATCCCGGTGACATTCTTTTTTATTATCATAGGCACTGGGCTCTGGATCTTTCAGGAGACTCATCCCGGGGTGATTCCCGATAATGTGTCCAGTCAGTCTGATTCGATATATCCCTGGTATATTATCAACCGCCTTCCCGCGGGAATGTCAGGACTGCTTATCGCAGCCATTATAGCGGCAGCAATGAGTACTGTAGCGGCGACTCTCAACTCAGGTGCGACGGTGCTCCTTGAAGATTATTTCAAGAAATTCTATCCTCATAAATCCAATGCGAAATCAAATATACGCGTCCTGCGTATCGCGACTGCCGCCCTTACGGTCTTTTCCATAGGTGTCGCTGTCGCAGTAATGAATGTCACGAGCGCGTTGACATTATGGTGGTCAATGCAGAGTGTGTTGTCCGGAGGTATGTTGGGATTGTTCCTGCTGGGTATCTTTACAAAACGTACTACCTCCGGACAGGCTGCAATCGCGACCATTCTCGGTCTTGTCACAGTCATTTATATAACCTTCGGGCAAGACATTATACCGTTGCCGTCATTCATACATCTCAATCTTGCGATTGTTCTCGGTACAATCACTATTTTTTTCGTCGGATTTATACTGTCGTCAGTTCTTCCTAAATATAGAAAAAATTCATTACCTGAAACCAATTACTGATATGATACGAAAACTTTGTTTGCTTCTGTTTGTCGCAATTTCACAACAATTGATTTCAGCGTGGAACCGGGTGGGACACGATGCGGTAGCATATATAGCCGAGTGTCATCTTACTCCACGCGCCAAAGAGAATATAGAACGTTATCTTGACGGTCGGTCGATAGTATATTATGCCTCATGGCTTGATCTGGTAAGAATGACGCCCGAATATGGTCATACGCATAAATGGCATGGAAGTACCGTTACTCCAGAATGCCGTTACATACGTCGCAAGAGTAATAACAAAGATGCTGTGATCGCATCTGACATGACAATAGAAAAATTGCGTGATCATCGAAACATGGCCGACTCGGCTGTGGCTGTGGACATAAAGATCCTGATACACATAATCGCTGACATGCATTGCCCGTCACATGTTTCATTTACCGATCATCCGCAGGGTAATTTCAGATTCAGACTTGAGAACAATGAACATCTGTTC
Organism: uncultured Muribaculaceae bacterium; assembly: GCA_964018905.1. Lineage (GTDB taxonomy): Bacteria > Bacteroidota > Bacteroidia > Bacteroidales > Muribaculaceae > JAAVFS01. The sequence continues at coordinate 11,259 of CAXHRO010000050.1, forward strand.
CATAACTATTGGGACGGTGCGCCTGATATGTGTCATAAGTGGTATTATACCGATTATCAGTATCAACTTGACCGATATAGTCAGTCACAGATTGAAAAGATATCTTGCGGCACACCTCTCGATTGGACCGAAGAGACAGCCGCAACATGCCGCGAGATATATGACTGGATCAAACCCGATGAACAACTTGACCGTGCACGATCATATGATCTTGTTCTTAAAAGCGGTGAGCTTGTCGACATGCAGATCATAAAAGCAGGATATCGTCTTGCAAGACTGCTTAATGAATTCTTTGATTATTGATTTTTTAGAGGGGGGGAAAGGAGCCGGTTATAAGCCACGCGGGGCCCGTCGTCACGACGCGCCCCGCATGGTTAAACCAATCATTATCACATTATATCTCTAAGCAATAGAAATGTTATCTCTCTCTTTTGTTGCTTTGTGATATTATAACACCACTGCCTGACAATTGGTTCACCGTACGGCACGTTTCTTCAAAAAATTTCCATTATATATCGACTTTTTGGTTGTGTCATGCTTTATTCGTAACTTTGAAGCCAAATAAAAACGAAGTAATATAAATTCTGAACAGTCTCTAAGACAATGGATAAGAAGTTCAAACGCACGCTGGTAACCACAGCCCTTCCCTATGCCAACGGCCCGGTTCATATCGGACATCTGGCCGGTGTATACATCCCCGCTGACATCTACACCCGCTATCTGCGCCTCAAAGGCGAGGATGTCATCATGATCGGCGGTAGCGACGAGCATGGTGTGCCCATCACTATCAAGGCAAAGAACGAGGGCGTCACCCCCCAGGATATCGTAGACCGATATCACAAGATCATCAAGGACTCGATGGAGGAGCTGGGCATATCGTTTGACGTATATTCACGCACCACAAGCGACATTCACTCCGGGACGGCATCGGAGTTCTTCCGCCACCTATACGACAAAGGCGAGTTTGTAGAGAAGACCTCAATGCAGCTCTACGACGAGAAGGCCGGACAGTTCCTGGCCGACCGCTATGTCACCGGCGAGTGCCCCCACTGCCACTTTGACCACGCCTATGGTGACCAGTGTGAGAAGTGCGGCACATCACTCAACGCCACAGATCTTATCAATCCCCGTAGCGCCATTACAGGCAATACTCCGGTATTACGCGAGACCAAGCACTGGTACCTGCCGCTGGACAAGTGGGAGCCGGCACTGAGCAAGTGGATACTCGAGGGACACAAGGAGTGGAAGACCAATGTCTACGGACAATGCAAATCGTGGATCGACCTGGGACTGCAACCCCGAGCAGTGAGCCGCGACCTCGACTGGGGTGTACCGGTACCCGTGGAGGGTGCCGACGGCAAGGTGCTATACGTGTGGTTCGATGCTCCCATAGGCTATATATCCAACACCAAGGAGCTGTTGCCCGACACATGGGAGAAATACTGGAAAGACCCCGAGACACGCATCATAAACTTCATAGGAAAGGACAACATCGTGTTCCACTGTATCGTGTTCCCGGCCATGCTCATGGCCTACGGCGACGGATACCAGCTTCCCGACAATGTCCCCGCCAACGAGTTTCTCAACCTCGAGGGAGACAAGATATCGACCTCGCGCAACTGGGCCGTATGGCTCCACGAGTATCTGCGCGACTTCGAGGGCAAGCAGGATGTCCTGCGCTACGTGCTCACCGCCAATGCCCCCGAGACCAAGGACAACGACTTCACATGGAGCGACTTCCAGCAGCGCAATAACTCCGAACTCGTGGCCATCCTGGGCAACTTTGTCAACCGTGTACTCGTGCTCACTCACAAGTACTATGACGGTACCGTACCTACTCCTGCCGCCATCACCGACACCGAGACCGATGCATACCGCGAACTCGCCGAGATCAAGACCCGTCTGAGCGAATGCCTTGACACATTCCACCTGCGCGAGGCCCTCAAGGAAGCAATGAACATAGCACGCCTGGGCAACCGCTACCTGCAGGAGACCGAACCATGGAAACTGGCCAAGACCGGTGACATGGAACGCGTGGCCACAGTGATGTACACATCACTGCAGATATGTGCCAATATCGCTGTCGCATTCGAGCCATTCCTGCCGTTCATGTCGCGCAAGCTCGCAGACACTCTCCGCATGACCGCCATGACATGGGATACACTGGGTAGCAACAGCATCGTGGCACCCGATACCGTTATTGGCACCCCCGAACTCCTCTTCGAGAAGATCGAAGACGATGCCATACAGTCCCAGCTCGACCGCCTGGCACGTATCAAGGAGGAGAATAAACTCAAGCAGTGGCAGCCCCAGCCTGTGCAGGAGGCCACCGACTTCGACACGTTCATGAAACTCGACATCAGGGTAGGCACCGTCAAGGAGTGTGTGCGTGTTCCAAAGGCCGACAAACTCCTGCAGTTCACCATCGACGACGGCATGGGCGACCGTACCATCGTGTCGGGCATCGCCAAATACTATGACCCGGCCGACCTCGTGGGCAAACAGGTATGCTTCATAGCCAACTTCCCCCCGCGCCGTCTCAAGGGCGTGGAATCCCAGGGCATGATTCTCTCGGCCGAGAATGCCGACGGATCGCTCGTGGTAGTAGGCCCCACCGGCCCAGTATCTCCAGGCTCACAAGTCAAATAGAAGGCCATGGACAGCTCCATGTTCAACCACAAGGCACGCATCCTTCTCATCTACACCGGTGGAACGATAGGGATGATCGAGGATCCCGATACCGGGACCCTCAAGCCTTTCAACTTCGATCACCTTATTGACAATGTGCCGCGCATCAAGAAGCTCGACTACGAGATAAGCCACATACAGTTCGACCCGCCCATAGACTCCAGCGACATGAACCCGGCCCACTGGGAAGCCATAGCCAGAGCTATAGCCGAGAACTATGACCTTTACGACGGATTTGTCGTTCTCCACGGCACCGACACCATGGCCTACACAGCCTCGGCACTCTCGTTCATGCTCGAAAACCTCAACAAGCCCGTAATCATCACCGGCTCTCAACTACCTATGTGTGAGGTGCGTACCGACGGTGAGGAGAACCTTATCACTGCCTTGCAGATAGCCGCATCGACCACCGGTGAACGGCGTGTCAAACCCATGATCCAGGAGGTTGCGATACTCTTCGAGAACTATCTGTGGCGCGGCAACCGCTCGACCAAGATGAGTGCCGACAACTTCAACGCTTTCAAAAGTAACAACTATCCCAAACTGGCCCAGATAGGACTGGGGATACACTTCAACGAGGAAGCTCTGTGGCGACTGCCGTTCACACGCCAACTCAATCTGCGATGTGGTATGGACAACGCCGTCACTTTCATTGATGTGTTCCCCGGGCTAACCCCCGAGGCTCTACACTAC
>CAXHRO010000051.1:0-14077 GCA_964018905.1 uncultured Muribaculaceae bacterium
AACTATACGCCTGAATATTTAACATTTCGTTCTGCCCAATTTAACATATGCACCGTAATTTCGGCTTGAGCCCAAAAGACCCCTCAAAAAGAGATCGAACGAGCAAAAGTAATACGTAACGAATATTTCAAACAAAAGTGATATGGCGATGAAGTTTTATACCTTAGAAGAAATGACCGATAAGCATATCGGCAAACGTGGTACTCCGGTACGTGAGAGTTTCGAGGCAGAGGTTGAGGCTGCTTTGATTGGAGCCTCAATCAAAGCAGCAAGAAAGGCTCAGAACCTGACACAAAAAGAACTCGGAGAAAGAGTTGGTGTACAAACTGCTCAGATATCTAAGATTGAGAGCGGCCGTAACTTGACTATTGCGACTATAGTTAGAGTTCTTAATGCTCTCGGACTTTCAGCAGATTTCTCCATTCAGGGATTGAGTGCAATCCGTCTAGGTGTGGTTTCTGATGGGTAAAATATGCTGAGAACGTAAAAATACTATACCCACACACCCCTTGCCGACATATTTTTTGTTTATGCCGGTACAGAGGTTTGGTGACACAAAGGTATAATAAGAAAAAGGCGATGTCAAGTATAAAACGTCTTTTTTTGGCTCAAGCCGAAATCACGGTGCATATGTTAAATTGGGCAGAACGAAATGTTAAATATTCAGGCGTATAGTTTGACGAGGCGGAAGATGAAGAAATCGCGGTCACGGACCCCGCGCATTTGAGAGCGGAAGATCTTGACTTTAGAGTTGAAGGCTTCGGCAGAAGCATTGGTCGCACGGCGCCTGAAGTAATTGAGGATTGTAGGGGCGTGATTCTTGAAAGTCTTGATGACAGAGCGGAAGTTGTTGTTGCCCAACGCCATTACCTTTTCAAACCACTCATTCATTCTGCCCATCGCCTTTGTCGGAGATATTTGTGCGTTGAAAATCCGGCGCAGTTCCATCGCCAGTGTATATGCACTCTTTAGAATGGGGTGATGCCTGAACAGGATATTGACTCGATGACGCTGTATTTCAGTCCATTTGTTCTGTGACATCATCAGTGTGTGCTTGCTGCGGGCAAGTATCTGACGCATGGTCTCGCCGTTGGAGTACGTCTTTGGCGGCACGGATTTATCGCGGTTGTTCTCCTCTGCTATCAGCTGGCGGCGTATGTCGATGCGGATTTCGTCAACAGCCTCATTGTAGACCTGTTGCACATGGAAACGGTCATTGACCACATGGGCGTTATAAAACACTTCCGATGCGATCAGCATCATCGACGGAGAAAGGTCACACGTGACCTCCACGACCTTGTGCCTCATAGACTTACCCATGGCAGCTGTAAGAATGGATATGATCTCATCGCTCTTCGTACCGGGTATGGCCGCGGCAAGCGTGCCCTTGCCGCCGTGGCCCTCCTTGTTGGTCAGGAATGTCCATACCTCTCCGTTGCTCAGGCAGGTTTCATCAAGGCTCATGTACGGGCCGATATTGGCGGCGTTGAAGTAGAAGCCACAGCAAAGATCCCGCTCGCACCAGTCGGCATAACCGCTTAGTCTGTTGCGGTATAAGTCGGCAAAATGCTTGCCGTTGACGCAGTACATCTGCGCTATGTGCTTAATCGACAGTGCCGTCGTCTCCACCTTCATCTTTTAAAAAAGACACGAACTCTGCGCTGAGCCGTGTGCCTTCCTCGTTGGGGAGTTCGAGGTTGTATGAGAATATCTCATTGGTCTGCTTGTCCCACCACTTGTTCTTGCGCATGTGCAGGAATACAGGGCGGCCACGCAGCGGATAGTCCTGTACTGTAACGTATTCCGTATAGCCCCGCGCGACTATGTTCGGATTACGATAGTCCTCGTCGGCGAGTTTCTTTTTCTCGTCAAGCCATATGTCATATGCCTGTTCCGTGCGCTCGAAGCGCACCATCTCAAACAGCTCGTCCAGACCTTGCGGCAGGAACATCCAGAATGCTTCAGAAGTTTTCATGACACAAATTTAACACTTTCCTGAAATTCCATGCACCGGATTTTCGGCTTGAGCCCTTTTTTTTCGTATTTCCCACATTTCCCGATTTCCCACTTCCCAGGGGGGGGAGGGGTGGGAAATGGGAAATGGGAAATGGGCGAGCGCTTGATTTGCCCTTTTGATATTTTTTTCATCAAATATTCTTTGTAACTTTGTGACCATATAAAACAATAACCTTTACACAATAATGAAAACAGAACGTATTCTTGTTACCGGCGGTACAGGCTATATCGGCTCGCATACTGTCGTTGAACTACAGCAGGCCGGATACCCGGTAGTCATAATCGACAATCTTTCTAACAGTGATCGCGCTGTTCTTGACGGCATAGAGCGTATAACCGGCATTCGTCCGGACTTTGTCGAGGCTGATTGTACTGATCTTGATGCACTCAAAAACCTGTTTGCCAAGTATCCCGATATCAAGGGTATCATCAATTTTGCGGCCAGCAAGGCTGTAGGCGAGTCAATGCATAAGCCGGTACTGTATTACCGCAACAATCTTAATACATTGATGAATCTGCTTGATCTAATGGGTCCTAACGGTGTCAAGGGTATCGTGTTCTCGTCGTCATGCACTGTCTATGGCGAGCCTGATGTGAATCCTGTTACCGAGAAGTCTCCCATCAAGAAGGCTACATCGCCATATGGCAACACCAAGCAGATATCGGAGGAGATCATCACCGATGTAGTCAATGCCGGAGCTCCGTTCAAGAGCGTTATCCTAAGATATTTCAATCCTGTAGGAGCACACCCGAGCGCCGAGATAGGTGAGCTTCCAAACGGCGTTCCCCAAAATCTTATTCCATACCTTACCCAGACTGCTATAGGCATACGTCAGGAGCTCAGTGTATTCGGTGACGACTATGATACCCCCGACGGATCGTGTATACGCGACTATATCGATGTCGTAGATCTGGCCAAAGCTCATGTTATCGCTGTAGAGCGCATGCTCCAGGACAAGAGCGACGAAAAGATCGAGATATTCAACCTCGGCACCGGCCGTGGCGTCTCTGTTCTTGAGTTGATAGCCGCATTCGAGCGTTCGACCGGGGTTAAGGTGCCACACAAGATCGTAGGACGCCGTGCCGGTGATATCGAGAAGGTATGGGCCGATCCTACCTATGCCAACGAGGTGCTCGGATGGATTGCCAATACACCTCTTGACGACACAATGCGCTCGGCATGGGCGTGGCAGTGCCGTCTGCGTGAGCGAGGTATAATGTAATAGCCGACCGGCTTTAATAATACCGGCAAGGCGGAAGCCTGATCGCCGGCTTTAAACAGGAATCAAGTGAGATTATCAGCCATACTTGTGGCCGTTTTGACGGTGACGGCATCATGGGCGCAGACAACACGCGAAGCCATGCTTGCCGACCCTTTGAAGTGTGCCGGACTTTATATCCCGTACCCCGACAGCATCGCCGGTTCAACGCCGGTGCCGTCGGGGTATATCCCTTTTTATGTAGGTCATTATGGCCGTCACGGTTCGCGTTATCTCGGAGAGGACCATGACTACAAGCGTGTCTATGACGAACTGGAAAAGGCCTCACGGGCCGGCTCGCTCACACCGCGCGGCACCGAGCTGTTTCAGAGCATGACGCGTATATGGCATGATGCCTGCGGACGTGGCGGACAGCTTGCCCCGCTCGGCTATCGCCAGCATCGTGGAATAGCATCACGCCTGCTTGCCGAGTGTGGCGATGCGTTTGACGACAGTGCCAGGGTGACAGCCGTGTCTACGGTGTTCATGAGATGCGCTCATTCGATGTTTGCCTTTGTCGACCGTCTCAGACAGTACAATCCGGCCCTGGAGATACCGATGGAGTCGGGAGACCGTAATATGAACGTGCTTAGTCATCTAAATGCCGATGCTGTGACGTTCAACAATACAAATCCTGTAGGAGACAAACTGGATGATTTTCGCCGGCGGATGATAGACCCGGCGCGTTTCATGGCATCGATATTCAAGGATACGGGAAATGCGGCGATCAATGTCCCGGCACGCGACTTCATGTGGTGGGTATATCTTGTGGCCATAGACTTGCCCAATCTTGATACAGGCGAGTCGCTCTTCGGCTATTTTACACCGGATGAACTGTTTGATCTTTGGCAGATGTTCAATTACAACTATTATACATTCCACTCAGGTAATCCCGACAACGGCGGTGTCTTCATTGAGAGTGCCAAACCGTTGCTTAGAGACTTCGTGAGAGAGGCCGACGATTACATAGCCAGGGGGGATCATGGCGCTACCCTGAGGTTCGGACACGACAGCTCGGTCATCCCTCTGGCGGCTCTACTGCAGTTACCTGTAGCCTCGGGGCGTGAGAGCGACCCCGCGCGGCTGTATAAGGTATATGCCGATTACAGAGTGTCGCCGATGGCTTCCAATATACAGATGCGTCTGTACCGACGTCAGGCAGGCAGTGGCGAGGATGATATCATAGTCAAGTTCATGCTCAACGAGCAGGAGATGCCTCTGCCCGATACCCCTGCCTATATTTATCCATATTACCGCTGGAGCGATGCCAGGGCCACCCTGCAGCGTCTCCTTGACACGCCAATCCAATAAAAACGATGAACCGCATAGGTAAACTATATTTCCGTTACGGCACTATGGGCTCGGCCAAGACTGCCATGTTGCTCACTACTGCCTATAACTTTGAAGAACGAGGCATGCACTACCAGTGTCTCAAGCCGGTTGTCGATACACGTGACAGCAAGAATGTCATAAGATCGAGAATCGGTATAGAGCGTACTTGTGACTGGATATATCATGACACCGATCTCTATGGATATGCCAGGGAGCTCTTCGAGAAGACCGGTAAGATGGTTGACTGGTTTCTCATCGATGAGGCTCAGTTCCTGTCGGCCGAGCAGGTTGACCAGTTGTCACGCGTGGTCGATGACTTCGGTTGCAATGTGATATGCTATGGGTTGAGAACCGATTTCCAGTCAAGGCTGTTCGAGGGCTCGAGACGGCTGTTCGAGATAGCCGATACGATTGATGAGATCAAGTCGACATGTACATGCGGCCACAAGACGATAGTGAATGCCCGTATCGACGCTGCCGGTGACTTTGTTGTGGAGGGAGCACAGGTGGAGATCGGCGGTGATGATCGGTATATAGCCGTTTGTCGCAAGTGTTGGCGCAACAAGCGTATTGAACAGTCGTCGCGCGACATACTCCCGTTCATATAGACTTTAACCTCGCGTTTATGATAATCAGAAAGATATTGACAATGCTTGTCCTCGCGGCCTCGATATATGTTGCCTCGGGTCAGCAGGCATATGTCCCGTCGGTCGAGAAACTCAGCTACAAGGTGATGTACAAGTGGGGGCTTATCTCCAAGCAGGCAGGTACAGTGACTCTCGAGACGCACGACTTCAGTGACGGTTATTTCAAGTCGACCTTATTAGGGCGCTCTGCCTCATGGGCCGATAAGTTTTACTCGGTGCGTGATACTTTGACAGGTACCATAATGAGGGGATCGCTGGAGCCGGTGTATTATGAGAAAATAGCACGTGAGGGCGGAGAGTTCAAGCGAGACATGATCGAGTATGACCGCCGTGCCGGCGAGGTCACGGGCATCTGCCACCGCTGGCGCGAGAATAAGAAAAGCAAGGAGATAGCATACAGCACCGTGACCATAAACGGTACAGGCACCACGCTCGATATGCTCAGTTCGTTCTATTACATGCGGCATATCGACTACCCGTCGATGAAGCCCGGAGAGAGTGTCACAACCAATATATTCTCGGGCACCAAGAAAGAAACACTGAAGATCACATATCATGGCTTAAAGGATGTAGAGGTCAATGACAGGAAGTATTCATGCTATTATATAAAGTTCACCTTTACCACCGGCAACGGCAAGAAGAGCAGTGACGACATGCAGGCATGGATATCGACCGACCAGGGCCGTATCCCGATGCTCCTGGTGGGCAATCTGCCTATCGGCTCCATACGATGTTACTATCAGCCGGCCGTGCAGTGATACCGCCTGGAAGCTTGACTGCATGATGTCGCCATCGGCTGTTGATATGTTAACCGCATATTATGCGGATCATGCAAATCTATTTTGGCCTAAGCCGATCACCCATAACCCTAATAGACAAAAAAAACACTTATTTAAAACCATGGAAAAACGTATCATAGAGTGCGTTCCCAATTTCAGCGAGGGGCGCGATATGGCTGTTATAAAGAGTATTACCGACTCTATCAAGGCTGTTGATGGTGTTAAACTTCTCGATGTGGATCCGGGCGCGGCGACCAACCGCACCGTGGTGACATTCGTAGGTGACCCCGAGGCTGTGGTCGAGGCCGCTTTCCGCTCGGTGGCAAAGGCGGCCGAGTTGATCGATATGAGCAGGCACCACGGCGCACACCCGCGAATGGGTGCTACAGATGTGTTGCCGCTAATTCCCGTATCGGGCGTCACGCTGCAGGAGTGCGCCGAGATGTCGCGCAAGCTTGCCGAGCGGATAGCCGTCGAGCTCGGGATCCCCACCTACTGTTATGAGGCTGCGGCGTTCACGCCCGAGCGTAAGAACCTGGCGGTGTGCCGCAAGGGTGAGTATGAGGCTTTGCCCGAGAAAATGTCGACCCCGGGGCTGGAGCCTGACTTTGGCGCGCGTGCCTACGACGACGGCATAGCCCGTACCGGAGCTACTGTGGTAGGAGCCCGCGACTTTCTTATCGCGGTAAACTTCAATCTCAACACCACGTCCACTCGCCGTGCCAATGCCATCGCCTTTGATGTGCGCGAGAAAGGTCGTCCGGCGCGTGAGGGGGGCAAGCTCACCGGCAAGCTGCTGAAGGATGCCGACGGCAACCCTGTTATGATACCCGGTACGCTCAAGGGTACCAAGGCTATTGGCTGGTATATTGACGAGTATGGTATCGCCCAGGTGTCAATGAATATCACCGATATCGCCACAACTCCGTTGCATGTTGCCTTTGACGAGGTGTGCCGTGCCGCCGCCGCACGTGGAATACGTGTCACCGGTACCGAGATCGTGGGGCTCGTGCCAAAGCGCACTCTACTGGAGGCCGGACGCTATTTCCTTGCCAGGCAACAGCGCTCGCTCGGTATTCCCGAGACCGAGATAATACGCATGGCCGTGCGAAGCATGGGGCTTGACGAGCTGAAGCCATTCGAGCCTGGCGAGAAGATCATTGAGTATATGCTTGAGGCCGGAGATGATGCCTCAGGCAACCGTCTTGTAGATATGACATGCCGCAGGTTTGCCGAGACGACCGCCAGCGAGGCTCCGGCTCCCGGAGGAGGATCGGTAGCCGCCTATATGGGGGCTCTCGGGGCTGCTTTGGGCACAATGGTTGCAAACCTGTCGTCTCACAAGCCGGGATGGGATGACCGCTGGAAAGAGTTCTCTGACCAGGCCGAACGCGGACAAGCGCTGATGGAGCGTCTCCTACACCTGGTAGATGAAGATACCGAGGCTTTCAACCGCATCATGGCTGTATTCTCCATGCCCAAGGGGACTGATGCCGAGAAAGCGGCCCGTGCCGAGGCTCTTGAGGAGGCCACGCTGTATGCCACGCAGGTGCCTCTGAGAACCGCCGAGACCGCCGCCGAGGCATTCCCGCTATTGCTCGAGATGGCACGTAATGGAAATCCGGCATCGGCCAGTGACGCCGGGGTAGGCGCTCTCGCCACCCGTGCCGCCGTGAGGGGCGCGTTGCTCAATGTCAAGATCAACGCGGCGTCGCTCAAAGACCGTGATGAGGCGGCAAGACTTGTAGAACGAGGCGAGGCTGTGGCTGCCGTGGCATTGCGTGAAGAGGCCGAGATAATGAGAATAGTGGAAGAAATCATCAATAAATAATTCGATTACCATGACTATACAAGAGTTCGGACAGGCCATAGCCGCCGGTATTCCCGATGTGTTGCCTGCTCCCCGGCCATATGACCCGGATGTGAATCATGCGCCCCGTCGTAAGGATATCCTCACTCCCGACGAGAAGCGTCTGGCCCTGCGCAACGCTCTGCGTTACTTTGACCCGAAACATCATGCCGAGCTTGCCCCTGAGTTTGCCGATGAACTTAATCGGTATGGGCGTATCTATATGTACAGGTTCCGTCCCGATTATCCTATGTATGCCCGTCCTATCGACGAGTATCCGGCCCGTTCGCGTCAGGCTGCCGCTATCATGCTGATGATCCAGAACAATCTTGATCCCCGTGTGGCCCAGCATCCCCATGAACTGATAACCTATGGCGGAAACGGTGCCGTATTCCAGAACTGGGCCCAGTATCTGCTGGTGATGAAGTATCTGAGCGAGATGACCGACGAGCAGACGCTTGTAATGTATTCGGGACATCCGCTGGGCCTGTTCCCTTCGCATCACGGGGCACCGCGTGTGGTGGTGACCAACGGCATGGTGATACCCAACTATTCGGGACCGGACGACTGGGAGCGGTTCAACGCTCTTGGTGTAAGCCAGTATGGCCAGATGACCGCCGGGTCGTATATGTATATCGGTCCGCAGGGAATAGTGCACGGTACCACAATCACCGTTCTTAACGCCGGCCGCCGCAGAATGAAGCCCGGACAGACGGATCTCGGGGGTATGCTCTTCGTTACCGCCGGACTCGGCGGCATGTCGGGCGCACAGCCCAAGGCCGGCAATATCGCCGGTGTGGTGAGTATTGTGGCCGAGATCAATCCCAAGGCTGTCGAGAAGCGCCATGCCCAGGGGTGGGTCGATGAGGTGTATACCTCGCTTGACGGGCTGATGGAACGTGCCCGGCGTGCCCGTGAGGCCCGTGAGGCTGTCTCGCTGGCCTACGAGGGTAATGTGGTCGATCTGTGGGAGCGTCTCGCCGTCGAGGAGGATATGGTTGTCGAACTGGGTTCGGACCAGACGTCTCTACACAATCCATGGGCCGGCGGATACTATCCCGCAGGGCTGTCGCTTGAGGAATCCAAGGCTATGATGGCCGATGACCCAGAGGAGTTCAAGCGCAGGGTGCAGGAGTCGTTGCGGCGTCAGGTGGTGGCCATCAACAAGCTGTCGGCCCGCGGCATGTATTTCTTTGACTACGGCAATGCTTTCCTGCTCGAGGCGTCGCGTGCCGGTGCCGATGTCATGTCGGCCGACGGGCGTGGATTCCGTTACCCGTCGTATGTGGAGGATATTATGGGGCCGATGTTCTTTGACTATGGTTTCGGCCCGTTCAGATGGGTATGTACCTCGGGCAAGGAGGAGGATCTCGCGGCCACCGACCGTATCGCGGCCCGTGTGCTTGAAGAGATACGGGCTACCGCACCGGCCGATATCGCAGGCCAGCTTGACGACAATATCCACTGGATAAAGGAGGCGGCCGCCAACCATCTTGTAGTCGGATCGCAGGCACGCATACTGTATGCCGATGCCGAGGGGCGCACGAAGATCGCGCTTGCATTCAACCGTGCCATACGTGAGGGTGAGATATCGGCTCCGGTAGTGCTGGGACGTGACCACCATGATGTGTCGGGTACCGATTCTCCGTTCCGTGAGACTTCCAATATCTATGACGGGTCACGTTTCACGGCCGACATGGCTGTGCAGAATGTCATAGGAGACTCATTCCGCGGAGCAACCTGGGTTTCGCTCCACAATGGCGGCGGCGTAGGCTGGGGTGAGGTGATCAACGGTGGATTCGGCATGGTGATCGACGGTAGCGAGGAGGCTGACGGGCGTATTGCCGGCATGCTTCCATGGGATGTGTGCAATGGCATAAGCCGGCGCAGTTGGGCCCGCAATGCCGGTGCATGTGATGCCATACGCCGAGAGATGTCACGTAACCCGCTGTTGCAGGTGACTCTTCCATATATGGCCGATGATGATGTAGTCAACGGAGCCTTGGATTGAGTGAACGGTGGCAGGATGCCGCTATACCATGAACCTATTTTTATTTTTTGATTATGAAATTCCATGAAATATCCTCGCAGTGGCTCTCTATCGAGCTCGTGGGGAACATACTTAGAAGCGGTGCCAGGCTATGTCTCGGAGAGGATGCACGACACCGTATCACGGCTTGCCGTGAATATCTCGATCATAAGATCGCTGACAATACCGAGCCTGTATACGGTATCAACACCGGATTCGGCTCGTTGTGCAACATATCGATCAACAGTGCCGACCTGTCGCAACTGCAGAAGAATCTCGTGATGTCCCATGCCTGTGGCATGGGGGACCGTGTGCCACCTGTGGTAGTGAGGCTGATGCTCCTGCTGAAGATCCAGTCGCTGTCTTACGGAAACTCGGGTGTTCAGCTGTCGACGGTGGAGCGTCTTGTCGATTTCTATAACAATGACATTCTTCCGGTGGTATACAGCCAGGGGTCTCTTGGCGCGTCGGGTGATCTTGCGCCGCTGGCCAATCTGTCGTTACCGTTGCTGGGGCTCGGCGAGGTGATGCATGGCGGTGAGATACGTCAGGCCTCGGATGTACTGAGAGAATTTGGCTGGAGCCCTGTGGAGCTGTGCTCTAAGGAGGGACTCGCATTGTTGAACGGTACCCAGTTCATGAGTGCTCACGGTGTGTGGGCTGTGCTTCAGAGTCTTAGGCTTGTGGAGAAGGCCGATGAGATCGCCGCCATGTCGCTGGATGCCTTTGACGGACGTATCGAGCCGTTCGGCCCTCAGGTCAACGAGGTGCGTCACCATCGCGGACAGATAGAAGTCGCCGCACACATGAGGTCGCTCTTGGAGGGTAGCCAGCTTATGATGCATCATAAGGAGCATGTCCAGGACTGTTACTCGTTCCGTTGCATACCTCAGGTGCATGGCGCTGTGCGCGATACCCTGTCGCATGTGGCCCGTGTCCTCGAGGATGAGATAAACAGTCCTACCGACAATCCTACGATATTCCCCGAGGATGATATCATAGTCTCGGCCGGCAACTTCCATGGCGAACCGATAGCCATGCCTATGGATTTCCTGGCAGTGGCTCTTACCGAGCTGTCGAGTATCTCGGAGCGTCGTATCTACAAGCTTATCAGCGGCCAGCGTAATCTGCCGTCATTCCTGGTGGCGCGTCCGGGCCTCAACAGCGGTTTCATGATACCGCAGTATGCCGCCGCGTCGGTGGTTAACCAGAGCAAGGGGCTATGCTGGCCTTCGAGCTGTGACTCCATACCGTCATCGCAGGGACAGGAAGACCATGTGTCGATGGGAGCCAATTCGGCTACCAAGCTGTTGCGTGTGGTCGACAATACCCGCCGGGTGCTCGCCATAGAGCTGATGAACGCGGCTCAGGCGCTGGAATTCCGTCGTCCGGCCCATTCATCGCCGGCGATAGAGTCGATGTTTGGCGAGTATCGTGCGGAGGTGCCGTTTGTCGATGTCGATACGGTGATGTATACGTTGATTGACAAATCGATAAAGTTTCTTGAGAAATGTATGTACTGAACATAGGGCGTATCGAGGGTATACTGCCTGAGGGGGTGACACGCCTGTCGGGCCGGGATATGGATGCGGCCATGGGGTCGCTGTCTGACGCGTGGCTCAGGGTGTCGACCGATGGTACCATTGACGCTTTCGGGGCAATGAGGGCACTTGATGTATCCTCGCTCTCGGGGCATGAGATCGTCGATGCCGCCGGCGGTATGCTGATCCCTGCGTTCTGTGATTCGCATACCCATATCATATATGCGGGGAGTCGTGAACAGGAGTTCGAGGACAAGATACATGGTCTTAGTTATGAGGAAATAGCCCGTCGTGGCGGCGGCATACTCAACTCGGCCAGTCGCCTGGCCGCCGAGAGTGAGGATCATCTCTTTGAGGCCGCTCTGTGGCGTGCCCGCGATATGATGTCGAAAGGCACGGCCGCTATCGAGGTAAAGAGCGGCTACGGACTCTCGACCGAGTCGGAACTCAAGATGCTGAGGGTGGCGGCACGTCTTGCCGATGCCATTCCGGCCCGTGTGGTGACGACATTCCTGGGCGCTCATGCAGTCCCGGCGGCTTTTCGTGGCCGCCAGGGTGAGTATGTCGACTATCTGATAGCCGAGATGTTGCCGGCTGTCGCTGCCGAGGGACTCGCCCGGTATGTCGATGTGTTCTGTGACCGTGGATTCTTTACGGTTGATGAGACCTCACGTATTCTCGAGGCGGCCGCCCTATATGGAATGAAACCCAAGATACATGCCAACGAGCTTGACTGCTCGGGTGGCGTGCAGGTGGGTGTGGCACATGACGCCATCTCGGTAGATCATCTTGAACGTATGGGTGACGAAGAGATCGAGGTGTTGAGGGGGTCGGATACAGTGGCTACCATGTTGCCGGGGGCATCGTTCTTCCTGGGTATGCCTTATGCACCGGCCCGCAAGGCTGTTGACGCCGGGCTTACGGTGGCTCTTGCCAGCGATTACAATCCCGGTTCGTCACCATCGGGTGACATGCGCATGGTGATGGCTTTGGGTTGTATAAAGATGAAGCTTACGCCGGCCGAAGCTCTTGCTGCAACGACCATCAACGGTGCGGCCGCGATGGAGCTGTCGGGCGAGACCGGCGCGATCACGCCAAGGCGTGACGCGTCGTTTATCATAACTCGTCCGATGCCATCGCTCACATACATCCCCTATGCCTATACCGAGCCATTCATAAGCCACGTAGTAATACGCGGTAACGTGATAAAGTGAGAAACGACTGCTTGAATTCTATAAGATATGGAGTGATGGATGATGGCTAAGATGCCTCCTGTCACTCCGTTTTAATTTCATAAACAATCAGGCAACAGCCATTCTTATGAAGTAAATTTTCTACTTCATCAGTTCCTTTCTGAAAACCATATTTTATAAATTGACAATATTGCTCATAATTGTCATTGATGTATCCAATAAATTTATTGTTGTCTGTCACGCCAATAATATTGATCGGTAAGTTGCGTGCCCAATTATGTGAGTTCCCGAATATTTTTTCTTCAGAGGCAAACATCTGTTGTGCATCGGTTCCCTCGGTAATTTCAAATACGGTACAGTTATCGGAAACAAACGGGGTTTCTCCAAGATATTGCGAAGATATGTTTTTTAAATCGCTAAGTCGTAATGTATGATCTTCGGGAAGTGGATCGGGGAACTCAATCGGGAAGAAAACAGGCTGTTTATTCCGGACGAAGTTAAAATACCCGTTATATTTTAAAGCATGGAAAATGATATCATTTCCATGTTTTGTGAAATATCGTGCCTTTCCATATATTTCGGTATAATTATCCTCTACCGGAAGATATGTTTCAGTAATATTAAAATCACCATCGGTCAACCAGACGGCATTGTCAATAGCTGATGAAGGTTTCGGGGCTTCAGGATTATTACTGAGCCATGTGAATAGAAACGCGTCATCGTCATAAGCTTCCATGTCCCATGCAACGAATGATATCGTTTTTTTCGAGAAACGAACCATCTGTTACAGAGTATCGGGATATCTTATGAGAATAGTTATCTAAAGTATATATCGAAGTAGGTGTTACTGTGAACGATGCAGTCTCAAGGTATTCTTCAGGGCCATTGCCTTTCCGGTCAATTGTATACAGGTATTTTCCGGATGGATATTCATAAACATGAATGCGACCATGTTGTTTGTCTCCGATTATAACTTTGTCGTTGATGACACTTAGTTTGGAAATTTCTTTAAAAACATTAAAATCGCTATTTTCTAATGGTATCCAATTTACTGTATCGATAAACGATGATGGCAGGGTATCAATGAGATGTGTGTATTTTATTGTCTTTTCGGCATTCAGCGGTTCTACCTGGTAAGCATAATTTGTTGTTTTGCGGCAAGCTGTAATGAACAGTATCGATATTGCCCCGATCAATACCAGACGATAAATAATTCTGTTTTCCATTTTTCTGAAGATATTAGATAGTTAAGGACAATATCAGATCAATTTAAATCACTTCAATTACAAAACTAAACTTTTGCAAATGAACAAAATTATTGTAACATATAAAATAAATTTTTCGCAATTAATACATTTTAACCAGAGTGATATATGTTGTAACTACTCACCTATATAGGTGAGTAGTTACAACATATATCACTCTGGTTAAA
>CAXHRO010000052.1:0-13892 GCA_964018905.1 uncultured Muribaculaceae bacterium
GTACGCCTTTTTCTAAGATTAAACGCACAACTTTTTCTTTTAGTGCAGGAGTAGGACGACAGTGTGGCTGTTTCTCCTGACCTGAACCCCGATCTTGTGCAGAATCCGGGATATGTTGAGATTATAAACCGCAACTGATTTTGAAGTTATGAAAAAAACAATCATATATAGTATGTTCGTAATGGTCGCATTATCAGGCCAGATGACACTGACATCGTGTGAGGACATCGAGGAGATCCCTCCAATGAAGGATTCGTCGACAGGCAAATGCTACAAGATCCCCGATCCTGTGGTGATGGATGCCGCCGACAATGCTGCCTATGAGA
Organism: uncultured Muribaculaceae bacterium; assembly: GCA_964018905.1. Classification (GTDB taxonomy): domain Bacteria; phylum Bacteroidota; class Bacteroidia; order Bacteroidales; family Muribaculaceae; genus JAAVFS01. The sequence goes on from CAXHRO010000052.1 coordinate 327, forward strand.
GCATAAAAGACGAGTATAACAAGTCAACAACAATTTCTGACTAATCTCCCTTCGTGCAAGGCCGAAACTCATACAGCATTCAACTATAATATAAACTAGTTTACAACACTTACTTAAGACAATCAATTAAATTCACTATTAATCAAATTTAGAAAATGAGAAAATTAACAGCAAAACTGTTCGGCATGTTCATGATTGCCGGCATGATCTCTGTGTTCTCGTCGTGTAGCGACGATGACGGCCCTGATGTTGTAATACCGCAGATATCGGTAGAACGCAGTCACTACAACCTGGCTACTGGTGAGATTGAGGTGGCGATAAAGGCCGATGCCGCTTCGGCATCAGATATCATAGTCCCGGTAAAGGTAGCAGGTACAGCCAGTGCCGACAGCTATTCTTTAAATCCAGGTCAGTTTGTACTTAAGGCAGGCGAGACTCGCAGTGTCATGACAATCTCCCGCGTAGGTGAGCCCGGAGAGGATAACGAGACCCTTACCATTAATCTGGAGCAGGGTACAGGGTATACTCTTAGTATTACCAATTATATCGAGGTAACCCTATTGAGCAAAAACGGCTACATCATGTCGTTCGAATTTTCAGAGGCCCGTTTGAACCTGTCTGAGGAATTCGGTGTCACATTGTCAACAATTTCAGGCGCCGCGTACAAGCCTCAGGCTGAGGAGACCGTAATCATAGAGGTGGATGAAGAGAATTCGACAGCCATACAGGGCGAGCACTTCAAGTTCACCAAAGGTAATAATATCTCGTTTATGAATACAAACCGTTCGACCTTCGGTATCGAAGTGATCAAGGTCGAGGCCGGTAAGGACAAATTGGTGCTCCGTCTTGCCGAGAAGGCCGGTTATGCTTATGGTTCAAATGCAACATTGACTGTCACATTGGCCGGTCAGGATAATTTTGCCGGTACATGGGCATTCCCATCTTACATTGACAATTCGTTGGCCCTCGAAATGTGGGGTACCAATATGGACATACTTCCAAAGAGTTCAAGTGCCGATAAAATAACTCTTGATGGTGGTCCTGATGAATATACATTTACTCCGAATATCAGCGGTGAATATAAAAATTACTTTGGAACAGCTGTACGTAAGGTGAAATATAATGAGCCTGTCAGCAAAAACTTCCAGGAGAATATGGATGCTTATGCCCGCAATGTAATATTTTCACAGCTCATATTTCCCGATATAAATGTCAATTTCTCTGCCACAAACACCAGTCTGCGTGAAGCAAAAGTGTCATTACGAATTATTTCGGTTGACAACCAGGAAGTTCTTGAAATGATAGTTGACGATTATGAGCCGTCAGCCGATGCTTTCGGATATGACATCTTCAGTCAGGGATATGGTTCATACTCAGGTGGCACAATGGATGAAATGCCATTGCGTCTGCACCTCACCCGCGTTAAGTGATCAGTATCATATATCGAATGTGAAAAAGGCGGAGTCCCGATCGAGGCTCCGCCTTTTTATCTGCATAGAGATGTCAGTAAGTAAGTGTGCCTATAGGTACTATCCATACTCCGTCTTTTCGTTGATAGGCATATTTGCCTACTGCTGTCAATACCATCAGGAATGATGGGGAGGACATCTTGTCGGTGTCTATTTTTGAAGATAGTTTTAGTAGGGATGAGGCTCCTTCTTCTGTTTGTTTTTCGCCACCAAGTTTTATCTCTATAAGTCCATACTTACCATTTCTCAAGTGAATTACAGCATCACATTCAAGACCGTTGGAATCTCGGTAGTGATAAATCTTACCGTCAAGTATTTCGGAATATATTCTCAGATCTCTGATGCATAGGTTTTCAAATAGCATTCCCAGTAGCTTGAGGTCTCGCATTAGATCTCCCGGGCCGATTCCCAATGCCGCACATCCAATGGAGGGATCATTGAAGTAGCGTGTCTCGGTTGTGCGTATTGCGGTTTTTGATCTTAAATTGGGATTCCATGCAGGAGCTTCCTCAATAACGTATACCTGTTTAAGTGCATTGAGATAGGAGTTGACAGTATTAATATCAATAACCCCGTTGTTACTTATGTCATCTCGTATTGTAGTGAGTGGTGTCTGGTAGCCGATATGCCGGGCATATGACCTGAGTATGTTATTTGCAGTAATAGGTGAACGTCTCACACCATCAACTCTTGAAATATCGAAGTTTATGACAGCATCATAATAATCCACGGCTTGGCGTAGGGCTGCTTTTTCATGAAGCTGAATTGCCATAGGCCATCCCCCCCGGCATATTAGTCTTGCAATATCACCAAGTTCAAGAGTATTTTGTGAGATAAGGTTGCTGGCTTGGTCAAACAGTGATGAAAGGTGTATTTCTCCGTTGCTTTCACCCGATTCAGATAGAGACATTGTACGCATGACCATTCTGGAGAATCTACCGGTACCGGTATGCCTTATTTCATCTCTGTTTGCCGGAACTGCCGATCCTGTTAGTATAAACTGTTCCATCGATTGCCGCTTGTCAACCTCACACCTTATCGCATCCCACAGTGTCGGGATTTCCTGCCATTCATCAATCAGGCGTGGGGTATTGCCCTCTAAAAGTATGCTTGGATTAATGGATGCCAGGACTTTGGATTCTTCCAGGATATTTATATCTGAAAGATTAAGAACGCTTTTTGACATCTGTAATGCTGTAGATGTCTTTCCACACCACTTTGGTCCTTCGATAAGTACTGCACCTTTTGATTCAAGCCTTTCTTTGAGTACTATATCTGCGATACGTTCTATATATTTCATGATGTGTCTGATTTGTGTTTTTTTGACGTGGCAAATATAGGTATTTATTTTGATGTAAGCAAGTGCTTTAAGTTGTTTATTCAGTGAATTGTGGCTATTTCATTCAGTGAATTGTGGCTGATTCATTCAGTGAATTGTGGCTGATTTACCATCCCGGATTCTGACGTAGGTTGGGATTGCGTTCAAGCTCTACAAGCGGTATGGGCCATAGCTCGTGGCGTGGCTGGTATGAACGCCGGTACATCAGGTCTCCGAATATGTCGGTGGCATCGGTGACCGAATTTTCCAGATCGCCCCAGCGGCGAAGATCCCAGTATCGTTGTCCTTCGCCGGCAAGCTCATAGGCTCTCTCTCGTTTGATTCGCGACCTCATATCATCGGTGCCGTTCACGGCAAGCCAAGGCTTGCCTGAGTCGAGCAGTGGCATTCCGGCGCGGGCACGTATACGGTTAACCATATCGATGGCCTTGTCGGTGTGTCCGGTCTCGTTATAGGCCTCGGCCAGCATCAGCATTACATCGGCCAGGCGTATCAGCGGGAACTCGTAGGGAGTGCGTGTGTACTCTCCCCAATACCCGTCAAGATTGCCGGTAGGAATCCATTTGCGCCAGAAGTAAGAGTTCCACCCCTCCGAGTTGCGTATGAATGACATTGCCTCCATCGGGGCACCACCCTTTGTCGGATCGGCAAGTACAAACATCTTGTCCATGGGGCTTGATCCGGCATCGGTGCCCAGATAATGGGAATAAGGTGTGATGATATTGAGCGCGAGTCTCGGATCTCTCTGCCGGTATGCGTCCATTACGCGTGTGGTATCACATTGTAGCAGATCGGTGATCGTGGTGCTGCCCTGGTCTATTGCCACACACATGAAGTCACGGCGGGTCTGAGGCCCTCCGTCGTCAAAGCCGGGGAACACGTCATCCCAGTCAAAAGGCGTGCCGTCAAGGTTCTCATACATGTCTGCAAGCCGTGTTGACGGTACGATACGGTTGCCGGCTATGAGACGCATGGTCGACTTGTTGCCGAAATATGACACAATGTCGAGCGCGTATCCCGATACATTGCCGTCGATCGACTGTATGGAGAATATCATCTCGGGACTTGTAGCGCCATTGTACAGCCTGAACAGGCTGTTGTAATCGTCATGTAACGAATATCCGTACCCGTTGTCAAGGACGATCTCTTCAAAGTCGGCGACAGCCTCGTCCCACTGTCGGTTGAACAGATACACCTTGCCTCGCAGAGCATATGCCGCCCCTCGTGTAACACGGCCACGGTCGGAGGCATCGCGCGAAACCGGAAGGAGGGAGATGGCTGCTGTGAGGTCGTCTATCACATGTTGCCTGATCTCGGCCGGTGTCGAGGCCGGGGCATTGAGTGAGCCGAACTGCTCGTTGATGTCACATGTCTCGTCGTAGTAGGGAACCCCTCCCCAGCATTCGAGCATCCTGAAGTAGGCCAAGGCTCTGAGAAACCGGGCCTCACCGGTCACATCATCGATTATTGACCGGTCGACCGGCATTGTGGCCACATGACGTATAACTGTGTTGGCGCGGTGAACAAGCTCATAGAGGTATTGCCAGTGGTTGGCTACCCCCTGGCTTGATGATGTGAATGTCGATCCCTGGGCTATGTCTGACCATGGTGAGGAGCCGTCGGCCAGATCGCTGCACATGTCGAATGTGAATTCCATGCCGAAGCACCATGGCGCTCTCATGGCGTCATACATGCCTATCGAGGCCTGGCGCGCATGTTCTTCGGTCTGCCAGAAAGTGGTGTCAGACATCTGCCCGGGCGGCGTGTAGTCGAGGCTCTCGCAGGCTGTAAGTGACATTACTGTCATTGAAAATAAAAATGGTATATGTGAGGTCTTCATGATTGACAGGGAGAATTTATTAATCATAGTGAAACATTGATGCCTATTGAGTATTGCCTTACCGGAGGGTAGCCCACACTGGCGCCGATTTCAGGGTCGAAGCCTGGAAAGTCGGTGATTGTAAACAAGTTGTCGATGCTGGTGTAGATCTTGACATTCTCGACATGGAATTTGCGTGTAAGCGCGGTGGGCAGGGTGTACCCCAGCTGGATGTTCTTGCATCGTAGATAGGCAGCATTGTGTACGAATGCATCGCTCGCAATGTTGTTCTTGCTGTTGGTGCTGTTGCGCAGTATAGGGTACTTTGAATCATACGGGTTGTCGGGAGTCCATGCATTGTCGGTTATATCCTTGTTGAGCGACTGGCCCATTACGGTCACAAACCTGAAGGCTTGGTTGTTATAGTAAACCTTGCGGTCACCTGTGCCCTGGAACATGGCACTGAAGTCAAATCCCTTCCAGGTGGCGCCAAGTGATATGCCGTAGGTGATTCGCGGCATGTCGCCGTGCCCTATGGTAACACGGTCGTCGGCATCGAGCTTGCCGTCCATATTGGTGTCGGCAAACAGCAGGTCGCCCAGTTCGGGACGCTGGTAGGTGGCAAAATAGTCGGGGTTGCGGTCAACAAGGCTCTTGACATACTCCAGATCGGATTGGTCACGCACTATGCGGTCTACCTTCATGACATATAGCTGATTGATGGGGTGCCCCTCGAGAGTGCGGTATACACCGTTTATAGATGGCACGTCGCCCCTGAATCGTGTCACTTTGTTGGATACAAATGCCATGTTGAATCCAACGTGATAGCCTACATTCCCCACGCGGTCGTTCCATGACAGGTCTATCTCGAAGCCCCGGTTGTCAACCTCGCCGGCGTTCTGGTTAGGGACTGTGCTTGTGCCATGTTCAAGCGGGGCCGGGAGAGATATCAGAATGCCTTTTGTGCGCTTGTCATAGATATCTACCGATCCGTTGAACCTTCCTTTTGCCATCCCGAAGTCAATGCCGATGTTGGCCATGTAGGTCTTCTCCCATGACAGTGACGGATTGGAAAGGACGGTCTGGGCGAATCCGCCGGCGATATTGCCGTTGAGTATGTATCCGGCAGTGGAGAACAGCGACTGGTACATATAGTAGCTTGTTGTGGCGTTGTTTCCCAACGATCCGTATGAGGCGCGGAGTTTAAGGTTATCAAGCCACTTTGAGGCTCCCTCCATAAACTTTTCACGGTTTACCCTCCATCCTGCCGACACCGACGGAAAATAACCCCAGCGGTGCCCCGGTGCGAATTTTGACGAGCCGTCGGCACGCAGGTTGGCTTCGAGCATGTACTTGTTGTCCCACACGAGGTTGACGCGGCCAAAGTATGACCTCATGGCCCACTCGGTATAATTGCCTCCGATGGGGCCGTTGGTGGTGGCGGCATCGAGAGATGTGAGCGAATCGTCAATAAGATCGTATTTTATGAATTGCTCATACTCGTCACGATTATATTCCTGGCTCGCACCGGCCAGTATCGATGCCTGCAGACGGCCGATATTGAACGAGTAAGTGGCGTTGATATCTGAGGTGCGGTAGGTGTCGGCATAGTTGTATCGGCGTATGTATGTGCGCACGACACCCTCGCGTATCAGCACCGGACCCTCCTCGGTAAAACGGTATAAGTCACGGTCGGTGAGATGTTGCTCGACACGGCGGTCCCAGTAATTGTATGTGAAGCTTCCCTGTATCGTGAGGCCCTTTACCGGCTGGACGCGGGCATACAGTTTGGTGACCAGACGGCGTGTGCGGGTGGGAAACTCATCCTTGTAGAACCACTGGCGGCGGTAGGGGTTGAAATTGCTTACATTCTCTTCCTCGGGATTCTGTATGCCGCCATAGAGACCTGTTGCCGGATCATACAACGTCATCCCCGGTACAGTATTGAATGCACCCGAGCCGAATATTACATCGCCGCCGGCCGTGGCATTCTCGCTTGACGGGTTGTTGCTGTCGATATACCCGAAAGTGTTTGTGCCAACCGTGAGCCATGGCTTTACCGATATCTCGAGATTCGTGCGCATATGGTAGCGTTTGTAATCGGTATAATATATCATGCCTGGATTGTTTATAAAGCCGGCCGAGATATTGTATCGGGCACGTTTGCCGCCACCGGTTACCGATATGTTGTGGGTCTGTACCACCGACGGATTGCGGTAGATGTGGTCTTGCCAGTCGGTATTGGGGTAGATTGTGGGGTTACGTCCTGCATCGTTGCGCCACTCGTCGATCTTTGTCTGTGAGAAACGCGGGGCCTGGCCGTTGACCTTGAGTGCGGCATTCTGTATTTCCATGAAGTCGGCATAGTCGGTTACAAGATTAAGTCGCTTGGCCACTGTCTCGAACGAAATATTGCAACTGTAGGTAAGTCTCGGAGCCGAGGAACTGCCCGACCGTGTGGTTACCAGTATCACGCCGTTGGCGGCGCGCGATCCGTATATGGCCGATGAAGCGGCATCCTTGAGCACCGAAATACTCTCGATATCACGTGGATTGATATCGCTTATGGAGACACCTGTGATACCGTCGACAACGACCAGCGGAGCCGAGTTGTTGAGTGTACCCTGGCCGCGTATGTTGATGGACTGTGCCTCGTAGCCGGGGGTATTGCCGCCGCTGTTGCTCACCGTGAGTCCCGGAGCGAGACCGGCAAGGGCATTGGCTACATTTGTGACAGGCCGGTCGGCGAGAGCCCCTGCTCCGATGGCCGATACGGCTCCGGTGAGATCAACCTTGCGCTGTGATGCATAGCCCACTACCACCACCTCGTCAAGCTCCGATACCAGGGCGCAGAGGGCTACCGGATAGTGCGTTTTTCCGGCCGTAACGGTGATGTCGGCAGGATGCATCCCTACATAATTTACGTGAAGCAGATCACCGTCCCTGAGGTTGTCAAGAGAGAAATGCCCCTTCAGGTCGGTGGATGTTACCGTAGAGGGCCGGCCGGTTACACTTACGGTCGCGCCCATAAGCGGATCACCGGTATCGTCTATGACGACACCGGTCACATTTATTGTATCCGCATCCTGTGGAATAGTCTTGTCGCCGGCGATGCATTCAAGTGATGTGGCTGTCGACAGCAAGCATAGTGTCAAAGTGATGAATATCTGTAACTGTTTCATAAAGGTTTTGGATTAGCATCGTAAATATACGGTGTGCTATCCATACCTTAAAACATGTGTCAACAGACGGCCTGATTGTGATGATGAACGTATCGGATGGGCCGGTATCGAAGTTTGCCTGCCCGAATTTTGTCTGTCGGTCAGTCGTTCTGTATGACGAGATAGTCGGAGAGATTCCAGAAGCGTGCGCGGTCTGATATGACAAGTGTTTTCAATCCATTGACTGTCAGCAATTCATACGATCCGGCCGGATGTCGCGTAAGAAGCCGTGCCTTTTGGGATCCGAGATACAGGGTGTCGAGAGAACGCTTGTCGGCCATGGTGAATATGTCGATATCGTAGTCCCCTTCCATAAGTCGTGTGCGTCTCAGGAAACCGGTTTCCAGTATACGGTGGTCGCGGAGCTCGGACTTGCAGGCGACAATATAATAGCAGGTGTTGAGTTCGGTCTCGAGAATTGTCGCCGTGCGTTCGGCCTCGTTAAGCTCTGACGTCACTGCCCATACAGTGTTATTGAGGGAATCGACCGTGCCGCTCAGGACCCCGATGTGTTCGTTGGCGACTGTGAGCTGTGAGCGCAGAGTGTCGATCTCGTCTGACTGATGCTCGAGTTGTCGCCTAAGGGCATTGATCGCTCCCTGCAGGTTATCATTGTACATGGCCGACTGCTGGAGCGACTCCTCGAGTTCGTTGAGTTGCAGGCGACGTTGGCGCAGAGTGCGTTTTACGACATTGAGATTGGCAATCACACGTCGGGTATGAATGCTGTCGACCGGTTCTGAAGTCTCTGCAAGTCCGCTTTCAAGCCGGCGTATCTTCTCCATATCCTCTGAGATCAGTCTTACAAGTTCCATCAGGCGGTCACGCTCCTCGATAGCTGTGGCGAGTTCCTGCTTGGATACCTCCATGAGCGACGGCTGTCGTTGCTCAGGAAGATGTGTCTGCCGGCATGAAACGGCGGCAGTAAACAGTAGCGATGCATAAATGGCGTGTTGTAATCTCATGTACCGGTAGTTTTTGTTATCGCAAAGATACGAATAATCCGAAAATGTTCACTATTTTTGTGGCTTACAGACCACAATGCCGTAGGATATCATATAAGACCGCATTGCCGGTTGTTGACGATGAAAGCATTTGTAACAAAAACATCCCATGTACTGGACCGGGTCTTCTATCTGGTCTTCATGCCTTTGCTGGTACTGTTGGGACCGGCCCACTACTGGATCGTGGAGTGGCCGTTTTTCTTTATGCTCGACTGTATGTTTCTGTATGGATGTTACATATACATACGTCATGCGGGCTTTGCCGCGATGTTCATCAACCACCGTTACAGGCGCATGGCCTTGATTGTGTTGACAATGACGGTTTTGAACTACGCTCTGACATTCTATCCGCATCCGCGTATGGACTTTGTGACACCCTCTATGAGCGAATACCAGACGAGTGTGCGCGACTATAGCGTGTCACTGAGTCTGTGGCTCATGTATTTCGCGGTACTCTGCTACGCCTTCACAATATCGTTTGTCACCGAGCTGTACAACCAGCTGTTGCTACGCAAGGATGTTGAAAGCCAGCGCGATAAGGCCGAGTTGGCCATATTCAAGGCTCAGATAAGCCCCCACTTTCTGTTCAATACTCTCAATTCTTTGTATAGCCTTGTGATAGGGACATCGAGACAGGCCGAAGATGCATTTGTCAAGTTCACCGACCTGCTCAGGTACACCTATGTTACCACACGTAGCGAGACCGTGACACTTGGCGATGAGATAACGTATATACAGAACTATATTGACCTACAGAGAATAAGGCTTGACAAGCACACCACGGTCGACTGGTCACACCGTGTAGACGACCATTTGGCCAAGGTGCCGCCTATGATATTTCTTACGCTTGTCGAGAACGCGTTCAAATACGGGACATCTTCGATCGCCGACTGTCATATCGGTATTAGTCTGGAGTGTAGCGGCCGGCAGCTGAGGTTCACGACCTCCAACGCGATAATGAAACACCCCGATGAATTCCGTACCGAGGTCCCTGTAGGCCTGGTCAACTGTCGGGCCCGACTTAAGGGATTGTTCGGGGATCGGGCTCGTCTGGTCGCAGACGAGAAGGACGGTGTGTATTTTGTAGAACTGACAATCAACGGTATATGAATGAAATCCATTGCATAGCTATTGACGACGAGCCCTTGGCTCTTGATGTGATCGCCAAGTTCTGTGAGCGTCTGGGTAACATACATCTGGATGTATACTCCGATCCTATAGCCGGTATGGAAGCTATCAGGACTACTCCTCCCGATGTCGCATTTCTTGACATCGAGATGGGTAGTGTAAGCGGACTGGATGTTGCCTCCTCACTCCCGACCGACACCTGTTTTATTTTTACCACGGCCTATCTTGACTATGCGTTTGACGGGTTCAATCTGGACGCGGTCGACTATCTGCACAAGCCGTTCTCATATAGCCGCTTCGAGGCCGCGTTTGCCAAGGCGGTGCGGCGGGTTGAGTATAACCGGTCATGCCGCACTGCTTCATCCATAACAGTCAAGCAGGAATATAACAATGTCTCTATACCGCTTGACGACATACTCTATGTCGAGGCGATGGCCGGATATTCAAAGATCTACCGGCTGTCGGGACGATACATTATGACGCGTGTCGTGCTTAAGAAACTCAGCGATATGTTGCCTCCGTCCCAATTTATACGTATACACCGGTCATTTATCATATCACGCGACAAGGTAGCTTACTTCAACCGTCAGGAGGTCACCCTGAATACGGGCACAACCCTTCCCATCGGTCGCCAGTATACGGCCGATGTGTCACGGTTGTTGCAGTAGGCGGGATTCTCAGCGGTCGATAGTTGCCAGCAGTTTGATTGCGTCGATATATCGGGCTATGCCATCGGCCACCAGCTTGGCATCGCGCATGGCGTGAACTACCGTAGCGGGACGGTTGGTTACATCGCCACCGGCAAAAACTCCCTTGCGTGTTGTCATGCCGTAGGGGTTTTCACGGGTAAGTACATAGCCCTTGTCGTCAACCTCGATGCCGGTTGTCGTTGACACGATGCGTGCGGCAGGAGCATTGCCTACGGCCATGACGACATGATCGGCTGGCACCACGCGCGGCTCTTCTCCCTCGGTCTTGATCGTCACGCTCTTGAGGTGCTCGTTGTCCAAAGCCTCGATATCGATTATCGAAGAGTTCCATAGAAACTTCACTCCCTCGTTGACAGCATCCTCATACTCGGCTCTGAGTGCTTTCATCTGGTCGATCGTGCGATGATAGATGACGGTGACTTCTGACGATCCCATGCGTATGGCTGTACGGGCGGCATCAATGCCGGTGTTCCCGCATCCTATCACAAAAACCCTGTCGCCATTGCCCACGATAACCTCACTACGGTCAATGAGACCGCTTTCATATAGACTCACGCGGCGTAGATAGCGTATAGCCTGACGCACGGCAGGGTGATTGTGGCCCGGGATGGCGAGACGCTTGGGCACACCGGTGCCGGTGCCCATGAAGATGGCATCAAAGCCTCTTTTGAACAGGTCATCGACCGTAAGCTGTTCGCCTACAGTCGTGTTGAGATGGAACATGACGCCGAGGTTCTCGATCTTCTTTATCTCCCGGCGCACGACTTCCTTGGGAAGGCGGTATTCGGGGATGCCGTACATCAGCACTCCTCCAGGCTCAGATTCCATCTCGAATATCTCGACGGCAAATCCCTGACGTGCCAGGTCACCGGCTATGGTCAGTCCGGCCGGACCGCTACCTATCACCGCTACACGTCCACGCGACTTCTCTGGTATGGCCTCATGGGTGAGTCCGGCATCCGAGTCAAAGTCAGCGACAAATCGTTCAAGCTTGCCGATGTTGATATGCTCTCCTTTCTTGCCTAATATGCAGTTGCCTTCACACTGTCGTTCATGACCGCATACGCGGCCACACACAGCGGGAAGATTACTGCGGCTGTTGATTATATTCATTGCATTGCCAAAATTGCCCTTGGCAAGTTCGGCGATCCAGTCGGGAATATCATTGCTTATGGGGCACCCTTTTCTACAGGCCGGCACCTTGCAGTGGAGACAACGCTGAGCCTCACGCACAGCCTCGGGTAACGTGTAATTCTCGTTAACTTCCTTGAATTGATTGTCTTGTGACATGATGAGATGATTAATTAATAGATGGTTAACGCTCAATTCGGCCACAAAGATAATAATAAATTATAAACAGTTTCTTAAGTAAGTGTTGGGAATTAGTTTATTTAGACAAACTATATTATTAAAATCCAAATAAAATGAGGCAAAAATTGCGTCCACCTTAGATTATTTGAAAAATGGTCATGCCGCTGTCGGCTCGCCAGAAAGAGAGAGTATTGTTCAGACGGCGGTGTCAGGTTTCGTAGAGACAAAACCGTCGATATATGACGTATTGGATGTCACAACAGCAAAAGCTTGTCTGACGAGTATGTTCGCTACGGCGAGCATCGCCAGCTTACCGGATTTATTCCAAATGGTAAGTTGTTTCAAAAATAGAGTTGCGTTGCCCATGTGCCAAATCGGTAGTGTATCTCGATCTACTCCAATAAGTTACAAATGATTGAAATTATATTTACAACAGTTGTTTACTTAAATGAATGATGCCGGGCTGATGCTGTTGCTCATTCATTGATGGTACGGGTCGACTCCAGTATTGGAAGATTACCCTCGGTAGGTATGTAGATGACAGTCTTGTTGTTGAGGTCGGACTGCTGACGTACCCACAGGTACTGTATGTAGGTAGATGTAAGGCTGCCGTTCTCTATGCGTATGGCCTCGGCCGCACCTTTGGCTCGTTCTATCTCGGCCTGGGCATTAAGCTTCTCGGCCTCAAGGTTGGCTCGGGCTTCCTCGATCTTGATTTTCCTGTTCTGTTCGGCCTTGGCAAACTCGGCCTTGCCCTCCATTTCCTGCGACCATACATTATACCATGGCATAATGAATGCCAATGCGGTGATAACGGCAACGAGTCCCACGGCTCCCCATATAACCAGGCGTGTGACCCGCCCTGAAACATTCTGATAATTGTTCATATTGCGAAAAAAATAAGTATCCGTTGCAAAAATAAATAAAGTCCCGCACATTCACAAAAAACGGAACCATAGCCTCTGTAACTCTCTCTCTCTCAAATGGCCGTCCAAACTCCGGACGGCTATCTTTTTGGATCTGAGCTGTCGTCGCTGACGGGATTGTATTGTTGTTACAAAAAAAATGTGTGCGGATTTATGGACCTGATAATAGTCCCAATTGTTCCATAGTCGGCCTGCTGTCCCTGTCGCGGATTATTGTCATGGATATCACCCGGTAAGGCCAATACGTGTACTTCTATTATATCACGTTAAGGGTAGATTTTATGTCGGGGTGTCGTTGGTCGGCAGATTCGTTTAGTCACTATAGACCAATGGAGGGTTGTCAGTGTTTTTGACGGTTGTATCAGTTGATTAATAAGTATCTCTTGGCAAGAGATACTTATTAATCTGATATATCGTTGATTGTCAACAGTATATCTGTACGTTGAATTGTGATATATTTTGTATTTGCGGCATTATGTGACTTTTTTGGTATATTATTTTGAAATTTTTCCTTATTTCTGTTGCTCAGTTGCTGAATAATAACTAATTTAGCGCACTGAATTGAGGCTGTGTCGTAATTAAGGTTTACGGCGCAGCTTCTCATTTTTAGAGCTCTGAGGTTTCGGTATTTTTCAGGCG
>CAXHRO010000053.1:0-13037 GCA_964018905.1 uncultured Muribaculaceae bacterium
AACGCCGTATGGCAAATCCCGTGAACACTTCCGTGAACAGGAAGATACTTCCGGATTTTGTTCACGAATTATTGTTCATCAATTTCGTCGTATTTCACCATTCTGCCGACTTGTTCACGATTAGACGCTATCCGAAGCACGGCTGAACAGGCGTAAAAGAGTTAAAAACAGGGCTAAATCGGCGGTCAAACAGTTAAAAATCCAAATTGATGTTAAATTTCGCTCGAAATCAACTCATAATTCCCGAAAAGTGGGGTTTTGAACCCTGCGGAGAGTATGAAAGCCCCACTTTCAAGACAGCAAATCGCAGAAAAACGCAGAAGGTTAGATAGTTACAAATCCCGGTCGGAAATCGTGAACAAAACTGTTCACGGCACAGGCTGTTCACGAATTGCACACCTCTGAACCCTACAATATGCGTCATTTTGCCGGAAAGGGGCATTACAAAAATCGCTGAAACTGTCTTAGTTTCAGCGATTTGCGGCATCTTGCCGTTTTGTTTGGTGATCCGCCTGGGGCTCACCCAGGACCCCAACATTAAAAGTGTTGTGCTCTACCAGCTGAGCTAGCGAACTTGTCTTTTGGGCATTGGCTCAAAAAGCACTGCAAAGGTATGGGTTTATTTTTATTTGCGCAAATTTTATCAGGGTTATTTTTTGTTTGGATGCGTTTTTTTGTGTCTTTTATTAGTGTTGCTGTCTATTGCGGCGTGTGGATGTATATGGTTGGTGTTTTTATCAGGTCGCTGTGGTGTATGCGGTGACCGATAGGGTGGTTGCCTGAGTAGTTGCGTTGGCGATGTGACCGGATCTTCTTGATTGTCAGTGTGTCGGTGCCGTGAAAGCGGGGGTCGAGGTGTATTATTATCTTGTCAAATGTCGGGACTGTGATGGCGTATTCAGGCACGCCGGGACAGTCGGGGTACAGTCCTATCATTGAAAATACAGCCCAGGCTGACATTGTGCCGGTGTCGTCGTTGCCTGGTATTCCATCGGGACGTGTTGTGAAGTGTTTCTGAAGGAGTCGTGTTACTTCGCGGTGTGTGCGCCATTCTTCTCCTTTGATGTGTGTGAAGAGGTAGGGGTAGGCAATGTCGGGTTCGTTGGCCGGGTCATAGAGGCCGTCATCAAACACTGTCTGCAGTTTGTTGACAAAGGCATTTTTGCCACCCATCATTCTTACCATGCCGTCGACATCGTGTGGAATAAAGAAGGTGTAGTTCCATGCGCTGCCTTCGTGAAATCCGGGGACAGGTTCGAAATTCTCTCCTTGACGTGGATCGAACGGGTTAAGAAATGAGCCGTTCTGATTGATGGGGCGCAGTGTGCCGCTTTCTTTGGAGTAGTAGTGGCGGTAGCCGTGTGAGCGTTCCAGCAGTGTGTCGGCGAATGTCGCATCGCCTTTTTCGCGAGCCAGCCATGCCAGGGCGTTGTCGGCTACATAATATTCCAGTGCATGACTTACCGAGTTGTCGCCGGAGTTATCGCTACGATGTACTCCCAGAGGTATGTATCCCAGTTTGATGTAGGGATCGATGTCGGGGCGCATGCGATTGAGCCGGCCCGGCAGTGTCGCTGATTTCTTCATCGCTTCATAGGCCAGGTCGATGTCGAAGTCGGTGAGTCCCTTGCGCCAGGTGTCTATTATGACGGGAATAGCCGGGTCGCCTTCCATTGTGAAAGTTTCACGTCCATAGAGTTCCCATTTTGGAAGCCATCCCCATTCGCGGTATATGTCGATCATTGACCTTACCATATTGATCTGTTTCTCGGGATATACGAGTGTCAGGAGCTGGTGTAGGTTGCGGTATGTGTCCCATAGTGAGAACACGGTATAGCGGTCATGAGTGGCAGTGCCGTTGCATGGCGATTCCATCATGGGATATTGTCCGTTGACATCCTGTAGGATATTGGGGTGTATGAGTGTGTGGTAGAGGGCTGTGTAGAATATGGTTTTCTGTTGGTCGGTGCCGCCCTCGACTTCGATACGGCCAAGGTGCTGTGCCCATGTTTCACGGGCACGGTTCATTATGGCGTCAAATCCGGCCTGTTGCTGTTCCTGTCTGAGGTTTTCCAGGGCGTTGTCGGCCGATACGAACGAGACTCCGATGCTTACTTCAATCTGTTCTCCTTCTGACAGGTTGTCGTAGCTGAACCAGTATCCTAAGTCGTCGCCTGCTATTTCACGTCCATAGTCTTTGTAGATCTTGTATGTGCCGTTATCGGGTGTCCACTCGGCCTCGACACCATGCATCGGAGGCTGTTTTTTCCAGAATCCCGACGCCGACGGCAGTTTGTTGACTCTCAGAGCGAAGTACATGGTGAATACGGCATCGGGGTTGTAGCAGAATGTGCCCATGAGGCGGCTGCCTGTAATCACTGTGTCGGATACGCGGCGTATGGATGCTCCGGTCTCGTTGGTGAGTCCGATGCCCAGATTTACCAGGATATTTCCTTGTCCGGCGGGGAAGGTGTAGCGTTCGACTGATGTGCGTGTCGATGCTGTGGCCTCGGCAAGTATGCCGTATTTATCAAAGTAAGCAGAGTAATATCCCGGCGAGGCCTGCTCGTTGCTATAGGTGGTGCCATAGTCGTGGTAGTCGACCTGAAGTGGGCCGGTGGTGGCTGTTGTGACCACCGAGCCCAGTTCGGGACACCCGACACCGCTGAGGTTTACATGTGAGAATCCTGTCAGGTAGCTGTTTGTCACGTCGTATGGTGTCGACCACCAGCGTGCATCCTTGTCATAGCGGTTTATTTCCGAGCCGGTGACATTGAAAGGTGACACTGACATAAGCCCGTTGGGTACCAGAGCTCCGGGATTGGTTGTCCCGAAGTTGGTGGTGCCGATGAATGGGTTGACATAGCGCAGGAGGGCGGTGTCGGCTGTTTCAGCGGCTATGGCCGGCATGATTGTCAGCAGTAAAAGCAGGAGTGTCGGTACAGGGGTTCTCACGAGGATTGTTATAAGGAGTTTTGTTTTACAAAGTTCAGGATTTCGTCAATATATCCGAATGCCATGCACACCGTTGTGTCGGCGGCTCCATAGTATATGGCCACCCGATTGCCGTCGCTGAGTGCCGCACATGGGAATACAACGTTGGGAACATCGCCGGCGAGTTCGTATGGCGCGGCCGGTGCCAGCAGATAGTCGCGGGTGCGGTACAGCACTTTGGCGGGATTCTCCTTGTCGAGAATTGCCGCTCCGAGCGAGTATCGGTAACCGTTGCAGGTGCGTATTACTCCGTGGTAGAACATTAGCCATCCATCGGCGGTGATGAATGGCACAGATCCGGCTCCGATCTTGAGGCACTGCCATGCGCTGTCCTCGAATGGCGTGACTTTCATTACACATCGGTGTTCTCCCCAGTATTTCATATCGGGGCTGTAGCTGATGAATATGTCGCCGAATGGTGTATGGCCATTGTCGCTGGGACGGCTGAGCATAGCATACTTGCCGTCTATTTTCTCGGGTAGCAGCACGCCGTTGCGGTTGAATGGCAGGAAGGCGTTCTCGCACTGGAAAAACTCCTTGAAGTCGAATGTGTATCCTATTCCTATCGTGGGGCCATTGTAGCCGTTGCACCATGTTATCCAGTATCGGTCTTCGATCCATGTCACGCGTGGATCATATTTGTAGTCTGATTGGATCATGTCGGTATTGCCGGCCTTGAAGACGATAGGATCGTGATTGATGTCCCAGTTTACGCCGTCTTTACTGAAACCGGCGTATATGTTCATCTGGACAGCTTTGTTATCGCAACGGAATACTCCTGCAAAACCATCTCCGAACGGAACTACTGCACTGTTGAAGATGCTGTTGCTCGAGGGGATATCGTAGCGTCCGATTATAGGATTGGCATCATAGCGCCATAGGGTGTCGGTGCATCCTTCGGGGCGCTCCTGCCATGGGAGCATGGCAGGTGATATTTTGTCATTGTGTTTCATTACTTATGATATTATGTTATTAGACACTCATTTATTCTGTTTCCTTTGAAGTGTGGCTGAAGGGTATCGTGGCTGCGAGAATGAATGCCGGCACCGCCATGACAAGAGCTATGAGGAAAAACATTTCGTAGCCAACCTGGCGATAGATGTAGCCGCTTATCATTCCGGGGAACATGAATCCGAGATTCATGATTCCCGAGGCAAAGGCATAATGGGCCATAGGGTGTTTTCCCGGTGCCACCTGTTGCATCATGAAAAGAGTCAGTCCTACGAATCCGAATCCGTAGGCAAAATACTCCGTCACCAGTCCCACGGCTATGACATACAGGTTGTCGGGCTGAAAATGTGCGAACAGGTAGTATATTATAAACGGCACATTGAATATTGTAACAAGTGTGAGCAACACTTTCTTAAGGCCGTAATGAGCAATAAAATAGCCTCCGAGAACCGATCCGACAATAAAAGCGACAGTGCCCATAGTACCGTAAATCAATCCGATCGACTCGTTGCTGAGACCAAGACCACCGGCGTTTTCAGGTGCTTTCAGAAACAGCGGTACCATCTTCACGGCAAATCCCTCTGTGAGACGGTAGCATACGATAAATACGATGTATATCCATATATGCTTCTTGCTGAAAAAGTCCTTGAATACATCTACGAGCGATGACATAGCTTCACCAGGCGAGGCCGGAGAGTCCTCGCTTTGAGATCCTGTGGGCATGAAATAGCGGTGATACACCGACACTCCTATCAGTATAGCCGATATGATGCCCATTATAACCATCCACGCGTAGGTGGCGGCACGCTCGGGCGATATCTCTTTGAAATATCTTATCAACATCCCGGCCAGATATACAAGGCCACCGTTTACCAGTACCTTTGCAAGGTTGTAGAACGCACCTTGCCAGCCGATGTATCTTGCCTGCGTTTTCTTGTCGAGCGACGTGAGGTATATGCCGTCGGTGGCAATATCGTTGGTGGCTCCGCTCACGGCTATCACACCCATCATTGCTATCGTATAGGCAAAGAAGCCCGGAACAGGCAGGAGAAAAGCAACGAGTCCGAAACATATGCCCGACAGCATCTGACAGCACAGCGCGAAACTCTTCTTAGTAAAATACAGTTCAAGTAGCGGGCTCCACAACGGTTTGAGAGAGTAGGGGAGCAACAACAGCGAGGTCCAGAATGTTATGCTCGCCTCGTCGACTCCAAGGTCGGCAAACATTATAACCGATGCCAGCGAGATTGCCACGTAAGGCAATCCCATTGCAAAATAGCCTGTAGGTACCCACGAGATGGGGGAGCGGGACATTGATATCGAAACTTTAGGGTCTTGCATCGCTATTTACGCCATAAACAGTTGAGGGCTCGGGTCCCATGGTCAGCTCAAGTTGTCCGCCCGACATGATGTCACTGTATTCGACATACGACTTGCCGTAAGGCTCTCCATTGAGCATGACGCTCTGCACATATATGTTCTTGTCTGAATTATTGCGGGCGATTATAGTAAATACCTTTCCGCCACCCACATTGACCGTAACTTTGTCGAAAATCGGCGAACCGATGACAAACCTGCCTCCTGTAGGCTCAACCTGGTACAGGCCCATTGATGATAAGACGTACCAGGCCGACATCTGGCCTACATCCTCGTTGCCACACAATCCGGCCATATCGTCGTTATAAAGCTCCTTCATGATACGGCGCAACAGCGGAGCCGCTTTCCAGGGCCGTCCGGCATAGTTGTAAAGATAAACGGTGTGATGTCCGGGCTCGTTGCCGTGGGCATACTGTCCGATGAGACCGCTGATATCGGGCGAAGCCTCGTCGCCGAGACTACCCTCGACGGTAAACAGCGAATCAAGCTTGGCTACAAAACGCTCTTCCGATCCAAATAGAGATATCAGTCCGTGGGGGTCATGAGGCACAAGCCATGCATACTGCCAGCCGTTTCCCTCACAATAGTCATCGGCGCGGTGAGTGGTTGCAAATGGGTTGAACACCTCTTTGCGGAACACTCCCGAGGCCGACTTTCCGCGCATGAATCCGGTGGCCGGATCAAAGTAGTTAACATACGACTTTGCCCGCTGTGCAAAATACTCGGCATCATCGCCATATCCCAGCTCGGATGCAACTACGGCGACTGCGTTGTCGGCAATGGCATATTCGAGTCCTTTGGCGACATTCTCCTCGCCGCCCTCGATATCATAAGGGATATATCCAAACTTTTTAAGTGCATCGAGCGAGCGTTCGTCGAGCATACAAGAAGCCTTCATTGCCTCGTAGGCCGCAAGAGAGTCTGAGACAAATCCCTTCAGCAACAGGTCGCCGAGAACAATCACACCGGGGTTTCCTATCATACAGTCGGTCTCATTGCCGTGCAGATGCCACACGGGCAGTTTTCCCTGCCTTCGGTATATGTCCAGGAAGGTACCCGCATAGTCACCCTGGATATCGGGATGGATAACGGTCGACAACGGGTGAGCCGCGCGGTAGGTGTCCCACAGGGAGAAAATAGTATAATTGGTAAACTCACCGCCGGTATTGTAAATCATGCCGTCGGCACCGCGATAGTCGCCGTTGACGTCACTGAATGTTGCCGGTGCAAACATTGTGTGATACAGTGAAGTATAGAATTTGTGCTTATCGCTCTGACTCGATGTCTCGATATGGATTTTAGCGAGTTCAGAGTTCCAGGCCGCGCGGGCCGCACGGGCTGTTAAATCAAAGTCGTTGTCGCTGTTCTCATACATGAGATTGGCGACAGCATTGTCAATGCTCACGGGTGATAAGCCTACTTTGACAAGCAGCGGAGCCTCATTGTTTATGAATCCTACAGTAGCAAGCGCTCCTGTAGCGGCCGAGTCGATGTGACACTCTGTAATCGCCTTGGAAAACTGCGCTGTAAAATAGATCTTCTGGTCTTTGGCCCATCCGGTTGAATATCGATATCCCGAGATGGTGCTGTCGTTATCGATGGTCAACGATGTCTCGACGGGTCGGTCCCAACCTATGCCGTAGC
Organism: uncultured Muribaculaceae bacterium; assembly: GCA_964018905.1. Classification (GTDB taxonomy): domain Bacteria; phylum Bacteroidota; class Bacteroidia; order Bacteroidales; family Muribaculaceae; genus JAAVFS01. Next base: position 6,967 of record CAXHRO010000053.1, read on the forward strand.
CGAGGTCTATCCTTACAAAGACAGTATCGGACCCTGTCGGGAAGCTGTACCGGTGCATACCTGTGCGGGTGGTGGCAGTCAGTTCGGCGATAATATCGTTATCGAGCGTGACTTTATAATATCCGGGGGTGCAAGTCTCGTGTAAATGTGAGAAGGTAGCCATTGTGTCGGCCTGATTGATTACCGGTAGCATGAGCATGTCGCCGAGGTCGCCTATGCCGGTACCGCTGAGGTGGGTATGGCTGAATCCCAGCAGGGTCGTGTCGCTATAGTGGTAGCCTGAGCACCAGTCCCAGCCCTTCACGCGCTGTGACGGACCAAGCTGAACCATTCCGAAAGGCACATTTGCTCCAAGAAATACATGCCCGTGGTCACCGGTACCGATGAACGGGTCGACATATTGAGCATAGTCACAGTCGTCGGGTTCGGAGTGAGTCCCGGTACACGACACGGCCGTGAGGGTCAGAAACAATGAAGCTGTTATACTGATAGTTTTCATGTCATTTATTTCGCGGTTGAAAATGAATAAGGATAGTCTTTCTCGTCGGTGCCCCATCCGGTGCATGGAGTCTCGCTCTTGTCAATCATGATGGATGCTCCGCTACGAAGGTCATCAAGCGTAAAGTATGTAGGCGTATATGCCGATCCGTTAAGTGTTATACGGCTTATGTAGGGTTTGTCTCCGTCGCTCTCAATGACGGTCTTTCTGCCGTCGGGAAATGTGATCGTTGCCTTGTCGAACAGGGTGGAGCCGATAACATATTGTCCTGTTCCGGGAGCTACCGGATAGAAGCCGAGGGCCGAGAACACATACCAGGCCGAGGTCTGTCCGTTGTCCTCGTCTCCACAGTAACCGTCGGGTGATGGAGTGTACATGCGATCCATCACATCCCATAGCCGTTGCTGGGCTTTCCAGGGTTGTCCGGCATAGTTGTACAGGTATATCATGTGCTGTATAGGCTGGTTGCCATGAGCATAGTTACCCATGTTCATTACAGTCATCTCTCGAATCTCGTGGATTGGAAACCCGTAGTAGCTGTCATCGTACAGCGGGGCCACAGTAAATACCGAGTCGAGCATAGCAGTGAAAGTCTCTTTGCCTCCCATCAGGCCTACGAGTCCCTGCGGGTCATGGAATACCGACCAGGTGTAGTGCCAGCTGTTCCCCTCGGTGAAGGCATCGCCCCATTTGAGCGGAGAGAAGGGTGTCTGGAACGAGCCGTCGGCATTGCGTCCGCGCATCAGTCCCGACTCCTTGTCGAAGACATTGCGGTAGTTGAGCGCGCGGCGGGCATATATATCCTGTTCCACCTCGGGGCGTCCCAGGGCCTCTGCAAGACGGTAAAGACACCAGTCGTCATAGGCATATTCCAGCGTGCGGGCCACATTTTCATGAATATTCACATCATAGGGTACATATCCCAGCCTGTTATAATAGTCATAGCCGAGACGACCGCTTGACGAAACCGTCGGATGGACGGCGTTCACACCGGCTGTGGCGGCTTTCCACAGCGTTTCGGTATCGCTCACTTTTACCCCCGACAGCCAGGCGTCGGCCAGCACAGAGGCCGAGTTGTTGCCTACCATACAGCCGCGGTGTCCCGGGCTCGCCCACTCGGGCACGAATCCGCTCTCCCGGTAATGGTTGAGCAACCCCTCCTGTATCTCGGCGTTGATATCGCCATAGCACAGATTGAGCAGAGGGAACAGTGCGCGGAACGTATCCCACAGGCCGGTATCGGTGTACATGTATCCGGGCATTACCTTGCCTGTGTGTGGGCTGTAGTGTACCGGTTGGCCGGCTCCATCGATCTCGTAGAACTTGCGCGGGAACAGAAGTGACCTATACAGGCATGAGTAGAATGTCCTCAGGCGCCTGTCTGATTTACCCTCGACTTTTATACGGCCCAGCATGGCGTTCCAGGCTTCGCGGCCGTCGGCTACAAGAGTGCCGAAGTCATTGTCGCCAAGTTCGTCAAGGTTAAGCAGGGCCTGTTCGGGGCTTATGAACGATGATGCCACGCGGGCATGTATCTTTTCCCCCTTGTGGGTTTTAAACGAGAGGATTGCACCGGCATGGTCGGCCGTGATATTGTCTATGTCATCCCTTGATGTCGAGTCGCATACAATCATGAACGATTCAAACGGCCGGTCAAATTCCACTACAAAGTAGTTTTTGAAATTGTCGGGCACACCACCGCTGTTACGTGTCGTATATCCGGTTATACGGTTTGATACTTTGTCGACCGAGATCTGCGAGCCATTGTCGAAGGCGTCTACAATTATATTGGAGCTGTCACTCTCGGGCATGGTGAAGCGGAACATGGCGGCGCGTTCGGTCGGGGTTACTTCGGCCAGTATATCATGATCGGCCAGGTAAACGCTGTAGTAGTAGGGGGTGGCTGTCTCTCCCTTGTGTGAGAACCAGCTGGCACGTTTTTCCTCGTCAAATACCGGAGTGCCGGCCGTAGCCATTATCGAGAACTGTCCATAGTCATTGATCCATGGGCTGGGCTGGTGGGTCTGCTTGATGCCGCGTATTTTGTGGGCATCGTAGGTATAAGCCCATCCGTCGCCCATCTTGCCCGTCTGCGGAGTCCAGAAATTCATGCCCCACGGGCGTGCAATGGCCGGATAGGTATTACCGGTCGATAGTTCGAAGCTTGACTGCGATCCAATCAGCGTATTGACATATCGGGTGAGATCATGAGCGTTGACCGACAAATATGTCAGGCAAAAGGCGGCCGCGAGTTTTATTGCGTTCATTAGATTCGAGGTTGTTAATAATGTGGACAAAATTCGGTTCTTAAAATTAACACCTTTTCCTCGAAAACTACGTATTGCCAAAGACAAAAAAGCATTGCCGTCTCATATGCCGATAATGCAGGATGCCTGTACCCGGCATAATATGACAACGATTGCCGTACCGGGTTTTAGCCTAAATCGCTGAGTTCATGATCGATATCAAAACGCAAGACATGAAATACACCGTTCTCGACATAACCGAAGCAACGGTTGCGCCGCGTGACTCTGAATTTTTTTACACCCTTTTTCCATAATTCGTCGGCGAAATAACGCTTACTCCTGCGATTCTTGTTATAATCTTTGTAATCAAGTCCTTTGTCGGTAGCGATCTCGGGCCAGTCCAGTGTGGCGAACTTATAAAACGAATCAACGAATTCTGATTGATTTACATTGTCAATCAAAGAGAATCCATAGGTGTTGTCAATTTTGGTGAAATCAAGTTTTGTGCCTTTGAAATGAATCTCGGCAAATCTCTCGAGTGGCAGATCTCCGTTTGCAAACATAATGGAATGTAACTGTCGGTCTTTCCATATGTTATCCACAGCTATGTCGGTATCGTTTTTGCGAACTGTCACAGGATGTTTCTCATATCGTGACCTGACAAATGACAGCAGGCATGACGGCCTGTCGGCAGCTTCGGCCACAGAGCTGCCCGAAACATCCGTTCCGTCAATCAGGTATGTCGCATTAAAATCCTGTCGAGGATTTTCATCCCAGAAAGGGTCGTTGATAGCACGTGCCAGAGCGCTTTTATAACGTCGGGCTGCATCGATGGTGCGTGTCTCATGATCGATAAGCAGAGAGTGAATCGTCTTGTCGGGTGTCGCCATAGCTCCATAGAAACTGCTGCGCTTGAACAATAAGCATACTCCCAGTTCCATGGCTTCCTGTAAAGCCTTGTAGAATGGCGGCATTGCTGTTTCCCAGAAATCCCTGCTGTCTTTGAATTGCCCGTTCAGAGACAGTTCATTGATAATGATTCCGTCCATCGGGCTTATAGTTTCAGTATAGCATCCAGATCGATGTCAAACTGGTCAAACATACCGGGAATATATGATTTGATACCGCCTTGGGCGGTAAATTCTACCCAGTCGGTCTCTGTTAGTCCGCTGTCATCCTGCTTGAAATTATATACCGCTACATCACACAACGATAAATTACCGTTACCGATCAATCTTCTTATTCCGTTAAAAAGATGATCGCTATGACTTTCAATTATAATCTGAACTCCGGCCTTGGCGATCCGGGCGATGAAATCAATCATACGCGCCTGGGCCTCGGGGTGTAAGTGTATCTCCGGATTTTCTATTATGACCAATCCGCCTTTTGGAGTGGCAAAACATGCGATAATCACCTCGGTAATGAAACTCACACCTGTTCCTACATTGGCCGGTACAATTTGTTTGCCACTTCGTGTTTCATACTTTACATAGTGGTTGTTACCGATTGTTTCGACAAGAAGCCTATATCCTGTAAGCTTTTCAAGCTGTGCGTTCACCTGGCTTTCTAAAGTCTCGCTCCCGGGCGTGAGTATCAGGGATTGATCCAAAGCATCAAGACGGTGCTTGGCAAAATAGTCGATGACATACTCTCCGTTACGCCCCAGTTTATTGTCGGCATCGGTATTTATAGGCTGTATGTGAGATCCTCCCGGTCGGGTAGCCGGAAGATATAACAGCCTGTCGCATCCAAGAGCCTTGATCATCTCGGGAGATGCATCCGAATCCTGCTCGACAACTGTAGTGTGGAAATCATCATCACCGGGATTGAAACGCAACATCACAGGCTGGCAGTTGTCGAAAGCAAGCCCTATCGTATATGTTTTTGCATTGGTTATAAAGTTCCTGACTTCATTGAATGTCGATGTCTCGATCTTCTTGCTCTTAAGGCCGTGAACTCCTTTTTCCCCGGTGATATTATCTGATGCTACAAGTAGCGCTTGTATGGCAGTGGATTTTCCCGATGAATTAGGCCCGGCAAACAGGTTCAATGCCTTCAACGACAACGAGCAATCGGTGAGACATTTATAATCACTTACAGTTATATTGTTCAGCATAAATTGATTTCGTTGATAAGTCGGTTGACAATTTTATAACGCGTGTCGATTTGTTTGCCGCTGTCGACCGAGCGTGTCAGTGAATCAAGGTAGTCTTTGTCAGCCAACAGTCGGTTATAAACATCGCGTATCATATAATCGGGGGTCTCGATGTCAATCTGCGACAACAGGTAGCTGAAACTTTCAAAAAAGGCCATATTGATAGGTCTTTTCTTATTACGGAGCGAAGGCAGTCTGAATCCTCCCGACGGGATAGTGCATTGAGCCAGTTTCATCGCTTTGTCAAATTGCGATTCGAGAATACCGAATAGCCGGTCGTTCTTTGGCAAACGGTTGAGATAGCGCATCGTTTTGCCCAGGAAATCCTCCAGGTTACTCTTATAATCAAGCGGCTCGGCGGTGTCTAAGTCCACCGTAATTTGCTGTTGCCACAATGAGAATGCAATAAATCTCAATACCAGATATCTATCCTTCATGTGTTTTGATGGAATAGAATGTTCGGTAGCTTCGATAAACGCCTTATTCAAGGCAAGGCTGTTGATAAGTTCAGTGGCGTTGCCCTGATAAAGGGCATTGCGCATTTCCTGATTGTTCAATCTTGTGCCGCCACGGTTCACTCTGTCGAAAAGATCAAAAGTTACACGGTCGCTTGTAGGTGCCTTAATTACATGTAAAGTCAACGAACAGTCTTCTATTTTGTTCTGTTCAAGCGGTGTAAGTTCGCTAAACCGCAATCCGTTCCTGTCTTTGAGGATAGAGAGCCGTTCCAGTGCGAACTCATTGTTGATAAAACCGAACAGGGTGTTGAGCCTCTGCTTTCCATCAACGATTACATATACGCCTTTCTCATTTTCTTTTACGTAAATGAGCGGGAGTGGTATGCCCATTAGAATGGACTCGATAAGTTCACTTTTCTGTTTATTAGTCCACACAAATCCCCGCTGAAAATCGGGCGCAAGATTCAACATTGGCGGAGTCTTTTCCCATTTGCGCTTCAACTGGAATACCGATGCCGATTCGCGAGCTATATTCAATACAGCATCGGGATAAACAGCATCGGGATCATGACTTCCTGACTGGACAGAAACCGGCTGCATGGTATGTTCTCCTTCAAAATCCATTGTAAATCCTTTTCTGCAAAGTTACTACAAAAAAGTGAAATGCGGAAAGATATAGTGATAGAATTGAGTTACAGGGGTTTTAGTCGTGC
>CAXHRO010000054.1:0-12835 GCA_964018905.1 uncultured Muribaculaceae bacterium
GCTGAAGCTTTGCGACACTGCCTATAATCCCTCTTTTTGTTCCGTTTACCTCAATCTTGATTGTCGTTCCGTCCTTGACACATTGCAGTTTCCACACATCCGGCTTATGGATAACACGGACGCCGGGAACGGCTTTCTCAATTGCCGTTTTCAAATTCGCAAGATGCGTGTTTATGTTTTTCAGACTTATATCGCGGTCTTCCAATGGCACATAGGTAACATCTATATCAACCGAATATCTCGGAAGATTCCTATGGAATAGATTTATTGCGGTGCCTCCGTGGACAGCAAAATCCTTTATCTTGAATACAAGTGGCATGACCCTTATCAGCAGAGCCACTTGTCGGCGGTATATGTCATTCATAATCATTTAATTCTTTGGGAACGGTGATGCGGTATTTTGATATATATACGCCGTTATCGACGAGTTTCATTTTGGATGAGGTCAAATCTAATTTATCCACGTCAAGCATATCAAACCAATAGTGTCCCGCTTTCTCAGCCATATATAGGAACATTCGCTTGACCCTCTGGCTCGAAGTGCCTTCAAGAGCAATCTGGACATTTTCAGGATTCAGTGATGTCAGTTGCTCCATTATATAATATAGGTCCATGTAGTTATATTGATCTGGCACAAGTAGCAGACACTCCAGAAAAGCCTGTTCGGGAGAGGAAATATTAAGAGTATAGTTACTATTCCGGTGGGCTTGTGTTAATGGCTTTTTGAAGATTTCTGTATGAAACGGCACAATCGTCATATCAAACTTTTCGCTTTTGACCCAGTCTCCGACGCTTCCTGATTCAAAAGCAACCATGAGCAGAGGCTTGCCCATCGGAACGTAATGACTGAAGCCCCAAAGTTCAAGTGCAGAATGTGCAGCGACGCGGGCATTGTTGCCGGTCTGATGATTATAGCAGTAAATCGCTGTCAGGGCAGAAAGATTGTCATTGCGGCGATACATCACTCCGCGAGCCAATCCCTCAAGCCATCCAGAATCCCGATATTTTTTCAATAGCTGTGAAGAATAGCCCTCGTTCCTCAGCCACCCCGCAAACAGCAATCCACCGGGAAGAGTCTCGGAAAGTATGTTGTTAAGTTTTGAGGCTGTTACTATACTCATAGTTGATTAATTTTATGAAATATCAACCACAAAGTTGATCAAAAGGTTTGACAACGCAAAATTTTGAGTTAGAAAAACACCCAATTAATATACCCATCGTTTATTATTGAAGCAATATTTCAACTAACACACAATGCTCATAAATTTCTGACTATATAATATATCGCAATCGTCGGATGGTTCTAACAAGGTTCAAATTCTGACGTCTCTACTTATTTTTTTATTGCGAGAGGCATAGCCAGACCTAACTGTCTTCTTTTGGCTGAAAGCCGTGTGAGGCGTTTGCCGATGGCCGCTCTACCTCACACCGCATTCATCCGATTTGAGCCGGCTCACACCGATGATTGTCACTGAAACGGAGGTGAGCATCGGAGACGCTGCCTTCAACTTTCCGTTTCATTGCCATTCATCCTTGTGCAGTACGCCGACTTCCTAAAAATTTTCAAAGGCTATGCCACTCTTCACTTGAGATAACAGTCCACGGGTCGAGACAGTGATAATCCGACTTCATACGTTGTCGGCTCATCACAGACTCGCTCTGCCTGGACTGAGCAGTGCCATTTTACAGGGCAAGGTGTAGTATTGGATAAGGGCGACCGACATCGTCAGTTTCATCTCTTGATATTATACAGAATCCTTTTGCTTTGTAGAAATTCAAAGCCGAATGGTTCTGTTCGTTAACATCTACCTTTGTCGCTCCTCTCCTTTTCGCAAATTCAACGAGAGCAGATCCATAGCCCTGTCCGCGACGGTCACTGTCTATAAAGAGCATTTCTATTGAATCCGGACTCATGCCGATGAATCCGGCATACACGCCATTGTCAGAAATAGCATAAAGATTTACATTAGGGAAATACTCAGGTATAAGCACCATCTTTATCTCATTGAAATCTTCAACTCTCAGAAAACTGTGAGTAGCCATTACTGAACGTTCCCATATCCCAGCGAGAATTTCATAATCAGCTTCGTTGCATTTTACTATTTCCATAGCACAAAATTAACTATTATTCACGGAACTAATGCAGATAGCGCATATCATTATCAATTATTTGGGTACTTTGGCATATCGGTTATGTTGATGTCCGTTTTCACCGGAGCGGAAACTTTGCTCCAGTTATTATGCAGTCATATCAACATAGGAAGCCTTGCTTGCTCGGAATAATAAACGTGCGGAGCAGGGCTATTCTTTTGCCTTTTGGCTGAAAAATCTCCAGACCTCCCGTTGGTTGAACTGAACCCGATAGGTACCCCTTTTCCAAGTGTCATGGTGGTGGCGAAAGTGTGGCGGCCGGTGTGAAACGTCAGGTTCTTCTTGATGCCACAGATGTCGGCTATCTCCTTCAGATAGCAGTTGAGCTTCTGATTGGTGATTATCGGCATGAGCTGACCGTCGGTGTAGCAGCCCTCATACTTGTTTAGGATTTTCAGAGCCGGCGGAAGGAGTGGCACCATTACTTTGGTATTCGTTTTTTGGCGGTGGGTGACTATCCACAGACGACCGTCAAACATCTTCTGTATATTATCGACACGCAGATGGGCGAGGTCGATATACGCCAGCCCTGTGAAGCAGGCGAAGATGAAGATGTCCCGCACCTGTTCCAAGCGTTTGCTTGCGAACTCCTTCTGCATCATCTTACAAAGTTCATCTTCGGTAAGATAGCCACGGTCAACACGCTCAATGGAGATTTTATAGCCGCTGAAGGGGTCAACGGTTATCAGCCCGGCGCGTATGGCCTTGTTGATTACCTGCTTGAAGAATTACCGTCTTTGTTGATACGATTTCCGCGAACGTAGAAAAGAACCTTGAATGTGTTCTTTTTCATCTAACAAGGATTTGGTGGTTATCATTAACCCGGTTTTGCCGTGGTTTGAAATGATAACGAGTTTAACATTTGGTTTGCTTAGACCGAATCCGGCCAACGTCGGACCAATGTCGGACATTGACAGAATCGGTATCGAACACCTCGTTAAGAATGATGGAATAATCGTTGTTTGGGACAATCGGAGAACGGGTAAAAATACGGGAGTTGAAGGCTTGCTCCGCTGTCCGATTTTTGACCGCTATTTTCCGACTTATGTCCGAGTTAGCATCTCGTAACACGCTGACACTATGTTTTATGCAGCACTAATCGTTACCCAACCGTTACCATTTTTGATTTTTGAAAAATCGGTAACGAGTTGGTAAAGAATAAGCGTCCGTAGCGGTCTTTTTTCTGTCCGATGACGGTCCTGAGTCGTCATTTTTAGGCACGAAAAAACCGCAGAATTGATTGAAATTCTGCGGTTTAGTCTTGTTTGGGCTTTTATTGGCCGGAATCTGTCCGACCCGCCAAGTGGAGCTGGAGGCTCATGAACTAAAAGAATTATTGCTTTTATATTCAGTGTGTTAACTCAACTTAAAATCTTATGTCCAATGAAAAGTCCAACGGACTCTGCAATCTCTGTTTCAAGACCTTATGCACTGCAAAAGTATGAAAAATGCGGAAATCTGACAAATTCAAACTTCTAGCATTTGGTGTTTTGGAGTATTTTGCAGTAACTTTGCATCAGCATTCAGGACAGGATGAATGCCATTGAGAACATTATTTTTGTCTTGGCCTGTCACAAGGCATCAGTATTCACAAAAGTAATTGAGATGAAAAATTATGATTACCAATGTGGAACTGCTGCCAATGCAGCTGTAGGGACTTTAAGAAAGTCACAGCCTACAGGAAATTTGGCAAAGGATACCTCCATCCTTTATGACCTCGTTGATTTGGAGAAAATCTTCAAAGTGACTAAGAGGACACTTTTTAATTGGAGGGCTAAAGGCATTATCAGCCTGATTGACTTCGGTGGTAGGTTATATATGACACACGCAATGCTCGTGGCGCATATAGAGGCGAGAGGAGGTATGGTATGAACGAAGCAACTATACCTATATCCACGATGTGTGACACTACCACATTGAAAGAACAAGTCATGAATGCGCTGATGCCTGCTGACGGATTTAGTTCAACGATAGAACAAATCCAAGCTCATTTGTCAAGTCGCTATGCGTTCAAACGCAATACGGTGACAAATAGAGTGTTGGTGAAAAACAAAAACTCACCAACAAATGATTTCCATTATTTGGAGGATTATGAGTTCAACTCCATACTAAGGGAAGTCAAGACGCACAACATAAAGTGCTCAAAGGACACATTAAGAATGCTTCTGTTCTCTGATTATGTGCCAAGTTTTGACGTTTACAGGTCCTACCTTGATGATTTGCCCGAATGGGATGGGACGGATTATGTCGCAGAATTAGCCAAGTCTGTGAATGCAACTCAACCTGCTCATTTTGAGTTTTGTTTGAGAAAATGGTTGGTTGCTATGGTTGCATCTCTTATGGATGATAACTCCGTCAATCACACTGCGATTGTTTTGTCAGGGCCACAAGGAATTGGTAAAACGACATGGTTTCACACCATACTCCCATCTGAATTTCAAGAGTTTATTCATGAGGGATATGTTCAAACCAAAGATAAAGAAACATCCGTGAAGATAGCAGAATGCGTTCTTGTATTGATGGATGAACTTGAAAATTTATCGGACAAAAGCATGGATGGCGTAAAGCAACTTATGACGCAAAAAGGCACAACCATGAGACGTGCATATACTGTTATTTCGCAGTATTATAGCCGCAGGGCATCATTTGCCGGTACGGTTAATAAGAAGCATTTCCTGAAAGACCTAACGGGAAACAGACGCTTTTTATGCTTTGATGTTAAGGAGATAGACCTTAATCACGGTATCCCTCATGACCAACTTTTCGCTCAGTTGAAGCACTTGTATCTGGCAGGCTTTCAATATTGGTTTGATGAATCAGAGATTGAGGTTCTAAACGAAATGAATGCTGAGTTCAGAGATATATCCGTGGAGGAAGAGGCCTTTGTCAATCATTATGCAAAATGTGATGTGGCAGACGAAAGTGCTCAATTTTTGACAACTACGCAAATCCAGCAATCCTTGATTCAAAAAACTGGGCATAGGGGACTTTCTATTCAGTCTCTTGGCAGGGTCTTGAGGGACATGAAGATTGAGAGACTAAAAAAGAACGACAGATATTGTTATGCTGTAAAAGAAAAATAGCGGAAATAATTTACCCTGCTTACCTTATGAACTCGGGTAAGCAGGGTAACTATTTTCTGCGATTAAGCTATATTTCAACTGGACACCAGTATTTATAGAGAGTTTCGGAAGACAGGACTTTCATTGTTGGGCAGTTGTGTTTGTCAAATTCAACTATTGCCTTTTCTTTGAATAGTCCTCGCCAATCATTCCACCATACGCATGTTATGCAAAACTGATTTTTACTAGTGCCAATACATTCTACTGTTGGCATCAGCATCTCATCTGTAAATATGGCTTTCATATCTGCCGTCACGGTATCATAATCCTTGTCGGGCATAAATGTAGAAAAGCCCCATAGGGATAAGTCATCAGCCTTGAATATCGGACGACATGCATCATAGTTGTCATGGTCTTCCAAGGGCAGACACTTGTACCACGAATATAGAAGATATGCTTGCCATGCAGCTCTGCGTGTGCACGCACCTCTTAAGTATTTTTCTAGTGATTTGGACTTTGTAGCAGATTCTTTGAAAAGAAAAACACCTCTCATGTCACCGATAACAAAACCTAAATTCCAATTATCCGCAGCATATAGTTCATCCAAGCAACGGAATACTTTATAATTCATAAAGTCATCACCGATAAAACTACCTAAGTCGTATGGAAAACAATGATACTCATCCATTGCCAAAAACAGATTATGTCCGATGGCTGCATAGTTTTCACGTCTCTCTATAGTCATGTCTTTCCACAATTCATAAGCGGATAATGAGGCATCACCTATCTTATGGAGGTTATGTTCCAATAGAAAGATATATGCTTTTTGTACAATCTCTCGGCTCTTGTTATCTAGGAAATCATAATAATGAACTACTATATATTCCAAGATTACAGTTGCTTCTTTCTTGTTGCGCTTGATTGGATTGTGCTCTATATCCGAGCCATAGTAAAGAAGCATCGCTTGGTTCCATAGACATTTGACGTTTTTGACAGGCCTATCATTCATCCTTTTAAGCCACGAATATGAATAAAGATAAAATCCGGCGTTCCATAGTACACCGAACCCATTAATCATAGCATCAATGTTTCCATGATCTATAGCTTCTTCAAAATTGATTATGGACAAATCAGTATTATCATCCTTGTTGCAGAACATAATACCCATTTCATTGTATTTTTCTGCCTTATTAGGATTATCATTTTTCCAAGTTGACGTTCCAATATCTCTAGCGCAATCAAAATGGGTCAGGCCATATAGACGTTGTTTCGTTTTGGCTTTCATAATTGTTTTGAATTTCATTGTGCCCTATTAATAATGTTGAACATAGAAATTTCTTCACATCATTATTTGATTTTGCTCTCATCTTGAAAACAGTGTCGCAAAGTTTTATGAACGAGATTGGACAACTATGTGCAACTACAGGAACAAGAATGCAATTTGACTTATCAACTGTTAATGATTGAGGAAACACTTGCTTAATCTCTGATAATAGTCTTGTCAAGCAGGTCAACGGAAATGGAGTTAATCCAAAAGCTTCTGTAATTTTTAGCTTTAGTGCTATTATTCTTTCAGAGAAATCATGTGCAACAGATTCTTTCAAAGTATCTTCAATGGAGATTTGAGATAGAATATTGCCGTATTTAATATAGAGCGATATGCCACTCATGTTGATAAATCCGATATTCTTCTCTGAAATTTGATACCACTTTTTATGCTGAATATTCCGATGCAACAATCTTAACGCATCTGAGATTTCCATATACCCATTACGCTTAAATTGTTGTATTTCCTCTAGAATGTTGATATTCATGCCCTTGCTTACTTGTTTATATTACACAGCACATAATCGATTTTATGTTGTTCACTCAAGTATGTTTTTATGTTCTATTCGCTGCTTAAGCACAGGTAGAATATCTTCAGGTTGCCACTGGAAGGATATAGGGAAATCAAAATCTTGTCTTTCCACAATCCTATTATTCTCTCTCACTGTAAGTCTTATTGTTATTTTCTTACCATCAGGTGTGCTGATCTGCCATAAGTAGGACATCGCATCCAATTGCCCTGCGATAACAAGTCTAGACGGTGTGTTTTTAATAAGGACAGTCCGTGGCTTTGAAAGCAGCACATCTATTAATGGGGCATACATCTTTCGTAAGCCGCCGACAGCGGTCAAACGCCTGTCTAACTCTTTACCGCCCATGCGGAAGATAATAACACCAAGAAGTACGATGCCTGCTAAAATATAAACGATTGTCATATTGAATTAATCTTTTGAGAGTTAAGCATCTGTGTATTAATATCTATTTTCGGGCTTGCTGAAACTGCCAAACAAGAAGCTTATAGTAGATAGTATTGTAAATATCCACCAGGAAATATTGTAGGCCGTAGTATAGTTCTCTGCCTTATACAAAGCATCTCCAAACCAACTTCTGATCCAATTTGGGATAAAGAATAAGCCATGCCATATTCCTGAATACCATGAGTATTCCTTTGATGGCTCAATATCACAAAGTAGCCAACCGAAAAACATACAGATTAGTATGTAAGTTATAATTCGTATCATATAGTGTTATTTTGTAATCGTCAAGTTTTTAAAATCCAAAATCCACTCGTTCTGTGTCAAGAATGGAATTCCTAGTATGCCATGTATCTGAATACCGCTCTCTTGTTGAATTTGAGATATGGCATTGGTCGCATCTAGGACAGAGAATGTTGTTGATACATCTTTTTCATCAAACGAAAGAGTGGTTTCAATCTGATTTACCACGGTAGGTGTGCCGTCAATACCCATGATAGAGTGAGATATATCGATAGGAGTATAGGTTAGCTCAGATGCGTTCAAAACGTATGAGAACATTACGTTATGACTAGACCCTGTATCAACAAGGAAGCACAGATGTGGTCGGCTCGTGGTAACTACCAAAGGCAGACCGACTTTGTTTATAGAATGTATGATTGGTATTTTCATTTACGATTGTTGTTATTGTAGTCTATTAGTTTCCTATGCCTCGTTTTTTATGATAATAATGGTGGATTTCCTTCTGAACTTCACGTTTATGTCCGCTATATTCATAGAAGTAATCCATGTATGTATCATATAGCTTTGTCAAGAATGGCAATACTACCAAGAAAACAATTACCCCGATGACGATTTTTGCAATTTTCCTTTGAAAGTTAGAAAGATTGTTATTCCACCAATCGTAAATCCATGTTTTTAAACTATGTAAAAAGGATGTGCATGATTTTAAAACAGACTTACAACCTATTCGATTTGATTTAGAGTCTGTTTTGTGGTCTGAGATTTTGCTAATAGATTGCTCTTTGTGGTCTTTATCTATTACGCCACTATAGTAGGCAATTATAGGCAAAACAAACATCATGGCGCAACTCCATGTCCTTACGTGTACAACAGATGATGTTGTTCCGAGTAAACAACCTGTTATTATCCAATAAATAATTGCCTTGATTATCTTTCTTGACAACGGCAACTGGGAGTGATGCGTATAATATGCATAGACGCTCCATCCTAAAATGGTAATACCATAGATGAACTCTGTTGCCTCACCTGCATTCATGTTTCCAGAAGTTGATAAGGCTTTAATCGTAGTGAAAAGGCCAAAAGCAATACCTATTCCACAAAATACTATTCGCTTGGTACTCGTTTTTAGGTTTTGTGTATTAGGCACTACACCAATATAAAGAGCAAAAGCGAAGATGATGATTGGTATTAAGAATGACCAAAAGGTAAATGATTGGTTCATATTATCTTGTATTAGTTCGGTTAAACAAGAAGATTATTTTGCATAAGAGAGTGAATACTATAGTCAGTGCAACAATTACAGCTACACTAGCGATACCTATAATGAAAAGTAGATCTATGGCATAAAAGTAGATGATTATAGCTAGTGGAATCCACAAAATCCCACTTATCCAAAATGCCTTGGGGTGCTCATCTTTCATATCTCCCATCCATTCGGTCAAAGGATTTTCAAACATGTACTTCCATACGGCTTCAAATGCTTTGTTTAAGGGGGCGAATAATGCCAGCGGTATCTCTGCAATCCGTGAAATTGGCATTGAGCCAACATCTATAATAGCAGAAAAGATGCTTTTCTTAGGGTGACTGTTTGTATTTGGTTCGTTCATTGTCCTAGGGTTAGGACATAAAAAAGGTGTAGGCCATCCTGTCTAGCTTTCAAGGCATCGCCAAACGCCTATACCTACAAACAAGAGAAGCCCACACCTGTATGGTGCAAGCATCTACTTATTACTTTGTAGGTAAATTTCAAGAGTTTTGGCGATTTCTGAAAGCTACAAGTAAGAAGCAAACACTTCTTTAATATGTCGGATTATCTATTTTATTTCATTGGCAGAAATTGAGTTGTTAATTTCGGCTACAAATTTACTACTTTTTCGCCAAATAGCTCTATTGTCTGATGTAGAATAAAATATGTTATCCGACATAACAGCATCATTTACAGGTGTGGACTATGTTTAATCTTGCTTTAGGTTAAAAAGCCTTGATGCCACCACAAAGGTAACACCAAGACATACAACAATAAACCATCAAAGATGATTTATCTCTAGGGAATTCACATATTAAAGCACCGTTCAGAGAGTGATTCAACTGTCATATAAAGGCAATCTTTTACTCGGAAATCATACTTATCTTCAAGTGTAGAGAGAAAATCAGAGAAATCATCATATTCCTCCGAAGCCTTGACTTCCTTGTCGGTCAGCTTGATTTTCACTAGCTCACCACAAGCGAAATCCATAAGTATAATGTATCTAGGCTCCATGCTATCTGTCTTTTTTGAGTTTGTAAACAATCAGTTGGAGAAGTCTGAAAAGTATTGCTAAATTCCAGACCGCTCCGATTGTTACGCAGATTATTTCAAGAACCATGAGTATTCACTATCTCCATAGAGAGCCTTGTTCAGCCCCTTTGCAAGCTGAGTGGCATTGAGGCTTCTGTCAAGGAAGTTATCAATATAGGAAGACTTATTGGCTCCTGTGAGGAGATTATAGACATTCCACATATTGATTTCCTTACTGCCTTGTGGTACAGAGAAATTCTCATCATTGTAGTAGGCTCTGGCTATCATGCCTATCTGAGTGTCAGTCATAAGCATCTGAGGGAGTTTCTTCTGTTCAGCCTTAGGCAGAAAGCCATAAAGCCGTGACTTACCCAAAAACTGTGCAAACTGATGTTCTGTCATATAGCTTTCCTGCAAACCGCCCATCTCATATAGATGTTTAGCCATATTGTAGTCTTGAAACAAGGCTAATGCAGAGTTGAACAGACCTCTGACATCCATACATTTGAGTTCAGACTGATAGCCGTCTGTGCTGACACACAGATTACAGCATACCATATTCTTGAAGCCAATGAAGATTTTGAACTTCTCTGCTCCTTTCTTTGAGTAGAGATTTTCATGATTATAGGCTCTTACTCCACCTATGGTGAGATTAAGCCTATTGCCACGAATATCCTCACATATTGAGGGTATCTCAAAGCAAAACATCATTCTCTCATAGTAGATGGTCTTATCTTCATCAAGAAGCTCCTTTACATTCTTGTGGATTGCTTCGGGAGTTCTGCCTTTGATTACATGGCTTATTCTGATTGAGGGTTTCTCGATGCTCTCTCTTGGGAATACCTTTGTGGCAGCTTCCCATACTGCTTCAATGAAAGCAGGGTGAGAGATTGTAACTTCATTGTCCTTTGAGAATACAGGCACGACACAATCCTCTTTAAGATGATTGATTGTAACCTCTTTTGTGTTGGCTTCTATGAAAGGAAGCCTTTTGGTGAATTGTGGAGTTATGATGTTCTCCACAACCTCAACAGCTTCAACCTCTATGGGTTGTCTAAGGCTGTCATTCAGTCTGCTTGGAAAGGTATTGAACCTACTGACAGGCTGTAGTTGCAAAGTTGATAGTGCGGTCTGCATGATTTACTCTTGTAAAATTGGGTTGATAATTGATGGGATGTGCTTCCTCTTTAGGCTGCAGAAGCTCATTCTTTCTATTGGTGAAATCAGATAGAAGTTGCTGATTCCACTCTGGGAACTGTTGATAGACAGAGTTGAGCTGCTCAATGGTTTCAGCTTTGGAGATTTCAGATTTTATCATCTCCAATGTGACACCATCATTACACCAATCAAGTATGATTTTACCCGTAGTAGGTGTAATGGTGAACTCCAGCTTATTGGCAAAGAGATTGGTTCTATCCTTTGAAGCCACGGCTTGATGCTTCATGTTGATGTCAAAGACTATGGTGTATTCATAATCTATTCCATCCCTCATCACAGCCTTTAAGCCTACTTTCTCTGGAACCATTTTGCCATTCTTCTCTGACAGCACATAGTCCTGCTTGCATCTCATTGTGGAGATCACATGGCAGTTGACACCAAGTATCATTTGAATAAGTGATGTCATTCTCGGAGTGACCTTTTGCCAATTAGTGAAAGAATTGCCGGGGAGACAGGCATGGTATTCAAGAAGATTGTCCCAGCACTGACTCATGGAGTCAATGATGATAACTTCCATACCTGCCTTTTCACATACCTTGATGGCATCAATGTATGTTTCGGGGTCATACTTACCCTCAAGAGGGAGAACATTATATTGTCCTAAGTGAGCATACAGATCAGCAGAGTTATTCTCGCTGTCTATAACTGCAATCTTAGTCCAATCGCCACATAGCCCATAGGCCAAGAGCAGAGCTGAGTAGGTCTTGCCACTACCTGCACAGCCTTGAAGAGCAAGCTTTATCTTTGCCTGCTTCTTGGATGATTTTCTTAATTGCATATTCTTGGTGATTTGATGGATTAGTTTCTAAGAAAAGACAGCAATTCCCATTGTAGGAACTGCTGTCATTTAGAGATTATTGACTTTTAGAGTGTAGCGAGAACAGGCGCACCTCCGTCGCCTTTCTCATGGAGCATGTAGAACATCTCTCCATCTTCGGGAGAACATACCTGTGAGATTACAGGATTAGAGATTTCTCCTTTGAGGAATTTCTCTGATACAGCTCCTGTTTCAAAACCGTAAACGAAGAAGCATTTGCCTGTGTGAGGATTTTGTTTTACCTCAATTTTCTCAACATTGTGCTGAGTTTTGAAATCCTCAATTGAGAGGGTTTCAACGAAATGTAGTTTTTCCATACTTTGGTGATTTATTGTTGTTAGTGGCAGGATTTCAACTGCCGATTATTGTATGCGTAGTTTCACTAGGCACCACAATATCCTCTTTTATGTTGCCCTCTAGGGGGACTAACCCCATATCCAAAGTATAGGGGGAGTGTTGTTTAGATTAGAATGTACGAGTAGGAATAGAAAGGGAAGAAAAAAATTAGAATTTTTTTTTCAAATTCACATGTCACAAAACTTAAAAGTCTATTCGGAATAAAGGCACATACTTTTGCAGAAACCCAAAGATAGGGAAATCTTTCACCCTTTGAGATGCTGATTTCCCTATTCTTCATAAACATTCGGTATGAAGATATTATCTTATCGGTTTCTGCAATTTCGCCTTAAAATGGCTCAAGCCGAAAATCCGGTGCATGGATTTTCAGGAAAGTGTTAAATTTGTGTCATGAAAACTTCTGAAGCAT
>CAXHRO010000055.1:0-12482 GCA_964018905.1 uncultured Muribaculaceae bacterium
CTTGCGAAAGTCAGGGCTTTGTTTTATGTTTTACAACAGGTTATGAAAATAGGCTACGCCTATTTTGACACAGCCTCCTTTCTTATATGTAAGATAATGAACCGAAATGAACATAGAGGAAAGATGTCTGTTGGATATTCCATTCATTTTCCACTCTTTAACTACTGGGCTTCAGCCACTATGGCTCTATGTGTAAACCACGACGGGAATCTGAAAGTATTGATGATAGTTAGGTTATACGGTCGCGTTCAGAAGCATCGTATGTCACTCATTTCTTAATTGTTTTAATTTACGATACAAAATTACGCCCTAAGTGCATCAAAAGGCGATACGGCATCTAAAATTTATAATGGTCCTGAAAATTTTTTGACAGGGTTGCCTCGTTCAAGATTATCGTGGTTGCTCCATTGGCGCGACTGCGATTCGGCAACAGCTTTGTCGTTTTGTTGACGTAGTTTCAGCAGGAGGCGTTCTCTTGCAAGGGCTTTGTTCTGAGATTGGGAACGTTCGTCAGAGCATTTCACCGACAGCCCGGTGGGGATATGTATTGCGCGGACAGAGGTCTCGACTTTGTTGACATTCTGCCCGCCTTTCCCTCCCGACCGACAGGTTTCATAACTTATGTCTGATTCGTTAATCAGCGGGAGTTCTACCACATCGAAGAAGTTGATGCCGACAAACCAGTTGCTACGCTTATGTGTCGGTCGATAGGGATTCTTGGTTGACCGCCACAGTATCGCGCCTTGCCAGTCTTTTACAATCGATTGTGTGATTGCTTCGTCGGTGGCAAATGTCATAGACATGAAGCAGCCATCAACATGATTGTGTGGCTCACTATCTGCGAGTTGTAGATTAGGGATTGCTTTAAGCAGTTCACGTGCCACGAGCGTGACGGCTCTGGCACATTCCACCGGTCCTCGTCCGGCTGTTATTTGTATGTAGTGCTTCATTCTCCGTTGTCTTTAATATTGAGTTGGGGTTTTATCATAGATATTACCTCTACTGTCGGCTTGATAAGTTCGAGTATTTCCTCAGTAGGTTTGTATGCCATCGGTGATTCATCAAGTGTGCCGGTGCAGACAGATGATGAGTAGATGCCGGTCATTGAATTTTCAAATTCACTCATTGATATTTGTTTTTGGGCTTGGGCTCGGCTCATGATGCGTCCGGCTCCGTGTGGCGCCGTGTTGAGCCACTGATTATTACCTTTCCCTAAGCATATAGCAATGCCATCGCGCATATTGAACGGTATTGCCACCTTTCGACCATCGGAAGCGTCAATTGCGCCTTTACGCAACATAGGTACATCATCGCAGACCGATATATAATTGTGGGTAGTAAGGATGGACTCTGTGCATTGGGCTTTACACAGTTTTTTGAGAATAGCGAATATGCGGTCACGGATAATATGATGGTTATAGAGCGCGTAGGCCTGGGCTATAATCATATCCGACAGATAACCGTGTAGGGCATCGCCCCAAAGGTAGCCTACGTATTTGGCCCTTTTGGGATTCTGAGCTGTATTGCGCCAATGATTGGCTACCTTCACTCCGAGATTACGTGATCCGCAATGGATTGTGAGCCAGTACTCTTCTTGGCGGCAGGATGCCGCCACTCCATAACCTACGCCATATTCAATGAAATGGTTGCCGCCTCCGAGTGTACCGAGGCTTTTATAAAAGATACCCTCCTGAAGTTTGATACGGCGGCAGAAGTCGGTTATGAATCGTGAGTCTATGCGGGGAGTCTCATTGATAAGGTCCGGAGCCGCCGAGCGAGCCTTCCGATATTGAGCGTTCAGAAAACGGAACAACTCTTTCTCATTGAGTGAGTTCTTGGGGCAAATCTCGGTTCCAGTCGGGATTGTCTCACGAATGCGATGGTCGAGCAAAGGATAGTCCTTGGGATTGACTGCAGACGAAAGACGGTGCATCGAGATTGTACAACCAATATCTGCGCCCACATGGTCGGGATTGACATACATTCCGATGGGATAGGCTGTACCTACATTACAAGAAGTTCCCGCATGAACGTCGGGCATTTGTACGATAGATACACCCTCCATTGCCGGATGGTCACATAGTTCAGTTATCCAATCGAGAGCTGACTTCTCTATATTATCGGTGAAAATCTCAGCCGATGTTGTTTGTCCATTTATAATCATGCTGCAAAGTTGAAATACTTGTGCGCAGTGGATTTGCGCACTATTGATGGAATTGTTATTTTTGTAAAAAAATAATTTGATTATGCCCATCAATCGCGCCACCCTTATACGAATATCAACCATAGACAAGTGTCTTCAGAATCATTATCGACGCTGGACAATCAACGACCTGATTGACGCCTGTACCGATGCATTGGCCGAATTTGAAGGACGAGGCAATCCGGTGAGCCGTCGTACATTTCAGAACGACCTGGCGCTGATGCGTAGCGACCGTTTGGGCTATAATGCTCCGATAGTGGTTCGAGAAAACAAATATTATGAGTACGAAGACCCTGATTTCAGTATCACACATCTTCCGCTTAATGACGAAGGACTCGACGCCCTCAACTCGGCTCTCGATATATTACGTCAGTTGCAGGGCTTTCCGCAGTTGGCATCGTCAATCGACACAATAAGCAAGCTCAACGAGCAGATTTCGCGGCATACGGGCATGTCGGTTCCGGCTATGGATATGGAGCATGTGGCGGGATATAAGGGGGCAAAATTTATAGGCGACATATATGATGCGGTGCGCAAACAGCAGACTATCATTATAGAATATCAGTCGTTCAAGGCCCGACAGTCGGATGTATTGGTGGTGTATCCATATTTATTGAAGGAGTATCGCAACCGATGGTTTCTTATCGGTGAAAAAGCGGCCAACCGTGTGCCGCAGGTCAACATTTTTGCCCTTGACCGTATTCATTCGGTTGCTATAGATAAGGAACATCCGTTCAAGAAATGTGTTGACTTTGACCCTGAACACTTTTTTGATGATACTATCGGCGTAACCAAAGGTATCCATGACAAGGCGCGGAGAGTGGTTATAAAGATTGACCGCCAACAAGCACCATATGTTGAGTCAAAGCCATTTCATAAATCGCAGAAAGTGGAGCAACGCTTTCGCGACGGTTCAATACAGCTCTCGCTGAAGGTAGTAATCAACAACGAATTGGAACGCCTCATCCTCGGATACGGAGGTCATGCCGAAGTAATAGTTCCTCCGGAGTTCCGTGCCCGCATAGCCGAAAGCGTGAGAATCGCCGTCGCGAGATATAAAGATTAGTCGGTAGAGAAAAAAGCGAGTAAATCCCGGTCTCGTCGGGCGTCACAGTCGATACTTCAAATCTGTTAGCTAACTCATAAGCAGGAGTATGAGTGATCAAGACATCGGTATTGCTTGGAATCTTATCATAGTTGTGACTTTGGCGCTCGGTTATTCCTGCTCGGTTCCTACCATACCGAAGTCACAGGAATGTATTACGACATCTGCCTCGGGTAAATACCGAAGCTGATGGTGGCAGTTTTGAGTGTCGGAAAGGTGGAGTAGCTTCATTATTGTTTTTTTTGCAAAGATAATTTCTATGTGTATCATAAATTGTGACAGGTCTAAAATTTCGGAAAAATTTATCCTGTATCTTTAATTGTGACATCTTGCTGTTACTTTTGTGGTGTGAAACAGATTGGTGCGCAAAATGGTTGCGCAGTGGTAGTCTATCTTTGTCTCGAAATTAAAAAACATAAGAATATGAAGACAAATGAAGATTCCCTGATGGTAATGAAGCGTATGTCGGCTGAAAGACGGTGTGCGGTGGCGAAGCCATCAATACCCATCTCAATAGAAGGGCATGACGTAAAGATATTTACAGACAACATCGAGGAGAACGCCTTGGAACAAATCAAGGAACTGCTTTCGATTGACGTATTTTCTGACAAGAAGATACGCATCATGCCCGACGTACATGCCGGGGCAGGTTGCGTGATAGGTTTCACTGGTGATCTCGGAGACAAGGTAATTCCCAATATAGTGGGCGTTGACATAGGTTGTGGTATGCGCATCCTCAATCTCGGCAAACTCTCTGAGATAGACTTTCACGCATTCCACGAGCATATCCGGGGCAATGTGCCCTCTGGTATGATTGTGCGTGAGGATCGTTTCGGTTTCAAGCCTCTTGTAGGTGAGGAAATGGAAATATATCGTGAGGCAAAGCAACTTGTGACCGAACTTTACTGCTACCGCGAGCTTAAAGACTCCGGACGTATCAATAAGGCTATTGGGTCGCTTGGCGGAGGCAATCATTTCATCGAACTTGACAAGGATGATGAAGGTAATGTTTACCTTGTGATCCATACCGGTTCTCGCAACCTCGGCAAGCAGGTTGCCGACATCTATCAGGCAAAAGCAGTGAAGCATCTTACCGACGGAGCCGACGAGTTTGAAGAGACAATCAAACGCACCATTGAGGAATACAAAGCCGCAGGGCGTCGCTCGGAATTGCAGAGCGTCATAAAGAAGATGCGCAAGGAGTATAATGAGGCCGAGTCATCACTGCCTGCGGCATTGTGCTATGTCGAGGGAGAAGCGCGAGTGCATTACCTTCACGACATGCGACTTTGTCAGCGATGGGCTGTGCTTAATCGCAAACTTATATCGATGTTGCTCATGAGATTCTTCCCCAATGTTGAGGTGAAAGAGGAATTTGAATCAGTCCACAATTACATAAGTGACGATAACATTATCCGTAAAGGCTCTATCTCGGCTGCCGAAGGTGAGCGTTGCATCATTCCACTTAATATGCGTGACGGTTCATTGCTTTGTACCGGGAAAGGTAATCCGGACTGGAACTGCTCGGCACCTCACGGAGCCGGGCGTGTATTGAGCCGTACTCAGGCATACGAGAAAATTTCGATGGAAGACTTCGAGGCATCAATGAGGGGTATCTATTCGGAGTCGGTCAACGACTTTACCCGCGATGAGTCACCGATGGTCTATAAGCCGGCAGAGGAAATCATTGCCAATATCGGCGACACCGTCAACATCGACACAATCATCCGCCCAATCTTTAACTTCAAAGCATCATAACTTCTTGAAGAGTGTGCCTTAAGGAATGAAATTTCCATGTATTATCATAAAGACACGACGCAAGTAAGATTTTATCTCAGAATGATATACGTCGCAAGTTGCAATCTTGACCGGACTTTGCTAACGTGAGGGTCGCATGTCCGATTCCGGCAGGGAAGTACCTGAATTCTAATCCTCAGACTGTCCGCTGTATTTTTTCTCAAAAACTTCAAAATGCTCTTTACCCCACTTCAGCATCATGTCGATTATGGGGATGAGTGACAGTCCGAGGTCGGTTATCCTGTATTCCGATCGTGGCGGAAGCTCAGGATAGATTGTCTTCACGACGAGCCCGTCTTCCACCATCTCCCGGAGTTGTATGTCAAGAACGCGGGGCGCAGCCTCGGGAAGGCACCTGTGGATTTCGCTCGGTCTTTGCGGTATGCCTTCCCTCAGCTCGTCGAGTATGCACGATTTCCATTTCGATTCTATCAGGCTCATGGTGAGCCGTAGCGGACAGTCAAGATCCACTGGGATTTTCTTCTCGTATGCCATCAGTTCAAAAAAATTGTAAGATTCTGTTGCCAAGACAAAGCGCTAAGCCGATTTACAAGTGCAAAGTTAGCCAATAACCCTCTTAGAATCAAGTACCGAATAATTTTTCGGTATATGAATAATTTTTCGGTACTTGATTTAGAGCTATTACCGTTGTAATTTTGTAGTCAGAGAATCAAACCAATACATCAAGAGATATGAGAGACAAGATCAAGGAATACGAGGAGGTGGCCAAAGCCGCCGAGAAATTCGTCAGGAGCGTTGCCGAGGGCAATAGCGAGTATGCAAAGACGCTGTTCACGGATGATGCCGTTCTGTTCGGAATACTGAACGGTGTACAGGAGCGTGGCTCCATAGAGCAGTTCTATAACAACGTGGATACCGTAGGCGCCGGCGAGGACTTCAAGGCACGCATTGATGTGCTGGCAGTCGAAGAGACTGTCGCCGTTGTGCGGGTGCTCGAAGAGGGCTGGGGTGGCAGTATCGACTTCACCGATTTTCTCCTTATGCTTAAACTCGACGGTGAATGGAAGTGCGTGGCGAAGGCATACAACCAGAACTCAGACACTATCAGGAAATGAAGATAACAGTAATAACCGGCAGTCCCCGTAAAAACGGCAATACATTCGCCATGGTGGATGCCTTCGTCAAGGCAGCCCAGGCAAGAGGCCATGAAGTAGTCCGTTTCGACGCCGCCATGATGAAAATAGGCGGATGCCACGCTTGTATGACCTGTTTCAAGACCGGGAAGGCATGCTCTTTTGACGATGACTTCAACATAATCGCGCCTCATATTCTTGATGCGGATGCTGTGGTCTATGCAATGCCTGTTTACTGGTACTCGATTCCGGCTCAGATCAAGGGAGTTATAGACCGTGTATTCTCGTTCTACGTGGCCGAGAAAGATGTTTCGGGGAAGAAGTGTGCTATCATCACCTGTTGCGAGGAGCATGACCCGACCGTGATGGATGGCGTGACTATGCCGCTCCAACGGACATTCGCTCTGCTAAAATGGGATCTCGTAGGCGAGGTATGTGTGCCGGGAGTATATAATGAAGGCGATATAGCCTCGACCGACGGATGTTCACAGGCTTCGGCTCTTGCCGATAAATTCTGATATACAATGAAGGTTCTTTTGATCAACGGTAGCCCGCATCAGTCGGGTTGCACGGCGACAGCCTTGAACGAGGTAGCCGAGACACTTCACCGTCATGGCATCGATACCGAGACGCTTTATCTCGGTAACAAGCCGATAGCGGGTTGCATAGCCTGCATGAAGTGTTTCGAGACAGGACGTTGCTTTCGTGACGACGCTGTGAGGGAAATCCAGCAAAGGCTTGGAGAGTTTGACGCCATTGTTCTTGGTTCGCCTGTCTATTACAGCCAGCCTACGGGTCAGATAACATCGTTCTGCCAGCGTCTCTTTTTCTGCAAGGAGGGTGAGATGGCCGGAAAGCTCGGAGCATCGGTAGTGTCATGCCGCAGGGGTGGCGCCTCCGCCACGTTCGAGCAGCTCAACCAGTATTTCACGATATGCAATATGCCTGTCGTGCCGTCGCAATACTGGAATTCAGTCCACGGCTTCACTCCAGATGATGTACGCAAGGACAAGGAGGGGTTTCAGACGATGCGCACTCTCGGTGAAAACATGGCATGGATGCTCAAGGCACTCAATGAGAGTACGCATCCCGAATATGAACCCCGCCGGAGGACACACTTCATACAAGACAAATACTGAAACAATTATGAACAGATTGATTATAACAGGCATTGTATGACTATTACGACACTACCGGGCACCGCGAAGTCATCTATGAGATTTCCTCATGCAGTGTTTCCGACGATGTGTCTATAGTCCGGATTGAGTCGAAATCCTGACAGACAGAGTTTGCGGATATGTTCACCCTCGTAAAAGACTGTGACGACTGGAAAATTGTCAGCAAGGGTTATCATGTAAGACGTACTAAATTTTCATGATTTTTTGTTATATATTACCGTAATAACTAAAAAGATTGAACATTATGGGCATACTTGATTTAAGCGATTTCGACAATGAAACAATGGATAAAAAACAATCCGACATACTGATATTTTTGGATTATTGGGATAACGATAATCCGACATCCGACGTTCAGATGGGTTTTATGTTTGCCCAAATGGATAATGAAGAGGAAAGTGAGGATATTGGGGAAGTATATTCAAATGAGTTTTTCTATAAGAAGAATCCCAAAGAAGCCATAAAGGAAGAAATCGGGCTCAAGCCGAAATTACGGTGCATGGATTTTCAGGAAAGTGTTAAATTTGTGTCATGAAAACTTCTGAAGCATTCTGGATGTTCCTGCCGCAAGGTCTGGACGAGCTGTTTGAGATGGTGCGCTTCGAGCGCACGGAACAGGCATATGACATATGGCTTGACGAGAAAAAGAAACTCGCCGACGAGGACTATCGTAATCCGAACATAGTCGCGCGGGGCTATACGGAATACGTTACAGTACAGGACTATCCGCTGCGTGGCCGCCCTGTATTCCTGCACATGCGCAAGAACAAGTGGTGGGACAAGCAGACCAATGAGATATTCTCATACAACCTCGAACTCCCCAACGAGGAAGGCACACGGCTCAGCGCAGAGTTCGTGTCTTTTTTAAAAGATGAAGGTGGAGACGACGGCACTGTCGATTAAGCACATAGCGCAGATGTACTGCGTCAACGGCAAGCATTTTGCCGACTTATACCGCAACAGACTAAGCGGTTATGCCGACTGGTGCGAGCGGGATCTTTGCTGTGGCTTCTACTTCAACGCCGCCAATATCGGCCCGTACATGAGCCTTGATGAAACCTGCCTGAGCAACGGAGAGGTATGGACATTCCTGACCAACAAGGAGGGCCACGGCGGCAAGGGCACGCTTGCCGCGGCCATACCCGGTACGAAGAGCGATGAGATCATATCCATTCTTACAGCTGCCATGGGTAAGTCTATGAGGCACAAGGTCGTGGAGGTCACGTGTGACCTTTCTCCGTCGATGATGCTGATCGCATCGGAAGTGTTTTATAACGCCCATGTGGTCAATGACCGTTTCCATGTGCAACAGGTCTACAATGAGGCTGTTGACGAAATCCGCATCGACATACGCCGCCAGCTGATAGCAGAGGAGAACAACCGCGATAAATCCGTGCCGCCAAAGACGTACTCCAACGGCGAGACCATGCGTCAGATACTTGCCCGCAGCAAGCACACACTGATGATGTCACAGAACAAATGGACTGAAATACAGCGTCATCGAGTCAATATCCTGTTCAGGCATCACCCCATTCTAAAGAGTGCATATACACTGGCGATGGAACTGCGCCGGATTTTCAACGCACAAATATCTCCGACAAAGGCGATGGGCAGAATGAATGAGTGGTTTGAAAAGGTAATGGCGTTGGGCAACAACAACTTCCGCTCTGTCATCAAGACTTTCAAGAATCACGCCCCTACAATCCTCAATTACTTCAGGCGCCGTGCGACCAATGCTTCTGCCGAAGCCTTCAACTCTAAAGTCAAGATCTTCCGCTCTCAAATGCGCGGGGTCCGTGACCGCGATTTCTTCATCTTCCGCCTCGTCAAACTATACGCCTGAATATTTAACATTTCGCCACCGCCCAATTTAACATATGCACCGTAATTTCGGCTTGAGCCAGAAATCGCCAAACACCGGCCTAAATGGGTGATTGGGTTGGAAAATTCCGCCACTCTCCTTTTAACATACCACCGACAGAAAAAGATACTGATAAATCCGACTATAACGTTAGATGATTTGAATTGGGTTACTCCCGAAAAAATAAGAGACACATACGCCTTTTTCAGTGCCAATTATGAAAAGGACTATGAGGTATATTCGAAGGTATATAAGAATGTCGCTTACTATCCGACTCAGAGGATATTGTTTATTTGCGATATAAAGGCGGCTATTGAGGCGATTTTGTCAGAGGAATAGATATCTATTGGTTTTGGGAAGATTTTGCCTATGGCCATACCGTCAATAAACCCTCCAATCCGTTGCAGTGCAGAGGAATGGAGGGTTTGTTTTTGAATTATCGTACTATACCCCTTATTTTCCGTATGGTTTTTTACGCTGACGCACAAGCTCTATGGCCTCTTTTCCAGCCATGCTCTCTATATCGAGTCGCAATACCAGTACATGACCGAGGCTCTTTGCTATCTCTTTTTTGTTGTCTATTCCCGGTGAATACTTCTCGCAAAGTAGCAACAGGCCTCGCATGATTTCATCGTGCGAGTTCATTATATAAACATTGCCTTTTACAATGACACTGCTGAAGTAGGATGTGAATTCCTCTGATACTATTCTATCCTGGCCGACAACACAGAACGAACAGCGTGAATCAGCTTCGATACAGTCGATTTTGTGCCCCGTTACCGCGCTGTGAAAATAGATGTGACTGTCGCCGTCGTATGCGAAGTTTACAGGCACTCCGTAAGGGCCGTCGGTATCGGCAAGCGACAGCACTCCATTGGTGGCGGTTGACAGGATTTTCTTTGCGTCCTCTTCGGATAGGAGCTGTCTGAAACGTCGCATTCTTCTCTCCATCAGCCTAAAACTTTAAGTCCTACAATAGAAAGAATGAGAGTTGATAGGAACAATATGCGCCAGAATGTGGCCGGCTCGTGGAAGAATACGATCCCCACTATTACCGCTCCTACAGCGCCAATTCCGGTCCATACAGGATAGACTGTGCCGATTGGCAACCTTTCAGCGGCCTTTGCCATAAGGTACATACTGAGAGCGAGTGCTCCGAGAAACCCTGCCCACCACAATATAAGTTCCTGGCCGGTAGCGGTCTTGGTCTTGCCAAGACAAAAAGTAAAGCCGACTTCCATCAGTCCGGCTAAGATAAGAATAATCCAGTTCATGATTGACTGTAATTTTAGTTATCCTATGAGGGCTGCAAGTAATCGACTTGTCGTTTGTAACAACAAAAATTCTCGGCGTCTCCTTCCAAGGTCAATGCAAAGTTACGAAATTTTGTAATACCGGGATAGAAAAACTGGTGGAAATCAAACTGGAGGTATTAAATTTACGTATTTAGACATCGATCCCCAATATTTGTTAACGCTGGGGCTTGGTGACTTATATATAGTTGTTTCTTAATCAGTTTAATCGTTATCAGTGCTACATTTATAGAGAAAACAGTCGGGTTGGTGAGAGTTGAAGATCCCTATGGACTGGATAAAGGCATGTATTGTGGTGGAGCCGACAAATTTCATTCCACGCTTTCTCAAATCAGCAGATAATGCGTCGGATATTTCAGACGTTGTGGATATATGGTCTTGAATCGGCTTATTAGGGCAGAAGCCGGAGAGATAAATGTCGAAAGATCCGAATTCTTTCTGAATGGCTTTGAATATGGCGGCGTTGGATATGGCGGCCTTTATTTTAGCCCGGTTGCGTATGATGCCGGGTGTTGCCATGAGTTCGTTTATCTTGGATTCATTGTACATGATAATGCTGTCATAATCAAATCCGTCAAAAGCTTTGCGTAATGCCTCCCGCTTGTTGAGTACACATTCCCACGATAGTCCTGCCTGAAAACATTCAAGAACAAGCATTTCAAACAATCGTCGGTCATCATGCACCGGGTGTCCCCATTCCTCGTCATGGTACTTTATATATAGCGGATTCTTGGGATTTGCCCAAAAACATCGCTTTACTGCGTCTTGTTGTTCATTCATATGATTTCAGGAGACTGAGAGGTCGTTATAAAATATCACGGGTATTTATCTATCGGGACTATCACTGAAACGGTAACGGACCTTAACGCTGTAGCGTTTGATAATACGACGCAGGTTTTCCATACCCGAGCCACTGTCATAGGCGACATTGCTGAATGCCGAATATCCCGACAGTTCGCTTGTGGTCTCGATTATCTCGTAGGGTGCGATTATTCTCAGCCCCTCGTTTTCGGCGATGAACTCAGCCTTCTGTCGGGCAGCGTCCAGTGCCGATTTTAGTCCCTGGCGGTTGTATTGCGACATATCCGAATTATCAGTTCTGGTGATGTTGAAACTTGTGATTCCGTTACGGTCAAGTCGGTCAGATATGTATTCGATCTGGTTGAAATCATATACTGTGGCCGAGAGACGTTTTGCCATAAGAAATGAGGTCGATATATTACGGTTTCTATAGTTTCCCAAGTCAGAGACTATAATAATGGAATCAGGTACACCGGCATCGTGCAATGTTTTTCTGACACCTTTTTCAATGTCGGCTAACTTCACGATTGTGCTGTCTCCGAAAACTTTCTGTTTGTAATACTCTTCGATACCGATCTCGATTGAAATGCGGTCGGGGATTATATTAAGTGTAGCCGTTCCTGTGACTTCAATAAGGGATGGAACATTGTTCTGTGCATACACGGCAATGATGGATGCCGACAATGCGGCCAATAGCATGATCATCTTTTTCATTTCACTTCGATCGTTTTACGAATTATAAAAACCGGTCCTAAACAGCCTATGTAACTGCCGGATAGAGTGCAAATATATGTAATCATATGGACTTGACCTAATTTTGTCAAGTCGGATTTTATTTTTAATGTTGCTTAACTAATAACATAATCACCTACCGAGTATGATATTCTTCGAAAAAACCGGAGTTCTCAATACTGTCGAAAGGTGGTCATATATTTGTTGCCCTGGTCAATGGCGAGCCGATGGGTGTAGTCGCTCTTTGTCGCATGCACGGAAGCGGATATGACTTTGAACTGGCAAAACTTGCCGTTGATCCTGTATCGCATGGCACAGGTGTCTCTGTAAACATCAATGAGGGTGTGTCAAAATTGAAGTGACCCCAAAAAGTTAGACAGGTTAAACATTATCCAGTA
>CAXHRO010000056.1:0-12460 GCA_964018905.1 uncultured Muribaculaceae bacterium
AATTGTAAAATGGGGATATATGGCAAAGCAATAAAGGGCAGGCTTCGATAAGCCTACCTATTGCTGAATAGCATTAATTGAGAGTGCTATTCGTTGAGCGTAGCTATATGCACAACTGCCATTTCATATTGTTGAACTGTGCTGTATTTTAGATTTGTTCCACAAAGTTAATTATTATATATGAGTTTGCAAAATAATCCCTTTTGAATGAGTGTCATAGCGGCTATGAGGAAGAATCCGTATCCCTCAGTCTCCTGCCAGTTGATAAACTCCTGCGCTGTGCCACGAACGAATTTTATCGCCGCGACAACCTTTAGCTCAACGAGTTTACGAGATAATCACCGCGCCGGGTGGCAGTTTTGCCACCTCGTCTTTTGCAGCCTCCATAGTATTGACTGTAATCGGCTCATAACCGTGCTTGACAAGCAAGCCAGACATGAGCCGACAATCAGAATTTGAGGCATCTAAGATTAGTACCTTATTCATATAATTTTTGGATGTTGTTTATAATACATCATATTGTTGTATTCATTAAGTTAATGACCGCCACCGAGGGCATGATAAAGAGATATAATACCTGCAATCTCATTATATCTGCATTCTACCTCATTTTGTTGTGCAGTCAATAGCGACTGTTGTGCTGTAAGAACTTCAAGATAATTTGTCGGAGAATGTCGCATAAGAAGTTCTGTCTTTGTCTCTGCGTCAGCAAGAAGCGCAACCTGTTCTCTGACAAAACCAAGCCTCTCTCTTGCGGTTAAAATATCGGTCAATGCGTTATTAACCTCGCCACCGGCATTTATAAGGGATTGGTTGAACTGCAACAATGCTATCTCTCGTTCGGCTTCGGCTATCCTGTAATTAGCTCGAAGTTGCCCACGGTTGAATATCGGTTGCACAAGCTGTCCGACCGCGTTGAGCAGCCATTGTCCGGGATTTACCACCACACCGCCATTATTGGTGAATCCGATTGCTCCACTTAAAGTTAGTGATGGGTAGAAAGATGCTCGTGCAACTCCAATTCCGTAATGGGTTCTCGCCAATTCCATCTCTGCCGACCTGACATCCGGGCGGTTTGAAAGCAGTTGAACCGGCAAGCCTACGGTCAGGTTCTCGGAAAATGCGACATCTTCCATTTTCCCTCGTATTATTTTATGTGGTGATTGGGCGAGTAAGGAGCACAAGGAGTTCTCAATCTCTCTCCGGTTTTTTTCCATCACTGCAATATCTCCCTGTAATCCCTTTTTATTGGCTTTTGTCTGCAATATTCCGGCTTCATTAGCCTTCCCGGCAGTTTTAAGCAATTCCATGACCCGGATGGTTTCAGTCCAGTTGTCAAGCGTGACATTTGCTATTTCTATCTGTCGGTCAAGCATCAACAGTGAATAATAGGAAGATGCCACAGTCGCTATAAGCTGCGTCTTTACAGCCTGAGCTTGTTCGGATGCAGATATTGCGGCAGAAGCCTGTCCCCATTTAGCAGCTGTGAGTTTCCCGAATATATCAATCTCCCAAGAGGCATTGAGGCCGATATTGTATGTTTTATTCGTCAGACCGTCGTACTTTGCAATATTACCGTCCGCCGCTATATTTAGTGTCGGAATATAGGCAAGTCGGGCTGCGCCAAGTGAGGCCAATGCCTGTTCAGTTCGCAACTGTGCGACTTGATAATCGGTATTACGGATAAGTGCTGTATCAATCAATGGCTGGAGATATGGGTCATTGAACATCTCCCTCCACCCCACAGATGCCAATGTCGTTGTATCAGAGATAGGCACATCAATGCCGAACAAGTCGTCAGATACTGACGATACAGGCTGATATTTGCGGTAGGCACCGCAGGAGGTTAGCAGACCTCCCACGACAGCCATACATATTAAGATTCTATTTTTCATCTTTCCTTTTATTTTTTAGATCTGCTACTCGTTCAAGTTCAGCCTGCATTGCCCAGTCGGGATTTTGCGGTTCAACAGGGTGGAAACGTTCTTGAATTTTTTGGAAAACCATCCAAAGTGCAGGTACAAGAAACAGCAGAGTCAACGTACCAACCACCATACCACCTACGGCTCCTGTGCCGAGAGTAGAGTTGCCATTTGCTCCGACACCTGACGCGAACATAAGAGGAAGCATACCGAAAATCATTGTCAAGGCTGTTATAAGGATAGGCCGCAAACGCGCTTTTGCCGCACCGACAGCAGCCTGTTTCAATGTCATGCCACTCTTGCGGCGTTCTCCTGCGTATTCGGTTATCAGTATGGCTGTTTTGGCAAGAAGGCCTATAAGCATGATCAACCCTGTCTGGAGATATATGTTGTTCTCAAGTCCAAACAGTTTTGCAAACAAGAAACTGCCCATCAATCCGCAAGGTATCGAAATGACAACAACAAGAGGCAAAAGCAGGCTCTCATACAATCCGGATAGAATAAGGAATACCAGCACAGCGCAAATGGCAAAAATTATGATTGCATTATTGCCTGTTGCCGATTCTTCCCGGCTTATACCTCCGAGTTCATATCCATAATTTCTTGGCAAAACATTCTCGGCTGTTTCAGCTACAGCCCGCAAAGCATCACCTGAACTATATCCTGAGGCAGGTGTGCCGTTTACTGCGATTGAATTATATAGATTGAAGCGTGAAATTGTCTGTGGCCCGTAAGTCTTTGTCAATGTGACAAATTGTGAGAGCGGTGCCATTTCCCCGTTTCCTGTACGGACATAAAAATGTTTGATTGATTCCGGTGTGACTCTTGTCGACGGATCGGCTTGCAACATCACACGGTAAAGTTTGTTGAAACGATTGAAATTAGAGGCATAATTACCACCGAAATATCCTGCCATTGTTGACAAAACCTGATTGGGGGTTAACCCAACCCGCTCACACTGGGCCGCATCAATATCAACCCAATACTGTGGATACCGGGTATCAAATGCAGAATAAGCCATCTCTATTTCCGGACGTCGGTTAAGTTCTGCGACAAATTTTTCAACAATATCCTTAAATTCATTCAGGTCGCCACCGGCTCTGTCTTGCAGATAAACATCAAAACCATTCGTCATACCATAACCGGGAATCATCGGTGGAGCCGTAACAAAAAATTCCGCATCCGGTATGGAGTCTGCTAATGTATAAATCTTACTGATAATGGCATCGGAACTCTCAGAATGATCCTTACGTTCATCCCAGTGTTTCAACGAGAGGAAGAAAATGCCGGATGTAGGTCCGGAGCCTGAGAATGAAAAGCCTTCCACACCACCACGATAATCTATCC
Source organism: uncultured Muribaculaceae bacterium (assembly GCA_964018905.1). Taxonomy (GTDB): domain Bacteria; phylum Bacteroidota; class Bacteroidia; order Bacteroidales; family Muribaculaceae; genus JAAVFS01. The sequence goes on from CAXHRO010000056.1 coordinate 3,270, forward strand.
CCGGAATATCGGCAAGTTTCCTGTCAAATTCGTTTATTATCTGTAATGTCCTTTTGGCTGAGGTTCCGGGCTTGGTGTTGAGTGATATCATAACGGTGCCGGTGTCTTCATTCGGAACAAAGCCGGATGGTGTTGTGCGCATGAGCCATACAAGCAGTCCGATACCGACAGACAATACCCCAAACGCCACTATCGGTCGGCGGATAAAGAACAGCACTCCGTTTTTATATCGTTCAAGAGTTGCATCAAACGCGGCATTGTAAGCCTTTCTTACTCTGAAAGAAAGTCCTTTATCTCCATATGCAGGGCGCATCATCAATGCGCACAAGGCAGGCGACAGTGTGAGAGCGTTGATTGCCGATAACCCGACAGCCACCGCCATTGTTATGCCGAACTGCATATAGAACGTGCCCGATGTGCCTCCCATCATTGAAGTGGGGATAAATACAGCCATGAAAATTATGGTGGAAACTATGATTGCCGAGGTGATCCCACCCATAGCGTCATTTGTCGCCATATATGAGGATTTATATCCGGCATCAAATTTAGACTGCACTGCCTCTACTACGATAATAGCATTATCGACAACAGTGCCGATAGCAAGGACAAGGGCGAATAATGTCAGTAGGTTTACAGAAAAACCGGCAATTGCCATAAAACCGAAAGTGCCTATGACAGATACAAATATAGCAATTGTGGGAATTAATGTGGCTTTGAAATCCTGCAAGAAGAAGTAAACAACGAGTACCACAAGAATGATTGACACAACCAATGCCCATATTACTTCATGAATTGAAGCATACAGGAAGCGGTTGGTGTCACTCATTGTCACAAATTCCAAGCCTTTAGGCAGATCTCTTGAACATTCTTCGAGAACTTTGTCTATTTCATTGATTACGGCTGATGCGTTTGAACCCGCTGTTTGGTATATAGTCATCAATGCAGCCGGCTTGCTGTTGAGTATGGTTTCAAAATTATAATCCTCATCGCCAAGTTCAATGTCGGCAACATCTTTCAACCGCAGTACGTCACCGTTTGGAAGTGATTTCAACACCATTTCCCCAAATTGTTCGGCAGTGGTGAAACGACCTCTGTATTTCATAGTATAGACATTGGCATTTTCGTGATTATCTCCGAAAGAGCCGGTTGCTGCCTCTATGTTTTGCCCTGCAAGAAAATTGGCAATGTCATCCGGAATAAGTTTGAACTGAGCCATTTTATCAGGCTTCAGCCATAGACGCATACTATATTGAGACCCAAACAGCTGCACTTTTCCAACTCCCTGCACTCGCTTAATGCGGGGTTCAACATTAATTTTTATATAGTTGTTGAGAAACTGTTTGGAATAACGTCCTTCAGAGTCATACAGAGCGAATGTCTTTAATTCGGCATTCTGCTGCTTCTCGGTGTTTATACCGATTTGAACCACCTCGGACGGCAGAAGACTTTGTGCAGTAGCCACTCGGTTCTGTACATTCACAGCTGCCAAGTCAGGATTAGTACCCTGACGGAAATATATCATTATTGATGCGTTACCGTCATTTGATGCCTCCGAGGTCAAATATGTCATACCCTCAACACCATTAATCGCTTCTTCAAGAGGTATAACCACACTCTTTTGTACGGTCTCGGCATTTGCGCCGGGGTATGTTGTCCACACATTGACAGTGGGTGGTGCAATATCAGGATACTGCTCAACCGGAAGAACTGAAAGCCCTATCAGACCGAGAAGGACAATGGTTACGGATATTACGATTGACAGTATCGGTCTGTCAATAAAAAATTTCAGATTCATTTCCTGCCCTCCCGTGTCTTTATTTTTTGACCATCCTGCAAAGAGCCTACACCTTCACTCACAATGACATCTCCATCATTTAATCCTGAACGTACTATGTAATAATTGCCATCATTTACAGGGGCCACTTTGATTTCCACTGATTCCGCGATGCCGTCAGTGACCCGGTAAGCATACACCTTGTCTTGAATTTCATAGGTTGCATTTTTAGGAATCACAATAACATTGTGTTCAGTATGCGGCAATGATATATTACCTATGCTTCCGCTGAATAATAAACGGTCAGGATTATCAAACACACATTTTATCTGCACGGCACCGGTTTGTGGATTGACCACGCCGCTTATAGTTTCGACACATCCGGATTGACCATACATTTGTCCATCGCTTAAAATCAATCCTACGGATGGCATGGATTTTACGACTTTATCTTTTGACCCGTACCGGCGCATTAATCCTTGCAGCTGCTTTTCCGAAATGGAGAAATATACATACATTTCAGCATTATCGCTCACGGAGGTCAGGGGTTGTGCGATTTGTGGCGATACAAGTGCTCCCACACGATAAGGCAATGTACCCACAACTCCATTGACCGGACTTCTGATTTCGGTATATGACAGATTGTTGCCGGCTTCAAGTTGCGACGCTTTCGCCTGTTCAAGAGTGGCTTCCGATACGGCGAGTGCATTTTTTGCTGTCTGTAATTCATAGTCGGATATTACTTTCCCATCGAAAAGAGCCTGCTTGCTGTCAAGTTCAAGTCTTGCCGTCGCCACTTGGCTTTCAGCCGCATGCACATTGGCCGTCGCCATTTGTAATGCCGCCTGATATGGCACTTGGTCTATCACAAAGAGGAGTTCCCCCTTACTTACAGTTTGCCCTTCCCGTACACATATTCGGGTAAGTTTCCCGGATAGTTGTGGATATACAGCCACATCCTGTCTGCCTTCTATTGTAGCCGAGAAAGACTCATTGATGCTTACAGTATCGGTAAGCGACACTGACAATACAGGCATCTCTCTTGTTTCTTCCTGTGCCTGTCGGTCATTGCAACCGCTGAATATGGCAGCGAAAGCAATTGCCGGTAAAAACAGTTTCCTATTCATATATCATTTTGTTATTGTTCGTTTTATAAAATAGTATAGAGTTATCGCTATAGTGGTGATTGATTCGGACAACGGCACTGCAAGCCATAAGCCTCTGACTCCGGCTATATGAGGTAAAATCAAGAATGACGGGATTAAAAGGATAAAGCCTCTTAACAGCATAAAGGCAGATGCCACCTTAAAACGCTCGACGCTTTGGAAATATCCTATGAATACCAGATTGAGGATGAAAAACAGGAAAGAGATTGAAAAATACGGAATGCCTCCCAAAGCGAGTATGTGCGCATTGTCATCTCCCGGAATGAACAGCGATACAATTTCATTGTTACCAAATATACCTCCGGAAATAGATAGCAAGCCTAAAAAACCACCGACTGCTATCGACAATTTAAGCGTCTGCCTAACACGGGATTCAAGCCCTGCACCATAATTATAGCTTATTATCGGTTGCGCTGATTGCGCAATGGCGTTTCCAATCATGAAAATTATAGGAAAGCAATAACACGTCACACTGAAAGCCGCCACTCCACTTTCTCCCAGATATGACATAAATGCGTAATTCCCGGTTATCAGCATGCAGGCTATTGCAAGTTCGCCAATCATTGACGGTGCTCCGAGCCTGATTTGATAGCTGATATCGTGCAGTCCGGCGACAATACTCCGTATAGTAAGTTTCGGCTTGTAGATGTTGAGCGTTTTTGTGAAAAAAGCCATATAGACCGCAATCATTATCGCTCCCAGCACATGAGAAAGTCCGGTGGCTATTGCCGCGCCTTCGATACCCATTTTCAAAGGGAACACAAATACATAGTCCAATATGCCGTTGATCACAGCCGGTATTGCATTACAGAGCATAGCCATGATCGGACTCCCGTCAAGTCTGATAATGAACAGTCCAACGCTTAGCAACGCTCCGAATGGAAGTGATGGAATAATCCATTTCATATAATCCCGGACATACGGCAGCAGACTGTCGTTAGATCCCAATATTTCGGCCGTTGCATCCGGGAAAGACATCACAAGAACGGATAGCACCACCATTACCAGCAACGATGAAATAAATGCTTGTGTAATGTTGACATTTGCATTTTTCTTCTGACCTTTAGAAAGATACACGGATGCAACGATTGCCCCTCCTGTACCAAACATAAGTCCGAAGCCGGTAGTAATCAAGAAAAAAGGGGCGACTATGTTCACTGATGCAAGAGCATCGCTTCCGACACCCTGACCTACGACCACGCCATCCACAATGCCCATTGTGCAGGCCAGCATCATGCCAAGTAATGTCGGGATGAACATCTTACGGAACAACAAAGAAATCTTCATTGCTCCCCAGTCTAAATTATCTTTTTCCATGAATATATTTTTTCGGGTGCAAAATTAGTTCATTCCATCAATAGTGTTACTTTCAAAATTATATGCAATTGGGTAATTTTTATAACGCACATCTTTAATATGAACAATTTTGATTATTTTTGCAGTCAAAATTATAATATACCGATGAACGACAAGGATTATGACTGCATAGTTGGAGAATCTGATTTCAGAGATTTTTCTCAATGGTGGGAGGGCTACTTGCCGGCCTACATTATAGTATATTGTAAAGAAGGGAACGCTATGCTGAACTTACATTTTGAACCATATTCATTCTCAAAAGGCATGATGGCGATAATCTCGTATGATATGTTCCCCTCAATATCCGATATATCCGACGACTTTAATGCGGCTTATTGTCTTTTCGACCGTGATTTTGGAGACCAGATATTCTATGAAATTCCTTCGAACTATTTTGATATGTTCTATTGGCATCCTGTGGCAGAAACAAATGCCATTCTGGTCGAATGGTTGAACATCTTGTTCAAGACTCATGCAGAGACCGGGTATATTTGCCGTAAAGAGTTATTAAGCAATACCATTAAATGCTTATTTATATGCGGATTAAATATATGGAAAGAAAGATTTGGTGATATGCCTGTTAAACATAAAATGAATAACCTAGAGGAAATATGCACCAAGTTTTACAACTTAGTCTTTGACCATTTTAAGATCCATCGTGACACTACATTTTATGCTGAGCTTTTGCATATTTCTCCCAACTATCTTGCTATTGTATTGCGAAACACGATAAATGAATCGCCAAAGCAAGTAATAGACCGACAAGTAATATTGGAAATTAAGCAAATGCTCAGAAAGACCTCCATGACCATCGCTGAAATTGCACATGAACTAAACTTCCCTGATACTTCATATCTTTGTCGTTATTTCAGACGCAATACAGGGATGGCTGTATCAGAATTTAGATTGCAGCAATGACTGCCAACACAACCGTAAGATCTATCGAGGCCATGCCAATCTCTTTTTGCAATACTATTCAAAATTAAATGGAGTACAGTCTTATATGGTGACTGCACTCCATTTAATTCTTTATAAATATCGTTGATTAGCGAATGGGCTGCGGTTCTATGCCGCTTTCAGAGAAACGGCGGCTGAACTTACTCGTGTCACGTTTACGTAGATAGACTTCACGAAAACTGGTCTGGTCGGAATGGTTGACATTGATGTTGTCAGTCATAAAAAATGGATTTAAGTGGTGAAACTATGGAGCATTAGCATCTCTCAAAGGTACCCATTCCGCTATTTTTCGTTATCTTTTCCATCTAACTGCGGTTTAAGCTGTTCATCATAAAGTTGCCTGAAACGCTTGTCTATCTCGTCTCGGATGCGACGGAACTCGGAGTTAATGAACTCCGGCGTTCCTTTCGCCTCCGATGGATCTTCAAAACCGATATGGAGACGATGATCTACTTTTCCGATAAATACAGGACAGCTTTCATTTGCACCGCCACATACAGTTATCACATAGTCCCAATGGTCTCCAAGATACTTTTTCACACTTTCCGGTACGTGGTCGGATATGCCTATTCCAATTTCTTTCATTGCCTCAACAGCTTTGGGATTAACCTTGTCAGCAGGTTTGGTGCCTGCAGAGCAAACGTCAAGACGCGAATCAAAAGATTGCAGAATACCGTGTGCCATCTGACTACGGCAACTATTACCAGTGCATAGAACCAATATCTTCATAATATCCAGTTAAATAAATAACCTGACAAAATTATTATTACAGTTACAACCCCGAAAAATATACCGATAAGTTTCCATGTCATCACTTTTTTCAAAAGTGTGGCTTCAGGCAAGGAAAGCCCTACGACTGCCATCATAAATGCAAGGGCAGTTCCAATGGAAATACCTTTTGAGACGAATACCTGTATGACAGGGACAATACCGGCAGCGTTGGCATACATCGGTACGGCAAGAATCACGGCAAGAGGAACGGCATACCAGTTGTCTTTGCCCATCCACTGAGCGAAGAACTCATCAGGCACAAAACCGTGTATTCCGGCACCGATGGCGATACCGATAAGAATGTATATGAATACGCCTTTGACAATGCCCCATGCGTCATGGATAATAGTCGGCAGACGCTTCATGAACGGCATTTTTTCGGCATCCCATTTGGCGGTTTCTACCTCAGACTGCGCCTGTATCTGGCGCACCCACGTGGTCAACAGATGGTTGAGTTTCATCCTGCCGAGAATCCAGCCGCCAAGCATACCCAATATGATTCCACTTGCAATATACACCCCTGTTATCTTCCAGCCGAATGTTCCGGCGAACATGGCGACAGCTACCTCATTGACGAGCGGAGAAGTAATCAGAAAGGCAAAAGTCACCCCAAGCGGAATGCCTCCCTTTACAAAGCCGATGAAGAGCGGAATAGATGAGCAGGAGCAGAATGGTGTTATTGCACCAAAAAGCGATGCAAGCAGGTATTCAAGACCATAGAGTTTTCGGGTCGTGAGATAATGACGCAGCCGGTCAATCGGGAAATAGGCATTGATAATGCCCATTATCACCGATATGAAGAACAGCAGAATGGTTATCTTGATGGTGTCGTAAAAGAAGAAGTTTATTGCACTTCCCCAATGCGACTCCGGCGACAGACCGAATACTGTATATACGAGCCAGTCAGCAAAAGCCTGTATCATAAGATAAGCTTCTTAACCTGTTCTACAGTGAGTTTCTGACCTTTTGAAACAACTTTTTCATTTACGACAAGAGCCGGAAGCGACATCACGTTGTATGCCATAATCTTGTTAAGGTCTTCCTCTTTCTCGACGGTTGCATCAATGCCGAGTTCCTTTACCACTTCCTGAACAGTGGCATATAAAGCCTTGCAACTCGAGCAACCTGTGCCGAGTACCTTTATCACCTTTGTGCCGCATTCCGATGAGTTGCCACAGCATGAAGTCGTCTCAGTCGGTTTTATGTTTTCGGGAACAATCTCAATCTGACTGCCACAGCAACACGATGTTTTTTTCTTAGGGGCAAAAAGTGTAGCCCAAAGACCTTTCTTTTCTTCTTTATTTTCTGACATGATGATTTTGTTTTAGAAATACATTGTATAACAATAATAAATACCGACAAGTAGAAAGATTGCCCCAACTATAATATTGAGCCATCTTTGGACTGTCTGTATCTTGCCGTAAACTTTTCCAACTTTCTCTACACTGAACGCGAGAATCCACGCGACAACAAGCACCGGCAATGATGTTGCGATTGCAAACAACACCGGAAAAAGCCATCCCGCACTTGCCGTAACTGACATTGGAATGAGCATGCCGAAATAGAAAATGCCGCTTGACGGGCAGAATGCCATTGCAAAGAGTACACCGAGCAGCAATGCACCCCATGAGCCTTTGCCGGCAAGCCTTTCGCCATTCTCACCGCCATCAAATCCGAACTTCGGAAAATTGATTTTGTCGCCGAAAAGCATGAAGAGTCCAATAATCAACAATACGGGACCTATCAGCAGCTCACCCCATTTGCTTACAGCCTTCTGAATACCAAACATGCTGGCACCCTCTTTCAATATTGAAATAAGGATTATTCCAAGCATGGTATAAGCCAGTATTCTGCCTACGGTGTAATATATTCCTCGGTTGAAGATTGCTTTTCTGTCCTCAATGTTCTTTCCGATGAAGCCGATTGCGGCAATGTTAGTAGCGAGTGGACACGGCGAAATTGCTGTCAGCAGACCAAGTATAAAAGCTGTCAATGCAGGTGCAGCCCCATTTTCAAGTATAGACTGTAGCCATTCCATAATGTTGATTTACTTGAGAGTTGTTTCAATCTTATCAGTAAGACCTTGTTTGAATACATTCGGCTTATTCTTGGCATTGCCAAATCCGAACTCGGTCAAGTCATCGCGGGTTTCCTGTCCGTTGTCAAACTTGACAAGATACAAAGACGAACCGATAACTTCATAGCTATCAGCCATAGCTTCGTTCTCATTTATGTCAACAACCTTGAAAGTAAGCTCGTCAGCAGAGATACCGGATGCGACAAGAGAATCCACAACTTCCTGTGAGTATTTCTCAATGGCCCGACAGGTTATACATCTTTGCTTGCCATGGAAATACACAAGCTCCACGTGGTCTTTTACATTTTCGACGGCTTGTGCCAGATCAGCCTGCGTTTGCGTGTTCTTGGTCGTACAGGAAAACAACCCCATAGCGAGGGTAAACATTAAAAGTGCTTTATTCATCTTGTGATTTATTTAATTGATAGTAATTCGGCAAATTACGAACATATCAAATAAAAAAAATAGTTCATTGGCAGCAACTATTTTTCTTTGAGGGGCAACAATCGTCAAACATCTTGGCGAAAAGCATCTTGGCGAGAGTCCAGTTTTCTGGATTTATACAATATTTTACTTTCGGAGGCTCAATAGTACCTTGAATCAATCCGGCTTCTTTCAACTCGCTCAGATGCTGAGACACCGTAGCCTTAGCTATCGGCAATTCCTCATGGATCTCACCGAAATAGCATGTATCACGCTTAGCAAGGAAATGGAGAATGGCAATCCTTGTAGGATGCCCCATCGCCTTTGCAAAGCGAGCAAGTTTCTCTTGATCAACGGAATAATTCATTTGAGTCATATTTACCTTTTGTTTATTGTTTGCGAAATTACGAACAATATTTAATTTATCCAAATCACCTGACCAAAAATACACTATTTTTTGCACACCCGCAGTTCCAATATTTTGCGCCGGACGGGGAGAGGGGTAAAAAAGAAAAACCTCTAAAAATCAACGATTTCCAGAGGGATTCATCGGCCTGATAGACCCTTTAGTGACCCCGGAGAGGCTGTGAATATTTCGCCAACTCACTGGAGTTCAATACGTTTATCTTAGCCAAAATGCAGAACGCACCCTCTTGGGACACCTCTC
>CAXHRO010000057.1:0-11941 GCA_964018905.1 uncultured Muribaculaceae bacterium
GGGGTGACTAGACTCGAACTAGCGACCTCACGCCCCCCAGACGCGTACTCTAACCAACTGAGCTACACCCCGATTTTCAAAAGGCACTGCAAAGGTACCACCTTTTTTCGGACTGTGCAAGCGTTAGTGGTGAAAAATACTATAAATTAACAAAATTTTATAATCCCGAATAACCGGATATCTACAATCTGAGGTCACTCGATGGCCATCTTGATCTGGTCGACGATGTATCGCACGTGCTCATCCGAGACCCATGGTCCAGACGGGAGGCATATGCCCACTTTGAACAGCTCCTCGCACACACCGTTGACATATGCCGGATTGTCCTTGTATACAGGCTGTCGGTGCATCGGCTTCCATAGCGGACGAGATTCGATACCGGCAGCGTCAAGCTCCATTCTCAAGGCCTCCACGTTGTCGTTGGGCTGGCAGTCGGTCATGGCCGATGCCGCCGCGTGAGTGACCCCAGCAGCACCACCGACGGCACCTGAGATCACCTGCCTGTAGGCATTCTCCTGCCCTTTGATTCTCATGTCGGGATCGAGAGTTGCCGTGCAGAGCCAGTAGTTTGAATCATATCCGGGTCCTGGATTGCAGTGCATCGTCACCCCTGGAACATCCTTGAGCAGCTCCTCATACAGCTCCTGGACATGCCGGTGATGAGCGATATGCCGGTCAACGATTGTCATCTGTCCTCGACCGATACCGGCGCATATGTTGGACATACGGTAGTTGTAGCCGATAGCCTCGTGCTGATAGTAAGGATAGCTCTCTCGCGCCTGAGTCGCATACCACAGTATTTCGCGGGCCTTGTCAGCATCGGGGCATATCAGAGCTCCGCCCCCCGAGGTAGTGATCATCTTGTTGCCGTTGAACGACAGTACGCCGTACTCGCCGAACGTGCCGAGAGCCTGACCGTTGAAGTTAGATCCGAAACCCTCGGCGCCGTCCTCGATGACCGGAATCTCATATCGTCCGGCAATCTCCATTATGCGGTCAATCCGATAAGGCATGCCGTAGAGAGCCACCGGAATGATTGCCTTTGGCTTTCTGCCGGTTTTGGCTATACGGTCCTTGATAGCCTCTTCAAGCAGATCGGGATCCATGTTCCACGAGTCGCGTTCCGAGTCAACAAACACGGGAGTAGCCCCCAGGTAGGTAATAGGATGACTCGAAGCACAGAATGTAAACGACTGCACCAGCACCTCGTCACCGGCCTTGACCCCACACGCGATCAGTGCCAGGTGAACAGCCGCCGTACCCGCCGAAAGACAAACCACCCTTCTGTCAAGAGGCTCTGCGCCCTCACGGCGGTTGACAAAATCCTCAAGGTCCTTTTCAAACGCATTTACGTTCGGTCCCATAGGCACCACCCAGTTGGTATCAAATGCCTCCTTTATAAAATCCTGTTCCCTGCCGCTCATGTGAGCCAGGCAAAGATAAATCCGTTCATTCATAAATATGTTTCTGATAAATTAGTTAATTCAATGTATTGGTCGACATGGTATACCCACAGCGACTACACCGTCGGGAATGTCGCGAACTACAACCGCCCCGGCACCGACCGTACACCATTTTCCGATTTTAATACCGGGTATGATTGTCGCACCTGCGCCAATCCAGGAACCTTCACCAACTTGAACGTTGCCACACAATGTGGCATGAGGCGAAATGTGAACGTAATTGTCAATACGGCATTCGTGATCCACCGAGGCTCCGGTATTTATAATGCAATGTCGGCCTATTACGGCGTCAGACTGGATTATAGCCCCTTGCATCACTGCTGACCCTTCGCCTACTTGTGCTGTTGGTGAAACAATGGCGTTAGGATGTAACGCAGTGGCATAGATAAGCGGGTAGCGTTCAGATATTAGCTTGCGCACACGGTTAGAACCGATGGATATGACTAATGGTCCGCAAACGTTGGTTTCAGACGTCTTATAAACCGGCTTGCCGTGAATATCAGTGCAGTGTGGCGAGTCATCATAAAGACAACCGACGTCATTGCCTTGAACCTCAATGATATCCATTATCACCTTGGCATGTCCGCTTGCACCGAAAAGATTAATTGTTGCCATTGAACGGTTCTATTGTGGCCTGGCCTGCGGCCGAGATTCCATCTCGTTTCATGACTTTCTGTATTGTAGTGATAACAACCTTGCAGTCGGTTGCAAACGAGATATGGTCGACATACCATACGTCCAGTTCGAATTTCTTATGCCACGAGATGGCGTTGCGGCCGTGACACTGGGCCCAGCCGGTTATACCTGGCCTCACCTCGTGACGACGGGTCTGCTCAGGCGAGTAAAGCGGCAGATACTGCACCAGCAAAGGACGTGGCCCTATCAGCGACATGTCTCCTTTGAGCACATTCCACAGCTGTGGCAGTTCGTCGATGGATGTTGACCTCACGAACCGTCCTACCTTTGTGAGGCGGTCGGCATCAGGCAATAGATTGCCGTCGGCATCACGTTCATTGGTCATGGTCTTGAACTTGACTACCTTAAAAATCTTCCCATTTTTGCCGGGGCGCTCTTGGAGGAAGAAAGCCCCCGCGCCTTTGTTGGCAAAGTGGAGCCACAGGGTGACGGCGGCCAACGGCACAGCCAGCACAAGCAGAGCACCTCCAGATGCCATGATGTCGATAGCCCGTTTGAAAAAACTACGGTATGGTTTCATGAAAATATGTAGTTGGTGTTAATAATTATTCTTTCTTACGAAAGCACCAAGGCATTGAGTCGAACAGTCTCTAATTATTACGGTTTTCCAGGATATTCCTGTAGAAGTCCTTGAGGCACTGACGTACATAGCCTTGCTCGTAGCGTGAGGCTACGAGTCCTCGGGCTTTAGCGGCCATGTTCCCGGTTTGTTCGGGGTTCTGTACAATTCGTTTCATGGCACAATATAGCGCGTCGCTGTCCTGTGGCTGTATAATGGTGCCGTTCTCGCCTTCGATGATAATTTCGCGTGAGCCGTTGATATCTGTTACGATCGACGGTAGTCCCATGGCACCGGCCTCGATGACTACGTTTGGGAAGCCCTCACGATAACTCGGGAATACTAAGGCATCAGAAGCCGCCAGCCATGGCCTCACATCTTTTTGGCTACCTACAGCTTCGATAGCCTGATTACGTTCTATCTCGGCCAAAGTCTCCGGCAATACCGGATCGAGATTCTGCTCAGACGGTCCCACGAGGATAAGCCTGGTGGCACATATTTCTTTGTTGAGTCTGGCGAAGGCCTTAACCAGTTCGTTGATACCCTTGTCCCTGACGATACGGCCGATGAATATGAAAGTGAACACACCTACCTTCCGTATTCCGGAAGCTATCTCCATAACCTCCGGAGTATGGTCGTAATGCTTGAGGTCTATACCTCTCACGTTGCCGTGCCCCAGTATTTGCAGAGGCTTGCTTGTAATAGCATAGTTGATAAGGTCAGATTTTACTCCTTCCCCTTCGGGTATGACATGGGTAGCGCAGGCACACGTAAGCCGGTCTGTGAAAATCAATATCTTTTGGGTAAAACCCGTAGCGGTGGGAAATACCAGTCCTGTGAACGTGTGGACACGTACCGGCACACGGCATATCCATCCGGCCATCATGCACAGCAGTCCGGCCTTGGGTGTCATGGAGTGAACCATGTCAGGCTTTTCCCGCATTAAAGCTCTTATCAGCCTCCACAGACTCTTCAGATCCTTGAACGGGGCCATCCGGCGTTCCATAGGTACAGCTACAATTCTTACCCCCTCATTTTTACCGACGCGGTCGAGCGCATCTCCGGGAGAACTGAGTGCCACAACCTCGTAGCCATCGTGTTCATGCAGTTCTCTCAACAGTCCACGGCAAAAAGTCTCCAGAGACTCAGGTACGGTAGCGGCCCTAATGATTTTAATTGATTTCATTATAAGATCGTTTTTTTAAGGCATTGCTACAAAGTGTAAACGAACGTTCGAAAAATAGTTCTATTGGGTTGACAAACAATGCACATACGTATGTGATTGATGTTAGTGAGACAAATATCAACAATGGATAGCTTAAGGAGTATATGAAGTCATGGAACAGGTAATAACAGAGCCATGTGTGTATGAACCACATGTTCATTGAATTATTTCCAAATGCTGTCAGAATTTTGTTTACCCAGGTGGCCCTTGGAGCAATTAATATCAAGGATATAGTGAAAAACGCGAATCCGAAAAAATATTTAAATGAGCATGCAATTACAAATAAAAGCACTACTCCTCCCCATATAATCGAGTTGTTATATAATCCATGTTTTTGACTCCAATATTTAAATTTATTGAAGAAATCGTATCTTGCCGCCAAGGCTCCAAGTGTAAAACTGAATAGCAGATGCAGAACAAGAAAACAATTATATAAAGCATGATTATTAAAAAGATACTTTGCTCCATATCGACTTATTGTATAACTTGTTGCCAAATTAAGCAGGAATGTCGCAATTATGATATATCGGATCTTGATGTGTTGTGTTGCCCTAAAATAATATGGTGAGAGCAGTCCGAGAATGACATAGGGTAGCAGAAACCACATTTCTCCGTTATAGGATGTGTTGAATCCGGTTGCATTCTCAATAATCTTCAGTACAGAACCTGGATAATGCTGTGGATAAATGAAGTGACCGATTGTCAGAAATACGGCCAGCGTAATCCAATAACTAAGATATAACTTGAACACCCTCCTGTATCGGTTTTGGTCTCCTTTTAGCCAAACCTTATACATTCCGTAACCGCCGATTATTAGAAACCATGCGATAGGATTAGCGGCACGACTTAATATGAGGACAAGGGGAGTACCGTCTATATGTATGAGGTTGTCACAAAGGCTTACATTCTGTTCCTGGTTAAACAGATGGAGAAATATCATCAAGAGTATCGCTACTCCTTTTATTATGAGAGATTCCTGTTTGTTCATAGGGAGTTGTAAATATTTATATAGCCATCAACCATTTTGGATATGTCATATTCTTTGGCTCTTTCTTTACATGCCAGTGCTACGGCATTGTACAGGTCTTTGTCGTTGTCCAGTCTAATGATTTCATTTGCCAACGCGTTTGCATCCTGATGAGGAAATAGTAAACCGGCGTCTTTCACAACTTCCCGCAAGCCATCTACGTCCGATGCAATGAATGGTTTACCTACACTCATACCTTCCACCGAGGAAAGAGACAAACCTTCAAAATGGGATGACATCACTACATAGTCGGCAGCATGCAGGAGATTGGCGACATCGCTACGTATGCCCATAAGGTGTATTCTGTTTTCAAGGTGTAATTCTTTTATCAAAGCCTCCAGTTCTTGCCGACGTACCCCATCACCTATAAGAAAGAGATGAAATTCTTCAGGAAGAAATTGAATGGCTTTTATCAAAGTGTCCTGGTCTTTTTCCCATCTGAAACCAGCAACCATAATGATTTTTCGAGTATTGGGAGCAATTATATCAAAATCGGATGATGTGCTGGCCGTGGCATATTTTGTAACGTCTACTCCATTGTTGACAGTAACTATATTTGTCCATTTACCACCAAGATAAGTCAATAGATTTTCCTTTGTCTTATCGGCAATGCAGATGATTTTTTGATATCTATGGTACATCCATCGGTCAATAATCTTAAGGCCTTTGATCGATCGGCGTCTATTGGATCCGCCATGTTCGGTTGTAACCAATATGTATGAATGATAGAATAAAGAAATTATCGCTGAAAAAAATTGTGGAGATGTGTTATGGGTATGGACGATATCGTATTCCTTTAAAAAAGGAGCCAGTTTGAACAGTTTTTTTATCGAATATACCGAACCACCGGTTCCTAAATCAAATACTTTTATACCGCTTGATTCAATCTCTTGTCTAAACGGGGTGTTTTTGCCGTCAAACAGTAGTAAATCTGCATCATATCCTTTTGATTTAAGTTTTGGCAACAGATCTACCATCAGTTTCTCTGCTCCACCTGTTTGCAGGGATGTGATAACGTGGAGAATCTTCATATCTTGTAGATGTTATATTTGTCGGTGGGATGGTCCGATTCAATTATTTTACCGGGATTGCCTATCACTATTGAGTGAGGCGGCACATCAAAGTTGACAAATGCACCTGGTGCGATCATGACAAAGTCACCAATCCGAATTCCACCTACAACTATTGAATTTGCGCTCATTATCACATTATCTCCTATAACCGGCACTCCTTTACGTTTGCCATCGGCACTACCAATCAATGCTCCTTGTGCGATACTGAAATTCTTTCCGATACGTGCCGCCGGGTTGATCACTATGTTGCCGAAATGTGAAATACGAAATCCCGGGCCAATCTGTGTGCCGGCCGGAATTTGTATTCCAGAATGAAACATACATCTTCTTAGGATGATTTTCCAGAAAAGACGAGATAATATATTGCGAGCCATAGATGAGTGGCGAAAGGCATAGATATATTGAAAGCCTGGCGTGAACAATATATATCTTAATCTATTCAAGTAACTCTTGTTCCCATCGCCGATATATCTGAATAGATCTTGTTTCAGGATTTCTTTCATCTGAAATTCATCTTGGAGTTGTTTTTAACTTTTGAGCGGATTCGCCAATACCATAATAGTCCTAATGGAGTGGCCATCACGGTCATTATTTTTTTTGGAGATTCTTGTATGAATCTTCCGTTTTTTTCTATGACAGAGCTGGCTACGTAATGTATGCAGGAAACAAAACGACGTCTAAGAGTCGGTGCACATTGCATTTCTGTTTTCCTGAAGAATGAGAATCCTTTAGGATTACGCCAGTATTGATTGTACATGTTATAGCTTGAGCCATCAAGCTGGTATTCGACTGTTACCAACGGATGGTTGAGAGTAAGGAGTTTGTAGTCTTTGTCTATAAGCATGTATTTATAAGCAAGTCCTACATAACGTTCCCCCTCAAATAATGGATACTCCGGGTATTTTGTGATAACCGACGTACGATACACCAGTTTTTTGTCACCTTTGCCACCGGTGGCATAATAATTTTGTAATGTGGTTTCTTTAAGATCTTTAGGAAAGTCTGTACCGATTATGTTGCCGTCTTCGGTCTGATCCAGTCCTATTATACCGGCATATTTGTCACTTCCTGACTTCTTCCAAAAGCTGATGATTTTCTCGATGGCATCGTCAGGCATAAAATCGTCAGAGTCGATACATGTATTTAGTTCAGTGGTAATGTTGCGGTATGCTGTATTATGGGCTCCGTGCATCCCTTGGTTCTTTTGACGTATATATCTGATTGGAATACGATTCTCGGCAATCCAACCTTCGACAAGTTCACGGGTATTGTCGGTCGAACCATCATCAATAACAAGCCATTCGAAGTCTTGGGATGTCTGTCGCAGGAGACTTTCATATGTCCGGCCTATGGTGTGAGCTCTGTTGTATGCCGGTGTAAATATTGTTAAAGTCTTCATTCTTTGTGGTTTAAGAATAATATATAAATTGCATGAATATTGTGAACATTATATTGGCCAATATAATCCATGCCGCATATTTGCCTTGATATTTTCCCCATATATTCATCTTGAGACAAGGATATGCCAGGACTATCGGATAGAGAAACCAGGATAAATAGGCAAACCGGTTTGAGAATGAAATATTCATAATCATTACCCATACAGCATTACTGAGGATATATGTATTAATTAGAATTTCATAAGTCCTGTCACGTATTCCTTTCTTGAAAATCACATAGTAGCTAAGAATTATAGGCATTGCGCTATATAACAGGAAGTCGGGTCTGAAGCCTGTCTTATAGTTTTCGGCATAAGAGGATGTATTGTTCAGATAGGTTGTCATTCTGTCGTCAAATCCTAAATTTGACAATATGTTTCCTACTGAATTTCCAACCGTAAGAAATACTGGAATCGAGAATAGCCAAAAATAAAATGGAAATTTATGGTTCTTGATATATAATGCTCCTATCAGGGATACAATGGGTAATATTGTTGATTTATGTATAGATAAAGCAACTAATGATAGAAGTATGGGTAAAATGGATTTTGCGTTTTTGTTTATGGCTACAGAAACGATGGCTATTGACAGGATTGAGCAGGCCAATCCGTTTCTGATACCATTTGTCGCATATGTAAAGGTAGAAAATGCCCCCAGGAAAATCAGAAATCCTCCATATCCGTTTCCTCTCAGCATCTTTTTCAAGGAGTAGGCTGTGCATAAAAAATAACCTAAAGCTATAACAATGAAAAAACCGGTCGCATTAAGAAAAGGCCGGCAGGAATTCATTATTAAATTAAACCCGTATTCACCGTTTGATTTTCTGAATTCAGATGACAGATTGTTATATTGTATAGCATAACCGAGTGTGTCTCCGAATCCTCCGTCAATAGGTCTCAGACCTATCCATATCGCGTATATAATAGCAATAATAAATAATAAAGAAGATGTCGAATTGTATTGTCTGTGATTTAGGGTTTCATACCGGTTTCCGTTAATGTTGTTTGTAAAAAGCAATGTCAATATCAGTGATATGATCAAATACAATTCATACATAATTACCGATGTTTTCTATGTAGAGGATGGTTGACGGTATAAATTCGGGATAAGTATATATTGATTATATGTGTCTGAAATATATACGTAAGAACCGTAGTAGGGTAAATGCGGTTGATGGACTAATATTGTATGCGCGAATAAATAAATTATGTAATTTGCTTCTTCCGACCTGAGGCAGTTTTGGCCATAATGTTCTAAGATCTGAAAAAATAGCTTTTGCTTCATTTCTCTTTAGCCATGTTGTGGCTTGGAATATGGCTGAAACAGAGTGTTCTACAGATCGGTTCATGATATGATCGTGACCAATCCCGTTAAATCTTTTCATGAGCATAGCATTGTAGTACGCGCCTTTGATCAGGGATTGGCATTTGGGAAATGATTTTTTGCTGTTGGTGACACTTGTCGGGTTGCCGAGCCGATATACGTATGTTTCTTCGTTTATATATACGCATTGTGGATTATTGCTGCAAATCTCGATAATGAAGGGGCCATCTTCTAAAATTATGAGTTCCTCGTGAAACTCGATATTGTGTCTGTTAAGGAATTCTCTTCTGAATAATGCGTCAATCGGTGCATAATCTTTGTCAAGAACTTTTACCATGAAGTCCTCTCCAGAGACAATTTTGTTAGCAAAGGCAGATCTCGGTGTGGCAAAAATAGATTTGGCTTCTCGTTCATCATTTATCAATATGCGTTGATTGCCTCGTATAAAGTCGGCTGTGGGAAACTCCCGGGTTTTTCTTGCAAGGATTGATAAGGCATCGGCAGGAAGATAGTCGTCGCTGTCAATAAACAGGATATAATCACCGCATGCCCGACGTAGTCCGTAGTTTCTCGGAACCGAAGGGCCATGACCTTTGATGAACGCTGTTTTTATCCGGTTGTCGGTCTGTTCGTATTGCTTGATGATAGAGATTGAAGAATCCGATGATCCGTCATCGATAAGCCATAGTTCATAGTCACTGAATTCCTGGTGAAGAATACTGTCAATACATTGGTGTAAATATCGCTCGGCATTATAGATGGGGACTATAATAGATATTAATGGATTATTCATGATGTGGTGGATGTTATCTTGTTAGGAATGATGTTATAGGCCAGTTGAGTTTAGCCATGAATGCAAAAAGCATAAAACGCGAGGAAAGCGTTCCGCTTTGTTTCATGAACGGATATAACAGAGAAAGTTTCTGTCTTAATTCCATTACATTGGGGTCGTTGGCTGGAGCGTGGTGTTTGGCTGCTTCAAAGAGTAGTAGCGAGACCTCTGCTCCATACCTTGCCTTGGCAAGTATTAAAAGGTGTTGTTGGGATGCGTCAATGCTGGAGCAAATGTGTTCCCATACAGGTATGACCGACATCTTTGAATTGGAAAAACCTTGATGGGATATGCTGTCCTCATTCATTCGATAATGATATAGTTGGCGATTGGTGGCAATAATCGTTGTCGTCATGTTCAAAATGTCCCATATGACCATCGCGTCTTCTCCATATCCTATACCTGGAGTGAATTTTGAGCTTTTATATAAGTCTGTCAGAATAAGTTTATTCCATAAGGCACCGGTTAGCTGTTTATGTAAAAGGAATTTCTCGAGAAACTCTTTTTTATGCCAGATAGTATGTTGCTCAATAGGCCGTGGCGGATGTTTTTGGGATATGCAGGATGTTTCGGTAAAGTTTCCACACATGGCAATTTCTGCACCCGATCCAATAATCAACGAGAGCAATGTCTCGATCATTTCAGGTTCAATCCAGTCATCGGCGTCGACAAACAATGAGTATTTGCCTTGAGCGAGATCGATCAGTTCGTTCCGGGTTGTAGCGACTCCACGTTTTTCCCGTGTATATACTTCGATGCGTTGGTCTCGTGTCGCAAATTCGTTGATAATTCGTAGAGTCGAATCTTTGGAACCGTCATCGATAATAACTATCTGTAGATCTTTATAGCTTTGGTCGCATATTGAATTGATGCATTCGTATATATATTTTTCGGCATTGTATGCCGGAATCAATACCGATACTTTCATGCCAGACATTCTATTTCTTCAGGTTCTTCAAGGATTGCAGTTGATTGAGAAGCCCCTCGGCAACAACTTCCTTGTTGAAGTGGGTTCTTACAAAATTATATCCGGCATCGGCAATTTGTTCGAGTCTCTCTTGATTCTGGGGGAGCATCCAGTATTCAATTTTATCTGTTAGATCTTTTTTTGATCCATCGTAGCCTATGTAGTGTACTCCTTCCTTCATTCCATAATCCTCATAATAACCGGTAGTCTGTCCTATATATGCACATCCGCAGGCCATGGCTTCGACAAATCCTATGCCAGGTATTCCCATGATTTCTTCTCCTACAACAGCAATTTTATAACTGTTGAGTTTTTCTACCATATTAAAGCTATAGTATTGTTTCTGATGACCTCCGGTTATTTTTGCTTTGAGGCGTTGTATGGTTTTAGTTATCGGATTGTTTGATTGTTTTGTTTCCTTGGATTGTTTGTTCTCGAGATAATCGAAGTTGAAAGAGTCAATTATATCGGGCCGCTCTTTTGCCAGATTTCTGCAATTGCGTCTTGCGGGCTGGGCGCATGGGTCACCATAGAAGTCGGTAATATTGTGCATGTAGGTTATTGTACCTACGCTTACGGCTTTCTGCTGACGTTGGTTAAATGGTATGATAAGTTTGAACCGTGGCTCGAATACAAATGGTATGGTTATGAATTTACTATTGAACCAGGGAAGGTCACGGCACCACATTCCACTGTATTTTTGTAAATTCGACTCATTATACATTGCAATCGGGTTGAATCTCTTTTCGACGTCAGAATGTTGTGTCCCAAAATGGATTTGACATATTACCCGCGTGGCATCGGGGGTTTTATGAAAATCAAGTTGACAAGGACCATAGTAACTATATGCAATAATTATATCGTCAGGGCGGATATCTGATTCTTTTTTGAGAACAGTGATTTTATTTTGGGAAATTCCGTTTTTCCTCATCGCAATCTTATGCTCGATAAAACGAAAACTCTGTAAGAGAGTATTGCGAGTTGTATAAGAGAGCGATAATCCTCGTTTGTTTATATAGGTACATACCTCAATGTCATCTCGGTCAAGAAGATAGTCGAGCAGGTATCGGTGTTTTACTGCAACGCTTTGTCCGAATATTATTTTGTTCAGTGTCTTCACCAAAAACTCGTTTCCGTGAAGGTTTATAAATATGATGCGTTGTTTCATGATCTTGCAACGGTTAGGCCAATGTGTTGTTGATGAATTGTATTGATAAGGACCTGAGTTCCGTTATCTTGTCGTGTACGGCAGGTGTGGGTATGAGGTAGCCGTTATCGTCGGGTTTGATCGCGAGGGTTGAGATGAGTGATTCCAGTCGAGAGTTTCCTCGCATGTT
>CAXHRO010000058.1:0-10943 GCA_964018905.1 uncultured Muribaculaceae bacterium
CAACAACGAGGCGGCAATCAGTCGCATGAAGGCGGATGCCTCCCGCTATGCGGCAGTTGTTCAGCGGGACAAAGACAGCAACCCCGTCAACAGTCTCACACTTGACGACTGTAAGTATAAGGACGAGCAGAACATGGGCGTTTATCTGCAAGGTCTGGCGCAGCGTACCGACACTCACGGTCAGTACAAGCGCATCGGCGAAGTCTATGGTTTTCCCATCAGCATTATATCCGAAAGGACATTGGCCGATGGTAAAGAGACCGTTCAGAACCGATTTGTAGTTGAAGGCAACTACAAATACAAGTTCAACAACGGCTTCATCGCCATGAGCGATACCCACGCTGCCTGCATGAACTTCGTCAACGCACTGGAGAAGATACCCGGCATCATAGCCCAGTATGAGGAACGTACCGCCAAACTAAAAGCCGACGTTCCCCAACTCGAAGCCATCGTTGCCAAGCAGTGGGGCAAAGAGGACGAGTTGAAACAACTCAAATCCGACCTTGCCGCCCTCGACCGCAAGATCACCGCCGCCCTCGCTCCAAAGAAAGAAGAACAGGACGGCGAGGAGAGCAAGCAGGTCAACATGAAAGATGCTCCTGCTACCGACAATAAAAAGTCGATGGTAGCTGAGCCGGTCAATCAGTATGGATCACGAATATTTATGATATAGTAAAAGGGATGGTTACGCCAAGATGCGAACCATCCCCTTTTTTTACTTGCATGAAATTTTTTATTTGTATGAGAACTGCACTGTTGAGCGAATATCCGTTGAAGAAGCTCCTATGATCGCTTTGAATTTGCCCGATTCCACAATCCATTCATGCTTGGTGTCATCGAAAAATTTGAGGTCATCAGGAGTAATTGTAAATGTCACATCAGTTGTATGTCCTGGTGAAACATTTACTTTCTTAAAACCTTTCAATTCTTTTAATGGTCTTGGAAGCGAAGATTTTTCATCCTGAATATAAAGTTGAACAATCTCTTTACCCTCGACATCGCCTGTGTTTGTAACTGGAATCGTAATAGTGATAGTACCGTCTTCCGACATCTCTTTTGCTGATACAGTCGGTTTGCCATACTCAAACGTTGTATAGCTGAGACCATAACCGAATGGGAATAGAGCCGGAATCTTTTTGGTGTCATGCCACCGATAACCCACAAAGATATCTTCAAGATATTCCTGTGATTGAGAATTACCGGGATAAGACATTTCTCCATAATGGTGAGCGGCGTTGTCTTCCAGTCTTTCAGGGAAAGAGAATGGGAGTTTTCCTGAAGGATTAACATTGCCCGACAGCACGTTTGCAATGGATTTTCCGCCCATCGAACCAAGGTACCATCCTTGTACAATTGCAGGGATTTTATCAATCCAAGGCATTTCAACGGCGTTGCCACTTAAAAGGACTACAATAACATTAGGATTTACCTCTGCAATACCTTCGATAAGTTCGGGTTGACCGAACGGGAGTCCGTAAGTAATTCTGTCACCGGCCTCACAATCCTGTTGATGGTTCTTATTCAGGCCTCCTACAATTATTACCACGTCACTTTCTTTGGCTTTTGCAATCGCTTCGGTACGTAGGGAGTCTGTCACGTTGGTCGGAATTTCTTCTACATGTCCATAGATAGATGTACCGGAACTATATCCTTCAACAAATTCAATACGGTTGCGATATATTGATTTAAGTCCTTCGAGCGGCGAAACGACATCTTTAGATTTCAGCTCTGATGAACCGCCACCGGCTGTAAGGTCGCGGACAGCATTTTCGCCGACTACTAAAATTCGCCTGTCTGAATCAGGCTTCAAAGGCAATAGCTGTGTCTTAGTCTTTGAAGCGGGCGAGTTTTTTAATAGCACTATGCTTTCATTTCCTATAAGTTCGGCTACGGCATAGTGCTCGGGCGAGGCTATCGATCCGTAAGGTTTGTCACGATTGGCTGCCGTGCGGAAATTGAGCCTCAACAGACGTCTTACTTTGTCATCAAGAGTGCTCATCGGTAATTCTCCGGTTTTTAGCAATTCTTTATAAGGATCGGCGAGATAATAGTAATCGGTTGAGACGTTGCTTTCAGTAGTCAGACCATTTGTATATGTTCCCATTTCAAGGTCAAGACCATTCAAAGCAGCTTCGCGTGTATCATGGGCACCACCCCAGTCGGTGATGACAACACCGTCAAAGTGCCATTCCTTTTTCAGGATATCATTAAGCAGTAATTCGCTATGGCACGCATGCTGTCCTCTTACTTTGTTGTATGCCCCCATAATGCTCCATGCACCACCATCTACAATGGCGGCTTTAAAGGCGGGTAGATAGATTTCATATAATGCTCTGTCACTTAAATAAACATCAATATGATCTCTCCATAGCTCCTGATTGTTGAGGGCATAATGTTTGACACAGGCGGCAACACCGTTTTTCTGCATTTCCTTTATATACGGCACGACCATGACTGAGGCAAGATATGGGTCTTCGCCCAGATACTCAAAATTGCGACCATTCATCGGAGTACGATAGATGTTCACGCCGGGTCCAAGCATAACATCTTTCTCACGATATAGAGCTTCTTCACCGAGCGCGTTGCCATACATTCCTGCGAGTTCCGGATTCCATGTAGCGGCCAACGCAGTCAATGCCGGGAATGCAGTTATCGAATCGTTGGTTCTATTGCTCGATCCCCAATCATTCCAGTTTATTTCTGCTCTTACACCATGTGGGCCGTCGCTCATCCATAGGTCCGGAATACCAAGACGTGGTACACCGGGTGATGAGAATTTACCTTGAGCATGGCACATTGCCACCTTCTCATTCAAAGTCATGCGGCTTATAGCATCTTCCACACGAACATCTAAGGGCAGTGATTCATCTTGATAAGCTGGAACTCCGGCCTCAGCATTACAATTGTAAAATAGCACTAATGAGACTATTGCATGTGATAGTTTCATATATTTACAATCATTTATATAATCATTCAGACTTTAATTTTACAATGGCTTTTTTTAGTCGCGGAGATGTTGCTTCGATGACTATTTTTCCGGCCTTGTCGGTTGACTTAACGATTGCAGCAGCACGTCCTTTCCATGCTTTGCGTGTGGGATGAAGATATCCTGAGCAATCTTTTATATCAGCACTGCCAGTAGCTTCTAATGTGCCATTGCCGGAAACCTTAAATGTAATTTCATTGTCAGCAAGCGGTACAAAATTTCCATAACGGTCGACTATTTCTGCGGTCACGTACACAAGGTCATGATTATTGGCTGACAGAGCATTCTTATCAATAGTAAGTCTGATTGAGTATGGATTGTCGGCAGATTTAACGCAATTGGATTCTGCAATCTCATTCCCGTTATTGTCCAAAGCCATAGCTTTGAGTGTTCCCTTCTTATATGGGACCTTGAATATGGCTTTAAATTTTGTATCACGATTAGTAGGCATATCACCAACAATATCGTTGTCAAGATAGAGGCGTACAGCCGGATATGTGGATATGACCTCTACTTCAATCGGTTCACCTTCAAAACCTTCCCAATTCCAGTTCTCCCAGGTAGGATATGTACCCCACATTGATTCTCTGATATTCCCGAAATAGCCTTCTGGTTCCCTTACGGCAAGATAAATCGATGGAGTATTGCCATAAAGAATTTCACGATAATGCGAAATCGGTTTTCTTACACCGATTAAGTCAATGTCACCACAGAATGAAGCGTGCATAGGCCATTGACCGCTCACGAAAAATTCTGTGTCATTTTCTCCAGTGTAATAAAACTTACCTATACCAGCCTCACCGAGATAATCAATGCCGGTCCATACGAAATCTCCGATAATATATGGATTGTCGTTTACTCTCACCCAGTTTTCAAATGCGTCGCGAGGATATGACTCTGTTTGCCACATTATCCGTTCGGGCACTCGTTGATGATCAGATTCAGACATATGTATCATATAGTTGTATCCAGTTATATCAAGCTGTGCAGCTAATGGGTCATATATGTCCCATTCCGGATCCCAAGCACACAGAGCACTCGTCACAGGGCGCGTCGGATCCAGTTCACGACATAAATTTGCCATGTTTTTGGCAGTCTTTACTACTTCAATCTTTTTACGTTCGATAACTTCATTGCCTATGCTCCAGCAGATAATCGAAGGATGATTTCGATCGCGCTTAACCAGTGATTCAAGGTCTTTCTGCCACCACCGGTCAATATGCTTTGAATAATCAAAAGGTTTTTTTTCGTCACGCCATCCGTCAAAAGCCTCGTCAATAACAAGAAGACCCTGACGGTCGCATTCGTCAAGAAATGCAGGTGACGGGTGATTATGGCTTGTACGCACAGCGTTAAAGCCTGCCTCTTTTAACATTTTGACTTTGCGTTTTTCGGCTGCGTCATAGCTGCGTGCACCAAGCAGACTATTGTCGCTATGCACGCACGCCCCCGTTATAAGTACCGGCGAGCCGTTAAGAATGAAGCCGTTTGCAGCAGAATAAGAAATGCTCCGTGCTCCAAAACTCTCCGTAACGCTATCAATAGTATTGCCTTCCCTATTTTTAAGGGTTATAGTCATAGAATATAGGTTGGGAGTCTCAGGACTCCATAACAAAAGATCGGTCTTGTTAAAAGTAACCTCGGCGTTACGACCGTTGAATTTTACGGGCTGATTATAAATCTCCTTGCCGTTTTTATCATTGATTGATGCTATGGCACTCACGCCATTGACAGATCCTGTTACTTCAAATTTAGCATTAACAGTCGTATTTCCGGCGTCAACACGTGGAGTGGTTATATAGAGAGACCATGGCTCAACGGATGTTTCAGGCAGATTCAGAAGCCATACATGGCGGTATATACCAGACCCTGTATACCATCGAGCGTTTACCTGTTGGGAGTTGTCAACTGTTATGGTTATGTCATTGTCCCCGTCTTTCAAATAAGGAGTGATGTCATACATGACCGATGAATATCCATAGGGTCTATGTCCGGCAAGACTGTCATTCACAAAGACATGGGCATCCATATAGGCCCCTTCAAGATATAGAATACGACGATAATCCCGATTTTTTATATTCACTGTTTTTTTATAGGTACCCTTACCGGCCGGAAGATATCCGCCATCATTTCCCATGGAGGCTTCATAGTTGAAATCATTAAGTATACTCCAGTCATGCGGGAGGTCTATGATTGAATATGATTCGTCCAAGGTATTTCCCTTGTCATCCTGAACAAGAGAAAAAGCCCAGTTGTCATCTAAGAGTTGTTTTCTGACTCTGTCATTGACTATAGTGACAGAGGATTCTGCTGAAATTGAAAGCGTTGTTGTTAACGCACAACAACATATCAGCAAGTGCTTTATGATTTTATTCATTGAATGATTGTTAATTAAAAATACTCAAGGAGGGGGTACAAGCAGATTGAATCCCCCTCCTCGAGATTGTATAGGTATTATGGAGCTTTTATTTTACAACTACCTGATTGCCGGTATATGTCACCTTTCGGATATTGTCGTCACCTGCAATTTTTACATTAAATGTACGAGAAGCAGGCATTCCATCAAAAGAGCCGGATCGTTTACCGATGGTCAGTTTTTTTGCTTTGTCATTCCATTTCAAGGGAATTGTAGAATACCTTCCTTTCTCGTAGTTGTAGTTGTTGCCTTCATCCTCATAGAGGAGGAACTCGGCATCCTTACCGGGATAAACCACAATTTCGAGATTATCATAATTATTCTCATTGGCATACTGCACGTCGGGACCAAAAGGAATGATGCTACCCTCTCTTACATATATGGGTGAATGAGAAATCGGAGCATCTGCCGCAATGGTCTGACCTCCATCGATTGATTCATTAGTCCAGAAATCATACCATCGTGTTCCGGCGGGGAGATAGACATCATAGGTCTTTGAGGCATTCCAGTTAACTTCTACGAAGTTTCCTGAGCGGTCGATCTCTTCAGGGGTATAGAGCGCATTGCCTACAGGACAAACGAGTACATTACGACCGAACATAAATTCATCGTTTATATCCCACGTTTTTTTATCATCCTTGAAATCCATGAATAGAGCCCTCATGAAAGAATCGTCGTTCTTAGACACCTGCCATGCGTGGCTGTATATGTATGGGAGGAAACGGTAACGGAGCTTGACGGCATCTACGAGAGCGTCATAGATAGGTTCGCCCTCTTTGCCATACAGATATATTTCACGTGGAGCTCCTGTGCCGTGGCTTCTCATCATCGTCATAAACGCGCCAAGTTGCATCCATCTTACATAGAGCTCGCGGAACTGTGGGTTATCCTTTGCCGATGCCCAGCCATTTGTATTATAGTCGTATGCAAGGAAACCGCTGATATCTGAATGGACATTGGGGTTAGCTGTCAGGGTGAAGTTTAGGCACACGGGAATCTGCTTGCGCATAGCATCCCATGTAGAGGCAACGTCACCGCTCCAGGTGTTGGCACCAGTGCGCTGCTGGCCGGCAAAATATGAGCGTGTAAAGATAAAGGCACGCTTTGTACTATCCACATCGCGTTGGTGATTATATACACCTTCAACGGCGACGAGAGGATAAGCGTTTCTTACTGAACGGAGAGAGCCAAGGGCTGTCGGGACATCAAGGTCTCGGTCCTGCTCGTTGTAAAAGTCAGGGTCGGTCGAATCCATCCACCAGCAATCGATACCCATGCGATGGAGACGTGAAAGGTTTTTCCAATAGATATCACGAGCTTCAGCACTATACGCGTCATAGACTCTTGACCCGCTGGGATAATCGTCGCGAGGAGGCCATCCTGAAAGGCCACTGGGAGGAAATGTTTCAAAGTCGAGCAGATGACCCTTTGCCGCCAATTCGCGATAAGGCTTTGTTCCAACTCCAAACGATTGCCATACTGAAATACTGATGTGAGCGTTCTGATCGTGGACGTGATCAATCATCTTCTGAGGTTCGGGATATCCGTCGGCAAGGAATTCCATTGCATTCCAAAGGAACGGATTTCCCCAGTATTCCCAGTCCTGAACAATGCAGTCGTAAGGAATTTTGAGGTCGCGATATTTGTCGACAACTTCAAGAAGTTCGTATTGCGTCGCATAGCGTTCACGGCTCTGATGAAAACCGTATGTCCATAGCGGAGCCATCGGTACCTTGCCTGACAGATGACGCATGCCGGCTATCACACCGTCGGCGTCTCCACCGTAGATGAAGTAGTAGTCTATGATATCACCTACTTCCGATTCAAGGACGAGTTCGCCGGCCTTGCCATTTTCGGGCACTGAAATAAACGTAGGTGAGTAGTTATCCCAATACACACCGTAGCCTTTGATACTCTGATAGAAGTGAGCGTAATCGTCAATATTCGACTGCTCCATGCGGCGCTGCTCGCCACGCTGATTCAGCTTGCCGTTCTGAAGCATACCGATACCGTAGATTGCCTCGTGGGGTTCAACAGAAAATGTCTGCTTTACTTTGTATGAATTTCGATCTGGACCGGTATGACGTGGAGTGAAAGCATATTCACCCTCGGTCATAAGTAGATTACCTTTTGCATCGGAAAAAGATACTTTTCCGTTTTCAACCGAGACTGTAAGTTGGTCTGTCGTGTATACAGTTTTGCCGTTCTCAGTATTCATTACTACTGCTACATTTTCAGGGGTAGCTGTTACCACAAGAGATACATTCTTGGTAGCATCCTCACCATTATCTCTTGTTACCCGCACTATACCAGGGGTATAGAATTCTATTTTCTGCGCCAATAAGCCTGACGAAGAAAACATGGCAATTGCAGCCATGAAAAATAATTTCTTCATTGCTATAAAAAATGATTGATGTTATTATTATATTGTTCTCGAGAAATCTATTGTTGTGAAGTGGCGTAAACTCCAACCATAGTACCTGTAAAATTACCGGCTGTTTTAGTACTTAAAATATGAGCCGGAAGTTTTAACGGTATTTCGTCATAAGAGTTGTCGCCTACTGAATAGTAGAAAGAATACTCTCCATCGCCATCAGAACTTATTTTAAGTTTCAATGGTTTATCGGATTTGGACAAGACCTTATCCCAATTACGACTGTAACCATTTTTACTTTGAGCCATCAGTTTTACGGTAGCTGAACCTTCGCAATTAGCACTCTTTCCTAACGCGATGAAACAGTCATCATCCTGAAATAAAATCAGGCCTGCAAAATCAGTTGGTGATTTCGGGTTAAAACTTTCAAGAGTTACATTGATGTCAAAAGTATTTTCGGTAACCCAACGCCCTATTGCAGCCGGCGATTTTCTATCGCTTATCAGAACATCCGATGGACTTATTACAAGTTTATTGTCTGTTACAGTGTAAAAAGTTGACTTAGGATTTCGGATGAAAAATACATCATTTACTAAAGAATCACGGCACCATAAACGATTTTCACATTCTTTCTGCGCCTGCCAGACAATTGCCTCGTCAGCCTCGGTTACGACGGGTTGCCCATTCACCCAGCGAACAGGGTGAATAAATGTCTCTCGACCCATAATATCATGTCCATCAGCCGAGTATGGACGGACTCCGAGAAATAAAGCCCACCAATTACCTTCTACGTCTTCTACCAGATCAGCGTGTCCGGCACAGGTCACAGCGTTGTGCCTGTCGGGAGAAAGACTCCGTTGAGTAAGGATTGGATTGATGTTACATGGTATGAACGGTCCCTTAGGATTATCCGATACAAATATCACTTCTCGATGATCGGGTCCGGTACCGCCTTCAGCACACATCAGATAGTACTTCCCATTGATATTGTAGAGATGCGGGCCTTCAATCCATATGGGTTTCTCATTGATATTGACACCACCGTTAACAATTACTTTCGATTCTCCCGTCACACAGTCGTTTTCCCAGTCAAAGTCGTGAATACGAATGGTTCTGTGTCCGCCGTAGAGTTCTTTACCCTCAGGACCATCATTGTTTACAATATAGGCCTTGCCATCTTTGTCAAAAAGAATACTCGGGTCTATGCCACCTACCTGTGGAAGCCATATAGGGTCACTCCAGATACCTTCTTTAGGATTCTTGGTCTTTACATAGAAATTGCCACCATTACCTACATGAGTAGTAATCATATAGAAAGTTTCGTTCTGCGGATTATAGGAAATATCGGGAGCATATATTCCCGCCGATATATTCAGACTGTCCGGCAGACTTAGTTGAGATGGACGGTTAAGTACATACCCAAGGCGTTCCCAATTTTTAAGGTCGTTGCTATGCCATATAGGAACACCGGGGAAGAAGGCAAATGACGAATTTACCAGATAATAGTCATTCCCGACCCTTATAATTGACGGATCAGGGTAGCAGCCTGGCAAAAGCGGCGTTGCCAGTTTAGATGTATCAGTCTGGATGGATTCAGCAGTGACATGATAATCAAAGTCAGAGAATACAGCCTTGCCAGTCGATGTTGCCGTATTACATGAGATCGATAAAATGGATATCGCTGAAACGGCAATAGGCCGGAATACCTTTTTAGTTGTCGTTATTAGATTCATTTTGACTTTCTGAATTATTTAGAATATTTACTTGTTCATCGGATAACTCTGTATACTCTGAAGGTGTATAACCATATTGGTTTTTGAAAGCAGTTGAGAATACTCCGGGATTTGAGAAACCTACGGCATAGGCAACCTGTGAAATATTTGTGTCACAGGTCCTCAATAATTTTGCGGCCTGCGCAAGCCGAATGTTACGAACAAACTCAACGGGCGAAATGCCGGTAAGACCCTTAATTCGGCGGTGTAGAGTAACACGACTCATACCTATACTGTCTGCCAGATCTTCAATCTTAAAATCCGAATTCGACATATTCTCGTTGATGACTGCCGTGAGCTTATCCATAAAGATGTCATCATTACTTTTCATCTTTACAGGCTGTATTTTCTCATCGATGTCTTTATCTACCGACAATCTACCTTTAAGTCTTAAACGACCATTTATAAGATTGCCACACAAAAGAAGAAGTTCCTCTAAGTTAAATGGTTTTGAAAGAAAAGCTTCAGCTCCTATATCCCATCCTTTGATACGAGTTTCATATTCTGCCCTGGTAGTAAGCAGTATGATTGGAATAATAGAAGTTCGTGCATTTGACTTAAGACGCTTTAAAAGTTCAAAGCCATCCATGCGGGGCATCATGACATCTGAAACAATCAGGTCTATACCCGAAGTCTGGGCTATGTTGAATGCCTCAATACCATCTTTTGCCGTCAATACTTTATATTCAATAGACATATTGGTTTGCAAGTACATTATTATATCCTCATCGTCATCAACGATAAGCAACCTTGGTTTGCGTTTAATGGCATGACTGTTCGGTTTCACCTCCTGTACAATATTGTCTCTGAATATCACAGGACGTTCATGCAATGTATTGGTCTGAATGGGATTAATAATTTCATTTTCAGACAAGTGTTCTTTTCCACAAGGAACAATAACAATAAAACGGCTGCCGTTCTCTCCTTTTCGATTCTCCGCCGTAAGTCTTCCATGGTGAAGATCTACTAACATTTTGGTGAGATGAAGCCCAATTCCATAACCTGCTGTTTCATTTGAAGCTTGATAAAAGCGCTCGAAAATCTTATTTATTTTCCCTTTCTCTAATCCTATTCCGGAATCCTCTACTATGATTTGGGCTTCTTGTTCATTGGACGTAATCGTGACATTGATACTTCCATTATCGGGCGTGAATTTGAAAGCGTTTGAAATAAGATTGATAATAATTTTATCAAAATTGTGAGGATCAATCCAAAGGAAAAGAGATTCCTGGTATGGGCATGAAAACGAAGCGTACAATAGTATGAAGAATGTTTGAGTGTGTAATCCTTTGATAAATTGGTTGATAGGTGGATGTAGTAGGGTAGAGGGCTGGAAAACGAAACGCACAAAAGGTTTAAGTTGGTTTAGTTTTGCTTTAAGAACGAGGGCAAAGT
>CAXHRO010000059.1:0-10521 GCA_964018905.1 uncultured Muribaculaceae bacterium
AAATCGTAACCTATTACTATCAAGAGCAATTAACCTACGCTCATTTCCAATAAATTACACTCTTTTCGTAACTTCTTATTGCAAAATTACTCACATGAGTGCTGTTTATCCAAAATTAAAGTCTGACAACACGTCTTATATACAGCACGATATCAGACACTTACAACACCACCCATTAAGAAATTCTGACCACTGGAAACAGATCTTAAAAAATCTCCATTATTTCAGGTGAATGTTGACTTATCGAATCTTTCAGCCGGGCTTTCAGTCTTGACTTACGTTTATAGACGACATCAACAGTTTCTCCCAACAACAGACTCATTGTGCGGGTAGAAAGTCCACTGGCCAAATACACTAAAAGCCGATATTCGTCAGGTCTGATTTCAGGATAAAACTCCTTGACCTTGACAA
The DNA here is from genome assembly GCA_964018905.1 of uncultured Muribaculaceae bacterium. Classification (GTDB taxonomy): domain Bacteria; phylum Bacteroidota; class Bacteroidia; order Bacteroidales; family Muribaculaceae; genus JAAVFS01. Next base: position 412 of record CAXHRO010000059.1, read on the forward strand.
GAAGATTGTCACGGCAGTCGTTTACCACCTGCTCCATCTTGTCAAAGGAGTCGGTTCGAACCGATTCGATTTCACCTTTCACTTTGTCGATGACGGCTTTTCGCTCTGTCTTGGTTCCCTGTGATTCATAGTATGTCTGGCAAAGAGAATCAATGAGAGCAAAGCGGTCTTCAAGTAGTCCGTGGAGTTTTGCTTCCAGTCGGCCTATATCTCCGCGACTGGCGTCAACCTGAAATTTGAGCCCCGATGCCTCAGCCATAAGTGTATCGTTACGCAATGACTGCACTTTGAGACGGTGGCGCATCCACAATATCACGACTGACGATACCAGCAGTATGATGAGACAGTATAACATATACATTTCACGCCTCACACGCTCCTGATACAAAAAGAATTCCTTCTCCTTCTGTTTATACAAAGCCATGGCGAGGGGATCCGAAACGACATCAGACTGTATCTGCGTCTTCAACTGTAAAGCCCGATGCAATTCGTCCGGCCGGTTATGTCTCTCATAATAGTCGATGGCTATGTCGACGATCGTATCGGCAGGTGCCGTCAATCCATTGACAGCCATTGCCTCGCTATACAGCAATGCCCAGCGTGCAATCATGGCAGAATCGTTGAACTCCGAGATGTCATACCGATTGAGACGATCCATTGCCTGCCCGGGATCATCATGCAGCATAACGGCAATCTCATCCAAGCCACTGCATATCCTGGAATTCGAACAGGAGCATCCTGTGACTGCCAACAATATTACAAGATACAACAAGCCGCGCATATCAGAAGATATAACTGAACGATAACATTGCTGTAAAAGGACGCATACGATCCTGCATAAAAATAACCTGAGCAAAAGCCTCACCTACATTGTCGGCAAGCCCTTTGGGCGATAGCCTGGCAAAGCCCCATGACAGATTTCCACCCACAGCATAATGCTCGCAAAACTCAAGTTCAATACCCCATGTCAGACCGGCATCCCAACGGTTGAGTTTTGGCAAAGCAAAATCTTTTTTATTACTCGTCTGCGCGTTGCCATAATAATCACATCCGCTTGAAAAAAGATTACCGGGCATTGAGATTCTTCCTCCTCCGTCGGGTTTGACACAGGTCTTGCCCGAAATGCCTACGCCTACATATGGTCCGGTCTTGAGTGTGAGACCCAGCCTCTTGGCTACAGGAAACCGCACTGCAAGCAATACCGGGACCTCAATAAAATCAAGTGACACAGGCATCCTGGCACCTGTTATCTGTTCACCACCATAATAACCCTCCAGGACGCCACCCTTGTGACTCCACATCAGGCCAGGTCGCAATGACAGCCATCCCTTGACCGGAATAATGGCAACAGGCCCAATACGACAGGCAGTCAAAGACGCCGAGTGGCCAGGCAACCCCGGCAACACACCTACCCCCACATTGCCCTCAGCAGACCATCCGACACGCGCCGACAGATCCAGCGATGACAACAACACGATGACGACGAGCAACACACGTCCTGTCCAACCTGTTTTTCCAGTCATATAAATCTCAATTTAAGTATTCAAGTAAAAGTTATAAAATACGCTAACGCAACGATTGTATCGTCCGCTTTAATTTTTCACGCTGGACAGGAGACGTTCCATACTCGATCTGAACGATACTGCCATTCTTGTCGACAACGACGGTAAGCGGATATCCATTGGACCCGATATACTCCTTGAACTGCGTGTCATTCACCAGCGCGATCCAGTTAAAACCGGTCTTTTCCAATACCGGTCTTGCTGTTGAGGGCTTCTCATATGTTGACGAGAAAAACATGACATCGGGCATCTCATTTTTCCATTCCGACAATTCGGGCATCTCGGCACGGCAAGGCCCACAGCCGGTAAACCAGCAATTCAGAACCATCACCCTCCCCTTGACATCGGCACTGCTCCATGATCGCCCGTCAATATCCACTGCATGGAATTCGGGGAAACGGTCTCCGATGTTCAATATACTCTCCTTTGAGACAGAGAAGCGTATCATACGATCCTTCCTTTCATTATACATTTCAAGCAGGATATCTGCCTCCGGAATACAGTCTTTGGGGACTGCATACTTCTTTGCCTCGTCGGGAAGCGGATCATTTATTGACAATCCATAAGCACTCGTACCATTGGCTGTCTTAATAGTCATAATACCCGACAGCAGACTATTATCCACAGGTATTTCATTAAAAAAATATCCGTCGAGAATATAGATCTTTGATGGTTTGACAGCATCCTGAGCGTTTACACCTGCAACAAGAACCATCATCATTGAGAGCAATATGTATTTTATCGATTTCATGACTGGTTACTATATATCCTTAATAATGAGTTTATATGCGAATCTACTCAGCAAGACGCTCGGCCTGGCTACGGGCTATGTCAAGCTGACGGTTAAGTCGTTCACGTTCAAACGCAAGCTGGCGTGCGTCAACGATGGCCCGTGAGAAATCATAACAATTGGCTATCGCGTCAACCTGCTTTGAACCAAGCTTCATATTACTGGACTTGCCACCGGTCAAGATCAGCGTCATAGCCCTGCCACGATTCTCTGTGGCCAGTTTTCCCGCCGCTTCACTCTGCTCGGGCGAATATGTTATCACCTCACTGCCGTTTATACGGTAATTCATCTCGCCGTCGTATGGCACGGGACCTGCTGTCGCCGTATCACTATCACCGGCCAATGTGAAACCCGTATGCCTGAGTCCGCCGGGATTCACCGATGAGACAAAATAGAACTGCCCTATCTCCGAGACGCGCGGCTGCAGACCTGTTCCATTCATAAACTCGGCATTGAAGGTAGCTTTATCAACGTAATATGGCTCTACAAGACGTGGATCATCGACTTTCTTCATCCTCGGCAACAATGAGTTATACAGTTCCTCAAGCATTGCGATAGAGTCTTCGACGGCCTTTATCTGCATCTCGGTCGAGTTTATCATCACAGTCGGGCGCAACTTCATGGCCGAACGTTGCCACTCAGTCTCTGTCTTATAGGTCGACTGCAGTGAATCCAGCAGGATCAGCGCCTCCATCGGATTACCATCAAGATTACAAGACCGGGCCTGCTCATACAGGAGACGGGCCGCACGTGCGGTCTCGCTCTCCCCGCCACACGAGATCATAAACACCGAGGTCGCCATTATGGCCACCGATACTGTCTGTTTAATTATTGCGTTCAACATTTTTCACGCCTTTAACTGTTACTAATTTCTTTATCAATGAGGTGAGTGCTGACAAATCATTGACGCCCACCGTCAGATTACCCTGAAACATACCATCATTGGAATCAATGGCTATGCTACGCAGGGTAACATTCTTTTCTTTATTTATAATCGAGGTGAGATTGGTCACAATGCCGATGTTGTCATTGCCTACAACCCTCAGCGTCGCCACAAACTGTGATCCTGATTTTCCCGACCACCTGACCTTGATCACGCGATACGGATAACGCTCCTTGATATTCCGGGCATTAGGACAATCGTGACGATGAATCTTCACTACACCCTCGGCCGATATGAATCCGAACACATCGTCTCCGTATATAGGATTGCAACACTTGGCCAGACGATAGTTCAACCCTTTGATATTATCACCTATGACCAGTACATCGTCGGCATGCGTGCGATCTGCGATCTCGTTCTCCATAAGAGTGAACTCGCTGGCACTCTTAACAGCCTCCTCGTCGACAACCGGAGCCGACAGTTCAAGGTACCGCTCGATGATGGTATTGATATCCAGACGTTCCTCGGCCACATCGGTAAAAAAGTCGGTCACGGTCTTGAATCCCATCTTCTTGATTACCTTCATCAGTTTGGCCTCCTCAAGTTCGATCTTGCGGTTTTTAAAACGCCGCTGTATCATCTCCTTGGCAAGCTCGGTACCGCGGGCACGCTGTTCATTTATGGTCTGGCGTATCTTTGAACGTGCCTTGGATGTCACGACCATGTTAAGCCAGTCGAGTTTAGGCTGCTGGCTCGATGAGGTTATTATCTCGACTGTATCTCCGCTATTCAGCTTATATCCGAGTTTCTCGCTCTTGCCGTTGACCCGGCCTCCGGTACACTGACACCCAAGCTTGGAATGGATATTGAATGCAAAGTCAAGAAGCGACGCCCCCTGTGGAAGCCTGAAAAGATCACCCTTAGGGGTAAACACAAATACCTCCTTGTCATAGATGTCCATCTTGAAATTGCGCATCAACTCCATAGGGCCGCTGTCACCGGCCTCAAGGATGTCACGCACGTTATTCATCCATGCGTCAAGATTATTCTCGCTCTTGATTCCTTTGTAACGCCAATGAGCCGCCAGGCCCTTCTCGGCTACAAGATCCATACGACGTGTGCGTATCTGTACCTCCACCCACTTGTTGTCCGGACCATAAACCGTGATATGCAGAGACTCGTATCCGTTGCTCTTGGGAATGCTTATCCAGTCTTTCATACGCGACGGGTTAGGCTGATACATATCGGTTATCAGCGAGTACACCAGCCAGCAGTCGCTCTTCTCCCGCTCCGGAGGGGTATCGAGAATGATACGTATGGCAAACAGATCATAGATATGTTCCATATCTACCTTCTGTTTCTTTATCTTGTTCCATATGGAGTAGATCGACTTGGTACGTCCCTTGATATCGAATTTCAGCTCCGTCTGCTGGAGCTTCTCTTTTATAGGCTTGATAAATTCGGCTATATAAGCGTCTCGCTTTGTCTTGGTGGCATTCAATTCATGGGCTATCTGGGTATACGTCTGACGGCTGGTATATTTCAGCGACATATCTTCAAGCTCCGACTTGATGGCATACAGGCCGAGCCTGTGAGCCAAAGGCGCATAAAGATATCCGGCCTCATAAGCCACATCCCGCACAAACGATTCATCCGGATGATGATTGATCGACTTCATAAGCGTGAGCCTCTCGACTATCATCATAATGATAACACGTATATCCTCGGCAAATGTCATAAGCAGACGCCTGAAATTGTCACTGACAACGGTGGCATTAGCATTCTTGCCATACAGGGAAGCAACCTTTGACAACCCCCTTACAAGTTTGGCCACATCATCACCCCAACTCTTTGATACAGCATCGACTGTCATCATCCCTACAGTACACAGCCGGTAGGCAAGCAGGGCTGTAACAATATTGCGGTCAGGACTCACACGCTCACAAAAGGCCACCGCAGTAGCCAGGTCATGAACCACCGGATGAATGCCGTGCTTGTCACGCACACATTGACCATCCTCTACAGCCCTCGATACAAGACTCTTAAGGAGACCAAAGTTAATTGACTCCTCGAGATCGGCACACAGCGACCGTAGCTTGCGGTAGTTCTCACGCAAACTCACCTTCTCCTGGGCTGTAAATGTCAATTGTTCCATAACCTTAAAATATCAATACAAAGGTCAAAAGTACAACTTAACCTACAATTTGCCAAATCAAAGGCCCCCAAATATACATCAGACGCCTGTTAACGAAACATAAAAAAACATTTGCAACCATGGATCGGATCACAACCACATATACGATCTATATATGGAGCCAGTATCCATATCATCACCTTTTCAGTTTTCGGTTGCCGCCGCAAATCCAAAGTGACATAAAAAAACGGCTATTCAACCGGGAGACCGTTCAGTTCTTCAATATAGTCAAGCAACTGGACGCGTCCACGTCCATCCTGACTGGATGTAAGAAACACCGGAGGAAGTTCCTCCCATTGCTCAAGCAACTGTTCAAGATAGACAGCCGTAGCTTTCTTGACCGCAGCCGAACTCAGTTTGTCAAGTTTTGTAAAAACAATACTAAACGGCACTTCATTCTCTCCAAGCCACTGCATGAACTCAAGATCTATCTTCTGTGGCTTATGACGCCCGTCAACAAGCACAAACAGATTGGTCATCTGTCCACGACCCGCCACATACCCCTTGATCATACGCTCCAGAGCAAGACGACTCTTCTTACTACGCATTGCAAAACCATATCCAGGCAGATCGACGATATACCATCCCTCATTGATCAGAAAATAGTTTATCGTCATCGTTTTTCCGGGGGTAGACGACGTCATGGCAAGCGACTTCCTACCAGTCAACATATTTATAAGTGACGACTTACCCACATTACTGCGGCCAATGAACGCATACTCATGGCGGTTGTCAGTCGGACATTTCTCTACCGACGGACAACTCGTGACAAAGCGTGCTGAATTTATAATCATAAGCAAATATTGTAAACGTAAAGACCTGCAAGCCTTAGATCGCGGTCATTTATACAACAAAAGTAGTGATAAACCACCATAATGCAAAAAAATGTGACTACCTTTGTCAAAGAATAACAAATTCAATGCAACCCATGTTCCAGTTCAGACAATTCGGGATCGACGACAGCATGACGGCCATGAAAGTCGGCACTGACGGGGTTTTGCTCGGAGCATGGGCTTTTGAATCTCACTCACCACGCCATATTCTTGATATCGGAACAGGAACCGGTATTATCGCGCTGATGATGGCCCAACGCTTTGACAATACCCTCATCACAGCCATCGAGATAGATCCGGAAGCAGCCCGACAGGCCCGGCTCAACATAGAACACTCCCCCTGGAAAGACCGTATCGCAATAATCACAGGCGACATTCTTGAATACGATCCGCCCCAACCGTTCGATGCCATTGTATCCAATCCGCCATTCTTCAACCAACAACTACAGTCACCGGATACCAGGCGAGCCACATCACGACACGAATCTGGCCTTACACTCGAACGCCTAATAAACAAAGCGGCCAGCATACTTACCGACGACGGGATATTCGCTTTTATCGCACCGTCAGAACGACTTGACGAGTTGACATACAAAACAGCCTTCGCAAGAATAGATCTCGAACGTATAACCCATGTAGCACCCGACCACCGCTCCACACCAATACGCATCATGCTTCAGGGCCGCAAAGGACTGGCTCAGACATACCACACCGACCGGCTTGATATACGTAGCGGCACACAATACACAACAGCATATAAGACACTGACCGGAGACTTCTATTTAGACAAAACCTTCAAATAACACAATATCCATATAACCGACATGAACAACCGAATCATCCAACGTCCGGGCGCGACAATAGCAATACTACTCGGCACATTTTTCTTTTTCCTCTGCATCTTCTCCCTGGCATCATCTCTCATAATGCCACATATCAGCAATGCTGTCACGGCCACCCGACTGCTCACATTCTTCCAGGCACTGTTCCTGTTCATAGTCCCGGCACTTGTCACAGCCGTCCTGTCAACACGCCTGCCAGCCACATTCCTTGCCATCGACAACCGCCCACGTTTAACCCCGACCATGCTTATTATAGCAACACTCATCGCCGCAATACCGGCAATGAACATGATCATCGAATGGAACGCCGACATGCACCTTCCCGACAACATGAAGGTCATAGAAGATCTAATGCGGCAAATGGAAGAAGCCGCAGCCCAGGCAACCACAACGATAATGGGAAGCGACACCATCGGCTCCCTCATAGTGACAATACTCATCGTAGGCATCATGGCCGGACTATCAGAAGAACTCTTCTTCAGAGGAGCACTACAACGCACATTCTCATCAACGAGAATGAACCGCCACATAGCAGTATGGCTTACCGCTGTGATATTCAGTGCCATCCATTTTCAATTCTTCGGTTTTGTGCCCCGATTACTACTTGGAGCATTCTTCGGTTACATACTGATATGGGGCAACAACCTATGGTACTGTATTATAGCCCATGCCACCAACAACATCCTCGCCACACTATCCATGTGGCACACCCGTAGCAACGGCCCCGAGACACCGATCGATCTCAACACCATAGGCCAGTCGACCGACACCACCCTACCCCAATGGCCACTCGTAACAGCGAGCCTTATTCTCACCGCCATCGGCCTCACCCTGATATACAGGCAATTGAGCAGACACAGATAAAAAAGTACCCAAAACACTTGCACAATTAAAAAAAACAGCCTACCTTTGCAACGCAAAAGCGAAACAAGACCGCCGAGCAAGGAGAGGTGGGTGAGTGGCTGAAACCACCAGTTTGCTAAACTGACGTAGGAGCAATCCTACCACGAGTTCGAAGAATCTCGTCCTCTCCGCCCTGTGATAAAAGTCGAGAATCAACCCTCGACTTTTATTTTTATAATTGAATGAAGATTAGACGATTACATCGTTTCTGTACTATATGGATTACTTTGTATCAAACTGGTCTTTCCGGCAGTATGAATGAAGTTTTGTGCACAGCACAAATAATACTGTAATCTCAAAGTAGTTCGCCCGTAAATCTTCATTCAAATGGCGAATATTTCGTTAAAATTTACTAACAGAAATGGACGGTTCTGCTTGTGTGCAACCGTCAAGGGGACTTCTATCCGGCACTATCGGGCCGTCGATGAACTCAGAAACCCCGACTTCAAGACATGGGATAAGTCGGCACAAAGATTTGTATCTCGCCGCCCTATCGACAGTGCAAACAACAAAATCCTGAGTGATGTCCTCAGATACTACGAGGACTTGCTGGAAAGGTATGACTTTGAATCTGGTAGAGAACTGTTTGCATATCAAGAGGCAACAGAGCATCTTGCCGTTCAAGAGCCAAAACCTAAGCCTCAATTATCCAAACCTCCAAAGAAAATAGTCACACCGCCCAATGTGACAAGCCATGCTATGCCCGGTGACAATATGACTTTGGGCAAATGGCTGGAGCAGATCATTGAGGAGATAAAGAATCCTAAACGGCTGAAACCCTCTGCAAGCTATCAAGGATATTTAACACTTCTGCACAAGCTGGAAGCTGAAGGAAAGCTCATAAAACAGCCTCTGACAGCCCTTGGAGACGATAGTTTTGTGCAACTTATCAAGTGGCTGAACAAACAGAAGGGTAAAAATGGTAAAGGCACTAACTTTATCGGCACGATGAAAATATTCGCCGCAGCTATCAGCAGAGCACGAAAAGCACGTCTGATAACCTATCGCCCAGACTTTCCATATATGGATTATGCTCCAATCCATAAAGTGACCGATAAAGCAAAGGATTTTCTTTCTAATGGAGGAGCTGTTCAAAGTCTGACACCTGAGCAATATGAGCAGTTTGTTCAAATGGACCTCAGCGAAATCAAAATGGCTCGTGGCCCACAAATGGAATACTACAAGGATCTCTATCGGGATTTCTGTATGCTCCTGTATGAAATGAAGTCTCGCCCCATAGATATACTAAGGCTCCATTGGGATAATATCGCTTATGACGCAAATGCCAAGCGATTCACTTGCACCTATATCCCAGCCAAGAAAAAGAACTATGGAGCATCAAGCAAGCATACCTCTAAAGCCTTGGTGATACAATACCTTTCTCCAAAAGCTGTTGAGATTGTGATGAAGTATCAAGGAAAATCAAAAGGTGGCTACATCTTCCCCTTTGCACTCAATCAAACCAAATGGAATCTGAACGACCCTCAGCAATTCCATTATCACTACTACAAAGGAAATCATATCTGTGGCCAAATTAACAGATTCCTACATAAAGTTGGGAAATATCTGGAAGTTCCATTCCAGTTAACGCTTTACGCCTTTCGTAGAACGGCTATCACTCAAGCTGTAACTGAGAATAAAATGCCACTGGCTATGATAGCAAAGACTGCTGGGACATCTGTTGAAATGATTGAGGCTCATTACGCCAATTATTTACACGCTCTTGCTGCATATTAAAAACTCCCTTCTCGGAATATCCGAGAAGGGAGCCAACATATTATTGAGCATGAATCACTTTTTCGGTTCAGAATTATAGATTCGTTCAACCAGATTCCAGAAATCATCTGGGCAAGGTTGTTCAGATAGAGCCTCGCAGCCCTTCTTGATGTAATCAAGCTCATCTTTGGTAAAGTCAACAGTCAATGGCTGTGCCATATCTTTTTCGATGTCCCATCGAATCTGATTGTTCTCTTTATCCTCGATGATACTGAAGGATTCCTGATCTTCTTTGGTCAAGCCTACTTTCGGGTCAAGCCGAAATGGCGGTGCATATGTTAAATTGAGTCGAAGAGAATGTTAAATTTTTAGGCGTATAGTTTGACC
>CAXHRO010000060.1:0-10373 GCA_964018905.1 uncultured Muribaculaceae bacterium
GCAGAAGCCGGGCTATTTCAAGCGACGTATAGCGGTTTATCCAATAGTTTGCCGGATAACCGCTTACCTTTTTTGACACCTCCGACAGATATTTCGGGGTAACACACAGGGCATCTGCATAATATGTCACTTCGCGGTTATGACGGTAATCTCCGTTTTCCAGCATATTCAGAAAGCGGCTCATGATAGAGGCATTCTGTGTGGATATGGAATCTTCTCCGCTGAGGGTTGAATGGAAATCAAAGAAATCAAGTATTGCAGACTGCACGGCGTTGATAAGCAGTTCGCGATAGAAATTGTGTGATGTCTGATTCAGACGGTAATCTATCCAACGGAAGTCACGCTCGCATACAAACCGCTGTTCGTCGGTCAGGTGCATCACCGGATTAAGAAACAATGCCAACTGGCCTTTCATTCCATAATTGGACTGCGGTGTACACAGTTCAATAAAGGGTGCTGTCACATATAGATTTTTCACGGTGAAATCATCCGACATCTTTACATCATCGAGTAATTTCCCGTTTCTTACAATCATCAAATCTCCCTCATTGAACTCGAAGGTCTGACCGTTGAAACTGAATGTAGATTTACCTCCCGTGCATAAAGCATGGGAGAGATAATTCTTATAACGGTCCTTGCCGATACCGTCAATGGATTCGGAGATTATAACATCATTCAACTTTTCCATGTGCAAAAGTAACAATAATCAGTTGATTAAACCTTATACTTTTTGCTGTGTTTGATTCGAATATTTCCCGATAGCTGTGTTTTTGGCATTTTTGTCCGAAATAAACATAAGGCTCTTCAAAACAAAATGTCGCACCTTTGCAGGCAAAAACAAGTAACGAAATGATGAAACGTGTATTTTTTGCTTTTGCAGCCTGCATGACGTTGTTCGCAGGCTTCGCGCAGACCGTTCCGGCTCCGGCAAAGGTATATTTCACTTCTGAAATAACACCGGAGTCCTTGCTTTCTGTTTTCAACGCTCTTGGCGTAGCTCCCGAGGGGCGGGTCGCTGTCAAAATCAGCACAGGCGAATCGGAGCAGAGCAACCATCTGCGCCCCGAGCTTATCGGCGCTCTGGTAAAGGAGGTAAAAGGCAACATAGTGGAATGTAACACAGCATACGGCGGCAATCGTTCAAACACCGAGAATCACCGTCGAGCCATCGAGGAGCGCGGTTACGGCGAAATCGCTACGGTTGACATCATGGATGAGGAAGGAGCAATCAATCTGCCTATGCCCGACACTAAATGGTTTGCACAGAATCTTGTAGGCAGTCATCTTTCAAATTACGATTTTCTAATCAACCTCGCCCATTTCAAAGGCCATGCAATGGGTGGATTTGGCGGAGTTATCAAAAATCAGAGTATCGGAATTGCAACGCCCGAAGGCAAAACGCGCATTCATACGGCAGGCGCATACTCCGATCCTCGCTATGTCTTTCAGCAACCGCACGGGCAGGATGCATTTTTAGAGTCAATGGCCGGGGCTGCGCAGTCGGTGCACAACTATTTCAAAGAAAAGAATGGAGTAGTGTACATCAACGTGATGAACAATCTGTCGGTCGACTGCGATTGCGACGGTCACCCGAGCGCGCCTCAGATGAAGGACATCGGAATCCTTGCCTCGCTCGACCCTGTGGCGCTCGACAAAGCTTGCCTTGACCTCGTGTATAACCACGAACCCACACCCGGCGACAATAACGCGCCGCTTGTACAACGCATCGACAGTCGCCATGGCACACACACTGTCGACTATGCCGAACAGATCGGGCTCGGTACAAAAAGTTATGAATTGATCGACATAACAAGCGTCAGCGGAATCGAAAACAACAAAACTGCCGCCCTGCGGAAATACAATGTCTACGATTTGAACGGAGTGAAAGTCTTGTCAAATTCCGATGACATGACAGCACTTGCTCCGGGGCTCTACATCGTAAACTGAAAGAAACAACTGGTTGAATGATTTGTAAATGAGGAAGCTCGCATTTATCACGGCTTTGGCCTCGGCTGCATCAGTTTCGGCTCTTGATTCGTCAGGAGCCGAAATTGCGGACAGCGCACGGGTGTTGAACGAAATAATTGTAACCGGTTCTGCTGTCGAAGTGCCGCAGAAACTGTTGCCGTACACCGTTTCAGTGATTGACAGCCGGCAACTCGAAGCCACAGGGCAGTCACAGGTGCTGTCGGCAATATCAGGTATGGTTCCGAGCCTGTTTGTCTCGCAACGAAGTGTTTTCGGCTTCGGTGTGAGCAATGGTGGCGCGGGGCATATTAAATTGCGTGGCATAGGTGGCGACAGGGCAAGCGCAGTGCTTATGATGGTCGACGGACAACCTCAGTTTGCCGGAATATATTCACATCATATCGCCGACTTCTACGACAAGGAATACGTCGAGCGTGTCGAGGTTCTGCGTGGCCCGGGCTCGGTGCTTTACGGCTCCAACGCTATGGCCGGAACAATAAACGTTATTACCAAGACTGCGAAAGATAACGGCGTGCGCACTACAATTCAGTCGCAATACGGTTCCTGTAATACATGGCTGTCATCGGCTACGAACACCGTCCGATTCGGCAAATTCTCATCGCTTGTGTCATTGTCTTATAACCGCACCGACGGCACAGTCGATAATTTCGATTTCAAGCAGGCCGACGGCTATGCGAAAGTAGGGTATGAATTCTCAGATAGATGGAGCGCATATCTTGACTATACTCTTATGAACTTCCGTGGAAACGACCCGATTTATCCAACGCTGTCGAATCCCGAATCAACCGACATCTATCACCAGAACATCACACGTGGCGAAGCTGCCGCAACCATTTCAAACAACTGCGGTTCCTCCTCGGGCACCGCAAGAGTTTACTACAACTACGGCAACCATTTCATTGACGACCCGCGTCATTTCCACAGCAAGGACGACCGGCTCGGCATAATCCTTTACCAGAATTTCACGCCGTGGCGCAATGCCTCGGTCACACTCGGCTTTGATTTCGACAGATATTCGGGCGAGATACCTGTTTCGGGAGGCAGCAGCCACACCGAAGGCTCCCTAAGCACCATGTCGCGCAAGACCATCACAGAGTATTCGCCATATGTGACAATCTCGCAGAGGTTGCTTGAAAACCTCGTCAATCTTAACGCCGGTCTGCGAATGGCAAATAGCGACATGTTCCACACCCAATGGATACCGCAGTTCGGCTTCTCTCTAAATCCCGCTAACGGATGGACTGTGAAAGGCAATCTCGCGATGGGCTACCGCAACCCGTCGTTCCGCGAGCTGTATCTCTACCGCATGGCTAATCCCGATTTGCAGCCGGAAAAGATGATGAACTACGAAGTGTCTGTGTCTAAATCGTTTTCAAGATATTTTACTGCCGGTCTGACAGCCTATTACAGCAAGGGTGACAATCTTATTCAGCAGGTCGACATGAAAAATGAAAACACCAGCCGCTTCATTAACAAGGGTATAGAGATTTCGGCTCATAGCCATCCCTTTGATAATCTTTGGTTGTCAGCTACATACAGCTATCTGCATACTTCGTTGGACAACCTTACGGGCGCACCAGAAAATCAATATTATTTAGGAGTGCAGTGGCGGCCCTGGAGATTTATCTGCCTGGATGCTGATATAAAGGGGATAGACGGACTGTATGTGGCCGATGATGTGAAAAATCAGAACTATGCCCTGCTGAATCTCAAAGTAACATGGGATGTATGCCGATATGTATCGGTATTCACAAGGCTTGAAAACATAACCGATGCCCGATATGTGATAAACCGTGGATATGATATGCCCGGCTTCACGGCGATGGGAGGCTTCAAGGTTAGATTCTGAAATTCAACGTTACTTAAAACAGATGAAGACTGGGGACACCGGCACATATTTGCCAGCGGTGTTCCTTTATTCTATTCATTCGGAATTTTTTGAAATTTCAGCCGTATTTATCGTAATAGATTCCTGGAAGAATGAGGGTAATTTTGCACCAGAACAATTAAACATAATTACGATGAAGAAAATATTTTCATTAGTTATTTCGGCGATTGTGTCTATATCGCTGATTGCCTGCGGAAACGATGAACCAAAACCGGAAATCCCCGGTGGCGATAATACAGAGGTGCCGGAAAACAGTAAAATTCTTGTAGCATACTTCAGTTGGGGTGGAACTACCCGTCGAATGGCACAGCAGATTGCGGAGCAGACAGGCGGAACACTCTTTGAAATAGAACCTGTTGTGCCATATCCTGCCGAATACACGCCATGCACCGAGGTGGCTTTGGAGGAACGTGACACAGACTCTCGCCCGGCTATAAAGAATACGGTAGAGGATATGGACTCCTACGATATCGTGTTTATCGGTTGCCCTGTATGGTGGCACACCGCACCTATGATTATAAGCACCTTTACAGAGAGCTACGATCTGAAAGACAAGATTGTTGTGCCCTTCTGCACATACGCTTCTACATATCGCGATGAGACTTTACGGAAGATTGTCGACCTTACCCCTGAATCAACTCATCTTGCGGGGCTTGGCCTCACAAGCGGAAGTGTCAACAGTTCCAATATCGCGACATGGCTTAAAAATATAAATGTAGTCAAGGAATGAAGCGCATTTGGATTTCTCTTTTTGTAATATTCCTAACCGGCACCGGCGTGTCATGCGCTGAGGGAGCAGACAATCCGACAGTCGATGATTCAACCATATTGCCTGATTCTGATGTATATGACAATGCAGTGATGTCCGGTACTGTCAACTTGTGGCAGAGAGGAAATATCCCTACCGTCACACGTAATGTAAATAACTCCGACGGTCCAGACTTCATACCAAACATGGAGGTGTTCACCGTCAATGAGAATACAACGCCGAAAGGTGCGGTCATCATCTGTCCGGGAGGAGCGTTTATGTTCCGAAGTATGCAAAACGAAGGATATGATATTGCAGATATGCTGGTTCCTATGGGCTATCAATGCTTTATCGTAAACTACCGCATCCAGCCATATACCATGCGGGAAAGCGCGACTGACCTTCAACGCGCCATACGATATGTACGCGCCCATGCAGATGAGTACCGCATAAATCCTGAAAACATTGCACTTGTGGGTTTTTCTGCCGGGGGAATACTTAACGGAGAAGTGCTTTTGAACTGGCGTGACCTGACAAACGGTACTGCCCTTGACAACAACTATGTGCCTGATGCCCTTGACAACGTGCCGGTTTCAGCCTGTGCTGTCGGTATGATATATTCTTTCTACGGGCGTCTGAGCGTATCAATGAACAATGTCGAAACACTCCGTGCTGCCAATCTGCCTCCGGCTTTCTATTGCTGGGGAACGCGTGATGGCTTTGCCGGTCAGTTCACTCAAAATGCCAACGCAGTCGAACATGCAGGCTACCGGATAGAACGCAAGATTCTTCAAAACTATCCCCACGGATATGGATCGGGTGGCAACGCCTCAGTTTGGGGTAACGATTTCGACAGATTCCTTATGTCGGTAATGTCTGGCAATTCAGCTATAGATGATGTTTCTGTAGATGTGGGAAACGATGCTATTCAAGCGGTGTATGATATAAACGGACGTCAAGTCACTCCGGATACTGCAAAAAGCGGGATATATGTAGTGAAACGCACGACCGGAAGTTCAAAAATTTTAGTAAACTGACTATAATGGAATATAGAACATTAGGCCTGAGTGGTCTGAGAGTATCTGCCGTCGGACTTGGCTGCATGGGCATGAGCCACGGATACGGCACTCCGGCAAATAAACGAGATATGATCCGGCTGCTTGATGATGCGGTCGATATGGGTTATACATTCTTTGATACAGCCGAGATTTACGGCACTGTTGATGATCCGCACGCCAACGAGGAACTGCTCGGAGAAGCTTTGCAGCCGTATCGTGACAGAATCGTTATTGCAACGAAATTCGGTCTTGAATTTGAGAATCCCGGCGGTGACGGCCCGCATCCGCTTATACCGGATTCGAGTCCGGCAGCAATACGCAAGGCCCTTGAAGGCTCGTTGCGACGTCTTCGCACTGACCACATCGACCTCTATTATCAACACCGTATTGACCCCGATGTAGAGCCGGAAACAGTGGCCGGTGTGATGCTCGACCTTATGAAAGAAGGTAAGATTCTCCACTGGGGCATCTCGGAGGCCGACGATGAATATCTGCGCCGTGCCCATGCCGTATGTCGTGTCACTGCCGTGCAGAACCGCTATTCGATGATGGCACGGTGGCATGAGGAAATCTTCCCTGTGCTGGAAGAACTTGGCATCGGCTTTGTGGCGTTCTCTCCACTTGCCAACGGCCTGCTTACCGCAAACTATGACGTCACCTCAACTTTTGACCCGCACTCCGACTATCGTGCCGCAATGCCGCAGTTCAAGAAGGAGAGCTTTGAAAAGAACCGTGAGCTGATGGATTATATCACCCGCCTTGCCGACGAACATCATGCCACACCCTCGCAGATATCACTGGCATGGATGCTGTGCAAGAAACCGTGGATTGTTCCTATCCCCGGCACACGGCACCTTTGTCGCCTTAAAGAGAATGCCGGTGCGCCTGATGTAAAACTGAGCCGTGAGGAGATAGATCGGATAGACCATACTCTCGATACAATGCCTATGAGCGAAGTGTTCGGCGGCTCAAAAATTGTAAAATCTCAAAAAGCAATTTGAAAAAATGGTTCCAAAAGTAATATGCCACATAATGAGTTCGGTTGACGGTCGGCTTCTGCCCGGTCGCTGGACGCTGCCGTTTGACGGCACCCCCGCCGCTGCTTTGTTCAAAGAATATGCCGAGTTAGGGAAATCGCTTGACACTGACGCATGGATGTTCGGCAAGTCAACCGCGAAGGAGGCTTTCCCTTATAAATTCATGCCCAAGAGCAACAACAGGGCACAAGCCGGTAAAGTCTATATCGGAAACCGTGACTCTGAAAGACTGTTCATAACCGTTGACCCAGATGCGGATATTTTTTACACCGACAGCCGCCTCCGTGGCGACAATATCCTTGTCATTTTAGGAACAAATGCGACAGCCGATTATCTTGCAATGCTTGAAGAAAAAGGCATTTCATACATTGTGCTTGCCGACCCGACCGATCTGCGCAATGCAATGGAGATTATACATGAACGCTTCGGGATAAATAAAATCTCGCTTCAGGGTGGCGGCATAATCAACGGTGCGATGCTCGCTGCCGGACTTATAGATGAACTTAGTCTTGTGATGTACCCCGGAATTGACAGTCTTACCACCGTGCCCTCCATATTTGAATATCTCGGCGCGTCTGATGAGACCCCGGCTGCCGGTCAGTCACTGGAGCTGCTTTCTGCCGATGTGTGCAATCATGGCATAGTGTGGCTCAAATATAAATTTCATAAAAAGGGGTAACGTATGGCAGCTCGACTTATGATATTGTCGGTATCTGTTGCTCTTTTCTCGGTTCTTGCCGGATGTGCCTCAACATCAGCGGAAGAGGAATTGTTAGAGGTGGAGGTGTCGGAGAATAATCCCGGCAACCGCGATGAAAACCCGTCTGAAATGAAAGATTGCAGCCATCTTACAACAGCAAACACTGTCAGCGATGTGGTAAATCATCCTGCTTTTCAAGGTTTCGGAAGATATATTCTGCCGCTTGAGTGGCGTTACGATCCCGACATGAAGCTCGGCAATATACCGTCGCTTCTGCCATACCACAATTATGTGGACGCCGGAAGGGCTGTAGGTTATATCAACGAGATGATAGATATGGTTGGAAATGGTAAGCAGTTGTACTATGACCTCGGTCGCAAAGATGCCGGACTGTTTTTCTTTCCCGGAAATCCCGGCGCGCCGTTCGCTGTGTTCTGTCCGGGAGGGGGATTCTCTTATGTCGGTTCAATCCATGAGGGTTTCCCTCTCGCACTCGAACTGAGCAAGAAAGGCTATAATGCTTTCGTAATCCAGTACAGCGTTGACCGTGGGGCTCAGAGTGCCGTCGAAGACCTTTCGGCAGGCATAGACTATATATTTGCCCATGCCTCTGAGTTAGGCGTATCGACTGATGACTATTCTGTATGGGGCGGCTCGGCAGGAGCGCGTATGGCTGCATATATCGGATCATACACTCCTGCGGCATTCGGCAATTTTGTCGATGCCCGTCCTGCCACAGTCGTGATGGGCTATACCGGCCATTCGGAATATACGCGTCAGGATCCGCCGACATACGTTGTTATCGGCGAGAATGATGCTATTGCAAGTCCGACGGTAATGCGCCGCCGGGTGGAAGCGTTGCAGTCGCTCGGCATAGATGCCGAATTTCATCTGTTCCCAAATCTGCGCCACGGCTTCGGCCTGGGCACAGGCACAAGTGCAGAGGGCTGGATGGACGGCGCGGTCAGGTTCTGGGAGAAACATATGAACCATTCGGCAGGGATACCTAACATTACCATTTAAGAATCATGAAATTATATTCCAAAATACTTTTATTAATAAGTCTGTCGAGTCTGTCATTAAACTTATACGCTCAGACTGACAGCATACCGACACACGGTTTTGCCGCATTTGATGAAAGCGGTGTGTTTCATCCTTACAAATTCAACCGCCATGCCGTCGGTGATGACGAAATCCGGATTGAGATTTTGTATTCCGGCATATGCCACAGTGATCTCCACAATGTGCATGGTGACTGGCGAAAGGAAAAGTATCCGATGGTGCCGGGGCATGAAATCGCCGGGCGTGTCGTTGCTGTTGGAAAAGATGTAACGAAATTCAAGGTTGGTGATTATGCCGGCGTCGGCTGCATAATCAATTCATGTCACGTATGTGGCTATTGCCTCAACGGACAGGAGCATTATTGCAGCGAGTCTGTTTCTACTTATCACGACCATGATCCTTACCACGATAATGAGCCGACTCAAGGAGGATATTCCGATAACATAGTGGTTTCTCAGGACTATGCCATAGCCATTCCTGCAAATGCAGATATGGAGAAAGTAGCACCGCTACTGTGTGCAGGAATCACAACTTATTCGCCAATAAAATATGCCGGTGTCAAGTCTGGTGATAAAGTCGGAGTTGCCGGTTTCGGAGGTCTGGGAAACATGGCTGTGAAATACCTGAAAGCTCTCGGTGCCGATGTCACGGTCTTTGACATTTCAGAGGACAAGCGTGAGGCCGCCAAAGAGATGGGAGCGTCACGGTATGTAAACGTCAACGACTCGGCGGCTATGGCGGCTATCGCAAATGAGTTCGATTTTATCATCAGCACCATTCCGTCGGCTTACGACCCTATGACCTATATGAAGATGCTGAAATGGAACGGACAGATGTGCATAGTCGGCATTCCATCGGCAAAAGATATGCCGCAGCTTTCAATGCGCTCATTCATCGGTATGGCAAACAGACGTCTGTTCGGTTCAAGAATAGGGAGTATCGGTGAAACTCAGGAAATGATGGACTATTCGGTGTCGCATGGCATATATCCTGATGTCGAAGTGATAAAGGCAGATGCCGACCTCATAACCGACGCATACGAGAAAGTCAAAAACGGAGAAGTAAAGTTCCGTTACGTAATTGATATGTCAACTTTAGAAAAAAAATAAACCATATGGATTCTTTCACTTTTCAATATCCGGTAAAACAGTATTTCGGCAAAGGCTGTTTGGAGACTGCCTTGAATACAGAAATGCCCAAAATGGGTAACAAAGTAATGCTTGCCTACGGTGGCGGCTCATTGAAACGGTCAGGTCTTTATGACCGCATCCGGAAAATGCTTGAAGCAGCAGGCAAGACAGTTGTGGATTTTAGCGGCATTATGCCCAATCCCACATACGCCAAAGTTCAGGAAGGCGCAAAAATTGCCCGTGAAAACAATGTCGATTTCATACTTGCCGTCGGCGGAGGTTCCGTTATAGACTGTTGCAAGATTGTCTCGATTCAGGCAAAGACCGATGAGGATATCTGGAGTATGCAGTATGGGAAAGAGCGTCGCATGGCGACAGACTGCATCCCTATGGGGGCGATTGTTACAGCATCAGGCACCGGTGCGGAACAGAATAACGGCGCGGTAATAACCAACGAGGAGCTTAAACTGAAACAGCCTCTTTTCGGTGCGTTCAATTCATTTGCGGTGCTTGACAGCGACTTGACGCTGACTTTGCCCATGAAGCAGGTGATCAGCGGTGCCTTTGACACGCTGAGCCACTGTATGGAAACCTATATGGGACACCCCGCACACACCAATCTTACCGATGAGATAAACGAAGCCATAATGCGCAATGTAATCAAAAATATCCGCGCACTGATTGTAGACCCCGACAACGACTTTGCAAGAGGAGAGCTGATGTGGGCATCTGCGATGGCTGAGAACTCAATCCTTAAACTC
>CAXHRO010000061.1:0-10361 GCA_964018905.1 uncultured Muribaculaceae bacterium
GGGGGAGGGCGTCGGAGATCCGCGGGTTGCGCGCCCTAACGGTCGCTTAACCCACGGCTATTAGTGCTAGCACCCTCTCCGGGGTGCCTTTTCAAAAAAATTATTGAAAAAATTATGATTTATTTTGGACGTTCGAATATTTGATATAATTTTGTGCGCAAATAACGGCTATGTATAACAGTTTTTCAAATAACATGTTTTGGTGGCGCCTCGGAAGTGATTTTCGATGGCGGCTGAGCGTGTGATATAATAGTATAGCTTAAAGTCCTTTATAAAACATATTTTGAACCATCGGAAATCGGATCCTGTCAGCGGTCCATTTTCCGATGGTTCTTCTTTTTTTTCCTAAATTCATAATTCGAGATGAAAGATTCCAGGAATGTTTTGCCTGTCGATGAGAACGGTTACTATGGCCGCTTTGGCGGAGCCTATATCCCCGAGATACTGCACCGCAATATCACTGACCTCACCGAGGCATACCGTACATTTGTCGATACCGAAGAATTCGGGCAGGAGTTCGGCAGGCTGTTGCGTGACTATGTGGGGCGTCCCACTCCATTGTACAGGGCCGACAGGCTCAGCGCTCATTACGGCACCAATGTATACCTCAAGCGCGAGGATCTGTGTCACACCGGAGCACATAAGATCAACAATGCCATAGCATCGGTGATGCTGGCACGCCGCATGGGGAAGACCCGTATAATAGCCGAGACCGGAGCCGGACAGCATGGTGTGGCCACGGCCACCGTGTGCGCCCTGATGGGGCTTGAGTGTGTGGTATACATGGGGGCTGTCGACGTGGCCCGCCAGCGGCCCAATGTCGAGCGTATGAAGATGCTCGGTGCCAGAGTGGTGCCGGTGACATCGGGCAACAGCACACTCAAGGATGCTACCAACGAGGCGATACGCGACTGGTGCTGTAATCCGCGCGACACATTCTATGTGATAGGCAGTACTGTAGGTCCGCACCCTTATCCCGAGATGGTAGCCCGATTCCAGTCGGTGATAAGCGAAGAGATAAAGTCTCAGCTCGAGACTGCCGTGGGGCGTGACTACCCCGACTGTGTCATTGCCTGTGTGGGTGGCGGAAGCAATGCCGCCGGCGTGTTTTATCACTTCATTAATGACAGGAGGGTGAGACTCATTGCCGCTGAGGCCGGCGGACGTGGAGTGGAGACCGGCGAGACCGCCGCTACCATACATGCCGGCACCGAGGGGATTATTCATGGATCGCGTACGCTGGTGATGCAGACCCCCGACGGGCAGATCATCGAGCCGTACTCCATATCGGCCGGTCTCGATTACCCTGGCATAGGCCCTCTACATGCCTTTATGGCCACGAGCGGACGCACCGAGGTGCTTGCCGTCAATGACGACGAGGCTCTCAGAGCCGCCATGCGGCTCACCCGCACCGAGGGGATACTGCCGGCACTGGAGTCGTCCCATGCCCTGGCTGTGCTCGACCGCAGGCGTTTTGGCGCCGACGCTGTGGTGGTGGTCAATCTGTCGGGCCGCGGAGACAAGGATATGGAGGCTTATAACAATTATTGTCTGACCCAATCATGAAACATACAACATTACATATCGATAAAATCACTGTGCCCGCCGACATGCTTACTCCGGTGGGGGTGTATCTGAGAGTGCGCGACCTGTATCCTGTGTCGGCACTGCTTGAGAGCTCAGACTATCATACGGTCCAAAACAGTTACTCATATATCGGGGTACAGCCCATGGCATCATTCACCGTTAACCGTAGGCAGGTGGAATACACCTTGCCCGACGGGAGCTGTCACAAGGTTGACACGGCAACGACCGATGTACCCGCATTGTTGCGCGACTATATGGCCGGATTCAGTGCCGAGGGTGACGGAGCCGGCTCTACGGTAGGTTTCCTCGGGTACAGTTCATATGACGCTGTGAGGTACTTCGAGAGCGTGTCGGTGCAGGAGCGTGAGGAGAAGTTTGCCGGGATCCCCGACATGGTGTATGTACTTTACCGCCATGTGATATGCATCAACCATTACCGCAACGAGATGAGCATCGTCGAGCACCGCCTTCCCGGCGAGGAGTCGACGGTGGCCGATCTTGTAGGAATCCTCGCCAACAACAATGTGGCGCAGTATGGATTCAGGGCCCGGGGGGATGTCGAGAGCACGTTGACCGACGAAGAGTATATGTCGATGGTCGACAAGGGGATAGCCTCCTGCCGCAGGGGTGATGTCTTCCAGATTGTATTGTCGCGCAGATTCAGTCAGGGATTTGACGGTGATGAGTTCTGTGTCTATAGGGCGCTGAGGTGTGTCAATCCGTCGCCTTATCTGTTCTACTTTGACTTCGGGTCATTCAGAATCTTCGGCTCATCGCCCGAGACCCATCTCAGGGTGACGGGCAACCGGGCCTATATCGACCCTATAGCCGGCACATTCAGGCGCACGGGAGATGACTCGCGCGACCGCCGGCTGGCCGAGGAACTGCTCGCCGATGTCAAGGAGAACGCCGAGCATGTGATGCTCGTGGATCTGGCCCGCAACGACCTGAGCCGTAGCGGTGGCCATGTCGGCGTCGAGTTCATGCGGCAGATACAGTATTACTCGCATGTGATACATATGGTGTCGAGGGTAGGGGCCACTCTGCCCGATGGCACCGATGTCATAAGGCTTATGGCCGACACCTTCCCTGCCGGGACTCTCAGCGGTGCGCCCAAGGTAAAGGCTATGCGGCTTATCGACGAGTTCGAGCCCCACTCGCGTGTGGTGTATGGCGGTTGCATAGGCAGTATCGGCTTTGACGGGTCGCTCAACCAGGCTATAACGATACGCAGCTTCCTGAGCCATGGCGGCCGGCTGTACTACCAGGCCGGGGCCGGAGTGACCGTAAGGTCGATACCGGCCAACGAGCTGAAGGAGACATCCAACAAACTCGGCGCGCTTGACGCCGCAATCGATTATGCCCAGAAATTCGTATGACGACAATGAAACTGATAGTGATAGACAACTACGACTCGTTTACCTACAACATCGTGCATATGTTGCGGGAGATGGGGATAGAGCCTGATGTGGCTCGCAACGATATGATAAGCGTCGAGACCATAGGCGCTTACGACAAGATAATAGTGTCTCCCGGGCCTGGTGTGCCCGCCGAGGCCGGGATCGTGCCCGAGATGCTTAGGCGGTATGGCCCTACACACGGCATTCTCGGGGTGTGTCTCGGTCACCAGGCCATCGGAGAGTGTTATGGTGCCTCGCTCAAGTGCCTTGACGAGGTGTATCATGGCGTGCATACGCCTGTCGACATAGTGGTGGATGATGAACCGTTGTTCAAGGGTGTGCCACGGCGCATCGAGGTAGGGCGTTACCACTCGTGGGTGGTCGACCCTGTGACTCTGCCCGACTGTCTCGAAGTGACGGCCATGTCGCCCGATGGCAATATAATGGCTCTGAGACACCGCCGGCATGACGTCCATGGAGTGCAGTTCCACCCCGAGTCGGTCATGACTCCTGAGGGCAAGACGATTATCCGTAATTTTGTCGAACGATGATTGAAACCGGTAGATTATGAAACAGATACTTGGAAAATTATTTGAGTACCGCAACCTTACGCGGGACGATGCCCGCCAGGTGATGCTCGATATAGCCGACGGCCGTTACAACGATGAGCAGCTGGCCGCGTTCATGACCGTATTTCTTATGCGCAGTATCACGCTCGACGAGCTACAGGGGTTCCGCGACGCCATACTCGAGCGACGCCGCCCTGTCGATCTTGGCGATGTGAGAGCTGTAGATATTGTGGGTACGGGAGGCGACGGCAAGAACACATTCAATATATCGACTGCATCATGCTTTGTGGTGGCCGCCACCGGCCGCAAGGTCGTGAAACACGGCAATTATGGCGCCAGCTCGGTATCCGGAGCCTCCAACGTGCTTGAGAACCATGGTGTGGTGTTCACGGCCGATGACAGTATCCTACGGCGGTCGCTTGACGAGAGCGGTGTGTGTTATCTCCATGCCCCGCTTTTCTCGCCGGCGCTCAGTAGCGTGGGGCCGGTGCGCAGGGCGCTGGGTGTGCGTACGTTTTTCAATATGCTCGGCCCGCTGGTCAATCCTGTCAGGCCGCGTTGTCAGTTGCTGGGTGTCTACAGCCTGCCGTTGATGAGGATGTACCGCTATATCACACAGCGTGACGGCGTTGACTGTACGATAGTGCATTCCCTCGACGGTTATGACGAGATATCGCTTACCGCTCCATTCAAGGTTGCCACCCCTGGCTCCGAGTGTGTGATGACTCCCGGCCGGCTGGGATTGCCTGTAGTGAGTCCCCGGGATCTCTATGGCGGCGATACGGAGGCCGAGGCATCAGGGATATTCGATGATGTGCTGGGTGGAAGCGGTGGCGAGGCTCGCACGGCATGTGTGCTGGCCAATGCCGCGTATGCAATACATACGCTCGAGCCTGATGTTTCGCCCGAGACCGCTGTGTCACAGGCTCGTGAGGCTATAGAGTCGGGTGGGGCAATGGAGTGTTTTAAGAGATTTGTGTCAATCAACAGCAGGAAGTAATGGACGATATATTGAAGACAATAGCCGCTAACAAGCGGCAGGAGGTCAAGGCGGCCTGCCGACGGTTGCCGATAGACAGGCTGAGACGGCTCGCCGAGGCAGTGACCCCCGGTCATAGGTCGATGGCCTCCGCTATCATGGCTCCCGGGGCATCGGGCATAATAGCCGAGTTCAAGCGCCGATCACCTTCCAAGGGGGAGATTGCGCCGATGGCCGTGGTGGGTGATGTCGTGCCGGGATATGAGAGGGCCGGTGCATCGGCCTGCTCGGTACTCACCGACACTCGTTTTTTTGGAGGATCGCCGGCCGATCTTGCCTTGGCGCGTGACACCGTCGGCTTACCGTTGCTGAGAAAAGATTTTATAGTGGATGAGTATCAGATCTACGAGGCACGACTGTGGGGGGCCGATGCGATCCTGTTGATAGCATCCATTCTTACGCCCGACATGGTGGCCGGGTTTACCGGCCTTGCCCACAGCCTTGGACTCGAGGTACTGCTTGAACTGCATTCACCTGACGAGACCCGTCATGTGTGCCGGGATGTGGATATGGTTGGGGTGAACAACCGCGACCTCTCGACATTCAGGACCGACCTCGGATGCTCGGCCTCGATGATCGGTGCTCTACAGGATATTGACGCAGTGAAGATCGCCGAGAGCGGTATCCGTACCCCTGAGGATATTGTCAGGTTGCGTGCCGCAGGGTATAACGGATTTCTCGTGGGCGAGGCTTTCATGAAAACGACTGATCCGGCCTACGAACTTCTAAAATTTACAACCGGTTATGGAACAGAACGATAATATGCGGCAAATGTCGCGTCCGCGTCATAATGATATGGTGATCAAGGTATGCGGACTCAGGGATCTTGACAACATGCGCCAGGTGGCCTGTCTCACACCTATGCTGGCAGGTTTTATATTCTATCCCGGCTCTCCGAGATATGTCGGTGAGCCTCCGGCCGATTTCCTGTCGGAGCTCTCTCCGTTCGTTAATCCTGTGGCGGTGTTTGTCAATGCCGAGGCCGGCCATGTGAGGGATGTCGCTTCAAGATACGGTTTCGGCATAGTTCAGTTGCACGGTGACGAGTCGGCCCGGTATTGCGCCGCTCTAAAGGAGTCGGGACTCGTGGTGTTCAAGGCTATCGGAGTTACCGACAACATGGACTGGGACTCTCTGAAAGACTATGAGGGCATTGTCGATGCCTTTGTCTTCGATACCGGCGACAGCCGGCGTGGCGGTACCGGACGTAAGTTTGACTGGTGTCAGCTCGAGCGGTATCGTCTGTCGACACCATATCTTCTCGGTGGCGGCATTGGGCCTGACGATGTCGACGAGATCGTGGCCGCGATGCGTCCCGGCATGGTTGGTATAGATATCAACAGCCGCTTCGAGACCGAGCCGGGAGTGAAAGATATCACAAAGCTTGTAAAATTTATACTGTCATTACGTAAATTCAACGAAGATGAATCGATTGCAAAACCTTTTTGGACAAAAAAATGATATACTGTCGGTATATTTCACCGCCGGATTTCCGCATCTCGATGATACGGTAGGGATTATAGAGGAACTTGACAGGCATGGGGCCGACATGGTAGAGATCGGTATACCGTTCTCCGATCCGATGGCCGACGGCCCCGTGATACAGGACAGCGGCACACGCGCACTGCGTAACGGGATGACTCTGGCTCTGCTTATGAGGCAGGTGGCCGAAGCTCGTCGGCGCGTGCCTGCCATGCCGTTCGTACTGATGGGCTATCTCAACACTATGATACAGTATGGTATAGAGCGGCTGTATGAGGATTGCCGGAGTGTGGGGATAGACGCGCTGATCGTGCCCGACCTGCCGTTTGACGAATATATGCGTGACTTCAAGCCATTGAGCGACAGGTATGGGATTCCGGTGGTGATGATGATAACTCCCGAGACCGATGATGAGCGTATAAGGCTTATTGACAAGCACTGCGACGGATTCATATATATGGTGTCGACAGCATCTACTACAGGGACTCGAGACACATTTGGTATGGCACAGACCGAATATTTTGATCGTGTCAATCGCCTGGGACTTGAGCACGATCGTCTGATAGGGTTCGGTATATCCAATCAATCGACCATGGCCGATGCATGCCGTTACTCAAGCGGTGGCATAATAGGATCGCTGTTCATAAAGTGCCTGGCACAGAACCCCGATGATATTCCGGCCGCAGTCTCGATGCTTATGGACACCATCGGCCGCCCAAAGCAGTAGCCCCCGATATCCCACCTCAGGGAACGTGGAAAATTCGGCCGTAAGTGAGTATAGATCCCACGGGGGGAAGCCGCCGGTAAAAGGCACCCCGGAGAGGGTGCCGGCACAAATAGCCGTGGGTTAAGCGACCGAAAGGTCGCGCAACCCGCGGAAAATCCAATCAAATTCAAAAAAAAGAACGACAGATGTGAGCCCCCATGAGCCGCCAGGCTCATGGGTAGCGCACATCTGTCGTAATTGTTACACACTCACCGTAGCGTGTGGTAGTGAGCGAATAGGGTACAATGCTGATTATTGGGCGAGGTGATCGTTGATGGCGGCTACGAAGCGTGCTCCGTAGGTGTCGCGTTTGTGTTCGCCTATGCCATGTATGTTGCCGAATGCCTCGATCGATTGCGGCCTGTCGGTCGCCAGGGCATGCAGTGTTTTGTCAGACATTATCACGAAGGCTGGCACCTTCGACTCGTCGGCTATCATGCGGCGTAGTGTGCGAAGCTTCTCAAACAATAAGTGATCCTCGGTATCGGTGTCTTTGTCCCGGAACAGAATGTTGATTTCATCGGCCTTGGATGATTTTCTTCGAGTCGTGGCCTTGCCGGTTTTGGCCTTTGGCCGGGCGCGCAGATCATCGCGTGATATTACCGCAAGTTCGGCCTGTCTACGGCCATACAGCACATCTTCGCCAAGCGGGGTTATCTTGAGATGCCGGTTTTCGTCATAGGCTATCTCGATAAATCCCATCTGGAGCATCTGCAACAGATAATCGTTCCAGTCACGATATGGCACTTCGCGGCCGACGCCAAAGGTCTTCAGCCGGTCGTAGTCGTGTTCCCTGATCTCTGGTGAGAGAACCCCGCGCAGTATCTCGACTGTGAGAGTGAATCCGATCTTCTCATCGGTGCGTTTGATAGCCGACAGGGCTTTCTGTATCAGTGTCGTGCCATCGAATCGTGTCGGGGGTGTACGGCATACGTCACAGTTGCAGCAGTCGTGGTCGCTTGTCTCGCCGAAGTAGTTGAGCAGAATGCGCCGTCGGCACACCTGCGCCTCTGCGTATTCCTGCATGCGTTTGAGTTTCTCGAGATTGATCTCCTGCTGTCCGCTTTCGTCGGCGAAGCTCTTGAGAGTGATAAGGTCCTGCAGATTGTAGAACAATACGGTCTCGGCCGGCAGTGAGTCGCGGCCTCCACGGCCTATTTCCTGGTAAAAACTCTCGATGCTCTTGGGCAGGTTGTAGTGTATCACATACCTAACGTTGCTCTTGTCTATCCCCATGCCGAAAGCAATAGTGGCCACCACGACATCGATTCGGTCGTTGATGAAGTCCTCCTGCACGCGGTTGCGGCTGGCTATCGACAGCCCGGCATGATATACATCGGTCTTTATTCCCATTGACTGTAGTTTCTGAGCCACAGTCTCGGTGGTTTTGCGGGCCAGACAGTATATTATGCCGCTCTCTCCTGGATGTCGTGATATGATGTTCTTTATCAGGCGCATCTTGTCGTTGGCCGAGTATCCGCGTCTCACGTCGAGACTCAGGTTGGGGCGGTCGAACGAACTGACGAACATATGGTCGCCCTTGAGTTCAAGACGCTCGACGATATCGGCCTTGGTGAGTTTGTCGGCGGTGGCTGTAAGTGCCATTACCGGACATCCTGCAAACTGCCGGCGCAACATGCCCAGCTGTGTGTACTCGGGCCTGAAATCGTGTCCCCACTGCGATATGCAGTGAGCCTCATCGATGGCGAAGAATGATACGTCGACATGCTCGCTGAGCCAGTCTATATCGGCGAGAAGACGTTCGGGCGAGGTATACAACAGTTTTATCTCGCCGGCCTCACATCGTTGTTTTATTTCCTCGTTGACACGCTCGTTGTTGCCGCTGTTGAGGGCTTCGGCCGCTATCCCGTTGCCCTGGAGCGTCTCTACCTGGTCTTTCATGAGCGATATGAGCGGTGATACAACCACCGCTGTTCCCGGCATCAGCAGGGCGGGTATCTGGAAACATATAGACTTGCCTCCGCCTGTGGGCATCAGTACGAGCGAGTCATGACGGTCAAGCATGCTTTGTATGATCTCTCGTTGCATGGGGCGGAATGAATCGTATCCATAGCAGGCCTTCAGTATCTGTTCGGGAGTCGGTGTCATGAAAGTAAGAGTGTAAAAATCCTTGCGATTAGATTTTTATGTATATGCGACGCTGTTGCAGATAGTAACCCGGGAGCCAGTTTATGGCTACGAACAGTAGTGCCCACAGCAGGCTGGCAAGCTGGGCATTGCCGCCGCTTATCGGGTCAAGCACAGCATAATACAGCACTCCTTTAAGATTGGTTACTCCCTCTGGAGCAATAGTCGTGTGAACCTGGACAGCCCCTAATACATAGGCCAATACCTGGCTTTGGACATAGAGATAAAGCGGATTGATGCCGAATGCATGGAAGAATCCGGTCCAGCGTTTCCATCCGCGCACATCGATGATCCAGATTAGCAGGGCGAGGAGGGTGGATGCGAGTCCGCAGGTCGTAAGCACGAATGTCGGTGACCATATTTTCTTGTTGAGCGGAAGTCCGTAGCTAAGCAACAGTCCGCCGAATGTCAGTACTGCGCCAATGATAAACAATCGGTTCAGTTGGCGCTGACGGTCTGATGTTCCGCAAAGCAACGCGCCGCACATGAAGCCGATAAGCACATGGGCCACCGATGGTATGACACCAAGAAGTCCCTCTGGATCAAGGCGCATAGGCTCACCGAACGCATAGTCGGTATACACATGCGATTCGCCAAGTATCGCACGGTCGACCACGCCAATGATATTGTGCTCGGAGAACTCATACCCGTTACCCATAGTGATGATGACAGCATACACCACGATAAGAGCGCCAGCCAGCCATGGCAACAAGCGTTGTCTCACAATTACAGCCAGTAGCGCGCCGATGCCGTAGCTGAGAGCAAGTCTTTGCAACACTCCCATTATGCGTAGGCGTTCCCACGCTGTGGCCGCCTCTCCAAACGACAATCCGCCGGCCAGCCACCCGTACAGGAGATTCGAGAGCCATGCCAGGGCTATGCCTGTCAGGAATATGACAATAGTGCGGCGGACGATCTTGGAGACGACTGAACGGTTGAAACTGAACCCCGACTTGCGTAGCGACATATAGGTAGACACACCCATGATGAACATAAAGAACGGAAAAACCAGATCCGTTGGAGTAAGGCCGTTCCATGACGCATGTCTCAGTGGCTCGTAGGCACGGTGCCATGAACCGGCGTTATTTACCAGAATCATTCCGGCGATAGTAATACCGCGCATGATGTCAAGCGCCAGCAGGCGCGAAGAAGCAGATTTAGCCATAGGCAAGTCGTTAAGAGAAAAAATCACAAGGGAAAAACCCCGGCTCCGCAAAGATACAACGAAGCCGTGAAAAACAAAAAAAGAAATCCGGAGAATAATCACACAATCCGCCGAAGTTTAGATATCAACGGAGGGAAGCCGTCTGGAAATGGCACCCCGGAGAGGGTGCCGGCACTAATAGCCGTGGGTTAAGCGACCGAAAGGT
>CAXHRO010000062.1:0-9939 GCA_964018905.1 uncultured Muribaculaceae bacterium
GCCTGAAAAATACCGAAACCTCAGAGCTCTAAAAATGAGAAGCTGCGCCGTAAACCTTAATTACGACACAGCCTCTTCACATGCTTCCATTCATCAAAGCATATGCCAAGACCCCTTTCACCAGCGCGTTTACAAATATATTGGAGAACGGAGTCTTACTGACTCAACTACAAAAAGTGCCGACATCCTTTTGACAGGCTGTCGGCACTTTTCTATGTTTACGCGTTGGAGTTATCCTAAATCAGAGAGCACCGGCCAGAGCGGCGTTTGTCTTGCGCACAGCGGCTGCGCTGGCTGCAAACTGCTCTTTCTCGGCATCGTTGAGCGGGAACTCTACGATCTTCTCGATACCGTTTTTGCCAAGGATACAGGGAACACCTATGCAGATATCGCTCTCACCATACTCTCCCTCAACAAGAGCCGAGCATGAGATAAGACGCTTCTGGTCACCGAGCACTGCGGCTACAACCTGAGCCGATGCCGCACCCGGAGCATACCATGCCGATGTTCCGAGTAACTTTGTCAGTGTGGCACCGCCTACCATTGTATCGGCAGCGACAGCCGACAGTTTCTCGGCATCAAGATAGTTGGTAGCGGGAACACCGCGATATGCGGCGAAGCGAGTCAAAGGAATCATAGTGGTGTCGCCATGACCACCAATAACGATGCCCTCTACCTCAGCGGGATTGGCTCCGAGAGCTATGCTCAGGAAATACTTGAAACGGGCGCTGTCAAGTGCGCCACCCATACCGATAATGCGGTTCTTGGGAAGACCCGATGTCTTGTGGATCAGGTAGGTCATGGTGTCCATGGGGTTAGACACACACACGATGATAGCATTGGGAGAGTACTTGAGGATATTCTCGGTAACCGATTTCACTATACCGGCATTTACTCCGATAAGCTCCTCACGGGTCATACCGGGCTTGCGGGGGATACCCGAAGTAATTACTACAACATCACTGTTAGCTGTTTTTTCGTAGTCGTTGGTAACTCCGGTAAGACGAGTCTGCAGACCAAGGATATTTACGGTCTGGTTGATGTCCATTGCCTTGCCCTCAGACAGGCCTTCCTTAATATCGATAAGCACTACCTCATCGGCTACCTGTGTGGTAACCAACACATTGGCACAAGTTGCGCCTACATTTCCGGCGCCTACTACTGTAACTTTTGACATAGCTTGAAATTTTTAAAGTATGTTTGTTTTTCTTGCTCACAAAATTACTGAAATTTTTCAGCAATACGTATCTTTTTAGTTAATTTTTTTCGCCGATTTTTCCTTAGTGCCGGTTCGACTCAGCTACATGGAAATGTACAAGGCCATCCATAGGATTGGCCGCCACCCCGACTATCTCATAACCGCGCCTGACGGCGACACGAGCCAGAATATCCCCGAAGTGGACGGCAATCGACCCCACAAATCCCAGGCTACGGCACGGCACACCATACCGCTCGACATTACGCTCGAAAAAACGGTCAAACTCATCCTCTACCATAGCCGCCACCTCATCAATATGCAATAGCTCGTGAATCAAAGGAACCAGAGAGCCGAGAAAAGTATTTGCACCCGGACTGCGGTAAACACGATCCACTACTCCGGGCATATCCAGCCCCACCCGCTCCTGCCACACATTTTCAACCTCGACAGGTAGCAAACGCTTGAACAAATCGCCGGTAAACCGACGTCCCAGTGATGCCCCGCTTCCCTCATCACCAAGTATATATCCCAGCGACGGCACATTATCGACAATCCCTGCCCCGTCATACAGGCAGGTATTTGACCCTGTACCGAGTATGCATGCGATCCCGGCTTTCCGCCCCAATATCGACCTTGCCGCGCCAAGCATATCACTCTCGACTGAGACTGACCCTGCCCCCACTCCAGCAAGAGCCTTGACAACACTACCTCGCTGGACATCACCCACGACACCGGCACCATAGTAACAGATCGTATCGACACTACGTTCTCCAAGCCATGGCAACAACTCTGAGTCAACAATATCTGAGACAGTATCGACTGGCATCGTAGCGGCATTGATACCCGACGAGCGCATGTCATCACGTACATCACCGTCAACAAGACACCAGCTGGTCTTGGTACTTCCGGCATCAGCAATCAGAATCATATCAAATATGCGTTATCATACAGTTTACAAATCTTCACCAAAGATACAACAACATCATCAAACTCCCAAACTCCACATCAACCTCGGCAGGGACAATATTCAACACTCCATCAACGTTTAAAACAAAAAAAGCAGTTGGCTATAATCCATGAGACAAATCATCCGCTACATATTGACCACCGCCTGTGCCGTCACCATACTCACAGGATGCATCGAGGACGGCTTCACAACCTCTCCGTCAAGCCAGCCGCTCACCTCGGTCGACACTCTCGCTTTGGGCACACTCTTCACCGCCGAGCCTACTCCTACATACTCGTTCAAGATATTCAACCCCCACAGCAAATCACTGAACATAAGTAGCATAACCATGCGCGACGATCCCGAGCGATACTTCCGGATAAACGTCGACGGCTTTGCATCCGACAATTTTTCGGACATCGAGATACGGCACAATGACTCGATATTTGTCTTCGTTGAGGCGACATTGCCCAACCTGGATCTTGACCGCCCCACCACCTATAAACGACATCTGGACATAACCACAAACGGTGTCACATCGACCGTAGTGATAACAGCCACCGGCCTTGACGCCACACGTCTCAGAAATCAAGTCATCTCTGAAGACACACGCCTTGACTCGTCCCGGCCATACATCATATACGATACTTTAAGAATACAACCTGGAGCTACCCTTACTCTAGAGGCAGGCACACGACTACACTTCCACGACAAAGCCTCACTCATTGTCGATGGCACTCTTCGCTCCATCGGCACCCCCGACGCCATCGTCGAGATGACAGGGGACCGATGGGGAAACGTGGTAGGACGAGTTGATTATGAGATCATGTCGGGTCAATGGGACGGTGTATACTTCAGCCCGTCAAGCCGCGACAACAGCATGCAATACACATCCATACGCAACACTACCGACGGTGTCACTGTCGACTCGGTCCCATACACCGGCTCCTCCCCGTCTCTCAGGATGCTCAATTGCCAGCTACGCAACTCCAAAGGCTATGTCCTGATATCTTCCCACTCATCGGTCGAAGCTCTCGGATGTGAACTCGCCGACGCGTCAATGGGCGTTGTAGCCCTTCAAGGCGGAACAGCCAGGCTGGTAAACTGTACCATAGCCAACTATTACCTCTTCAGCGCTCTCGGAGGCCCTGCCCTACAGTTTTATCACAGTGATCCCGACAACGCCAACCCAGACACCGACCTGCCTCTGCTATCCGCCACCATCGACAACTGCATTATCTACGGTAACGGTTACGACCTGTCACACGGTGATCTCACCGGCACCGACATCACCCTGCGCAACTGCCTGTTAAAAAGCGAAGGCAGTGACGATGACAACTTTATCTCTTGTCTCTGGGGGCTCGATCCTCTATACGGCACAGTGAGACAGGACTACCACTTCGACTATCGGTTGCAACCCGAATCACCCGCCATCGGTGCCGCCGACCCGGCACTTATCCCGGCCGAACTGACCGACGATCTGTATGGTCACCCGCGCCTTCCCGACCCCAATCTCGGTGCCTACGCCCAGCCTATTGAAACACCCCGCGAGTAAACCTGCACACTTCTCAGCTAAATTTTACATAGAAGCGGTAAATTTTCACTAATTTTGCGTTATAATTATTGGACAGGAACAATCCTGTGCCATATAACGCTATACACGTACCGACTATGAATTTAGGATTTCTATGGCGACAGATACCGCCGATAACAAAAAACCTGCTTATAATCAACCTCATAATATGGGTGGCCATCAATACCCTTGGATCACGATTTGGTAACTCGATCATCGATATCGGCGCTCTGCACTACTTCACGTCAAGTGATTTCCTGCCGTCACAGCTATTCACATACATGTTCATGCACGAGAGCTTCACCCATCTGTTTTTCAACATGTTCGCACTGTTCATGTTTGGCGGAGTCATAGAACGCACTCTTGGCGGCAAACGCTTCCTGTTCTACTATATATCCTGTGGCCTGGGAGCCGCCCTCATCCAGGAAGGAGTATTCGCCATCATGGTCAATCATATGGAAAACATTATTAACAACCCATTGGTTATAGACGAGGTAGCGCGCAACGGTGCATCCCTCTTACATGAAGGCATGACCTATACAGACCCCAATCTGCGCGACCTAAACGGACTCATAAACATACCTACACTCGGAGCATCGGGTGCTGTCTATGGCATACTGCTCGCTTTCGGATTCCTATACCCTCGCCAACCTATATTCCTGATGTTCATCCCAATACCTATCCAAGCCAGATGGATGGTTCTCGGCTATGGCGTCATTGAACTCCTGCAAGCCATGAACAACAACCCCTCCGACAACGTAGCCCATCTGGCCCACCTCGGCGGAATGATATTCGGCCTCCTGATACTCCTATACTGGCGACACAAAGGACTGTTTAACCAACGCTTCTATTAATGCCCTCTCTTATAACACGATACCGCAATCTCAGCATACCTATGCAACTTATCGTCATCAACGTGGCGATACTGCTCATCATCCATATTGTAGCCTTCACAACTTCGATTACAGGTACACGCATTGACATAGCCACAATGTTTCTTGACCTTCCATCCGGTCTGGGATTCCTGATACGTCCATGGACGGCAATCACTTACATGTTTACACACACCGATATCATGCACTGTCTGTTCAACATGCTGTGGCTATATTGGTTTGGCAGACTATGTGAGGATCTATCCACCCCACGGCACACTGTCATACTCTACCTCACAGGTGGCATAGGGGGCGCACTGGCATTCATAACCGCCAGTCTGCTATGGCCTTACAACATAGGCGGATATCTCGAGGGAGCATCGGCCGCGGTCATGGCCATAGTCGCGTGGGTAGCATGTACATCTCCAGACATGAAACTCAACCTGCTGTTTCTCGGTAGCGTGAAAATCAAATGGATAGCACTTGCAACCGTAGCAATCTTCGCCCTCGGGCTGACCGGAAGCAACGCCGGCGCCCATGTAGCACACTTAGGAGGTATTGCTGTCGGTGTCTCGGCCGCACTTATAAAACGGTTACGACGCCCAAGATACAATCACATGTCGACCAAGCAGTTAAACGACCTTGACGCGCGGGCCGAGCTTGACCGTCTCCTTGACAAAGTGCGCCGTTCGGGCTATAATTCACTCACCGCCATGGAGCGTAAACGGCTGATTGATCTGAGCCACAAAGTCTGAGCACACACATAACTCCCATATTTTCAACCCCATAATGAAGCGACTATTTAAATTCATACTGTCGATAATAAATATAGCCGTTGTAACGGCCCTGATATTCTCGGGATATGGAGGACACTTCAATCCAGAGACATCGTCGATTCCCGGAATCGCGCTGATGTTGTTCCCAGCCATACTGCTCGCGACCATCATGCTGATGCTTGCCGACCTCATCCTGTGTCGTCGCATGGCATTCGTCCCGGCATTCGCATTACTGATATGCGCCGTCCCCATCTGGAACTTCTGCCCGGTAAACATCAGCACACCATGTCCTAAAGAAGACACCGCCACATTCAAGCTACTCACTTATAACACATATAACTTTGACAACTTCAGTTCAACAGACAGTGCCGGAAACAACAGCACTATAGCCACAATCCTTGAAACGAACGCCGACATAATATGCCTACAGGAAGCTCTTGAAAATGATCCATTGACATGGACACAATACAGACAACTTACCGACAGCATTCTCACCCGATATCCACACCGCCTGCACGGCCCTAAATCACTCGCGATATGGTCACGGTTCCCCTTAACCAAGGTCATGATGACCCAGCCCGACGATCCATCGGGAATGTTCATGTGCGCTAAAGTCGATATCAACGGCTCTGAACTCACATTGTATAATGTTCACCTACAGTCACTCGGACTCAGCAACACCGATAAGGAACTATACGGCAGTATCACACGCCGTCCCACCACCCACAAACTCGAAAACGCTCGCAACGGACTGATATCCAAACTGTCACAAGCCATGAAACAACGAGCCATCCAGGCACGCTCCCTACGCTATCAGATTGACAGCATACAAGGATCGAATATCATTGTCGCAGGCGATTTCAACGACATAGAAGACTGCTACGCCCAGCGTATCATCGAAGGGAAAAACCTGCACAGCCTGTTCACAACCATCGGTTGCGGCCCAACGATGACATACTATGCCAACCGTTTCTACTTCAACATAGATCACATACTGTATGGCGGTGGTATACAGGCTCTTGAATACCACCGTGGCAACAGTCGCGCCAGCGATCATTATCCGGTAAGCGGAACATTCACAATCCCTTGTCAACCGACACTAAAGCAATGACACCAATGACCGGCCCACGACTTATAGAACTGCCAAAGATATGTGACCCGCGAGGCAACCTGTCGTTCATACAGAATGGTGAACGACTCGGCTTTGACATGCAACGATGCTACTGGATATATGATGTACCCGGAGGTGAAGTAAGACATGGTCATGCATTCAGGACTCAACACGAACTGATCGTAGCACTGGCCGGTAGCTTCGATGTTGTGCTCGATGACGGCAATGGCCCTGTCAGATATCATCTTGCCCGCTCCTACTATGCTCTCTACGTACCACCCATGACGTGGCGTATGATAGACAACTTCTCGTCATGTTCCGTAGCCATGGTACTATCGTCGACAGTCTACGATCCCGACGATTACATCGAAGATTTTCAGCAATTCATTGAACTCAAGAAAGATGGAAACCATTGACCACCACTCATGCTCATCGGTAAACCGGTGTCACATCATCGAACTCCCACGGCACCGCCACCCCAACGGCTCGCTAAGCGTGGTCGAGAACACCCCGGAGTTTCCATTCGCCATCAAGCGGGTATTCTATCTATATGACGTTCCGGGTGACTCCAGCCGTGGCGGCCACTCCCATCATACAGCCCGAGAACTTATAATAGCCGCCGGGGGAAGTTTTGACGTCACACTCGATGACGGACACAGGAAGAAAGTCGTCTCGCTCAACCGTCCATATCGGGCACTATATGTCGAGCCGGGCATATGGCGCAGTATCGACAACTTCTCGTCAGGCTCTGTCTGCCTGGTACTTACATCCCGACTATATGATGAAGCCGACTATGTGCGCGACTATGACACATTCCTGAATCTCACATCACATAAGAGCCAGCCCGCCCCGGAGCCTTAACAATACCGACGACAAGGACAAGACCCATCCTGCATTCAACCATACTATAAACTGATTTACTATACTTACTTATCAATAAATGAATGACCCGATAGCGTTTCTCGATCTCAAAAAACTTAATGAGCCTTACCTAGGGGAGATCACCGAGTCTGTAAGTCGCGTGACTCTCTCGGGCCGCTATATCGGAGGGCCCGAGATAGAGGCTTTTGAAAATCAACTTGCCGAATATCAGCAGGTAAGACATATAGTGGGCGTGAGCAACGGTCTGGACGCTCTGCGGCTTATACTGCAAGGATATATCGAGCTGGGACGATTATCCGTGGGAGATGAAGTAATAGTGCCTGCCAACACATACATTGCCAGCGTGTTAGCCATCAGTCTTACCGGACTCAAACCGATCCTCGTCGAGCCGTCGACCGAGACTTTAAACCTCGATACATCACTGATCGACAAGCACTTGACCGAGCGAACCCGAGCCATCATGACTGTACATCTCTATGGACGCACCAGCTGGGACTCCACACTCATGGAAACTGCCAGACGACATAACCTGCTGATAATCGAGGACAATGCACAAGGAATAGGATCGCAGTCAACAATACCGGGTATGTCAGGTTCATACAAGACCGGAAGCTTAGGGCACGCCGCTGCATTTAGTTTCTATCCCACTAAAAATCTTGGCGCTCAAGGTGATGCAGGAGCCATAGCCACCAACGACACCGAGCTTGCCCAGGCGGTAAGGGCATTAGCCAACTACGGCAGCAATTACCGCTACCACAATATCTATCAAGGTTTTAACTGCCGCATGGATCCTATTCAGGCAGCCGTGCTCAGCGTCAAGCTCCGATATCTTGACAACGAGAACAACCGTCGCCGCGAAATTGCATCGCTCTATGACAGGCTCATCACCAATCAGGCAGTACATCTACACACCGTAATACCGGCCAAGTCAACCAATTACCATCAACTCATAGCCGTCACCACAGAACGCAACGCATTGAAACGCCATCTCGCAGAGCAAGGAATCGGTACCGACATCCACTATGCCGTTCCGCCACATCGCCAGCCATGCTACCAAGAGCAGTTCGGCAGACTCAAACTTCCTGTCACCGAACAACTTGCCGACAGTGTGCTGAGTCTCCCCATAGCCCCTTACCTCACCGACAAAGAAGTAGCCCGCATAGCCAACGCTATCAACACATTCCCTGCATAACCGCTATTCATAACAAGTTTGCACAGCTCTGAATATAGAATCCTCACATTCGAGTAATTCAATATAATGACTCCAACTCAAAATGTGTGACACTGTCGCACATTTTGGGAAAGCGAGATAAAATTTGCACATATATGTCGGGTGGCATAACTTTTGTCATACACAGGCTGAGTGTCGTGACCGCTTGCAACAAGGTGGCGGCTGATTTCGTTATTATATAAAACAGACCGGACTAAGTAAACGTTGAAAATTATTTTATATCATATTCCGGTAGCCTGCAGGCGATTTTCAACCTTGCTATAATAGTAACCTAATTTACAACACTTACTTATGACATTAAGTGCTATCTGGATAAGCGTCATCGGGATATTTGGCGCGTCAGTGCTGGGATCCATCATAGGATTCGGTTTCAAGGCGTTACCCCACAAGTGGAATGATGCCCTCATGGGATACTGTGCCGGTGTAATGCTGGCCGCTTC
Organism: uncultured Muribaculaceae bacterium; assembly: GCA_964018905.1. GTDB lineage: Bacteria > Bacteroidota > Bacteroidia > Bacteroidales > Muribaculaceae > JAAVFS01. The sequence continues at coordinate 9,030 of CAXHRO010000062.1, forward strand.
CACCATGGGTCTCATTGTCCCGGCGTTTGAGGACTCGCCGCATGGCATGTGGTGGCTTGTAGCCGCCGCAGTTATTCTCGGCGCGGCATTTCTCAACCTTCTTGACTTCCTCACACCCCACCTGCACCACATTACCGGGCTCGACCCTGAGGAGCACCGCAACAATGCCACTCTCGGACATGTAATGCTGTTTGTCATGGCAATAGCCCTACACAAATTGCCCGAGGGGATGGCGGCAGGCATCAGTATAGCCGACACCGCGCATGAATCGGTGGAATGGACTGTCTCGGCGGCCATTGCTCTACAGAATATCCCGGAAGGAATGGTTGTCATAGCTCCATTGCTGTTGGCAGGTGTAAGCCGACAACGCACATTCCTCATTGCCATCGGGATAGCCTCGCTGGAAGCGATAGGCGTATGGAGCGGTTACGGACTGGGGTGGGCATTCGGGGCCATGTTGCCCTACCTGCTGGCATTTGCAGGCGGAGCAATGCTCTATGTCACCAGCGACGAAATGATACCCGAAACCCATGCCCACGGTTACCAGAAGCATGCCACATTCGCCCTGCTCTTAGGCTTCGTGACAATAGTGATCGTAGACCTCGCGCTTGAAGGCTGACTGTCGCGACTTACAATAAGAGTTTGTTTAATGTTTCCACGGATTGTTTTTGGAACCATCCGGTGTGGAACTTAGAGCTTGTTTAAAAATAAATATGAATACTCGGTGGTGTATCTTTTAGCAATTTAGCGAAAGAGACACCAAGGCGATGGCAAATTAGAAAAGATTACGCACGCTGATTTTTTTAGGCCATAGCTAAGGGACTTTTTTAATCTGCGTGATTTGAGGTTCTAACTTTTTTTGGGGGGGCAGTTCACTTTCCTCTACGGATAGGGGAAAAAGAGAGCGGGC
>CAXHRO010000063.1:0-9882 GCA_964018905.1 uncultured Muribaculaceae bacterium
GGGGGATTGTTCCCAAGCCAAAAAATCTTTTCGATGCCACTCAAAAAATCGGCAGCGCCTGAAATCTGCGTCACACCTGATCCAACAGTTAACGATTTCAAGGGACTACCCGATAATGTTGCCATATCAAATGACTTGATTGCGTTTGGAATAGTGAAGTCATAAAGTTTACAGCCAAAAAATGCATTTTTGCCGATGCTTGACAAAGTAGCAGGCATACGTATGTACGTAATGTCTTCGCAATATGAGAAAGCATTATCGGCGATTGTTTTTACCGTACTCGGTACGGTGTATTCGCCCGATAGTATAGTTGGGGCAAAGTAGAGGGTAGTTTTCGCCCGGTCAAAAATGACACCGTCTTCTATCGTCGTTTCTTGAGCAGAATACGCAAAGGCTCTGTCGGAGCTGAATGGATTGGAAATATTATCGGGATACGCTGATTTTTTTAGCCCCGAACAATTTTCAAAAGCGTTGTACCCGATACTCTTAACCGAATTGCCAATAACAACGGAGGTGAGTCCGGTACAGTTGGAGAAAGCTAATCCACTGATAGTTTGCACCGAATTCGGAATAACAACCGATGTGAGACCGGAACAATTTGCAAAAGCGCCGTACCCGATACTCTTAACCGAATTGCCGATAACTGCGGAGGTGAGTTCGGTGCATTTGTAGAAAGCACCCTCACCTATAGTTAGCACCGAATTCGGAATTTCAACCGATGTTAGTCCGGAACAATTGGCGTATTTGTTAATGATTGATAATCAATATTATGTTGCTTATACGGTAGAAAAGTGGCGGTGGAGATGGATTTGCCTTCTAAAAAGAGAATATTTAATATTTTTAACCCATCTTAACAAGAGATCAGGGGATATAATCGGTAATATAGGGAAGAAATGAGTGCCTAATTGAGAAGGATCGTATATGGGAAATTGGGAATTATAGAATGAACTTTCCCGTAACTTTACTATAGTCTAAGTACATATATATTGCACTTAAAGTAAAGTGAATGTTTCATATCTTTTTTTGCAGGCAACCAATAACTATCTATCGTTCGAATAGCTTCTATGAGAACCGATTTAGAAATAGAAACTTATTCGATAAGACTAACGCCTTTGTATATGTTGGAATTTTTCATTAAATTTGCATCTCATTCAAATTTGATGTAATGAAAGACTTAAATCGACTCAAAATAGTTCTCTGCGAGAAGAAGAAAACCAGTAAATGGCTGGCATCTGAATTGGAAAAGAATCCCACAACTATTTCAAAGTGGTGTACAAATACAATTCAGCCGGATTTGCCTACACTCAATCGCATAGCCGAATTATTGGACGTTGATATTAAAGATTTAATTCAAAGCACGAAATAAAAGTATGCCATCTCTCAACTGGATAGGAAAAGAAAAGATTGTCACCCACCATGCCGATGTGCCTTTTCGCGTACTGGAGCATCGTTATGGCTTTAATAGTCATTGCCCTGACAGCACTGCGCCAGCCGGTACGGGTAATAAGATAATTCACGGTGACAATCTTATAGCTCTCAAATCACTTCTTCCCGAATATGAAGGACGGGTTGACTGTATCTATATAGATCCGCCCTATAACACGGGCAATGAAAAATGGCGTTACAACGATAATGTCAATGACCCGCATATCCTCCGTTGGCTTGGTGAGGTCGTAGGAGCTGAGAATGAGGATTTCACACGCCACGATAAGTGGCTCTGTATGATGTATCCACGCCTTGTGCTGCTGCGCGAGTTACTATCCGATAAAGGTGCTATATTCATTTCGATTGACGATAATGAGGTGTCGCGGCTGCGCACAATTTGTGATGATATTTTCGGTACAAACTGTTTCAAGGGCGACGTGATTTGGCACAAGGCCTACTCACCTCGGAATGATTCCAAGGGTATTCCTACGGAGACAGACCATATTCTCGTTTACAGCAAATCAAAGGATTGGCTTCCGAAACGTTTGGAACGAGATGAGGAAATGAACGCGATGTATAAGAATCCAGATAATGATGTCGCGTTATGGCGAAATGATAATCCTTGTGCGCCAAGTGCTTCAACACATCAGGGGATGGTTTATGCCATTCAACATCCATTTACAGGGGAACTTCTATATCCGAATACAGGAAGATGTTGGACGTTTAGTCAAGACCAAATGTTAGAGCACATGTCCGGATGGTGCGAATATGAACCTCGAGAATTAGATGACTCTGAAAAGCGTGCGGAGATATGCGGTGTTCCGGTTGAGATAGTGCGTCCCGGAGTAAAAGCTATAATGCTGAAAAATTCACTCGAAGAATCACGTGAGAAAGCGCAGAAAGTCTTGGAAACCGGCCCGTGGCCTCGCTTCTATTTCACAAAGAATGGTCAGGGAGGTATTGCAAGAAAAACCTATTTGAACGCTGTTGAGGGCAAGCTAATTACAACTTTTTGGGATTATACCGAGGTTGGCCATACAGATTCAGCCACAAAGGAATTGAAAGCAATTTTCGGTGGTCGCAGTCCCTTTGAGACCCCCAAACCATCATCACTCATTGAGCGGATTGTGCAGATTGCAACCGATGAAGATTCAATTGTTTTAGATGCTTTCGCCGGGAGTGGATCCACAGCCCATTCGGTGCTTTCGCAGAACCGTAAGGATAAGGGAAACCGCAAGTTTGTGCTTGTGGAACTGATGGACTATGCCGAAGATGTTACCGCCGAGAGAGTGCGCCGAGTGATGGCGGGCTATTCCTATAAAGGCAAGGTCAAAGAGGAGCTGTACCGCAAGCCGTTGACTTCGGCTAACCTCGCGAAAGTTCCGCAATTCTTGGCCGAAGCGAACTCGATTAAGGACGCTAATGCAGACCGTTTCACAAAGATTGCCAAGCCTACAGTTAAGGATAATGCGATGGTAGTGATAGGCGAATTGTATGTCGATGGCACTATGCCCGGGCTTGGCGGAGGGTTCGACTTCTATGAATTGGGAGAAAAGCTATTCACCGATGAAGAAACTCTCAACGAAAATGTCGGCGAAGCCAAAATCAGAGAGTATATCTATTACTCAGAGACCCGACAGCATCTTTCACGACCTCAGAGTGAAGATTACCCCTATCTCCTCGACTACAAGGACGGAACAGGATATTTCTTCTACTATAAACCTAAGGAACTCACAACTCTGAGTCCGGATACACTTAATATAGTGCCAACAAAGGCTGACCACTACGTGATTTATGCCGATGTCTGCACATTCAGCCGTGAGCAGTTGGCTAAGATGAATATTACTTTCAAAAAAATTCCTCGCGATATAAACCGATTCTGATATGGAGCTAAAAAATTATCAACATCAGACGCTAAAGGACTTAGACGACTACATACATGTCCTTAACGAAAGTAATTCTCTTTCCGAAGCTTTCAACAAATATTGGGAGGAGTGTCGCGGTGTGTCTATTCATAGGATGGATAGTAACTACTTGCGTCCATATTCAAATACGATTCGGAATGTTCCGCGTGTGACTTTGAAAGTACCAACTGCCGGAGGTAAGACATTTATAGCTTGCAATGCTATCGGTCGAATTTTCCAATCATTACAGATTGGTGATTTCCCGAAAGTTGTGGCGTGGTTTGTGCCGAGCGATACTATCCTTAAACAGACTCTCGAAAAGTTGCAGAATCCCGCACATCCTTACCGACAGGCCATTAACTCTCTCTTTAATCACAAGGTTACAGTTGTCGATAAGGAAGCCGCTCTGCTTGGTAATGGACTGAAGCCCGAACAGTTACAGTCTGACCTCGTGATTCTCGTACTGAGTGCACAGTCGTTTGTGGAGACCGTCAAAGCGAAAAAAGATGTATCATCTGAGCAGACCAAGCCTAAAGCATACCGTGAGAACGAAAATTTCTTTGAGCAGTCAAAGCATTTTCCACATCCCGAAAAGCTGATTGCCGGAACAGACCCTACGGCTCTGATTCAGGTTATAGCTCAGCAGAACCCTGTCGTGATTGTGGACGAAAGCCATAACTTTCGCACAAATCTTCGTGATGAGATGCTGGCAAACCTCAATCCACGTTTCATTCTTGAACTGACAGCCACGCCACGCGACAAAAGTAACATTGTGTCGTTTGTGGATGCTATGCAGTTGAAGAAGGAGAACATGGTGAAACTGCCAGTAATAGTAGAGAACCGTAACTCTCCGCGTGACGTACTCAGCGCAGCTATAAGAATGCGTAATGGTCTTGAAAAACTGGCAAAAGAGAATGAGGCTAACGGAGGGAGGTATATCCGTCCGATTGTACTATTTCAGGCTCAGCCAAAAACCGATGAGGACAACGTAACGTTCGATAAGATTAAACAACAGTTGATTGACGTAGGTATTCCCGAAAATCAGATTAAGATAAAAACTGCTAATAAGGATGAACTACGTGGTATCGACCTTATGAGCCGCGACTGCGAGGTGCGGTATATTATTACTGTCAACGCGCTTAAAGAAGGTTGGGACTGTCCGTTCGCTTATATTCTTGCGACGCTTGCCAACAAGACCAGCAAAGTTGATGTAGAGCAGATTTTGGGTCGCATCCTTCGTCAGCCTTACACTACTCAACATGGAATAAGCCTGTTGAATCTATCATATGTATTCACCTCAAGCAATGATTTTCGCAACACAATCGACGGAATTATCCGCTCATTGCAGAAAGTCGGTTTTAGCCGTAAGGATTTTCGCGATCTCACGCCTGAGCCAATAGAGATCCCATCCTTGCAACCTGAGCCAACATCCAAACCTTTGTTCCCTGTTCAACCGGAGAGTGAGGATGTTGAAAACGAGGTTGAGGAAGAGCTTGAACTCGATATTAACGATGTTGAAGAGTTCAAAAAAGAACTTATAGCTGAGAATGAAGCTAATGATATCCAACAACTTCAGCAGCAAGCAAAGCAAGTAAGTGATGAATATGCCCAAATCATTGAACAGCAGAGCGACAAGGGGGATATTGACCCACTTGCGTCTATAACTCCTCAGGAAATGTATTATCCGATTAATGAAAAATTCAGAGAAGTGGCATATGATATGAATATGCCGATATTCTATACTAAAACAGCACCTTCTGTCTTTACTGATGACGAATGGATTCCTTTGGAAAAAAATATGTTGTCGGAAGGATTCGATTTGTCAACTAAAGATGCCTACATTGATTTCACCATCGTTCGTCCTGATGGTATTACGATTGATGTAGCTGATTCAGGCGATGCAGTTCGTAAGAACAATCAAAGTCTGACTGATTTTATCCGTAACCAATATGTAGACAAGTCTGCGACTACGAAAAAAGAAGGTATCAGCAGACAGCTTGCCGGAATGATAAAACTTGATGCAGTCCCCGAACCTGCAATCCGGAGCTATGTTAAACGGGCTATCGACCGTCTGGATGCAGACCAGATTGAAAATCTGATTGATAACATCTATCTCACCCGTGATGCTATAAAAGATAAGATAGAGTCGTTACTGAAAGACCATAGGCGAAAGACTTTCAGTAAATGGCTCACTACCGATAAGATCAAGCTCATAGGTCATTATTCTTTCCTTGAAAAAATAACACTCCGTGACGAATTGGTTGGCATTGATAAAGGACTCTATGCTGCCGAAGAAAATGTAAATGGCTTTGAATATGATGCTATTGCTGCCATTGCAGAGCATCCAAACGTTCTTTTCTGGCATCGTAACCGCGATAGAAAAGAATTCGGCATCAATGGTTTCATCAATCATTATCCCGACTTTATCGTAAGGATGAAGTCAGGCATCACGCTACTGATTGAGACCAAAGGCGACCATCTTGATAATACCGAAAGTGAAGAAAAGAGATGGCTCTGCAACAAGTGGGCAGACCTCGCCGGCTACAATTTCAAATACTTTATGGTATTTCAGAGTAAAGAAGTTGACGGTGCGATAACTTTGAAAACTCTTCTTCAACTACTTGATGAACTGTAAACGATATTATTAGTTGGGTTATTTATGGTTTAGGACAGGAATAAGATTTTGCTCAAGATATTAGCAATCTGTTAAACTATGTTGAAACGTATAAACAACAGAAACAATGAAATTTGTATTTGAACCACAAAATATATACACAATAGAAGATGTCATTAATGATGTGGTGAAGTGTCAGTCCTTATATAAATCCGGACTTTTTGAAGAAGCATACCCAATGATTACGCATGCTGCCAAAACTTTCGATTTTTTGGCATCCATTGGTTTAACTGGGACTAATCTTAATAAGCCGCAATACAAAGCTGTATATATGCTGGCCGGGGATATTTGTGGAGAACTTGGAAAATTTGATGAGGCATTAACTTACTATAAAAAACATCAGTTTTTTAATCTGCAGATTAATCACGATTTTTGCGGACAGAAAACTGTCAAGTTATATCAATTCCGCAATACAAGGTCATATACATTAAACAACTTACGCAGTAATCAAATTACACTTGTAGATCCACGTATTCAAAACGATATTGTTGATAGTCCCATATTCTCATGGCTTGATACTTTATGTGGACACAATGCACGACATAAAAAGCACCTAGCAGCCTTCAAAGCTTCGTTTAACTATTTACGAGCGACTTCATTCTGCACGGATTATACCGAGAGTAAAGCTGTTGAGAATACTCTTATGTGGGCGCATTACGCCAATTGTCATAAAGGAATTTGCGTACAATATGAACTTGGAGAAAAAGATTTTTCATCTAATCGAACTCAATATGCTACACTTATGCGCTTAATGCGTATAAAATATATTAACCCTGATTTAGCGACTGATACTTTGGACTTTACAAATCCAGAGACTAAGTTTAATATTAGAACCGCATTAGCGACTAAATCCAATGATTGGGAATATGAAAATGAAGTTAGAATGATTGCGTATACCCCCACTGAAGAGCATAAATATGTTCAATGTACACTTGACACCCCCAATCCGATTAAAGCAATTTATTTTGGTGTTAAATGCCCTCCGCAGAGAAAAAATGCAGTGAAGAAAATATTTGAAAATCGGCCGGAAGTGTCTTTTTTTCAGATGGAGATAAACCCTCAAAATATTCATCGATTAATCTTCAAGCCCTGTTAATAGCAAATGCCAATATCAAATATCCGTTACAAACGCTTTTTTCAATAATTTATGTATTGTAAAGAACCGAACATATTAATTCCGACAGATAATCCTTTTCAAAACGATCTTTTCGGTCTTTCTGAGTTTGCAGAAATGCTCTCCAATGTCTCAGAGCATTTGTCTGAGCATGGAGCTGTGATAGGCTTAAATGTAGACTGGGGTGTCGGAAAAACTACTTTCTTAAGAATGTGGGAACAATCATTGAAGAATCAAGGATTTACCACACTATTTTTTAATGCTTGGGAATCAGATTATCATGACGATCCTTTAATAGCATTAATGGGTGAGTTCAAAAAGAAATTTCAAAAATCATCTAACATTGACTCATTCGTTTCTTCGGGTGCTAAACTCATAAATCGCTATGGCTTTGGGGTACTCAAGAGTATTCTTCGTCATAAACTTGGACTAGATATTGATGAAGTTGTAGATGAAGCAGCTGAAATGGTTAGTAATGCAATCTGTGAGTATCAGGAACGAGAAGACACATTGGATGATTTCAAAAAAGAGCTATCAGAATTAGTCGCATCACCTGAGAATGAAAAGTCGGTCGTAGTAATTATTGATGAACTTGATAGATGTAATCCTCATTTTGCAGTACGTTTGCTTGAACGGATTAAACATTTATTTGAAGTTCCAAATATTATTTTCGTTCTCGGACTCAATATTAACCAACTGCAATATGCTGTTCAAGGTTTTTACGGTTCAACCAATATAGATGGAAGAGAATATTTGCGGCGTTTCATAGACTTGGAGATTTCGTTACCAAAGCCAAATACAGAAGCCTTTGCTAAACATCTTTTCAAACAAATGGGCTTTGGGGAATTATTCCAAGCTCATCATAACGCAGGTTGGGTTGAGAATCGAGATAAAGAGGGCACTCTTTTTATTGATGCATTTGTTGATCTATTGACTGCGTACAAATTAAATCTTCGCTTAATAATTCGCATTTTTACTTTTATGCGATTAGCATTGGCTGGAGCACCTAAGAATGAGCGCATAGATGCTGATTTACTATGCCTTCTTTGCTTTCTAAAATTCGTTCACCCAGAAAGCTATATCAAGATTGAAAATAAGAGATATTCTTTACAAGAACTACTTGAGGAAATAGAACGAATATTTCCTTCTACTGTTCTACAGCAAACATCACGTTTTGGAACTCAACGACGAATGGCGTGGTTAACGGCCAAATTAATCTTATTCTATAATTCAATAGGTATCGGCAGTCAACGTATAGATTATAATTTTAAGGGTAACCAGATTGAGGACAAGGCTTATAGCTCCTATCCACTTTATCCACAAATTATTTCTTCAGAAACTCTCAATGAAGCGCTATCTTACTATGAACAACGTGATGGTTTTGGATATGAAAACGGTTTAAAACCAATTTTTCAAACAATCAATCTTGCAAGAAATATCAGATTACAGTGATCTACTTCGAAGACTTAAATTATTATAACGAAGAGCTCGAATACAATAGATGGATTGATTTCGTCAGTCACAGTTTGCCATGTATACTGATAATCTTAACGACTGTATTTGAGGGGCTGAGTAAATTGAAAGTTAAAAACATCCATAGGTTTCGTATGTTTTACAAACTTCGAGTATGATTTTTTAAATGAGAATTATAAATTATGGATAGCGGACAGATAATTTTATTTCAGACGCAGGGAGGCGAGACGAAGATTGAGGTTCGGCTTGCCAATGAATCTGTGTGGCTTACTGCCGACCAGATGGCGGAGCTGTTTCAACGTAATAAGTCGACCATTTCAAGACATATAAAAAAAGTGCTTGAAAGTGGTGAGTTACAGCGAAATTCAGTTGTTGCAGAAAATGCAACAACTGCTGCCGATGGGAAAACTTACACCGTTTCTTACTATAATCTTGATATGATTATCAGTGTCGGGTATCGTGTCAATTCGCATCGGGGCGTTCAGTTCCGTCAGTGGGCAACTCAGGTACTGAAAGAGTATATGATCAAGGGGTTTGTACTGAATGATGACCTGCTTAAAAATGCCGGACATGGGAATTACTTTGATGAGCTGCTTGCGAGAATCCGCGACATTCGCAGTTCGGAAAAGGTGTTCTACCGTAAGGTTCTTGAAATATATGCCTTGAGTATCGACTATGACCCTCGGGCAGAAACAACCCATCATTTCTTCAAGACGGTGCAGAACAAGATGCATTTTGCAGCTCACGGACACACCGCCGCCGAAGTGATTTACGACAGGGCAAATGCCGAAAACGACTTTATGGGGCTGACTACATGGCGCGGTGCATTACCAACCAAACAAGAGGCTGAGATTGCGAAGAACTATCTTTCGGAGGAGGAAGTTGATATGCTCAACCGTATCGTCAACCTCTATCTTGACTTTGCCGAACTTCAGGCAAAGAGCCATGTGCCGATGTATATGAAAGACTGGATTAAGAAACTCGATGACTTCCTTACGCTGTCAGGAAAAGAATTGCTTACCCATGCTGGAAGCATATCGGCAGAAGTGGCAAAACTGAAAGCCGACACTGAGTATGAGAAATTCCGCGAACGCACCCAATACCAACTCTCCCCGGTCGAAATCCACTTCATCGAAGCCTTCGAAGCCGAAAGAAAAAAATTACTATAATAACTTCTTTAGATGAACCCCCAAATATTGACTAAGAACAGCCGAGTTGTAGAGTCAACAAGCAAGTGCAAAATTAGCGAAAGAGTTTTATGAATAGTTCCAACGGCGAAGAAAAGTTGAGCT
>CAXHRO010000064.1:0-8479 GCA_964018905.1 uncultured Muribaculaceae bacterium
CCATTGCCCATCCTCACGCGAATTCTCAAAAATAACCTTGTAGTCAAAATATTAGCCCAAGACTACATCAAATATAGCAATAAGTCGAGAGTAAAGCCAAATTATATGCAGATTGCCGGGCAAGAGTATGGCGGGGATGTGAGAAGCGGTTGCATCCATGTCGTGGGACGGATGCAACCGCTTTGTGCCATGTAGTTTATGTTTTGGCGGGCTGACTTATGTATTAAACAGCCGGTAGCTTACTTGAGGGTCAGCGATACGATCGATTTGGCCGGCATCTTGACGGTGAGTTTGTTGCCCGATATTTTGGCACCTTTGAAAGGAGCTGGGGCTACCAGTTCGGCTTTACCGAAGTCATTATAGTCGGCTATATTCTTGGATGTCAGTATCTCGCCCGATATGTTTTTCTTTGTAATATTGCCTAATTCGACTGTTACCTCACAGTCGTTGGTGAGGTCTACATTGGTGAGCGAGATGGTCACTACGCCATCTTTCTCTGAGGCTGTGGCGCTTACGGTCTGGAACGAGCGTGGTTTTCCGGAGCGCTCGTTCTCGGCTTTCATAGTCTTGCTCTCTATGTGGCAGGGTATTACGCGCGCGCCCTGGTGGGGAACATACATCTTGAATACATAGTAGGTGGGTGTGAGTACCATCTGGTCGCCCTTGGTGAGTACCATGGACTGCAAGACGTTGGCTATCTGGGCGATGTTGGTCATCTTCACACGGTCGGTGAACTTGTGGAACACGTTGAGCGACAGGGCGGCGACCATTGCGTCACGCATGGTGTTCTGCTGATAGAGGTGTCCGCGTACGGTGCCCGGCTCTTCATCCCACCATGTGCCCCACTCGTCGACCATCAAAGCAACTCTCTTGTCGGGATCGTATACATCCATTATGGTAGCATGGCGTTTTACTACATCTTCTATTTCCAGGCATTTGCCTATGGTCCAGTAGTACTGGTCGTCGGTGAAGTCGAGAGCGTGTCCCTTTGACTTGGTCCATGAATAGCAGGTGTAGTAGTGCAGTGAAATGCCGTTCATCTTGTTTGCGGCTTTCTGCATAAGAGTCTCGGTCCAGTCGTAGTCATAGTCACTGGCTCCCGAAGCGATCTTGAACAGATGGTTGCCATCGAAGTTGCGACAGTACACACTATATCGGCGGTAGAGATCGGCATAATATGGTGCCAGCATGTCGCCGCCACAACCCCATGATTCATTGCCCACACCGAGGTATTTCAGTTTCCATGGCTTTTCGCGTCCGTTCTGTTTACGCAGTGTGGCCATGGGGCCATCTTTGGCGGTGATGTATTCGACCCATTTTGCAAGCTCCTCAACGGTGCCGGAGCCTACATTCCCGCTGAGATATGGTTCGCAACCAAGGAGTTCGCACAGGTTGAAGAACTCATGTGTACCGAACGAATTGTCCTCCACTGTTCCGCCCCAGTTGTTGTTGACCATGCGTGGGCGGTTCTCTTTCGGGCCAATGCCGTCCATCCAGTGGTATTCGTCGGCAAAGCATCCTCCGGGCCAACGTAGTACGGGTACTTTAAGCTGGCGCAGAGCCTCAAGGACATCATTGCGGTAGCCGTTGGTGTTGGGTATCGGTGATTCGGGTCCTACCCATAGGCCGCCATAGATGCATGTGCCGAGGTGTTCGGCAAACTGGCCGTATATCTCGGGCATGATAATATCGGTTGCAAACGGGCTGTCGTTGAGAGTTACGACAGCCTTGTCGGTGGTTGCTGAGGCCGATAGCCCCGATGCGAGCAGCACGCCGGCTGCGAGAGAAATTAGTTTCATTGGATATCAGTGATTGGTTGTTTATAGGTAAGAGTTTTAGACAATCTTTTAGAATTGTTAGAGTGATGTGTGGCGTAGTGATGATGTCTTGCCATATTATTTAACACGTTTGCCCCATACCGAGCGGCCACGGGAGTCAAGACCGGTGAACAGGACGGTATCTGCCTGTCGTTCCCAGTCGTGGCCCGAGTGTATGATGAGGTCGGAGACCGTCTCGTCTCCTATGGTGATTGTCATAAGTTGTGTCGCTGGGTCGAATGACCATGAGCCATTGCTGTCACCTGAGGTGAGATATCCGTCGGGATAAACGGCACACACCCTGCTGCTGTTGGATTCACCGGTGGCCAGTCCCCCTTCGCCCCATAGCACCTGTCCGGCTTCAAGACCGCGGTCACTGCGGGGATCCTCGACGCGGATTATTTCCCAAACTCCGGCCAGATCGGAGGTCTCAAAGTGTCGTGTCGGGGTGCCTGCATAGCGTTGGGGCGATACCACCGGCCAGCCGTCGGTAGTGAAGAATACCTGGCGCAGGTGTAGATCCATCAGCTCGTTGCGTGGAGCGAGGCGTCCCTGATGCACCATGAATACGCGGCCCGTGCCGTCATCGAATACGCCGCAGTGGCCTGTGCCTGCCCAGCCGTCATGGCCGCCGAAGTCGTATGGAGCGGTCAATATAGGAAAATTGTTGGTAGTGTCGCGCATTTCTTTGCCATGGAAGTCGATGAACGGACCTTCGGCTTTGTCGCTACGGCACACTCTCACGTTGTAGGTTGTCATAAGTGGCTCGTAACTGCCAAAGAGGTAGTACTTCTGTAGATCGCGGTTGTAGTATATCTCGGGTGCCTCGAGGTTGTCCACACGCCAGTTGGCGCGTCGGGCAGCCAGGTGTCCAAGATCGCCGGGCCTCATGGTGAGACCGGTCGCGGGGTCAAGCTCCACGCAGTACAGTCCGCCGAAGTATGAGCCGTAGTGCATCCAGTGCCTGCCATCGGGGGTGATGATCACGCTCGGGTCAATGGCATTCATCGGGGTCGACTCGCTGGTGCGCACCACACACCCTTTCTGTGTCCATGGTCCATCGGGAGAGTATGATTCGGCCAGGCCGATGTATGATGTCGGTTTACCGAATGCCGAGGCACAGTAATACAGGCGGTAAGTGTCGCCGGCCTTTAAAATGTACGGAGCCCATAGATTGCCGGGGCCACGTCCGTTGTTGAGGCCTTTGACCCAGTCGGCGGCTTCGGCCGGAATGGAATCGAAGGCCCATCCGGCAAATTCCCAGTTGACGAGGTCGCGCGAGCGCCTCACCTGTATGAATCCGGTTTTTACCACGGGGCGGGCATTATGGCCGTTGTGGCGACTATGCCTGTGACGGTTGGCGGGGTTGAAATAGATAGCATCGGTCGAATACATATAATAGTAATCACCGGCCTTGATGCATGATGGATCGTGGACATTGTATGTGCCCCAGTCAAGATAGTTCTCGAGCGAGGATACCGGGGTGTAGTCGTCGGCCCAGGGATTGGGAGACGGAGTGGGTGTGAACACATCGGCCGAGGCCGTGAGTCCGATCCCTGTAATGAGTGAAGTGAAACACAGGTGTTTGAGATTCATGGGTCTGATCTGGATAAAAAAATTTTTGTAAAGTTATTTATTGTTTCATAATATCATGGGGTATAAATCGATAATAATGGTGTACATTATGTATTTTTTATGGAATTACATATTTTGTTTTTTAAAAATATTGGTGGTAATGATTAAATTGCTAAATTTGACCATGTAAAACGGCATATAACAGCCATATATCAAACCATGAAACATCCAATGTTACGAAAGATCACCATCCTTGTTGTCATGTTTATCGCCATTGTTACCGCCATGAAGGTGGCGGCGCAACCGAGATTTCTCGACAACTACAATATCGCATGTTATACGATGGCCGATGGGCTGCCGTGCAACCATATCGATGATATATTCAAGGACAGCAAGGGATTTCTTTGGGTGGCTTTTGTGGGTGGCGGATTATCGCGCTTTGACGGGTATGACTTTGTGAATTTTGACGATACGAGTGTCAACCGTCATATAAGGAGCAACTTTGTGAGGGCTGTCGTCGAGGATCGCCATGGGCGTCTTTGGGTGGCCGGAGAGGGTGGTGTCGATGTGATCGAACTCTCTACGCTCTCGGTGGCAAAGATAGGTGACACGACAGGAAAGCTTGACTCTATAATGGTACGTGGTGTGTCCAATCTGTTCTTTGACTCGCATGGAGCCTTGTGGCTCAGTGGGCCTCAGGTTGTCTACCGCCTGATGTTCGATGATGAGGGCAGTGTCGTGGGGATTTCTTCTGTGCCGGTGCCCGGAGCCTTCTATCAGGGTATAGTGGTAAGGGAGATAGACGGGGATGTATGGCTACCGGTAGGTGGGACTGTGTATAGGGCGAGAACCGGTGGTGACGGTCCTGTGAGACTATTGCCGGTATCGCCGTCGCTCAGCGATCTTCCCGATGTGGGATATTTCAGCGATTTTGTAGAGAAAGACGGGCAGGTGTGGATATCGACCGATCACGGCATGTATCGTTATGATCCTGCCAGCGGTATGATCAAGCATTATCTGAACGATCCGGCCAACGAGCGCTCTCTGCCTCAGAATTTTCTTACCGATATTGCGGTCACTGATGGCAACCGTCTTGTTGTCTCCACACTCAAGGGGATATGTGTGTACAATCCTATAAATGATGATTTTGAACGTGCCGACGATCCGGCTCACAATATAAACAATCAGTTTGTCAACATGATGCTTGTGGACGGAGAGGAAATCTTCGTAGGCACCGAGGGTGGAGGCATCAATGTCCTTTCTCCGCGGCGTCTGCACATACGGTCAATGGTTCACAACCCCAAAGACCCCGGGTCTATATCCGATAATCCGGTAAATTCGATCCTCGAGACTCCCGACGGCTCGCTGTGGGTGGGTACCGTTGAGGGCGGACTGAATGTCCGCCGCCCGGGGGACGCTTCATTCGGACACATCACTGCGGCCGACGGTGTGATAAGCCATAACTCGGTCAGTGCTCTGGATCTTGACCGCGAGGGGAATCTGTGGGTAGGCACCTGGGGTGGCGGCATTGATGTGATAGTACCGCATCAGCCCTATCGTCGTGTGAGACGCCTGGCGCCGGACTGTCTGCCCGGTCTCAATATGTCATTTGTCGGAGTCCTTTGCCATGACGAGGCTACGGGGCGTATGTTTGTGGGATCCAATGCCGGCATACTGTGTTATGACCCTGCCGACGGCAGTCTCAGGCCGGCGATATCTCCCGACAGCGATTACCGGGCCTTCGGTTATATCGGAGCGCTTGTCGACAGTGACCGGCGACTGTGGATGGGTAGTGCCGACGGTCTTACGGTGCTTGATCTTGCCGATCGACGTCAGGACGGTACGTTCCCGTACCGTTACATGCGTTACAGGCTTGACTCTCCCGGGTCGATGGTTCCCGAGAAGCCCACATGTTTCTATCAGGCCCATGACGGCACCATGTGGGTCGGCACCAACGGTCATGGTGTCTATCGTGGCCGCAGGGATGCTGATGGCAAGTACAGTTACTCGGTATATACGGTGGCTGATGGTCTCAGCAACAATACAGTAAAGGGTATCGCCGGAGACTGTTTCGGCAATCTGTGGATATCGACGATCAATGGTCTGTCATGTCTTAATCCGGCCGACGGACGTTTTTCAAACTATACCACTTTCGACGGGTTACCCGACAACCAGTTCTACTGGAACGCGGTGTACAGTGCCTCGGACGGGCGGCTACTGTTCGGCACTACATGTGGTGTCGTCGAGATCACGCCTGACGGTGATGATACACAGTCAGCTCGTTTCCCGGTTGTGTTCACGCGCCTGCTTGTGGGGAACACTGTCGTCAACCCGGCATCCAGCAAGGTGACCGATCTTGACGTGGCCTACGCTGACCGTGTCACCATACATGAGAGTGACCGGTCGCTGTTTGTAGAGTTCTCGGCGCTGGACTTCGGGGGTAACAATGATGCGGTATACTGTTATCGCCTCAAGGGGTTTGACAAGGATTGGATAACTGTCTCTCCCGAGCGTAGATGGGCCGGTTATACCAATCTGTCGGCGGGTGATTATGTCTTACAGGTAAAATATCTGCCCGGGGGCAATGATCCCGGTGCGCCGGTGACCGAACTGGCTGTGACTGTTAAGCCATATTTTTATAAATCGCTATGGTTCATTGTTCTGGTTGTACTGGTGCTTGCCGCCTCGATACTTTTCCTGTTCAGGCACAGGGTCTCGAGCCTTAAGCGACAGCGTCGCTTGCTCAGAGAGCAGATCGACAAGAGCACCGCCCAGCTTGCCGAGCAGAAGATGCTTGTGGAGCACCGTGCCAATGAACTTGCCGAGCGCAACGAGCGGCTTGTCGCCCAGAACGAGGAGATAAACCGCCAGAAGCAGCAGCTTACCGAGATGAACCGCCAGATACAGGAGATGACCGTTGACCGTCTGTCGTTCTTTACCAATATTACGCACGAGTTCAGGACACCCATCACTCTTATCATAGGTCCCATAGAGCGTGCTCTCAAGCTAAGCACCAATCCCAAGGTCATAGAGCAGTTGCAGCTGGTGGAACGTAACTCCAAATATCTGCTTACGCTGGTCAACCAGCTCATGGACTTCCGCAAGGTCGAGTCGGGCAAGATGGAGATCATGATTACGCGAGGTAATTTCAGGGCGTTTGTTAATGAGGTGGTGGCACCGTTCGCCGCTGCCGCCGCCGACCGTCATATAGAGATGAGGTGTCTGTTGAGGCTGTGGCGCGACGAGTTCGCGTTTGACAGCGAGTCGTTGCGTAAGATCATTGTCAACCTCGTGTCAAACGCCATCAAGTATACTCCCGATGGCGGCTGTGTCACCATCTATGCCGCAGCCTGCGAGCATAAGCCTCAGGATGAGGGCCCTGACGGTATAGAAGGAACGCTGTATATTGCCGTGAGTGATACCGGCAGCGGCATAGCCGACAGTGACATAGACCGTGTGTTCGATCGGTTCTACCAGGGTGACAGTAAGCTTAAATATCCTTTCTCTGGAGCCGGTGACAGCGGTATAGGCCTATATGTATGCCGCAGTATCGTCGAGGTGTATGGCGGATCGATCTCGGCCCGTAACAACCGTCGGGAGGGATGTACGTTCAGGGTTGTGCTTCCGGTCACGGCGAGCCAGGGACTGGCCGAGCCGGCGGATACCGTGGCAGGAGTGCCCGGTAACGAGCCGTCGGCCGACGGCGAGTCGGGTGGTTCCCGCCCGACTATCCTCGTTGTCGAGGACAACGAGGATATGAGAAAGTTCATAACCTCGATACTCGGCGATATCTATGATATTATCGAGGCGCCAGACGGTGCCGAGGCGCTCGAGACGTTGCTCGCTACGCCTGTCGACCTGGTGGTGAGCGATATAATGATGCCGGTGATGGATGGCATGGAGCTGTCGCGCCGGGTTAAGGAAAACTTTGCGATAAGCCATATACCGTTCATCATGCTCACGGCCAAGACGTCGACCGAGTCGCGCATAGACAGCTATCGAATAGGTGTCGATGATTATCTGCTCAAGCCATTTGACGAGCGTGTACTGCTGGCCAGGATCGAGGGCATACTGCGCACGCGCCGCCGTCTGCAGCACAACTTCAGCGACAGTATGGATGTATCCACGCTCAAGATAGCCGGCGAGTCGCGCGACAAGAAGTTCATCGACCAGGTGATGGAGACCGTGAAAGGCAATTACAAGAACTCATACTTTGAGGTGGGAGACTTTGCCGAGGCTCTCGGCATAAGCCGCAGTCTGCTCAACAAGAAGCTGCAGAGCCTTATGGGACAGAGTGCCGGCCAGCTTATACGCAGTTACCGGCTCAACATGGCGCGTGAGCTGATACTGAAGAACCGTGAGACGCGTGCCATGAACATCAGCGAGATCGCCTATGAGGTGGGCTTCAACGACTCGAAGTATTTCACCCGCTGCTTCACCAAACAATACAACGCGACCCCCAGCGCGATGCTCAACGGAGGCTGATAGTGGATAGTTTATAGTTGATAATTTATAGTTGATGGTTGATAGCAGGACAACTGCATCAAAACTGATTTCAGATAACCTAAGACTCAATCAGCAAGTAGCGTAGCTACGTGATTATAATAGGCACGGGTGCAACCCATGTGAAAAACAGAATATCGAACAGAGCAGCATCGCGGTCGTGAATGTATGTGTGGCAATAGGACATCATCTTTGTAAACTGATAGTGTTAGGTACAACATTAATTGGATGTCGCCTGTTGAATTTGTATTCAAGACCTAATAGCTTGACTATTATCGACTTGTTAAGATATATGCCGCTTAGATCAGATTCCGAACAAAAAGTTTCCAAATCGACGATAGATTTATTATTGATATATATATATATTTGAGGTGTTGTATAGTGTACAATATGAAAATAATAGAGCCTGGTCAATTTATCCTTTCGATTCATTACAGTATAAATATTGTTACATCCTATTTTATCAGGATCGTATATTGCAATTTTAATTGGATAACTTTCAGAATCGATATTATTACTGTCCGCTAAACTTTTTTTGAGCGATTGAAAAATTAGGGCTGGCACCTATTGCAGGAGTCAGCCCT
>CAXHRO010000065.1:0-7338 GCA_964018905.1 uncultured Muribaculaceae bacterium
CGCCTGAAAAATACCGAAACCTCAGAGCTCTAAAAATGAGAAGCTGCGCCGTAAACCTTAATTACGACACAGCCTCCAGCGCACAACTGTCGTAGCCGGTGCATTCTGGTGACAGATGGCGAATTGCTCGGGAATGGAAGGTAATGGGATCCCGTAATCAGCGTAATTTGCGATTTAAAACAGGAAAAACAGTGATTTGCGGTTAGATCCCGAATGCATTCTTGATCGCATCGACATAGTCGAGCTTCTCCCAGTTGAATAGCTCAACTTCGATCACCTTTTCACCCTCATATTTAGACTGGAAATGCTTGGTGACCTTGCGCGGCGTGCGGCCGAGGTGTCCGTAAGTTGCTGTCTCCAGATAGATGGGTGTGCGAAGCTTGAAGCGCTGTTCAATGGCATGCGGACGCATGTCGAAGAGACCTCGTACAATCTCTGAAATCTCGGCATCGGTCTTTTCAACACGTGCGCTGCCGTCGGTATTGACATAGAGGCTGACAGGCTCGGCCACACCGATGGCATAGGCTACCTGTACGAGTGCACGGTCACACACGCCTGCGGCAACGAGATTCTTGGCGATATGCCGGGCTGCATAGGCTGCCGAACGGTCTACTTTGCTTGGATCCTTGCCCGAGAATGCTCCGCCGCCATGAGCACCGCGTCCTCCATAAGTGTCGACGATGATCTTACGGCCGGTCAGACCGGTATCGCCATGAGGACCGCCGATTACAAACTTGCCTGTGGGGTTGACATGGAGCACGAAGCTGTCATCAAGCAGAGACTTCAGATTCTCCGGAAGGGCATCTTTGACGCGGGGAATAAGAACTTCGCGTACATCGCGGGCAATGATGCCGAGCATCTCTTCGTCGGCCTCGGTCTGTGAACGCTTGGTGTCGGCTTTGATGAAGTCGTCATGTTGAGTCGACAGTACGATGGTGTGTACTCTGACTGGTTTGTGATCCTCAGTGTATTCCACTGTCACCTGGCTCTTTGAGTCGGGACGCAGGTAGCTCACGCGCTCACCGTTGTCATTGATATAGGTCATGGCCGAGAGGTCGCGGCGTATTTTTGACAGCTCTTTGAGCAGGGCATGGCTGAGAGTCACTGTCAACGGCATGTATACCTGGGTCTCGTTGGTAGCGTATCCGAACATCATCCCCTGGTCGCCGGCACCCTGCTCGGCGGGCTCGGTGCGTTCTACACCGCGGTTGATGTCGGCACTCTGCTCGTGGAGTGCTGAAAGCACGCCACATGCTTCGCCGTCAAATTTAAGCTCGCTACGGTCATAGCCTATGTTCTTGATCACGCGGCGGGTGACATCCATTAGGTCAATGTATGCTCTGCTTTTTACCTCGCCTGCCACAACTACCTGTCCGGTAGTTACAAGAGTCTCGCATGCAACCTTTGACTGTGGGTCATGAGCCAGGAACTCATCGAGTACGCGCATCCGAGATCTGGTCGGCCACCTTGTCGGGATGGCCTTCCGAAACTGATTCTGAAGTGAATAGATAATTCATTTGTCTGTAGTACTTTTTTGATATTGTCAAATTTCGTGACCGGTTGTCGCGGTCGGTTAATGCCGTATGGGTTGCAGAGCGGCGGCTTTGCGACATCATGAAGCGGAGAAAAACTACAGTGGGGAGTCTCATGCCTGTCATCCGGCAACCCGGTAGCGGGAAATCCCGATATATTAGGGTTGACTGCGACAGATAGCGACGCTGTGCATGGACGGTGCAGTTTTAGCATTTTTTCATGTGGTTGCAAGCAGCCAAATTTTTCCACAAAGTGCCATAGGCACGTAAAAGTGCGGCAAAGTTACAAAATCCCGCCGACCTATCCCAATATTAACTGTTAAAATTACTGGTGCCGGGATGTGGTGCGACAGCATCCTGCCGCCGAATTGTCGACATAACAATAGGCCCCCGTTCCCCGCCTTAATATCGTATTGGGGGAACGGGGGCTAAATTGTCTATGTTGCCTATTGGGGCTTATTAAAGCCTATTTGTGCCTGTATGGTGTCAGCGTATGGTCTTGGCATTCTCTCGCGCCGACGCTACCATCGAGCCGTCAAAGAGACGTGTGCGTGCCATCATGCATGCGCCTATCACGCCCGCCTTCTCCTTGAGGCGCGACAGCGAGATATTGGTATCGCGGTTTACCATATTCAACGAATGCTTGCGCACCGAGCTGCGTATGGGCTGTACCAGATAGTCGCCTGTCTGTGACAGTATGCCTCCTATTACTACTTCCTCGGGGTTGAAGATGTTGATGAGGCCGGCTATATGTTTGCCCAGGTTGTGTCCTACCTCTTCAAGTAGCTCGATACATAGCACATCCTCGTGGTTGATGGCGTCGATGATGTGGCTGAGGCTTACTTTTGACGGATCTTCCTTGATCGACTTCGACAGTATCGATGTCTCGCCACGGTTTACGCGCTCCACCAGTTTGCGGTGGATTGCGATTCCCGAAGCCTCGGTCTCGAGGCATCCTTTCTTGCCGCAGTGGCATATAACCTCGTTGTCATAGCATGGATAATGGCCGAATTCTCCGGCAAAACCCGAGTTACCCGAGTAGTTCTTGCCGTCGATTATAATGCCCAGTCCAAGACCCCATGATAGGTTGATGAACAATATGTTACGCTTGTTGCTGATGTTGCCGCAGAGGTATTCGCCATAGGTCATGGCCCTCGAGTCGTTGTCTACCGTCACCTCAAATCCTATGCGGCGGCTAATGATCTGGGCCACGGGTTCCTCGCCAAGATTGAACCAGCTGTAGCTGTATCCGGCCTCTGGATTGACGCGGCCCGATATGTTGACATTAACATTGAGTATGTGGCTGCGGTCTACCTCGATGGAGTTTACAAAGTCCTCGATCACGTTGCATAGTGTCTCAAGGCCTTCGGCCGAGTTGGAGATGGCGCTGACGACATTCATGCGCTGGTCTACTATCTCGCCGTTGAAATTCATCAGCGCGATATTTAGCGATCCGAGATTGAGATCCACTCCTATGAAGTAGCCCGAGTCGGGGTTGAGACCGTAAAGGTGGGGGTGGCGTCCCTCCGATGTCTCGAGCTTGCCATAGGTGAGCAGTAGCCCCGACTCGCACATCTCCTCGATGATCTTCGTGACTGTGGGGATTGAGATGTCAAGTGCCCGCGACAGCTCGGAGATTGTCGAGTTGCCGTTATAGATATAGTAGTTGATTATACGCTTCTTGAGTATTGCGTTCTTGCTACCCGATTCTATAGCTTTCAACAGGTCGTATGCCATGGCATTGGTGGTATTGATTGATTATGGATGTTGAGTCATATGGCTGTCTGTCATTGCAGTGACAGCGGTTTTGCACAAAAATAGCACTAATTTTCTAAAAATGCAATTAATTTATGAAAATATTTTAAAAACTTGGGCTGGTTTGTGAAATTCTGAGTATATTTGCAAATCGGGAGATGAAAAGTGTAGAATATAAGAATATTTATCCATGAAATCGATCATAAACAGATTACTGGCTATGACGCTTGCATTCATGTCGGTACAGGGGATGCATGGCGAGGTGAGAATGAATCCGATATTTACAGGCGATATGGTACTCCAGCAACAGGCCCGTGTGACATTGCGTGGCACGGCTGCTCCGGCTTCACGTGTCAAGGTCAGGGCCGGATGGCGTTCGGGAACTTCCGATACCCGTGCCGATGATGGTGGCAACTGGATGTTGTCGCTCGACACTCCCGTTGCAGGTGGACCGTATGAGATTGTAGTCTCTGACCGTGACGGCAGTATCTCTCTCGGCGGTGTTCTCATAGGCGACGTATGGGTGTGTGGCGGACAGTCCAATATGGAGATGCCCATGCGTGGATTCCACGGACAGCCGGTCGAGGGTACTCTTGATATGGTTGCCGGGGCCGATGCCGACAGGCCGGTGAGACTCTTCCGCCAGAAGCATGCATGGTCGGTAACGCCGGTGGCCGATATCGACAGCGCGACATGGACACTATGTACTCCGGCTTCGGTGGGCGATTTCAGCGCGGTCGGATATATCTTTGGCGACTATCTGCAGGATGTTGTCGATATCCCGGTGGGACTCATACAATGTTGCTGGAGCAATTCACGTATCGAGGCCTGGATGCCGCGAGAGGCATTTGTGGACGATTTTCCCGATATCACGCTTCCTCACGACGGGCAGACCGAGTTCGGCTGGCTCGAAGGAACTCCAACTCTGCTTTATAACGGCATGGTCGAGGGGTGGAAGGGCTTCCCGGTAAAGGGCGTGATATGGTATCAGGGAGAGGCTAACCATCCGGCTCCGGCCCAATATGAGAAGCTGTTCCCTGTGTGGGCGCGAGCGTGGCGTGAGACTTTTGCAAACGATACACTGCCGGTATATTACGTACAGTTGGTACCACATAATGCCGGTGACCCGCAGGGTACGGCATGGGCCGACTTCCGTGAGGTTCAGACACGTCTCGCCGACACCACTCCCCATGTGGGCATGATAACGACCGGCGATATAGGCGACAGTATCTTCATACATGCTCCGCTCAAACTGGAGGTGGGACGCCGTCTGGCCCGTCTGGCTCTTGACGGCACCTATGGACGTCATGGCGCCGATGTCAAGGGACCCGTGGCTCGCTCATGCGCCTATAATGAGGCCGAGAATAGTGTCTGGGTTACTTTTGACAATCACGGCAATGGACTGATACCTACACAGAGATATCTTGACGGCTTCGAGATCGTTGACTCGCAGGGTAATATACATGACGCCAAGGCCAAGGCTTTCGGCGGTAACGGTGTCGCTGTGTGGTCGCCGGTGCCCGATCCCGTGGAGGTGCGTTACGGCTATCACAACTATTACGAAGCCACGCTGTTCAACAACATGATGATTCCGGCTGCCCCGTTCCGTCTCGAAATTAAAAGATAAACCGATAGATATATGAAACTTTTCACAACACTCCTTGTCGCTACGGCGACTGTACTTTCGGCTAATGCCGGCGGTAAGATCTGGCACTCGGCCGATTCTCTTCCTCTCCTGGGCAAAGGCATAGACCCTGCCTCGACTGTGATGCGCTATCAGCGACTCCCCGATTCACTCAAGACCAAGGTAAAACGTGACGCGGTATACTATCTCGGCACCAACTCGGCTGGCATGGCCATTAGATTTGCCAGCGATGCCCCGGCTATCGATGTAAAGTGGACCAATCTCTACAAGAATTCGATGAACCACATGACACCCACCGGTATACGTGGTCTTGACCTCTACACAATGATGCCCGACTCTTCATGGACATTCGTCAATACCGCACGTCCCGATCTCAATAACAAGACCACTACGGCCAATGTCATCTCCAATATGGATCCCGTGATGCGTGAATATATGCTTTACCTTCCGCTTTATGACGGGGTGGACAGTCTGTATATCGGTGTCGGAGAGGAATTCACTCTGCGCCGGCCGTCGGTTTCGCTCCCCGAGGTTGGCAAGCCGGTCGTAATGTACGGCACCAGCATACTGCAGGGCGGATGCGCCAACCGTGCAGGCATGGCCCATGCAAATATTCTGAGCCGTCGTCTCAACCGCGAGATTTTCAACTTCGGCTTCAGCGGCAACGGCCAGCTCGATCTTGAGGTTGCCGATGTTATCGCCGCCGTGCCCGATCCCGGCATGTATGTTCTTGACTTTGTTCCTAATGTCAACGAGGAGCAGATCGATACCCTCATGATACCGTTTGTCGAGATTATCGAAAAGGCTCACCCAGGCATTCCTATCCTCTTTGTCGAGGATCCCGTGTTCCCCCACACACGCTTTGACAAGAAGGTCGCCTTCCAGGTTTCTAACCGCAACCGTCTAATGAAGGAGAAATACGACATTCTTACAACGCGTTACCCAAATCTCCATTTCCTTTCGTCTACCGATATTGTGGGGCATGACTATGAGGCGTTTGTCGATGCGATTCACTTCACCGACCTTGGATTCATACGCTATGCCGATGTTCTGGAGCCGATCATGCGTCGTATTCTCGGAATGGAATAAACAATCTGTGAAAGGCCTCTGAAAATGATTCGTAAATCGACCTTACTTATTGCCGCGATCGTGTGCTGTGCCGTCACGGCTACGGCACAGATCGTTTGGCACTCGGCCGACACCTTTCCACTTCTGGGCAAAGCTGCCGACCGGGCGTCGACAGCCTTGCGTTACCAGCGTCTTCCCGATTCGCTCGAGTCTCAGGTCAAGCGTCCGGCGCTGTTTTACAATGGCCGTCATTCCTCGGGAATGGCAATACGGTTTGACAGCGATGCTCCTGCCATTCATGTGAAGTGGAAATCGGTCATAATGAACCGCCTGGAGCAGATGACACCTACCGGTGTGCGCGGTCTTGACCTGTATACCATGTTGCCCGATTCCACATGGACATTTGTCAACACGGCCCGTCCCGATCTGGCAAATCCTGTCACCGAGACATGTGTCATAGGCAATATGGATGCCATGCCACGCCGGTATATGCTGTACCTGTCGCTGTATGACTGCGTGGACAGTCTGTATATAGGTGTGCCACAGGGATATGAAGTGTCTGGTCCCGATTTGGAGTTGCCGCGCGTCGACCGGCCTGTCGTTTATTATGGGACGAGCCTGGTTCATGGCGGTTGTGTCAACCGTCCGGGCATGTCGCATACCAACATACTACGCCGGCGTCTTAACCGTGATTTCATCAATCTCGGTTTTGGAGGCAATGGCCAGCTTGACCTTGAGATTGCGCATGTGATCGCCGCTGTTCCTGATCCCGGGCTTGTGATCCTTGATTTCGTGCCCAACTGCTCTTCTGGGCAGATCGACACACTGATGATACCGTTCACCCGTATTATACGTGCATCCCATCCCGATGTTCCGATCCTCTTCATCGAGTGTCTCGACCATCCGAGGTGTCGTTTTGACACGGTTATGCGTGATGCTGTAGCGCGCCACAACGCCATGATGCGTCGACGCTATGACGACCTTGTCGCCGGCGGCATGGCGGGTCTGCATTTCCTCCCGTCGGCGGGCCTGCTGGGCGATGACAACGAGCATACGGTCGATGCGCTGCATATGACCGATCTCGGCTCCACGCGTTTTGCCGATTCTCTCGAGCCGGTAATACGCCGGCTACTGTCACTCCCGTCCACAAAGTAAGGCCCCGTATAAGAGGCTGTGTCGTAATTATGAAGTGACCCCAAAAAGTTAGACAGGTTAAACATTATCCAGTAATTGAAAGAGTCCGGTATTGTACCGGACTCTTTCCTTTTAACCGGGATTTTATTCTTTTATTGTTATAATAATCAATATATTCATCTAAAGCCTTTATAAAGGCTTCCG
>CAXHRO010000066.1:0-6717 GCA_964018905.1 uncultured Muribaculaceae bacterium
CCTGAAAAATACCGAAACCTCAGAGCTCTAAAAATGAGAAGCTGCGCCGTAAACCTTAATTACGACACAGCCTCTTTTCATTGTCCTTCATCTGACATTGGTAGAGCTGGATGGACTTGTTCCTTGCGCTCCAACCACAGTTATCTATGCCTACTGTTAAATCAATCTTTATGCTTTGCGAGGTAGCATCCTAAAGCCATGATTGCCAATTATCACAGGAAGTTTTTACATATTTACCTATTGAGGTATCCCCGTAATATTTCACAATAGTTTTTAGATTATTCAGGGTAAAATGAGCCTGTGCTTTTGCTTCATCGGTTGTAAGCATGGCAAGTGATGCCTTTAATTCATCGTCATATATCTTTTCAGTAGCCTTATGACCGATAGTCTCTTCATAATCGTATAGAAAAGCGTAGCGTTTTTGTGCAAAATCGTCTTCCCAGTATTGTAGGTCAGGCTCAAAGATACCGGTACATTCACCTCGCCAATATTGTGTAAGAGCCCAACACTCCTCATACGAGTTCCGTCGGCCTATGGCATACATCATACGGGCCAGACCTCTCTCATCTGAAGTATGACCATACGTCATCTGTCGTTTATATTCCTGCATCTTGCGAGCAAAATCCAATTTTGCTTTTGGATTCGACTTGATGGTATGGCTTATTGCTTGACTTTCAGATTCCCATGGCTCAGCTCCTGCGTACAAAGTTGTCCACACTTTCCATCTTGAGGGATATGGCGTGAATGGATCCCTGCAAAGATAGCCACCTTTGTCAATATTCATCGTTTTAAGGTAATGCTCACTGACTTTTGAAAGGTATGTTATGGCACGGTTATAGTTTTCTTCCCTAAGTGCAAGTGTCCCTATAAGCTCATAATAATAGTCTTTATCGGTGCGTGCTTTGCTCCGGAGAAAAGTATATAATGGCGTATCTTTGAGAATACGATTATAGACAAAGGCGAGTTGTGCCGACGTAAGACTTCCCATCATCTGGAAAGACAGGCTACCATAATCTACGTGATTCGTATATTCTTCGCTTTCACGCATATCCGAAATATTCAAGACCCGAGTTGGCAACCAATATACATGCGATTCGTCATTAGTCCATGCCCCATGCCATTGCTCTGAAGGTGCAAGGTTATCAGCATATGCACACAGTAATATCGCTGTGCTATAATCTTTCATGCCCCATAACGTCGGCACCCAATCGACATATATTATGTTCCGGCATCTTCTTATCCACTCCTCGGCATCCGGATTGAGCAGATCTGTTTTTCGCTCCAACCATTTGAGATCGGTTAGTAAATCCGACAAATCTCCCGCCTGTGCATCGAGTTTCATCTTATATGCGCGGGCAAGGCTCTCCAATTCCTCAGATGATAATTTTTGTTTCAATGCTTTATGTATATTTTGACGAGCCACCGATTTGTTGTTGTTAAACTCGTTGTCGATATATGCCATTACAAAATTCCAGTCTCCACGGCAAGACACTTTATTGTTTCTCAAAAGCTCAACGACAATGGGTCTGACTCCCTGCATAAATGTGGTATCTGTAGCATTACCGCGAATATAATCTATCAATTGGGGCGCATTTGGATTTCTTTCCGCCATGTATTTCACCGGGTCTTCAACCGATAGAGACCAAATGTCACCGGCTTTGGCAAAAACAGAATCCGCTCGATTCACATCACCAAGTCTGCTCCAGCATCCTGCCGCATATCTTTGAGCCATCCGTTTCATCAGATTAGAGTCGGGAATGTCGGCAAAAGCCGAGTCGGTATATTCTATACATGAAGCATAGTCACGCGAAGCAAACAAGGCTCTCGTCACCTGCAAGGCATAGCGGTCTTTCAGCCGCTCGCCATTGTAGCCCTTGCACCGCTCGATAATATCATGGAAATCTCCGGTATCTCCGCTATGGTCACGTTTGCGGGGATAGTACCACGGTGAACGTATTTCTCGCCATCTTTCCTCCAGATTCTTTGCAATACCCAGTAAATCTGTGATTTCACCGTCGCATGAATTATTCAGATATATGTAAAACAGATTGTCGGCTTTGGTCGGCTCGTAGCAGGCATGATAATAAAATCGGCTCCTGGAATCACGATATACCACCTTCTCAATGTCAGGGAGAGGGATACGTTCGGATGTCAGGGACTGCCATAACCTCAGGTTTTCCTCTCGCTCATATTCCGACATATTCTTATGAGAGCCGGTCAAGCTGAAAAACTCAGGTGTGGGTATAATCGGATTATATGGTCCACAGGCGTAAGATTCGATTGCACATACTACAATAAGAATCAGGCTACTCAGAGACTGAGAAAATTTCGTTGATTTCATTATCGGAATATTTTGAAAGATTCTTTGAATCAAGATGATATAAGATATTTGAATAGTCCCGGCTTGAAAGTTTACGGTCAATCATACGCTTAACATTTGAAATATCCTCAAAATCCGAGGTCTCCTGTCGTACCATATCGCCCTTGAATATCAAGCGGTTTTTATATGGAATGTCACGTCTGGAGATATAGACATTCCCGCCACGAGATGAAAATTGCGTGGTATCTGTCAAGTTCAACCCATTCAAAAGTCCGATAAACTGTCGTTTGCGAAACAGCAGTTGCCATGAATAGGTGGGATATACCACATCAAGATGAAGTTGATAATCGGATAAGTGCTTGAGGTATGGTTCCACATCTTTTTCGGCAATGATGGAGTTTGCGGCATCGGGGTCGTTGAAACTCCCCGTATTATATACCATCAAGACACCATTGTCAACAGGCGGCACATTGCCTGATAATTGATGTAGTCTTATAGTTGAACTCAGTCGCCAAGGCAATTGCAGGTCTGCAATACCAAGTTTAACTGAATCACATAGCGCGAAGTAGGACTTCTCGGTAGATTTTGTCCAGTCGCAGTCCAGTTGTAATTCATTGACATTGGGAATGCTATGATACTCGCACATATTTCTGACTCGCGTCACAATATTTCGGGCGAGTACTCCCTCATGCCCTTTCATCACTTTCAGTGCGTTTAGTGTGACATAGACAACCGGAACAAATTCCTTGTCGCGGAGTGAATCCTTTATTAAATATTCATCCTGGTATTCAATCCTGACCGAAGCATTCGGAACAGTTTTCTCATCTATCGCATGGGCATAGGTATCTTCCGACACATCAAACATACGAAGATAGATACGTCCTATGTCATGCTTTTTAATAAAAGCAATGTCAACACTATCAAGATGAAAAACAGTTTTCCAATAATACACAGAATTAACCTCTTCGTGAACCTGCGGCGGCTGCGTCTTGGAGCACGATGCGACAATCATCAAAAGGATTGCCATAAATGGAGTCAGATATTTCATATTCAGTCAGATTTATGATGCGAATTTCGGGCAAAAAAATCGCCCTACAAAGTGAATTGCCGGGCGTTGTATGAAGTGTCGTCGTGAGTGTATGAAACGGATTTTATCTCATCGCCACACTATAAAATTCACATTGTCTATCTCTTTATCCCATTCTCGACCAATGGTAAATGAAGAGCCTCCTGCATCCACGCATCTGACATAGGCATCTCCCCCTACAAGATATATGGCATTGCTGACCCCGACATCTGTCAGAACTTGGGAAAAATCATGGAATGTCAACTTATCACGACTGACTACCACGCTGATTTTTCCATCCAGTTCGACCAATGCCTTCCGTATCGACTTTCCTTTAGGCTTATTCTCAACTATCTGCCCTCCTACGACAAGAGGATACTGCCGGAAGAAATATCCGTTAGACATCAACGCTTGTTCAAACATAGGCGTGGCGTCGGCAACTCCCACTGTTACATCTCCATTGATAATAGAGCAAAAGCCGGCCTTGGCTTCGCCTTTACTCATAAGTTCACCTTTAACAACAAAAGAACCGACAATACCACCATTGTCACCACGCACATCGGCAGCTTGAGCTATCAATACAATTGATGAATCATTTAAGACTTCGTTACCTATTTCAAGCACAGGAGTAGCGTTATTGGGCGTGAGGATACTTAGCCCGATCCCGTTTACTACAGTGTCAGTCTTAATGGTAAAAGTCGGTGACTCTACTTTGTCGTAACCCTCCACAGTCGTTGTCCTTATAGCAGGTTGTCCAGTTACTCCCTCATTGAGTCTTTCATTATCAATTTCTACGGAAGAGTAGAATATTATTCCTAATGCTATGATTAGAAACAATGAAGAAAACACCCACAAAAATACGGGTAATATCCTACGTTTTTTCTTTTCGGTCTTAACTTCTCCGGATGAAATTATGCGAATTTCATCATCATTTATGTCGCCATGTAGATTACTCATCTTACAGCCTCCTTTTCCAAAAGTTCTTTCAATGCTTTCAATGCCTCCTTGGATGCTGATACTTCATGATGAAAAGTGCGACAGTCCGACAAAATCATTTTTTGACGGACAGGATTTATGAAAGCGATAAAATCACGATTAACAATCAAGCTTTTACCGATGCGTATAAAACGATTGTCATCACTATCCAGCATCTCGGCTATACGCCGTTCTATCTGCCCTAATTGTAGAGTCAGGACAAAGCTCTCGCCATTGGTCAACGTAATGACCGAGTAGTTCCCGTCGGCTGTGATATATACAACCGTATCGGAAGGAACACGGACAATCTCCGTGGATGTAGTGAAAACAAGGCGTTTATCCATAAGCTTTATAGCGCAAAATTACGACTATTCCACGAGATTATTGCTATCGAGTATCAACTAATGTATGAAACAATAGCGTATGATTACGAAATTATAATTTCGGGCTATTGGACCTTTCTTTCATACTTTTCCCTTTCTGTCTTTCTCTGATTTTAACCTTACACCCATTATAAAAAGCGACACCCAATCTCACATTCTTGGGTATAAAATTGGGTATTGTTTGTATACGCCACTTATAATCAGTGTTAATCTTGGAGCTGGAGGGACTTGCTCCTTGTCAGTCAAAATGCGCTTATATCAGCAACTTGCAAAACAGAGATTTTGCCGTGCCACTAATTTGCAACCTAATTATCAGAGCATTGGATTTATCATTCGCCGGTAAGATGTCATTTGTTTTTTGCATCATATAAAACTCCTTTAATGAAATTGGTTTTGGCATCTGTATAACCGTCTCTGTTATTCTTGAATTTAGGCAAAAGGCTAAGTTTTAACCCCTCATATTCTTTGGCTACAGACTGATTACTGTTGAGATAGTCACGGAAAGTAATCTCTTCATTATCACCGATCGCATGGATATGAACATGAAATACCTTTTCGGCATAGCCCTCCGGAGTATAGCCTTTGTTGAAACTCATACGATTTTGGGATGATGACATGCAGATGTATCCGGCGGTTTCCATTTCAAGCCTAATGCGCTTCCAATCGGTGCCGGTAGAGATTTCAACAAGAATATCTATTATGGGCTTAGCCTGTATGCCGGGAATGGCAGTGCTTCCGATATGGTTTATTATAGGAGAGTAAGCAGACAATATTCCAGAAAGTTCTTGTATCTCGTCTTCTGCCCATTCTTTCCACTGAGGCTGATGCGGAGTCTGAATTATAGGGAATAGTTCCCACAGTTCGGCTAATGACATAGAATCAAGAGGCATCCTGACCGTATATTTCCACAATTCCATTTCAATACAATTCCAAGTTTCACCAAGACACTCATAACTCTCTATCTCTTGCCTGACAACACGGCGAAATCCTACCGATTCATAGCACCTGATAGCTACCGGGTTGTTTTCAAATACTCCCAATGATATTTTTGTAGCACCGAGGGTGCGGAAAGCATAATCAGCCGCCATGCTGACAATGGATTTTCCCAATCCTGTGCCACGCCTCAAATCATCCACAATGACGAAACCTATACGTTGCTCTGTCGGATCATCGGCAGGAATGCGCAATGTTATATAGCCCACGACCTCTTCACCGTCAACCACCGTCAACGCAACCGAGCGTTGTCCGTCAATGAATTGCTGATGATAAGAATTCATATCATCGGCAGTAACAGGATAACGCTCATACCGGTCGGCGCACCATTGGCGCGTAAGATATTCACATTTAAGCCAAGTAGTAATTACTTTGGCATCAGTGGACTGATATGGTCTGAGAGTAAGGCTCATTGATTATAATTGCGTTTGATTTCGTCTATTGACCTGCCGCCTATGGCAAAGTTTTCATCCGGCAATTGCTTGATTGTGACGGGGAAGAATTGCTCGGGGATATGGGTTATCTCGGAGGCTGTCGCTGTCAGTCGCTCAATAAGTTCTTTCTTTTGTTCGGAGGTCAATGTTACCCATCGACATAAGCATCTTGCTGTCGTTCTTGGCATCGGCTGTCACGCGGTTGAATGAATAGTCGATATTTGCCTTGAACTCACCTTTACCGAATTTCCAAAGGCTGTTGGTAGATACGAAATTTGATGAAAAACATTTTTCCCTTATTCTTTATCATCGGTGCAGGCACACATTAAAAGAGAGACGATGAAGATGAATGGAATCGATTTCATATGGAATATGGTTTTTGTTATTCGTAAATTCCTCTAAAGTGATATACAAGCTGTTGGAATGGTTCATATTTTTTATCGCCAACCCATAGTTCCGTCGGAGACATATTGAATATTATGTCATGATGATAGTAATCGGCATCACCGCCAAAATGTTGACTGAAAACGATTTTTACTGTTTCGG
>CAXHRO010000067.1:0-6659 GCA_964018905.1 uncultured Muribaculaceae bacterium
TTTCAGTAAAAACGGTTGTTCCCTCCGAAAATATCATAACAACCCATTGTCATCGTGTCTGTAACTTTGCAAAAAATACAGACACTATGAATCGTTTTATATTGACCATTATCACATTAGTATTAGGTGCAGTCTCATTGACCGCACAAGTCGCTCCTTGTTTTTCTTCTGAAGAACAGGCGATAATAGATTTGTCAAATGACAAATGGCTATGGATGTCAGATAAAGATGTTGATAGACTCAAAGACCTTTTCCATGATTCAGCACAGTTTGTACACATGGGTGGATATTGGGGCAAGAACGCCGAGCTGAATACAATCAGGGATGGAGGCATCTGGTACAAGAAAGCTGAGATACATAAGCAGGAAGTTAAATTTGCCGGTCCGACTGCGACAGTTTACAGCACTATACATCTTAATTCTGTTGTAGGAGGGCATGAAGTCCGCTTTCCTTTTTATGTGACTGAAACGTATCTTATGGATAACGGGCAATGGAAGCTCATATCTCTCGTATTTACCAAAACATTAGGCGAATAAACAAATCAATCAGGAATAATATGAAAAAACTGACATTTCTTGCAATAGCGATGATAGCATTAGCTATTGCCCCGCTCTCACTCGGAGCAGCCAACCCCAACAAAATCCTTATAGCTTATTTCAGTTGGGGAGGAAACACGGAAACTGTTGCGAACTACATTGCCGGAGAGACTCAAGGTGAACTGTTCAGAATAGAGCCGGTAGTACCTTATCCTACAGCGTACACACCCTGTACGGAAGTGGCTCTTGAAGAACGTGATACCAACGCCCGTCCTGCGATAAAGGACAAGGTGGCAAACTGGGACGACTATGATGGATATCATAGGCTGCCCGGTTGGTGGCATGAGGCTCCGATGATTATCCACACATTTGCGAAAGTTACGACTTCGCCGAAGACTGTGGTGCCTTTCTGTACTTATGCGGCAACATATCGCGACGAGACACTTGCCAAGATTGTTGAAATCACACCTGCCGCAGATCATCTTGAAGGATTCGGTGGAAAGGATAGCAGCACATCCGCGGAGAGTGGCTGACGCAATTAGAATGATTTCCCGGCAATCGTCGGAGTTAAAATGTTCTGGCGCGTTGACGACAGTGCCAATATAACGTACAAATACGACCGGCAATGTCGTATTGACGGTATTAATCAAGGGTGCCGTACCGCAAAAGGTAATATATATTTTGGTGCCGCTGTAAAATAAAGACTGAAAAGGTGTATCCTGTAAAAATGAATCGCACTTAATGGTCGACGCAAAGAACATGTTAACGCTTCTGTGCGTGTCTTGTAACAATTGCACATTCGCAACAAAAGCAATTTCCGTGTTGCAGGACAACAACTCTGAAGACCAGCCTTTATGTCTTTCTGGAAAGCGGGCTGATAGATGCCACGCGGCCTTTGGATTTTCCCCACGTTCAATCTTGTGCCCCGGTGACAGCAGTGAATTGGACCTGATGCATCTTGGCTTGCGCTGAAAAGGGGTTAACGGTGAACCATATTAGATCACGCCACACGGCCTACGGCATAGAGCAGGTGTCGGAAAGGGCATTAAGGAAAGTGGTGTGCCTCGTGAAGACATCTGGATTACGAGCAAGGTCTGCCGACTGAATACGGCGAAGAAAAACACTCGAAGGCATTGACAAGATGCTGAACAGCTAGGAGTAGATTATATCGACCTTCTCTATATCCACCAGCCTGTCGGTGACTGGCGCGGCGCATGCGCGATATGGAAAAGGCAGTGGAATCCGGTAAAGTCCGTTCACTCGGTATCAGTAATTTCGATGCAGCCGACACACTTTTCACCGCCGTCAACGAATGGGCAAGAATAAAGCCTGTGGCTTTGCAGATTGAACTTCACCCATACGCACAGCGGGAAAAATGGCAAGAGAAAGCCACTGAGAAAGACATTCAGGTCGAATGCTGGTTTCCTCTCGGTGGTGCTATGAGCAACGGAGCATTGTTCCGAGATCCGGTGTTGATGAACATTGCCAAAGCTCATGGCAAAACACCGGCACAGATAATATTGCGCTGGCACATACAGAAAGGATTTTCTGTAATACCGGGTGCGACAGACCACGGTTATATTTCAGAAAATATCAATATATTCGATTTTGAACTCACTCCGGAAGAAATGGAACAGATCCATGCGTTGAACAAAGAAAAAAGATTCTTCAATATGTCGCTTGAGGACAAGCAGAGGATTCTGACTCGTGCCGAACTTCCTGACTGATATAAAATTTGATAACAAATGGCAGAAGAAAAACAAAGCAGAATGGAAGCCGTCTTGGACAAAGACAAGACCAACAAGGCTAATTATACTTGCAGTAATTTCCATTTTCAGACCCCGGTCAACGTATTCTTCGGTAAAGATGCGGTGTCGCATCTTCCTGAGCAGATACCGGCTGGAAGTGATGTCCTGCTTGTATATGGCGGAGCTTCGGCAAAGCTCAACGGTGCCTATGAAGCCCTGACAGCAATAATGGGCGAAAACGGTATCAGATGGTATGAGCTGCCGGGATGTACCGGCCCTTATTACACGTATGTGGAAAAGGGAATCTCACTATGCCATGAGCACAACATCGGTTGCGTTATCGGCGTTGGCGGATGTTCCTGTATGGACATAGCCAAAATGATAGCATTTGGAGCAAAGCATGATGATATCTGGGAATACCTTACATTCGACAAGCCGGTGACCGGACATGAGGAACGGCTTATCATAGGGTGTGTGCCGACCTATCCTTCGGGTGGATCGGAGGCAGACGCATCAGCGGAGATTGATGATACCGAAACAGGCAGACACGGCTCGCTGTACGGTTTCTTTGCAGATTTTTCGCTGCTGAATCCCGAATTTACGTTTACTCTTGATAAAGTTCAGAGCGCATACGCCGGAATTGTTACATTCATTCAGGCAAGTGTGCCGTTTTTGGGAGGCTCATTCCCGTTGACCGACAGTTTTGGATTGAGCATAATGAACTCGGTAAGAAACAGTATTGCTACAGTCCAGAAAAACCCGCAGGATTACGATGCCCGAGCCACTCAGATGTGGGCATCTGCCATGACGACAAGCAAACTATTGTATTGCGGAAAGCAACTATCATGGTGTTTCAGCCTTTACAACGATGTGGAGGTCATAAGATTGTGTATGCCTCTGCATTACCGTCAGGCGTTCACTGTCTTATTCCCTGAATGGTTGAGAGCAATAGCGAAATATCATCAGGCTGATGTTGAGCGGTATCTGGTGGCTGTTTTTCCTGAACTTGCCGGTGAGAAAGACTTGATTCAGGTTGGATGTGACGACCTTAGAACTTATTTCAAATCAATAGGCTTGCCGGTATGCTATGCTGAATATGGCGAGATTCCTGAAGAATCACGCCTGCGTGAAGCTGCGGAGAAACTTGCGTCCGACAGTGCGTTTACGGTCGATGAACTTGTAGATATTTACAAGTCTTGTATGTCACAAGCATGAATGCTGTATTACGAATATACAAGGAGTGGACGTTGCCAATCAGCATAGCTGTCGGAATACTGGTTTTTCTGGCTTTTCATCTGATTGGATTTCTTTCGCCGCTTAAAGGTGTCACGGAGTCTTTTGTGTCTTATTTCATACCGGTGTTGGTTTTTGTGATGTTGTTTTTCACATTCTGCAAAATCAATCCCGCACACATGCAGGTGAAGAAATGGCACTTGATACTTGTGGCACTTCAGCTTATATCGTGCGGTTTTATAGGAGGTCTGCTTTTCGCGTTTCCTTCATTTCCTTACAGGATAGCGGCAGAGGGAGCTATGGTGTGTCTGATCGCACCTACAGCGACCGCCGCCGCTGTGATTACCGGGAAACTCGGAGGCAACGAGGCTTCACTCACCTCTTATACAATCACCAGCAACCTTGCCGCGGCAATCGCCATCCCTTTGGTCTTTCCTTTGATTGAGGGTAAAGGAGACACATCATTCATCCATCAGCTCGTACTGATTAGTCGACAGGTGTTTCCCTTGCTTATATTCCCGTTTTTTGTGGCATGGGGTGTAAGGATATTTCTGCCCAAAGTCCTTGATATTATACTTAGGTATTGCGGATCTGTAGCGTTTTATCTTTGGGGCATCGCATTGATGGTTGTCGTCGGTCAGACTCTGAGGTCAATAGTCAACAGTAATGCCGCCGTTCATCTTATTGTCACTTTGTCGGTTGTCGGACTTGTAGCCTGCTGTGTGCAATTTGCGGCCGGCAAGATAATAGGAGGATGGTACAATGACCGTATAAGCGGAGGTCAGGGACTTGGACAGAAAAACACGGTATTCGCCATCTGGGTTTCATACACCTACCTTATCCCCATAACCTCGATAGCCCCAGGTACTTATATTCTTTGGCAGAATATAATCAACAGCTGGCAGCTATGGCATTATAACAGAGTACATAACTCTAAACAACATTAAAATTTATAAGAAGGAGTTGTTACGCCCTTATATATTATTGTTATACAAGAATATAACAGTGCGCATGTGTACTAATGGTTACTAAACGAGCAAATGAGAAGAAAATTAGAGCTGATTCAAGGATTTTATGTGTTTTTAGTGATTTTTAATTCGACTTTGTTCTATTTTTCTGACGGTTTTCCGTCACCATTCCTGTTTCGCTGATATTCTTTGGCGATGGCTTTGCTCGTTGCAGTTTTTCGGAGAGGAGTTTCTTGTCGGGTAGTTTTGTGTAATATTGGGCTACCTTTACCGGAGAATCCTCTTCGAGCATCAGGTATTCGATATGCTCCGTGTTCCCTTCGGAGCATAGGATTAATCCAATGGGTGCTTCTTCTCCCTCCCTGCGGTCATTGCGGTTGAGATAACGCAGATACAACAACATCTGTCCTTCATGTTCCGGTTTGAAGCGACCCAGCTTCAGGTCGATTGCTACCAGGCGGTGTAATCCTCTGTGGTAGAACAATAAATCAAGTTTATAGACAGTGCCGTCAACCGGGATTCTTTTCTGACGGTCAACAAAAGCAAAGTCAGAACCGAACTCTTTTATGAACTGCTGTATCTGGTTTAGGATAGCAGTTTCGAGGTCGCTCTCGCTGAATACGTCAGGCAGTCCAACAAGGTCGAGGAAATAACTACTCCTGAACACAAGGTCAGGGTGTATTCGGTCTGTGTCCTTCATCGTGTCAAGTTCAGCCTTGATTATTTCTTCAGGTCTGCGACTGATAGCAGTCCGCTCATAAAGTTGCGAGTCGATTTTCTCATCAAGAGTACGGGTCGGCCATTTCTCCAACCGACACATCTCCATATAGAATTTTCGGGCGAGTTCATCCTCGACAAACATAAGTGATCGGAGATGTGTCCAGCTCAATTGTCTACGCACTGCGTAGTCAATCTCAACCTCCGAAAAAGTATACGCAGCGCGTAGACAATGTTGCAGCTTCTTGAATCCCCATCCGCTGCCATAACGCTTGACAAGTCTCTCTGCGAGATGTAGTCTTGATGCAAGAGATAGCATAGTGGTTCTCACGCGTATAGCGTGGGCTGCTATTGTTACATCTGCATCATTGGTTTTCTCAGGACCATCAGTTTGGACGTGGCATAGTTGGCTCACGTTTTCTTTAATTAATCTCTCCACCGGGTCAGTGGAATAATTGGCTATAGGTTATGAATAAACTGATTCTAATTTCTATAGCCACATGTCTTATCTTGTCGGCTTGCGGAGATGACGAACCTAAAGACACAGTTAGGGAAATCCGAATGGAGGTATCCGCCGAGACAGGTATTACTTATTACTGGGGTGATGACAAGAAAGAACATCCGATCGAATGTATGCTTGTAAAGTTGCCCGACAATCCAGATGCTTGGCAACGGATGGCTTTCAGAACAATCGAGGGTTTCACCTACGAGCGTGGACACGAGTATTATCTCAGTATCAGAAAGACGATACTCGCAAACCCGCCGGCTGATGCGCCTAATTGCACCTATTCTCTGCTAAAAATCCTTTCGGACAGATTGGTAAAGACTCCTCTTTCTTGTTCAGGTGTCCCGATGGTTTCTTTGGCTGACTTTATGGCTTTTATAAGAAAAGCCATATTATGGCCGAGATTGCGCATGGTCTGGAGTCCTTCTATG
This sequence comes from uncultured Muribaculaceae bacterium, assembly GCA_964018905.1. Lineage (GTDB taxonomy): Bacteria > Bacteroidota > Bacteroidia > Bacteroidales > Muribaculaceae > JAAVFS01. The sequence continues at coordinate 6,139 of CAXHRO010000067.1, forward strand.
TCCTTTTCAACATCTTCGGGGGTATAACCGTGTACCTCGTTCCAGTATGTACTGGATACTACCGGCATTGACGATATTGTGAAGTATTTGTTGATTTCATCGAAAGCGGAAGTCGAACCGGCTCTCCGGGATGAAACGACTGCCGCCCCGACCTTCATTGTCTTGTCAAAAGCTCCCATAGTCGAATAAAACAATCGGTCAAGGAAAGAAAGCAACTGGCCATTGGCTCCGGCAAAATAGGTCGGAGTACCAATCAAAAGACCGTTGCACGCGGCAAAAAGTGGAGCAGTTTCGTTTACAACATCGCTGAATACACATCTGCCAGTAGTACGACATTTCCGGCAGCCTATACATCCTCTGACATCTTTGTTGCCTATATTTACACGATGAGTGTCCATCCCGCTTTGGTTCAGGATATGCTCAACTTCCTGTAAAGCCCTATCGGTGCAACCGTGGATTTCAGGGCTTCCGTTTATTACAAGTACATTCATAATCAGTCAGCAAGGTTATTCTGTTGTAGC
>CAXHRO010000068.1:0-6048 GCA_964018905.1 uncultured Muribaculaceae bacterium
TATCGTATGCGTGTTTGTGGTAGAACACACGGCCACCGTGATTGGTATATGGGTCGGGGTGAGTGTCTTCAATAATCCGTATGAGCGTGTCGAAGTCTGAAATTATTGAATCGGCTACACATTCGCTTGATGCTGAAATGCGTAGGCATGACGACAACATGGCTATTAGAATTGTGAAAACTTTGATGTGATTCATGTCGGTTGAGTTTTGTATGTCCAATAGACGCTCCAACACTCGATATTGTGACGTTATGACAGCTTTCGTGGTATTGATTTTTTTTGTCGAACCGGTTCTAAAAGCAAGCGGATGATTTGCATTTTTTTGTTGCAAATCACCCGCCTGATTTTTTTAGTGGATTTGTTTATGCCTGAGTGTAGAGGGCGAGCTCTTCGGGCTTGAACGAGGCGATAAACGAGCTGTGCTTGTTAACCTCGGCCTCGGCCATGTTGGCGTATACAAGCGCGCTCTTGGCCATAGACTCGCTTCCGTAGCGGGTAGCATCGGTGGCGAGCAGATATGCCATCACGAGATTGCCGGCCATCTCGACAAGGCGACGTGCCATGAAGTCGGTGTAGACGGGGTCGTTGACAGACTGGACAGTGTCAATAGCAGCCTGATACTTCTCGACGAGAGTTGCAAGACGCTCCTTGACGGGAGCCAGAGTCTCGCTGAAGGGCATGTCGGCATATATGTCCATGAGAGCCTTGTAGGTGCCGGTGGTGACGTGACGTATGGCGGCCACTACCTGCAACTGTGTTGTACCCTCGTAGATCGATGTGATACGGGCATCGCGGTATACACGCTCACAGGCGTAGTCTTTCATGAAACCCGATCCGCCGTGTATCTGGATGCAGTCATATGCGTTCTGGTTGCAATACTCCGAGCTGAGACCCTTGGCAAGTGGGGTGCAGGCATCGGCATACTTGCGGTATGTCTTGAGTTCGGCCTTCTCCTCGGGAGTGAGTTTGCGTTCTTTCTCGATGTCTTCGTAGGCTTTGTAGAGGTCGACATAGCGGGCTGTCTCGTAAAGTAAACAACGTGACGCATCGAGCTTGGCTTTCATCACCGAGAGCATCTCGTATACTGCTGGGAACTCGATGATGGGCTTACCGAACTGCTGGCGCTCGCGGGCATACTGCAGTGCCTCGCGATAGGCAATCTCGCTCACGCCTACCGACTGGGCGGCGATGCCGAGACGGGCACCGTTCATCAGGGCCATCACATATTTGATGAGACCCATACGGCGGGAGCCGCAAAGTTCGGCCTTGGCGTTCTTGTAGACGAGCTCACATGTGGGTGATCCCTTGATGCCCATCTTGTTCTCGATACGACGCACGGTAACGCCGCCGTCGCGCTTGTCGTAGATGAACATAGAGAGACCGCGGCCGTCCTTGGTGCCATCCTCCGAGCGTGCAAGTACGAGATGGATGTCGCTGTCACCATTGGTGATGAAACGCTTGACGCCATTCAGCAACCATGTGCCGTCGGGCTGCTCGGTTGCCTTAAGCATTACCGACTGCAGGTCTGAACCGGCATCGGGCTCGGTGAGGTCCATTGACATGGTCTCGCCCTGGCATACGCGTGTGATATATTTCTGTTTCTGCTCCTCGCTACCAAACTCGTAGATGGTCTCGGCACAGTCCTGTAGTCCCCAAAGGTTCTCAAAACCAGTATCGGCGCGGCTGACGATGTCGGCGGCCATGATGTAGGGAGTGATGGGGAAGTTGAGACCTCCCAGTCGACGGGGCATAGACATGCCCATGAGACCGGCCTTGCGGGTGATGTCAAGGTTTTCGACGGTCTTGTCGGCATAGTGAGCGTGTCCGTCTGAGCATGAAGCCCCCTGGTGGTCGACTGCCTCGGCATTCTCGGCGATCTTGCCGCCGCAGATGTCACCTACGATTTCAAGTACCTTGTCGTAGTTGTCCATCGCATCGGCGAAGTCGACCGGGGCATAGTCAAATTTGTCGGCGTCGGTGTAGTCGCGCTCTTTGAGAGCGACTATCTTCTCCATCAGAGGATGGGAGAGATGGTGACGCAGGTCGGGATTGTCGGTATAAAAATTAGCCATTGCTTTATTGTCTTACTTGGAGTTCTTCTTATAATACTTAATGAGCTTGGGCACAATCTCCTCCATGTTGCCGGTGATCACATAGTCGGCTATGGTGTTGATTGGTGCGTTGGGGTCATTGTTGATTGAGATGATGATCGAGCTGTCCTGCATGCCGGCGATGTGCTGGATCTGGCCTGATATGCCGCATGCGATGTAGAGCTTGGGACGTACGGTCACACCGGTCTGTCCGATCTGACGCTCATGCTCGATGAAGCCGGCGTCAACAGCGGCACGTGAGGCGCCTACTTCACCGCCGAGTACCTTGGCCAGGTCGAAGAGCAAGTCGAAGTTCTCCTTGCTTCCCACACCATAGCCTCCGGCTACGATAATGGGCGAATTCTTGATGTTTACCTTCGATTTCTCGATCTGTCGGTCTATGATCTCGACAACAAAGTCGGTATCGCTTACATAGTCCTTGGCGTCAAGATTGATGACCTGACCCTGATGGTTGGCGTCATATACCTCTTTTTTCATTACACCCTCACGAACGGTCGCCATCTGGGGGCGGCAATCGGGGTTGACGATGGTGGCGACAATGTTACCGCCGAATGCTGGGCGTATCTGGTACAGCAGGTCGGTATACTCTTTGCCCGTCTTAGGATCTTTGTGCGGTCCAATCTCAAGGGCGGTACAGTCGGCGGTCAGACCGCTGTGAAGGCACGATGAAACGCGGGGCCCGAGGTCGCGGCCTATGCATGTCGCACCCATGAGACATACCTGGGGCTTGATCTCCTTGAAGAGGTTGATCAGGACTGCGGCATGGGGGTTGGATGTATAAGGATAGAGACGCTTGTCCTCGACCTTATAGAGTGTGTCTACACCGTAGGGGAAGACCTGCTCTTCAACATTGTTGAGATTGTCGCCGATCACGATTGCCTGGAGTTCGACACCAAGCTTTGTAGCGAGCTGGCGGCCCTTTGTGAGGAGCTCAAGGCTCACGTCAGCGATCTTGCCGTCTTCGATCTCGCAGTATACTATCAGATTATTCTGTGACATGATTCAGTTGATTTACCGGCCATTAACCACCTATGGTGTGGTTGGCGATGAGTTCGACAATGAGGTTCTCGATTTCCTGGTCGTTGTTGTCGAGGCGACGGCTCTCCTTGGCGGTGAACACTACATTCTCGATAGCCTTGACCTTTGTGGGCGAACCCGGTAGACCGATCTGCTCGGGGTCGGCCTCGACATAGGCTGCGCTCCACTCTTCAATATTGAGATAGGGACGTGCGTCGACAAATGCCTTGAGATTGTCGTCAAGATGGGCTTTCTCGCTCGTTGAGACTGCGCGTTTGTACTTCATCAGGCGCTGGGCGTTGCGGGGACGGCAGTCGGGTGCCGATCCGTTGACGGTTACAACACAGGGCAGAGGTGCCTTTACAGTCTCTACACCATGCTCAAGGCGACGTTTTACCGTCACCTTACCGTTCTCGATGCCGAGAATCTCCTCGGCATATGTTACCTGAGGCAGGTTCAGCTTCTCTGCGATCTGCGGGCCTACCTGTGCGGTATCACCGTCAATAGCCTGGCGTCCGCCGAGGATGATGTCATAGTTGCCGAATTTCTTGACTGCCTGAGCCAGCGAATAAGATGTGGCCAAAGTGTCGGCACCACCGAGTACACGGTCGGTGAGCACAATGCCGCCGTCGGCACCGCGGTACATGGCCTCACGGATGACCTCGGCTGCACGGGGCAGGCCCATTGTAAGCATTGTAACAGTTGACCCGGGGTTGGCATCCTTGATGCGGAGCGCCTGCTCGAGAGCGTTGAGGTCCTCGGGATTGAAGATGGCCGGCAAAGCCGCACGGTTGATTGTGCCATCCTCTTTCATTGCATCTTTACCCACGTTGCGGGTGTCGGGCACCTGCTTGGCGAGTACAATGATGTTCAGACTCATATTATTAGTATTTTTGATTAATAAAATGCACAAAGCAAAATTCCGTGCAAAAATACTAAATTTTCCCATTAAATTGTAGCTTATTTCATTGTTTTAATGTTGAATTGGTGTAATGTATTGTACAGTAAATAGTTGTAAATGTTAATTAGTGTGATTGATGTCTCGCCGTGGTACTGAATTATGGATTATTAAAATGTGATAGTGTACTAAAAGGACAATTATTGTGACATAAATGTGGCCTTTAAGTCAATCCAAATTGCTACCTTTGTCGTCGATTTCAACAGATTGACAATCTATGTTACTAATTAACTCCATATCACAGTTCGGGCGTTATTGCATGTTCATGAAACGTGTGTTTGCTGTTCCCGACCGCTGGAGGGTATTCCTTCAGCGTACACTCGGCGAGGTGTCCAAGCTTGGTGTCGATTCGATACCGCTGGTTGTGATCGTGTCACTGTTTATAGGTGCGGTGATAACCATACAGATGCAACTCAATATATCGTCACCGTTGATTCCAGCCTACTCGGTCGGTCTGGCTACGCGCGATATTGTCTTGCTGGAATTCTCTAATTCAATCCTGTGCCTTATTTTGGCCGGTAAGGTCGGTTCTAATATTGCCTCAGAGATTGGTACGATGAGAGTTACCGAGCAGATTGACGCTCTTGATATTATGGGCGTGAACTCTTCCAACTTCCTTGTGTTGCCAAAGGTGGTAGCTCTCGTGTTGTTCATGCCGGTGCTTGTATTGCTCTGTATGGGGACGGCATTCCTTGGCGGCATGGCTGTCGCGATGGTCACCGACTTGATCAGTGTGACAAAATATGTGTATGGTCTGCAGGCATTCTTTGTCGAGTGGTATGTATGGTACGCCTTGATTAAATCACTGGTGTTTGCCTACATCATTGCTACGGTAGCCTCATTCTTTGGCTATTATGTAAAGGGTGGGGCGCTTGAGGTTGGCAAGGCCAGCACAAACGCTGTTGTTTCAAGCAGTATATTGATATTGTTGTTTGATGTAATATTAACCAAACTCCTGTTGCAATGATTGAAGTCAAGAACCTTTCAAAATCGTTTGACGGCAAGACGATCCTGCACGATGTCAGTGCGACATTCTATACCGGCAAGACCAATCTTATCATAGGACAGAGCGGATCGGGCAAGACTGTGTTGATGAAGTGTATCGTAGGTCTTGTGAAGCCGGAGGTGGGTGAGATATTGTATGACGGACGTGATTATCTGAAGATGGACTTGCAACAGGTGAAATCCATACGCAAGGAGATCGGTATGTTGTTCCAGGGATCGGCATTGTTTGATTCAGAAACCGTATTGGGTAATGTCTTGTTTCCGCTTGTGATGTTCTCTGACATGAGTCGCGAGGAACAGCTGGAGCGAGCCCATTTTTGTCTTGATCGCGTAAATCTTACCGGAGCAGAGAGTAAATATCCAAGCGAGATATCAGGCGGAATGCAAAAGCGTGTCGCTATAGCTCGTGCCATAGCCTTGAATCCCCGCTATCTTTTTTGCGACGAACCCAACTCGGGACTCGACCCCAAGACATCGATTGTTATCGACGAGTTGCTGAGCGATATTACCCACGAGTATAATATCACCACCATAATAAATACCCACGATATGAACTCCGTGCTCGGAATAGGCGAGAATATCATCTTCATCAACAAAGGGCATAAAGCATGGGTAGGTGACAAAAAACGTATATTCAAGACCTCCAACGAGGCATTGAACGACTTTGTATTTGCCACACGTCTGTTCCAGGAAGTGAAAGACTATATCGTGCATCACGGTGAGGATTGATGTGCTACGAAATAGAAAGGTGTAGTAATAGATTGACATGTAATATATTATATTTATGTGCTACAAAAAGAAGTGAAAAAATTTGCATGGAATAAAAAAAATATGTACCTTTGCAACCGTTAAAGCAAGAGGCTTAACGCAGAAACATAAAAAGGAGAGATGGCAGAGTGGTCGATTGCGGCGGTCTTGAAAACCGTTGAGGGTAACACCTCCGGGGGTTCGAATCCC
>CAXHRO010000069.1:0-5239 GCA_964018905.1 uncultured Muribaculaceae bacterium
AGCCTGTCGTTGTTACTGTAAGATTTTGTATGTAACTTTGTAGACATTTAATTTGTTTTATGTCACTAAGTTACAACGACTTTCTGACATGACAAAGCCACGGCTTGAGAAAGTCAGGGCTTTGTTTTATGTTTTACAACAGGTTATGAAAAGAGGATGTGCCTATTTTGACACACCCTCACAACCGATAAAAATCACCCCGCATGCCATAGTGACTTCATGACATGCGGGGTGCTGTATGAAAAAGCGCAATGGATACTACTTGAAATCCTGGAATTTGGATATCAGAACTGTAGTCCGTTGCAGACCGGAGACTCGCCATACCTGCTCGCCGTTCTTGAACATTATAAGAGTAGGAACCGACTGTATATGATATCTTTGCGCAAGATCGGGGTTGAGATCGATATCGATCTTGATGATTTTTCCGTTGTCACCGATCTTTTCCTTTACCTCTTCCAGAATCGGAGCCTGCATGCGGCAGGGGCCGCACCATGTAGCGAAAAAGTCCACCAGTGTAGGCGTGGAACTTTTGATTATCTCATTAAAATTGTCCATAATACGTAATATATAGATTGAGTGTAATCATATAACTTGTGAATATGCCATAAAGTTTAAAAGCGTATTTAAATTTATATGATGACGGTTCGTGGAAAGTGTTGTTAAATGTGTTTATGCTTGTGATATAGGGTTATAGCTATGGAGAATAAGCATAACCAGGTGATGGTCATAACCAAAGTGGTAGTGGGCATCGGAGATGCGCTGTTGTGGAGTCAATGTGACATAGACTCCGTCAGAAGTCCATGCCGTCGATATCCAGTAGCATCCAGTTGCCGTAGAGTACACCCTCGAAAACATTCTCCATACACAGATTCCAGCTTACAAACCCCTGGATCTTACCCTCGGGAGTACGGTATTTGAAATTGGACGGCGCGAGCGGTTCGCCGGTCTCGGCATGATATGTCTCGTGCATTGTTCCATAGTCGTCAAGATCCTTGGCCATGAGCCCTCCCACTGTCTCGGCTATCCAGGCGACCTCATTGTCAAATCCATAGTGGTGCAGACCTATCGAGTAGATGTAGTTGCATATTCCCCATACCGGACCCTGCCAGTTTGAGAACGGTACGATGATGTTCTTGTTGTTGTAGTCGACATCACTCTTTGACATACTTCTGAATCCAAATGGAGACATCATGTGATTATCCGACAACATGTAACGTTTTATCATAGCCTCTCCTTTCTTCTTCGGTGCCATGCGGTACATCAATGGCACGAATGTCGAATAGCCTATACGCCGGTACTGGGTGCGGGTCTCACGGTCGACATTGTAGTAACATTCGTCCTCGTCATTCCAGCATATGCGGTCAAGGGATTCCCTCAGGCTACGGGCTTCCTCCCGTAGTGCACGGGCATCATCCTTGTAGCCTAACTTCTCGGCTATGGCCGACTGGGCGAGGAGCTCTCCATACTGGAATGCGGTAGCGTCGGTGCTGATGAATGATCGGGTATCATCCTTGAAATAGTTCATGGCCGGATTGTTGTCGGCTCCGCTCTGCATGGCGATCTCCCAGTAATACAGTCCGCTTATGCTGTCACGCTGGGTCTTCCTGCGGTAGTCGAGCACACTTTGCAGTGATTTATATATCGGTCTGAGCCACTCCCAGTCACCGGTGGCCTTGCTGTACTGATATGCGCCCTGTGACAGGAACGGTTTCATGGCAAACCTGCCGCTGTAGACATTCCTGGGGCCATCCTTGGTCATGCATCCCGCCACATATCCATCCTCGTCAATACCTTGCGAGAAAGTCATCACCCAGTTTTTCATATACTCAGGCTCCCCCTTTGAGATAAAGTGATTGGCCATGAAGAACGCATCCCAGTCCCACAGCTGGGAATAGAATCCCGCAGGTATAAGATAAGGATACTTGATGAAACCCTGAGGTTCCTTCACCACCTCTTTGCGTAGAGTGGCAAACCCCGTTTTTATTTTCTCGTAGGTAGGATTAAGTCGTTCCATTGTCTTGTTGTTAGTCTGGGCGTAGGTTGTGGTAAATACCTGTACGGCCAGCAGGATAGTCAGTAACTTGAAGAACTGTTTCATATAGGCAGGTATTAGAGCCGGTTTTGCGGCTTGAGGTTATTGAATAGAAGAATGAACGTCACAAAAGTAATACTTTTCAAAGTCCCCGCAAAAATATTATAGAACTTAGAAAAGAAATACACATACCACAACATCGCATCTCCGATGCTATCCCGCGGCTGGAGTGGCCCCCCAGGCTACGCTTCGCTTCACCTGGGGTTACTGACGACCTCGCGCCTCCGGCGCTTCCTTATAGTAGACCATGGGATCGGTACTACCCCGGCACCTTAGGCGCCGATGCTCTCATTGACAGATGCGAGTCCCCTAAGCCACCGGTGCATGGATATAGCACAACAGTTCCCTCAGTCGGATTTCCCAGATGGAGGGTCGATAGCGGAGCGCCGTTGGCGCGAGGTTGTCAGTAACCCCGGGTGAAGCGAAGCGTAACCTGGGGTCCCAGTCAGAGATATGCTCCCCCACGACCAATCCCGGATAGCGGGCCACCGCCGGCCGGATCACCCGGGAAAGGCCGATAGCGGAGCGCCGTTGGCGCGAGGTTGTCAGTAACCCCGGGTGGAGCGAAGCGGAACCTGGGGCCCCAGTCAGAGATATGCTCCCCCACGACCAATCCCGGATAGCGGGCCACCGCCGGCCGGATCACCCGGGAAAGGTCGATGGCGGAGCGCCGTTGGCGCGAGGTGGTCGGTAACCCCGGATGGAGCGAAGCGTAACCTGGGGTCCCAGTCAGAGATATGCTCCCCCACGACCAATCCCGGATAGCGGGCCACCGCGGCCGGATCACCCGGAAAGGCCGATAGCGGAGCGCCGTTGGCGCGAGGTTGTCAGTAACCCCGGGTGGAGCGAAGCGGAACCTGGGGGGGGAGCCACTCCAGTCACGGGATAGCATCGGAGATGCGACGTTGTGGTATGACACGGCTCTTTTATTTGAAATATTTTCGAATAAAAGAGCCGTTTTTGAGATAACGTAGTCCGGACGACTATTTAACTTTAATATCAACACCCTGTTTATCAGGTACTAATTGTATAGAGGCGTGCTATTCCTAACATACAGCCGTACATGAGTTGGTTAATATTAGAATTTGTTTCGAGTACAAAGATATTTTTCGATTTTAGCCATTTTTTATAGTGATGATTGCTCTAAAGCAATCTTTCGTTTTGGTCTGAAAGCTGTACAAACTCATCACAAACGCAACTGAAATATGCCCATACAAGCTTGCCAGTATCAGGAATAATCACTATTTTTGTAATTGATAATATTTAACCAGTATTTGAGTCGATATGGATAATTCGGATAATATGTTATCAGTATTAGACGGTTTTGCGTTGCCTGATGCGGACGATGTGGCCCGCAAGTTGGCGGATGATTTCCGCAGTAGGCGTGTGGAGCGTGGTTTGACGCGGGAGGCTGTAGCTGAGAAATCAGGCGTGGCTCTTGCCAACATAACACGCTTCGAGCAGAAAGGACTCATATCTCTGAAGAACCTGATACTTCTTGCTATCTCGATGGACTATCTGCAAGAAGTACGCGACATTTTTGCCGCGCCCAAATATTCCACAATGGAGGAACTCACACTGATTCGCAAGAATGCCGGCAAGAAGAAAGCATACAACCGTAAAAACCGCGCCGATGATGAAGATTGACCGACTTTCCGTAAAATACCACGACCGCGATGTAGGCACTATGTCGCTTACTCCCGACAACCGTCTCTGCGTCTTTGAATACGATCGGGAATGGCTCGCCGACGGTTTCAGCATCTCTCCGCTGGAGTTGCCGTTGAAACCGGGTATGTTCATAGCCAAGCCGACACCGTTTAACGGTGATTTCGGTATTTTGACGCTATCTGCTCCATAAGGCTCTGCAACGCGAGGGTATAAATGATTCTGACCTGTCAGCACTCGACAGGCTGAGCATCGTAGGCAGCGGAGGCATGGGCGCGTTGACCTATGCGCCTGTATCAAGTATTGTGACAGGAGAGGAAACTGACGATCTCGATATGCTCCAGCAAAAGGCATTGGAAGTGCTTCGGGAACGACAGGACGATGATGCCGAACTCCTGCTTTTCAACAGCGGCAACAGTGGCGGTGCAAGACCGAAGGCGGTGTTTACGGACGGTGGCGGTCACTGGCTTGTAAAATTTCGACATACATACGATCCAAAGAATATCGGTGAGCAGGAATATATCTACAACGAGACAGCAAGAAAGTGCGGGATAACAGTCTCTGATTTCAAACTTGTGAACGGCAAATACTTTGCCTCACGCCGTTTCGACCTGACGCAATCCGGAGAAAGACTGCATACCGCTACAGCCGGCGGACTGCTCTGCATATCCCTCGGCAATCCGATTCTTGACTACAGCAATCTGCTTGCGCTGACAGGTTTTCTTACACAGAATCCGAAGGATGTCAAGGAAATGTTCAGGCGCATGGTGTTCAACTATCTTACCGACAACAAGGATGACCACTGCAAGAATTTCAGTTTCATAGTGCGTCGAGACTCTTCGGGCAAATGGCGATGGCACATTGCCCCGGCATACGACCTTACACTATGCACGGAAGGCTATAACGGCGAACACGCCACATCGGTCAACGGCACAGGCCATCCGACAATCTCAGATTTCATAGCGGTCGGCACCAAAATAAAACTGCCGGAAACAGTATGCCGCAGGATAATAGAAGAGGTGGCCGACAACTGCGGTAATCTGCTCATGTATAAACTCAAATAGTCAGTAGGGTGTTCAGTTCTATGTTTCAAAATTAACTCGCATTGTTGAGAGTCTTGGAGCGCAGAGCCACCCGATTCGGAGATCGATTCTCCTTGGCCCAGAGATCTATGCTTTTATAAAAGCAGGAGCTTTCTTGATAAATATCCATAGAAAGCCCCCGGATATTAAGTACAACGTAACTAAACACTCTGATATTGCATTATTTAACAATAATGCATTGTGTTATAGAACTAATATCTCAAAGAAGTTAATATACTCATATCTGCAATATCGTCGTTATAGCTATATGTGTGATCATCAACATAATCTCCGCTATGACTATCTGTGATTCATACCACAATATCGCATCTCCGATGCTATCCCGTAGCAGAGGTCTTACTCATCCCCAGGTTCCGCTTCGCTTCACCCGGGGTTACCG
>CAXHRO010000070.1:0-4750 GCA_964018905.1 uncultured Muribaculaceae bacterium
GGTCTTCTCACGAAGCCTACCCAGGGAGAGGCCCTGGAGTTTGCTGTTGCCGCATCGGCTCTCAAGCATACTATCCCCGGAGATTTCAACCATGTGTCGATAGCCGAGGTAGAGGCTCTCGCAGGGGGTAACGCTAACGGACGTGTACAACGATAATGGCTAAATTCGATAAACTTTCGGTGCTGAAAAAGATGGGCGAGGCTCCCATAGTACCGGTATATTATAATAAGGATGCGCATACGGCCTGCGCAGTTATGAAAGCTTGCTACGATGGCGGCATCCGGGCTTTCGAGTTTACCAACCGCGGCGACTTCGCCCACGAGGTATTTGCCGAGGTGGTGAAGTTTGCATCCCGCGAATGTTGCGACATGGCAGTTGGTGTAGGCTCAGTAGTCGAGCCCGCTACTGCCGCGCTCTATATCCAACTCGGTGCTTGTTTTGTTGTCGGCCCGCTCTTCAATCCCGAGGTAGCCAAAGTATGTAACCGTCGTGGCGTGCCGTACACTCCCGGATGTGGCTCGGTCAGTGAAGTGGGATTCGCCCAGGAAGTCGGCTGTGACCTCTGCAAAGTATTCCCTGGCGATGTTCTCGGCCCGAAATTCATAAAGGGCCTGCTTGCTCCCATGCCTTGGTCAAAGCTTATGGTCACGGGCGGCGTCGAACCCACCGAGGAGAATCTCTCCGCCTGGTTCAGGGCCGGAGTCTACTGCGTGGGCATGGGCTCCAAGCTCTTCCCCAAAGGCGCCACTCCCGCCGAAATCTCAGCCAAATGCGCAGAAGCTTTATCAATCGCTAAAAACTGGAAAAAATGAAAAAAAGAGTATTATCAATTGCCTTAGCTATTGCCGCAATCACAGCTTCGGCCAAAACTAATTACACTATACTACGCGCCTGTCATCCCGACGATGTGAAGCATTACGACACTGAGCAGTTACGCTCACATTTCATGATGTCCACGGTGATGGAGGAGGACGTAATCAACCTCACATACTCGATGTACGACCGTATCATCTACGGCGGCGTTATGCCAGCGGGCAAGACTGTTGTCCTCGAGACCATCGACCCGTTAAAGGCTAACTATTTCCTTGAGCGACGCGAACTTGGCGTGATCAACATTGGCGGCGACGGTATCGTAACCATCGACGGCAAGGAGTATGAACTCCAGGCCAAGGACGCCCTCTATGTTGGTCGCGGCAACAAGGAGGTTACCTTCCGTAGCAAGGACTCGGACAAGCCCGCGAAATTCTACCTCAACTCAACTCCAGCCCACAAGACCTACAAGACCCAACTCATAACCATAGATGGCCGCAAGGGCTCAATCAAGGCTAACCGCATCAAGGCCGGAAGCCTCGAAGAGAGCAACGACCGTATAATCAACCAGCTCATCACCAACAATGTACTTGATGAGGGCCCCTGCCAGTTGCAGATGGGGCTGACAGAGCTAATGCCCGGTAGCGTATGGAACACCATGCCTGCTCACACCCACGACCGCCGCGTAGAATGCTACTTCTATTTCAACGTGCCTGAAAGCAACGCTATCTGCCACCTCATGGGCGAGCCACAGGAGAACCGCCTCATCTGGCTCCATAACGAGCAGGCCGTGATGTCGCCCGAATGGAGCATACACGCAGCCGCCGGAACATCAAATTATATGTTCATCTGGGGCATGGGAGGCGAGAACCTTGATTACGGAGATATGGACAAGGTTACATATCTTGAAGTGAAATAACTTACCATCATGAAATTTAACTATACCGACAGAATTACAGAGGCTCCGAAGTTCGATGCCTCAAATATGCCCAAGGGTGCCGAATGGACCGATGAGTTGGCCTTCTCGGCCGTGGTCTGGCTCAGTCAGAAAACAGGCAAACCAATCCTGCAACTGACCTCGGCAGACTACGAGGAAGCGGAACTGAAAGAACTCGCCGAGCTCTACGGCTCGGCCTACGAATTGAACATCAAGCTCTTCAACCACCTTCAGCATACCATCACTGGCTGGCCCGGCGGTAAGCCAAACGCCGATGACACCAACCGACCCGAACGAGCCACACCTTACCCCAAGCGTGTGATTGTATTCTCGCCGCATCCCGACGATGATGTAATATCGATGGGCGGCACTATCAACCGCCTTGTCAACCAGGGACATGAGGTGCATATCGCATACGAGACATCGGGCAATATTGCAGTGGGCGATGAAGAAGCAACCCGCTTCATGCACTTCGTCAACGGATTCAATCATATTTTCGACATTGACAGTGATAAAATCTCGGCTATGTACAACGAGGTTAAGGATTTCCTGGAACAAAAGAAAGAAGGTGAGTCCGACTCGCGTACTATCCTAAATATCAAAGGCTTGATTCGCCGTGGCGAAGCACGCACAGCCTGCACGTTCAATAAAATACCACTAAAAAGAGTTCACTTCCTTGACCTGCCATTCTATGAAAGCGGCAGCGTGGAAAAACTTCCGATGACGGAGGCTGATGTTGACATTGTATCACGCCTGATTGAAGAAATCAAGCCCCACCAGATTTATGTTGCAGCCGACCTTGCCGACCCCCATGGCACACACCGCAAATGCACCGAGGCCGTACTTGCTGCAATCGACAAAACAAAGAACGCGGGTGCGGAATGGCTCAACGACTGCCGCGTGTGGATGTATCGCGGAGCCTGGGCAGAGTGGCCTGTGGAGGATATCGAGATGTGCGTACCCATGAGTCCTGAAGAGCTGATGCACAAGCGCAAATCAATCCTCAAACACTCGTCGCAGATGGAAAGCGCCCCTTATCTTGGCAACGACTCTCGCCTGTTCTGGCAACGCGCCGAAGACCGCAACCACGCTACGGCCCGCCTCTACGATGCCCTGGGGCTGGCATCATACGAAGCTATGGAAGCGTTCAAGGAATATCATATCTAAAGCTACAGGAATTGGAACACAAGTCATATACGATAGCAGAGGCCATCGCCGAGGCCAAGCGTTGCCTCAACTGCAAGGTCCCGCAATGCCGGAAAGGCTGTCCGGTCGCTAATGACATTCCCGACTGGATACACCAGCTCTCCATGGGCAACATCGGCAATGCCATGAGTATAATCAACGCAAAAAGCAACCTTCCGGCCGTCTGCGGACGCGTCTGCGCACACGAGCGACAGTGCGAAGGCAACTGTGTGCTCGGCAAGAAAGGCGAACATATCAACATCGGCATACTCGAACAGTTTGTCGCCGACTTCGACTCTCAGATGCGCCTCACGCGCCAACCCATGGTACAGAAAAACCGCGGACGAGTGGCCGTCATAGGTAGCGGCCCCGCCGGGCTCACCGTAGCCGGCGAACTGGCCCGTGAAGGCTTCGATGTCGAGATTTTCGAGATGGAACCACAGCCCGGAGGAGTGCTGATGTTCGGCATCCCTGAGTATCGTCTTCCCAAGGCTATTGTCAACAGCGAAATCGACAAGATTAGTCAGCTCGGCGTTCGCATCAACTGCGGAGTAACAGTCGGCCCGGATATCAACATTGACCAGCTCTTCGATCAAGGCTTCGATGCCATTTTTATGGGCACAGGCACCGGAAAGCCCCGCCAACTGACAATACCCGGGATTGAGAACGATAGCGTGCGTCAGGCCATCTACTTCCTGCGCCGCGTGAGTCTCTACAACGCAGGACTGATAAGCCGCCACGAAGTTCCCGTCAAAGAAGGCGACAAGGTGTTTGTTGTCGGTTGCGGCAACACAGCCATCGACGCGGCCCGCACTGCCCTCTGCCTCGGGGCCTCGGAAGTGACTATAGTATATCACCGCGACATCGAGCATATGAGTGCACTGAGGGCTGAATACAACGACGCCGTGGCCGAGGGCGTGAAATTTTTATGGAATAGCTCAGTCACCAAAATCAAGGGCGACACTCTGCACATCACCGATATCGAAATCGAAACCGATGGCAAGACATCGGCCATAGCCGCCGACAAGCTGATTCTCGCTGTCGGTAGTCGTCCCGCAAGCCGCATCGTCTCGACCACTACAGGAATAGAAGTCGACGACAAAGGTTATGTGCTCACACGCGAGAAGCCCTACGGGATGACCACTCGAAAGGGTGTTTTCGCCGGCGGGGACGTCACCGGAAACCAGGCCACCGTGGTCCACGCCATGCAGGACGCTCGCGCCGTAGCCGCCGGAATCGCCAGTTACGTCGACGCTCTGACACTAATGCGTGCCGTAGACAACTAATTAAGGATCAATACAAAAAAGCGGTTACTAAAAAGAGAAAGGATATAGAACTTTGCGTCATGAAACACTGGCAAGTATTCAAAACTATCGAAGCACTGCATGCAAAATAGTGGGATACTGACATTCTCAGAAATCCATAGTGCATCTTTAAACATAATGTGATCGGTTACATTTGAACAAATGAATATTTCTTGAAGACGTTTTCGTGCTCTGTCTTTGTGACGCCTATTGTAGCGACTTAGAGTGATATCTATACACATATTAAGTGTAATGTCATCATCGATAGTATAACTATTTTGATAAGTATAACTCCTTAGATGAATCTTTATTAGACGCGATTTTTAGCTGGCTAAGATATAACACATCTAATATGCATGTACAAATTTATAGCAGGGGGTTCATCAGAATTGTTGCTTTGTTTTTACCAATATTTTAGCTTGTTTCCACTCTATTATTCCTTCTTGCGAATTGGTGATTACAAGGAGGTTGTCGCAGTGGAGCTCATCGGCGGCTTCGACGAGGGCGGCGAGTT
>CAXHRO010000071.1:0-4198 GCA_964018905.1 uncultured Muribaculaceae bacterium
GAAATCGCAAATGTTCTCCTCAGACCTCTCTACAAGCCGAAATTTGATATTTTCAAATTTTTGTCATGTACTTAGGACTTAGATATTGACTCATCGGCAGGCTCGGGTAGACTGTCGGGTATGGAATATTCCATTACGGTTATTTCCTCTGATATTTCATCATAGTCGTTTTCATTTTCGACAACGTGCTCTATGGTTGTGTTGTCGGTGAGCTGTAGTGTGATTGTTGATTGGCGTAGCTTTGGGAAGATTACGTTCAGCAGTGTCGGCCAGCTGTCGAGGGATCTCAGACGCTGCTCGGCAAGTTTTCGGTCGGTACAGTTGTTGGCTATGTGTATGATTTCATCGACAGGCATATCTTCGCGTCCGGTTATATGGCGTTCGATATCCATCCAGTTTTCACCGGAACCCGTGGCTGTGATAATGTTGTATGGTATAGATGAATTTTCAACTATATAGTTTCTTACGGCTGCGGCACGTTGGTATGATAGTCTTGTGTTGAGATTCTCAGGGCCCTCGGGCGAGGCGGTCCCTTCGATATCGATTGAGGCCAGTGATCCAGTCGCGTTGAGCGAGTCGGCCAGTATTATGAATGATTTCAATGCGTCATCGGGAGTAAGTAAGGCCGATCCGATATCGAATTGTTGTTTTGCAGAATGACTTGAGATATCTCCTTTGGCTACATCTTGCCCCGAGACGTAGAGAGATACGCCGATTGTGATGGATATAAGAAAAGCCGGTAGCCTGAATGTCATGGTAATAGAAAAGTAAGGTATGATTAAGAGACGAAAGAACACTTGAAGTACCTCAAAGAGGTTAACTGCTTGGCAAATCTACGATAACTATCTGTATATATGAGGTATAAATATGCGTTTAATAAAATTTAACTAATTGTGATGTGCGTGGTGACAGTTCACCTATAACACTACTGCTATTAGTAATTGGAAGGTGTATTTTAGTATACGCTTTGATAAGGGGGGGACAAATAGAAGGGCACTCGGGTGAGAGAGTGCCGCACAAGTAGTTGTGGAGTTTAAGCGACCGACAGCTGTGCGCTATAGTGATAGGGGGCGAGTCGTTCGGACACCTCTCCGTGGTGTCTTTAGCCGGTGGCATTCGGCTAAAGGTCGTTTGTTATAAGTGGAAGGGCTTTCCGGGCGAGTTGCCACTGGGCACGTGCCCTTACGAGGTTGTGTTCGGGATAAGAGATGCGATAATATGTGTCTCCGTTTAGGTAATCGGTCAGGAAGCGTACGGCCTGCATGTAGGCGAATCTGAACAGGCCGTGTGGCAGGATGTCGCGTTCGGTGTCGGTGAGAAACTCGCCTGCGGTCTCGAGATATCCGCGGGTGAAAGCATTGTAGACATCGGTATTTATCTGTATACGGTCAAGATTCGGTTCATCCTCGGGCGAGCAGTTGGCGCCTGTACGCATAAAGTCTCCGTAATCACTCAGGATATTGCCGGGCATCACAGTGTCAAGATCAATCACACACAGCACGTTGCCGTTCTTGTCGAAGAGCATGTTGTTGACTTTGGTGTCGCAGTGGCATACACGTAGAGGCAGTTTGCCTTCGCGTTGCAACCGTTCGGCAGTGCAGGCTGTTTCTTTGAGTCTGAGCATGTCGTTTACAAGATCTCTGACGCTACCAAGGCGACAGGCCGGGTCTGCTTTTATGGCGTTGTCAAACTGTATGAGACGGAATTCCATGTTGTGAAAGTTCCGGATGGTTTCCACTGGCAGAGGATCCATGTCGGCGAGCATCTTCTCGAAGTCTCCGAATGCCCGGCCTGCGGATTCGGCATGCTCCGGGGTGACGGTCTCGTGTGTCACACTGTCAGGTATGTAGACCATGATGCGCCAGTAGTCTGAGCCGTCATGGCAGTATGATTTACCTGTTGCCGTATTGGGCAGAAAACGCAGGCAATGGCGTTCGATATCTGTAACACCGCGTTCGGCAAGCTTTACGCGTATGTGGGCGGTTACACGGTCGATGTTGTCCTGAAGGGCATCGACATCAGGAAAGACGTTGGTGTTGATACGTTGCATCACATAGCGGCATCCTGTAGGTGTTGTTACAAGAAAGGTGCTGTTGATGAGGCCATTGCCGAGAGGCTTTATCTCTGACGAGGTGTCAAGGCCGAATGCTTTTAGGATTTGTGCTGTTTTATTCATGATAGTGTGATTGCCAGAAGTATGTATCATCGGTAATAATAATCCTGGAGTTGTTGTAATCTGAGTTGAGTGGTGTAAGTGCGATATGATATCCTTGCTTATGATCCGATTTTCCCTCGGGTTCGGACTGCTGGATGGAGCAAGCGCTCATGATATAGAGATTTTTTTGCCATGTATTGATGGTTATCGATTTGAGACTGTCACATTCGGGATACTCCACAAGTCTGAGATTTAATACCGGGGCATTGAATGTTACCTCGGTGAGCCGCGGGCAATTGCGGGCAAATTCTTTTCCGCCGATACTGAATATCGGCCCGTTGAAGACGATACGTCTCAGCCGTTGGCAGTTACTTATCTGATAGCCGTCGATATGACCGATTAAACCGTTGAAGATTATTTCCTCGACTGTATCATTGTCAATAAATGACCCGCTGGGTATGTAGTCACAACTCTGATAGGTGATTGTGGCGGTGTGATGTTTTTGGGCATTTACAGCAATCGGAATGAATGCCATCAATGTTGCTGTTGATAAAATAGCGGCAAATCTCATTGTAAAGGAATTGTAAAGTTATCGCTTGTCAATCGATAACAGGTGAAGTAGAATGCTGTTGCTGTCAAACCCTAAATGGAGGTAGTCTTCGTAATCAAGTCTTATGTCGGGCGTGAGTTCTCTCGCCTTTGGATCGGTGGCAGGCAAAAATTCCTGCATGGTATTTGATACAGAACCTGAAAGACCGCTGTAGGGCAATGTGAATGGAGTGACTTCCATATAGCAGTTGGGGGCTTGTGAACTTGTTTCGCCCGCAACGATGGCACCCATTTGGCTGAGATAGAATGCATAGTGAAATGCTGCGCTGAACGTGCCGGCATCGGTGACAACATATATTTTGTCGGGTTTATAGAACGGTTTCCCGTTGAGTGATCGTAAAAGGTCCTTTATGGGTTCATCGCAGAATGCCTGATTGATAAATGATGCACGTTTTTCTTCAATAGGGCGGGTGTCGGGTTTGTCTGAATAGAAGAGATAGTCGCCAATTTTGAGCTCGCATCCGTTGGTCGAGTTGAAACTTTCTATTGATGTATTGTTTTTGTCAAGATAAAGTTTTGATATGCGCCGGTATATACGGCATGACATATCAGAATTCAGATAGCTGTCACCATACATCATGTATAGGGTGGGGGTTACTATCGGAGTCCAGCCGCCGCCATTGCCACGTAGGTCGATAATAAGCCGGTCGAGTCTACGGGCTTTCATTTCGGAGAGCATAGTCATAAACGATTCTGACAGTGAAGGCAATCTGTTGATGGCTTCAAGCGTGTCTGGTGGCATATCTTCGTGTGCTATTGTGTAGTAGTGGCACAGTTGGTCGTAAAAGTCCCAGCCGTTGTGATACATAAAATAAAAATTTTCACGTGACTGAACAGTTGAGAGCCTGAATGTCATAGTGTTGTCAATGGTTTTCCATTCCATCATTCCGTTAGGAAACAGGTCGCTGACAGGGGAGCGCGCTTTTTCAGTTTTTGAGAACTGAGAATAGTGAATCGCGGTAGGACGATGGTCTATGCTGTCACCTGCCGGTGTTGTGAGATTGAGTGTGATGTGAGCTTGATTATCGCCTACGAGGTTGCGGTAAAAATTGAGTGTGAGGAAGTAATTGGCCATGTAGTTGTATCGGCCTGCTTTATTTTCGCATGGTTGAGCAATGGCTATGCGTTCGGCTATGCGGTCTATCGGTATACCGTTGATACCACATAGTCGGCTTCCGAGCAGATGTCGTGCATCAGTGCCAATTGCATCAATAATTAAAGCATCGGCGGCATATGTAAATTTTACGAGCATGAGAGAATCACAGTCGGTCGATTGCTGGCTGATAGTCGGCATGTTGATAAACGAGTGCCCGTCTTGTAACTGAGAGATAAATTGTGATGCCTTTTTATACAGGGTGTTTACGGTCAGATTGCTGTCGGAAAGGAGTTCGTTGCGAATATCGTATGGTGTTCTACCACAAACACGCATACGAT
>CAXHRO010000072.1:0-1461 GCA_964018905.1 uncultured Muribaculaceae bacterium
TCATTCCCTCCGACAAGATCTATAGCAAGTCCCAACGGAAACTTTATTAGTTTACGTTTCTCAAACATCTCACTCAACAATCCTTGCTCACGCGAGAGTGTTTTGGTCAGTTCTTCTATGCTTCTGAAATGTGTCAGAATATCCATATATTCAAAAATCTATAATTAATTACCATCAAATAGTCAATAAACTCAAATCGACATCAGGAATGATAACATCCGCAAGCTTATCCTCAATAAGGAATCCCATGTAAAGCGGAATGGTAAGTATATCCCCCTCACGTCCTACATTGTATTGTCCCAACTTGATTGCATTCTTGACATGATACACATCCTTGTTCTTCAGAACCGTAGTCATGCTTTTTGCCTTTCCCGACTTTGCCTTGACTTCAAGGATAACGCATTCACCTTTGAATCTTACCAAAAAGTCCAGTTCAAGCCCACTATCCTTATGGAAGTAGTATAATTTTTGCCCGGACTTGCATAAGAAATCAGCCATCAGATTCTCAAAAATAGCCCCCTTGTATCCAAGAAGATTCCCCTTCAAAATATCTGCCTGAGTTCCATAGTCGAGCATTGCCATTAGAATGCCGATGTCGGTGGTATATACCTTGAAACAATCCTTAATGGAATTACCCTCTAACGGCAGTTCTGTAATCTGCGTGTTATAACATCTACCAACTATTCCGGCATCCTCCAACCATTGAATGCTACCGATGTATTGCGAAGCTCTTCCACCCTTCTTGACGATGGAATACTGGAATTTCTTGTTCTCTTTGGCTAATTGTTTCGGAATAGACTCGAAACATTCACGAATGTTAGGTTTGTCCGCATCATACGCATATTTAACCATATCCTCTTCGTATTCGGCTATAAGATTGCGCTGCGCCTTATATATAAGTTCGATATTTTTGGTTTCAAGGAAGCAGTTCACCACTTCCGGCAGACCTCCGACAATGACATATCTATACAATAGCTCCATCATTGCCTTGTGAATCCCATCGGGAACAACCTTTTCGTTTTCAAAGCATGATTTGACAGAATCAATAACCGCTTCACCGATTCCGTTTGCCCATAGAAATTCCTCAAAGTCCAACGGATACATATCTATCACGGTTTCGTATCCGACAGGAACGGAATCTTGCCCCTCCTCTTCGTTTTTCTTCTTGCTTTTTCCGTAGCCTTTCACTCCCAAAAGAGAACCGGTAGCAATCACATCAAAACGCCCGTCTATATGAAATGACTTTAAGGCTGTCCTCGCTTCTTTGCACTCCTGAATCTCGTCAAGGATAATGCAGGTTTTCCCCTCAATGAAACGACTACCCTGAATCAAAGCAGAGAGGTTGAGAATAATGGTATCGACATCTATATTGCCCGTAAAGGCAAACTTCTTATCCGGTTCAAGTATGAAGTTCATATAGACCACACTCTCATAATTCTCTCTTGCGAACTTCTGGACAAT
>CAXHRO010000072.1:1471-3650 GCA_964018905.1 uncultured Muribaculaceae bacterium
ATTGGCGGATACCTTTTATCACAAGGGGCTTTCTGTCCTCAGACCCTTTCCATTTAGCTAAATATGTTTCTATTTTTCTTTTAAGCATAGTGCAATCATATTCCTCCACTGGCAAAGTTACACTTTTCTCAGCGAATAACATTTAAAACAATACACTTTTTCAAACGAATAAATTACATACGGCTACATTTTTTCAAGCCAATTACATAGCATCCGGCCCAACAACTGCAACACGGCTACGGGTAAGCCAGAGGCAGAGATGCCGGGAGGATAAACGCCCCCCCATCCTTCATCGTCAGGGTAGCCCATAACACCATATTTCGTGAGTAATATCATCCGGTTTACTAATCGTATCAAAGTATTGTTTACTCATCGTTTCTTGTTCCGATTCACTATATTTTTTGAGCGGTTCTAAATCCGTTTTTAATCATTTCATAAAGTTTACAACTTTACAAAACTCCTTGCGGTCAAGAACCGATATATCCAAAGGAAAGATGTTGACCATATTTTGAGTGGCTTCACATACTTTGCTTAACCAGACTTCATACATCGCACAAGATATGTAGGGCAACAGGTCTGCGTGATCTTCTATAACAGACATCCAACCATCGCGTTTGCAGTTACCTATCACATTGGCTACAACATAAAGGAAAATACAGCATCGGATACTTGTTGCTTTATTTCATCAATATTGCCGATCTCCCATATTCTATCAGATAGCGTAACAATAGTATCCTCTGAATTTATATCCATCCCTTGTAGTACATCGCTTTTTTTTCTGTTTTCAGATTCTTTCTTTTTGTTGCACATAATGTCTACATCAGCGTTCCGCTTGTTCTCCCTTTATACCTTATACCGCTAAACTTGAAACAATCAACCGTGCAAGATTTTTCAATTCTTCTGGCCGGGATGCGCAGACTGTGAATATGGTGAATTGATTTTGACAAATCACATGGCAGCTGCAAACGAAATAGGGTGCCTCATCATCCGAATCCTGATAGGTTCCCATATCGTAAAGACGGTATTTCCCTCCCTCAAAGGCTCCTTCTTCAATCATTTCGTTATCCTCGTCGATATACCCAGGCTCTCCTTCAACCGAATATCCCGTACATCTGACTGTGTGCCAGTTATCCGCTGCTCCGTCGTAATAGACAAGTGTGTCTTCATCTATATCCCTCAGATAGCTACCCGGCAGGCTGAACCTGATGTTGCCAACTTTGTGATTGACTACTCCGCGCCTGTATCCAATGGTAAATTCAGTTTCGTATAAGGGTATCCCCTCCGTTGATACAGGGGTACACCCATGAAGCTGACACAGTTCCATGTATTCTTCTTTGGGGAAAGGCAGAGAAGGATCAAGCGAAACCGCTTTTTCCAGTTCGCCTATGATGTAGCCATTAATAAGGGCGTCTTTCTCGCTCCTTTGTGAAGGCATGAAATAACAGTCCTCCCACAAAGCGTGAAGAGCCAGTCCCCTATGAAAACGCGCGTCACGTTCCGGGTTGTTCCAGATGAAGAAATCATTGGCAAAGGATGCGATTCCTTCTTTCCGAATCCGGTCAACGATCTCTGAAATACGGAATGATCCCAAAGGGGAGAAGACAACCCCGTCCTCTGACTGAGGATAATATTGATAGAAATCCCAACAAATTGATAATGACTCCTTGCCCTTGGCCTCCTGCTCCTGAATGACATCAAACAGTTTTTCGAGCCATTTGTGAAAATGGTCTTTCTTCATGGCCTCAAAATCCCGGTCAGTGTAATAGCCCGTTTCATCCTCGACCTCAAATGCGATATTGGTTGCCTGTTGAAGTCTGTCAATAAATTCTATTGCGGCTTTGTGGAATCCGGGACCAAGCATATTGGTCTGACAATCCCCATTTACCGAGACACTGTCATCGGTATCATCTTCCGTAGGCTGATAATTCAGGAACAAATCGCCCAGCCTGCAAAAACTTACCGTTGACGACGATTCATCATGCTCCACACTATAACCGGCCCCAACAGCCTCGTTCTCCACGATCTGCTGAAACTCGTTAATATCTCTAATCTTTGCGTTAATGGTAAATCCCAGGCCCATAGTATCAAATTTTAATGTTTTTATAATGGGATGCGAATAGCTGACCGTTAGGGCAGTTTATTCGCTTGTTACCAGCATTATTCTTCTAATGGTTCAAAA
>CAXHRO010000073.1:0-1011 GCA_964018905.1 uncultured Muribaculaceae bacterium
ACATAGGCGATGCAGAATAAGATACAGAAGAGCTCAAGGGTATCGACATTGTTGGAATAACCAAATTTGAAACCGAGTCTACCTGTTCGGGGTCTCCGACTTGAGAGCCGCATCGGCGGCCTTGCGGTCAAGATACTCTTTTAGCTGTTGCCTGTAGAGTAGCCACTCCTCTTCGTCATACCACATGAATTTACGTTCCTTCACAAGCACTTCAAACGGACTCGGCAACCCCTCGGCCGGCACAAACCGGTAGTAGTAATCCCACTCCGGGTCCAGCAATGTCACACTGTCCACGATTATATAATAATCCTTAAAAAGATTCATTGCAGTACCAATATGACTATTATAACAATCTATCAACAACGTATCTCCCAATATTTTGTATATACCACCATATTTGCATGTTGCACTAATTTTAATCAAGCGATCAATGTCGACAATACTCTTACCGATAAATTCTTTGAAATCATCCTTAAAAATGAACTTCAAGAATGTTCCGTCTGGATATAGTATGAAATTGTGATTTGCAAGTTTTTTATCCAGACAATAATATCCGTCGGTTCTAAGTCTGCCATCTTCAACCGGCCTGTATGCATTAGAGAACCTCAAAGCCTGCTTATTGAGATCAAATTCATGATGTGTAAAAATCGAACACCCGACAATCATCAATAAGATAAAAACACCGAACATATAATATAACCCTTTCATAATCATGTTTAACTATTATATTCCAAGCAGCATTTTAATTGACCGAATCACAAGCACCCTTACTGTCAAGATATTTATCCACCTCAATCATGTAAGCCTTCCAGTCTTCCTTATTCTCCCACATCCACTTCTTGGTCTTCACCTTCGCCTCAAAAGAACTTGGCAACGGTGACGCCTTAACAAAATAGTATAAAATATCATGTTTTCTAACACTTCTTTCTCTTGCAGTAACTACTCAGGTAGGTAGGGCACATTGATTTGGTCGGTCTATTAGACCAACGCAAAAACGGCATCCCAGCGGGA
>CAXHRO010000073.1:1021-3634 GCA_964018905.1 uncultured Muribaculaceae bacterium
GTAACTACTCAGGTAGGTAGGGCACATTGATTTGGTCGGTCTATTAGACCAACGCAAAAACGGCATCCCAGCGGGAGAAATCGTTTTTCTTGGCGGTATCGGCAACCGAGTGTATTGCCATGAAGTCTTCCGCTCCGGCCTGACTTCGGAAGCCGCCGCTCCGTTTCTGTTTCACTTTCAGGATTCTTATTCCGCCTTCCGATGCATTGTTGTGTGACGGCACCCGCGGGTCTTTCAGAAAGTGGAACACATGATCTTTGAGTTTTCGCAGGCTGTTGCGGATTTGTCGGAACGGCTTCTTGAACTTGTCGAGATTCTCATTGAGAAGTTTGTCAAGGCTTTCTGTCCAGGTTGATGTATCGGCTATGGCCTCGGGATTCGAGTTTCGCCAATGCACGGCTTTTCTCAACAACTCCTGTAGCCGCGATGACCATTCCTGTTTTTTGTCAAGGTCGTTGAGGTAATTTAGATTTCTCAGCAGATGGGCGATGCATATCTGGTGTCCCTTGACTTTCATCGAGAAGTATGCGCTATGGCGGTCTGTGGTCAGCACTGTATTCTCCAATGCATTCCGGCCAAAACGGTCGTCCATCTCTTTGGCTCCACGACCTTTGGCTATCCAGGTCAGTGTGAGTTTCGGATTCTGCAATATCCACGCCCAGTTGAGTTTGCCGTTGACATAAAATCCTGATTCATCTGCGCCTGCCACAGGACTTTTGACAAGTTCCGAGGCTATGCGGTCGCATATTTTATCGGCCTTGTTTCCGGCGTCCGCTATAAAGTTTCGTATCGACCCCTCGCTTATGTCAACGCGCATCACGTCATGCAGAAAACTTTTGATGCGGTTGTATGGCATGCACATCACTGCATTGAGATAGACCACGAGGGCACGTATCTCAGATGACAGATATACCGGATTCTTTCGGCGTGTATATTCCACGCGGTTACGGCATCCGCAGGTGCAGGTCTTGTTTAGAAAGCGAAGCCTTTTTACGACCGGTACAATCCTGACTCCAACACATTCCTCCCGATATTCCTCCACGCCCTCAATATCTGACAGTTCACGGCCACACTCACGACAGTAATTGGGCTGGATATTCTCGGTCTCATCAGGCAGGTTCGACATCATACGGGTATTACCTTCATGCCCGGGCTGGCCGCCGGGTTTCTTACCGCTTTTCTCACGCAACGAAGATGTGCGCCTCTTGATTTCGTCTCCCAGCCTTTCTTTGGTCGGCGGCACACTGCTGTTGCCGGAGTTCTTGGGCGGCTGCGGATCCTCGTACTTTGACAGCCTCTTACGTAAATCAGCATTCTCTACATCCAGAGCCTCCACTCGACGGTTAAGACGTGCGTTATCGTCCGTCAAATCCTTGACGGTCTTGTTGAGATGTCCTATTTCCGAGCGGAACTCCTCAAGATATTTTTCGATGTCAACTTGCTGATTCACTGATGCAAAGATATAAAATATCTTTGACATACACAAGTAAATTAGCAACTGTTTTTGAACTTAATTTATTGAAAATAAAAGGAATAATGTCAGCGAAGATCTATGTTGAGGAGTGTGTGAAAGAATGGGTTCGACCGCCCTACAACTCCGTCTCACCTATATAGGTGAGTAGTTACCTCTTGCACACTTAGAGACTGAAACACCTTCAAAAAGCCTTATTGTATTTTTATTTTCAATTATATATTTAGATATTCCAATACTCCATGTATTAACCAAATCATCCCAAAAAACCTCAATAATAACAGTATCTCCTACAACTTTATATATACCACCATAATAAGATAGTTTTCTTCCTTTTTCAATTCGTATCAAACTATCTAAGTTAGTAACACTTTTTCCCATGAGATCATAACCCTTCAAAAAGGAAAAACCCATATAAGTACCATCTGGATATAATGAAAAAACTCCAACACTATATGGCCTGTCATCATAAAAATATCCATCTAGATTAAGCCTATCACCTACCATCGGATCATAATCTTTAGAAAAACGGATAGTATGATCTCGACTAGAAAAGTCCCTACGTATAAACAAAATACATCCTGACATTAAAAACATCAGCAAAATACACATGCTATATCTCAACCCTCTCATAATACTTCAATTTTATTACCATAAACTATATGGTGAGTTATATCCGGAATAGATATACACACCTTCCTTAAATTGTTCTTCCCCAACAAATAACGGAGTAGGGACTATTGTTTTATGCACCAAATTCTGGGTCTTATCCTGTATTTGCTTATGACTGTAACCAATACGATAAACCTGGTTTCCTGATTTATATCCAATCCAAAATGGAGCCGAATAAACATTTCCAACTATCCACTGAGTGGTTCCTTTATCCTTTCCGTCAATCTCTTTGATAGGCCTCATTTTTTCTTTATTTACATCATTATTGAAATAAACCATTGGATCTTCACCGACTGTTGATTCACCTTTACCGTCACCTGTGGTGATATATGTACCGAAAACAAAGTCATTTATTCCGATTTCTACGGCATTTGAACGCCATCTGTCTCTTCTGTCTCCGACTGCATCATTCGAGAAGCGCAAGGACACATCCTGCAGTTGTAATGAGATCGTTCCTACACCTTGACGTC
>CAXHRO010000074.1:0-2769 GCA_964018905.1 uncultured Muribaculaceae bacterium
CTTCAGAAGTTTTCATGACACAAATTTAACACTTTCCTGAAAATCCATGCACCGGATTTTCGGCTTGAGCCGATTTTCGGCTTGAGCCCTCTTATGATTTTTTAGTGGACACTAATGAAATTAGGTATAAGAGTTTGTTTAAAAATATCGGCATCCAATTGTACGCTTTATTCGGGTGCATTCTTTCCAATGAAAAGACCTCTGCAACAAAGCCGAAAGTCAAAACTTTGCAGAATTCATTGGCCATCACAAATATTTCAGTAACTTTGCCTTTGGTGTATTAAACCGGATTTTAATTCAGCACTACAAATTTAAAGATTTGTCTAAATTTATATGATGACAATTTTTTTTGGGAAAGATCAGTTAAATTTAATCATGCTCATGTATCATGTAAAATACAAGCAAATCGAACCTCCGAGAGCAAAAGTGATAGGCGTGGCGCGTCACCGTCTGGCAACCGACGGCGACGGTGTAACTACGCTTGTGGCTTTTCACGGATGCCCGCTCTGTTGCCGTTATTGCCTCAATCCACAGTCGCTCGGAGATGGCGGAAGCTTCAGGGAATACACTCCCGAATCCCTCTACCATGAAGTCCGCATCGACGAGCTTTATTTCCTTGCCACCAATGGCGGCGTAACATTCGGTGGCGGCGAGCCGTGTCTGCGTTCCGATTTTATCCGACATTTCAGCGAACTGTGTGGCGACGGCTGGCAGATCAACCTTGAAACATCACTCAATGTTCCGACGCACAATATCGCGTCCTTGCTCCCTGTGGTAAATACACTTATCATCGACATCAAGGACATGAATCGTGAAATTTATCGCAACTATACCGGACAGGACAACTCTCTTGTTCTCTCCAATCTCCGGCTGATAGCCGACATCGGGCGGCAAAGAGACTGCATTATACGCATACCGCTGATACCTGACTTCAACACCAATGCTGACCGCGACACAAGCCGTGCCATGCTTGAACAGCTCGGCTTTACCCGATTCGATTTATTCACCTATCAAATCCGCATACACTGACTATGGCACACAACAGGAAGGTTATAAGACTATTGATAGCGGTTGTCTTTTCGACGATTGATGTTATCGTTTCTGCGAATGGCGACCCTGTGGCAAAATTTTCATCTGTCAACCGTGTAGCTAATCCTGAGCCGTTATCTATTTCCGATATATGTATTCTCCATGAGAAGATTGACATTACCCATGTCGACGGATACAACTGTTTTGATGTAACATATACCCTCAAAAACAAGTCAGACAAGGATTTTCCGGAAATTCACTATGGTTTCCCAATAGACTATCTTATAGCTGATGAGCTGGAAACATATCAGTTTACAGGCGATTATTACAGCGAAAGCATTGCCGAAGTCGGATGGAATGAAAAGCTTATTAAAGACATTGCCTTTATGTTCAATGGAGAGGCTCTCCAGTTTCACTCTTCAAAAGAAAGCGTGAGAGAAGCCGGTTATATTGTAGAAACTTATGAAGATTACAATGACAGCATACCGGTCGATGCAGTCAATCGCCGTTGGTTTTACACCGTCTTTTCCATGAAGCCTAAAGCAGAAGCGAAACTTAATGTGCGTTATAAAGTGTATGCCAATTCTTATGTCGGTATCTATACTGACAGTTATGATTTCTCCTATTTTGCGCGAAAAAAGAAAGATTCCAACGTTATTCTCAATAACCTGCCGTTCGCATACAGATATTTTTCCAATAGGTTTGACATATTATACGACTTTACACCTGCAAAGCATTTCGGGAACGGCACTCCTTTTGTCATAGATGTGGACATCAACATATCTAACCTTAAAAACCCGTGGATTAGAGATGCTGACGGATATTACTACTATGTTAACCGTATAGAACGCAACATCTATGTATCCGCACAAGATATTAAGCCGATAAACTTTACGGTAAATTTTCAATCTGACCGTTCGGAGAATAACATTCAGCGATTGATTGACAAATTCAGAATACCCGAATCTGAATTTGCAACATACATGACAGCCGATACTCTTTATTTTGATTTTCACAGACCGATATTTGTATCAGATTTGGTTTGCGATATTGATGCATCTGTAATCAGACGTATACATTCACTCATAGAATACGCTGACGGCCACGCAAAACGATATGAATATGACATGCAGGGAATTAGTGGATATTCAAAATCTGATAATCGTATAAAGTCACCGATTCTACTAACAATCACCGACTTGTATCAAGATGGAATAACTTGGAGTGAAGAATGTATAGATTTCGTGCATCAAAAAGACGGCTTTGATAAGGATAGTTTCAAAATTAAACGAATTAAACTCGTCTTTGATACCGATGTTCCACAAAAGCCTTTATGTAAAAAAGTCAAAGTACTTGACACCCGTTTTTAATTAAAACCGATTGACTATGGCACGAGGCAAGCAGACTTGCAAGATATTGAAAGAGATACGTCGACAGATAGCCGAAGCGAACGGCATCGAGTTTGCAACGTCGGAGTGTCACTACAAGGGCGACTGCCTCGGCACATGCCCAAAATGCGAAGCCGAAGTCCGCTATTTAGAGCAGCAGCTCCGCTCGCGTCAGCGCATGGGAAAGGCCATAGCCCTCGCAGGTATCTCAGCCGGAATGATTCTCATGTCGGGATGCAGCGGCACGTCATCTTCAAATCAGTCTGACGAAACTTTAGTAACTACTCAGGTAGGTAGGGCACATTGATTTGGTCGGTCTATTAGACCAACGCAAAAACGGCATCCCAGCGGG
>CAXHRO010000075.1:0-2688 GCA_964018905.1 uncultured Muribaculaceae bacterium
TCGTTTTTCTGACAATAGATCTGATAAATACTACAACCTCGATTTAAACAGAACTCTCAGTGAAGGTCATGAAGTGTATGATACAATAATTTCCATTCCTCAGATACATCACCTCAGCTGGATTTATCCTTTGACAACCGATACCATATACTGGTATTTCGACTTTGCAACCAATGGTTATAAAAGAAAAATATCACACAACGGGCAGATGTCAAGTTCGGCGGTCGTAAACGATCCTGTAGATCTTACTGATATAGACATCAACACTGTAGGTTTTATACCGGTGGTCAACACACCTGATATGACTGTTGCCGAAGCCATGATAAGACTAAACCAGATAAATCTTTATTCTTTGACCGACAGCACATTCAGACGCACAATCTGTGTAGGTGATCATCTGGATACATTAGCCAAAGAAGACAAAAAACGTAAAAGCGCATATAAAGCCAATCACTCTTATGGTAATTATTTTGTGTGTCTGTATATCGGACAAAAAGAATCGTATGTAAGGCGAGGAATTCCAACAGCTGAACTACAGTTTTTCACACCTGTAGGTGACCCGCTGCTTAGAATCAAAATCCCATTCCCTGTCAATTCATTTGTGATATCTCCCGATGGCATTCTATATCTTTTCAGCTATGAGGACGAAACTGAAAAGCTTTACCGATATGACATTCCTGAGATCAAAGCTATTCACAATAAGTAAACTCCGACAGTAAATTATCGTCTGTTATGATGGCTAATATCGAGGCGTTAGCAAGACCTGAAGGATCAATCGAAATATGGTACGACAAAGCATGCCTTTCTGGCGGAGATGACGTTTGTGCAACATCATCCTCATCCATATATTATAATTCAACACCTTACAATTATTAATATGTCTGTAACAAGGATCACATCACTTGTATTTTATTCAATACTTTTACTCTGCTCTTGCGGACAGAGTAAAAGTATTGGTGATTATGAATATATCGGAGATCGCAATTTGATCAAAACGATAGAGGTCACATCAATTGATGACAATTTACCTGAAATACATGCATTCTCATATATTAAAATTATCGGTGATACATTAATCATACATGACCCTACATCTACCGGACACCAGTTTATAGCCTATGATATCATACAAAACAAGTATCTCGGATCATTTGGTTCAACAGGCAATGGCCCCGGTGAGATAAATAACTTTGGCTGTATTTTCATTGACCGGGATAACAGAATTCTATATGGCGTTGATGGCAACAAATGGCATATATCAGCACTCCATATAGACAGCGCGTTGATTGATTCTCATTATAAAGCATATCAAAAGACTGAGCTAAACAGTAAAAATGGCAGGTTCCCAATAAACTATGCCAACTATCTCAATGACTCTACCATCATATGCTCTATATATGTTCCCAATGATAATCATACATTCCTTTCGAGCCGCCTGGCTTCACTCAGTCTTGACACCGGTAATACAACTCTGATCGATGAACAGCAAACCGATGAGAAGAAAAATAGCTGTGTCATAGTCTCGCCTCTAAATCATCTGATAATAACAGCGGACCGGACACATGACCGTATTCAATTTTTTAACATGAACGGCCGGTTGATTAAGTCATTATATGGACCTGACTATGTGGAACGATATGATGGGCGCAAATCTTTCTATTACTCTCCTGTCATATGTAATGATAATATATATATATAGTCTACTCGGGTAAGGATTTATTAAAACAAAGATTTGGCAACGACATCATTGTTATGAATCATGACGGCAAATATAATCATACGATAAAAACAGACCAGCAGATTGTCTCGATACAATATCACCCCAAGACCAACCGTCTATACATGAGCCTTGAAGGCGACATGCAATTCGGTTATATTCAACTCTAAGAAACAGGTTATACAATACACCATGAAAAAATCAATTGCCATATTAATAACAATCTTTTGTTTCTATTCATGTAATGGAAACAGAAAACTGCCTCAGGCCGATATTAGCGATAATAATGTATGCATCGAGAATCACGTAACAATTATATATTCATCGCCTGAAGCTGTCTGTGTGCCGGCATATGATTCGACAAAGATATATGACCATCCTCTTTCTCTGATTGAGACCACCAATACCACTATAACTCCGGTAAATATTGATAACGTCCATGCATACAACTCAAACGGTAAAAAAGTGTATGAGATACTACTTCTAAACATGACCGAGGACACAATATGCATTGAATCATTAAAACTGCCCGACAACAATTTCAAAGCCACCTGGTTTGGGCCAAACAAATATATACCAAAACTTTTTACAGGCTTCAGATTAATGTGCAACGAAGACAAATCAATAAAAGACTATCGATTTATAATTTCATACAAAGAAAAAAATTATTTACAGCAAGAGTTTCACATAAATCTACATCCTGATGCAAGATAAACCTTGGCCTCACCGAAGACTCCAACCCTGTTATCTTTTTCCACCATTTCAAATAACCGTATTAAGTTGTAATTAAATTCACCATAATACATATTTTCAAACCCTACTATATTGCTGTAATTGTATTCACAACATACATGTAGGGTGATAACTAAATCAACTCTATACATGATTCAAAACAATAAATCAATCCTTACTCTTGTAATATTACATGCACTATGCTTTAGTGCATGTAATTACAGCAAGGATACATTCGT
>CAXHRO010000076.1:0-2576 GCA_964018905.1 uncultured Muribaculaceae bacterium
AGCTTGTTTGCGTTCTCAACAGCACCTTTTTGACCTGAGCAGAATGGATCGGCAAAATATACGGTGGCTCCAATGTTGAAGATCCCAACATTTTAAATACAATCTCGGCTACTGGAAACGGGTTTAATTCGCCGTTTGCCGATGATGATATCAAAGTGGATAAAATTGAAATTGATGGGAAAAGCATCATTGTTTGGCGATTTCCTGAACCTGTATACTTGAGAGAGGCCTTGTATATGGCATTTATTCCTATCGATGGTCACTATAAGGCCTTTGCTGTATGCGTAGGCCAGATGGTTGACTGGGAGATATCGACTTCGACTGAAACATCACGCCACACTTTTGGGCGAATAAAGAAACCTGAGAGCGGGCGAGAGTGTGTAAACCTGCTGATTGAGCGTGGGGCGTTGACCGGGAATATCACACCGGGCGAATTTCTTCAGGAAGGATACTCTGCACCCAAATATAGGCAATAGTATGATATGACAATAATCTTGAGGTTTTATTCATCAACGGGAACTGTTATTATTTTGCTGTCATTTTTTTGTGTATTGGATTTTGACAATGTCATAGGCGCGGTTTACGAGTGAATGAATCTCGCTGTCGGATATGTCGCCGTTGAGGTTGAGCTGAATTCAGTGGCGGAGGTTCAGATTAAGGGTATTGCTTACGGATGAATGATCGATGCGTATCTCTTTGACTTCGTTGGGTGTTGATTTTACATATGTAGCTGTAAAATCATCCATGTCTATGAAGCAGAAGATTTCCGAAGTCTGTCGATTATTGCAATGGCAAAGTGAATGAATATGCCGTAGATTAGGGTTGCCAGCAGGGCCATGCCTTCATTGATTATGAGCGCGTATGACAATGGCATGGACCATTCGTGGCTTTGTTGGTGAAAAGCTGCAACAATGCCACATGTAGACAGGACGATGAAGACTGCGATCATTGATAGTGGGGCGATCCCCAGCTTGTATTTTCCAATCTGTATTATCATGATATTATAATGTGATCAAAGAAGTGTTTGCCTCGTTTTACCTTTCGGTGATAAGTTATATATAGTCTATTGCAGGGTGCTGTTGTGACAACTGCGCTTGCAAGTGGCCACCATTCGGCAGAGCCGTCGTCTGCTTGTATTGTTCTATAGGGCGCGCATAGTGCCGATATGAAAGTTAACGCAGGCCACATATGTAGAGTTTTACTTTATTGTTTATCGTTTATGCTTATTGGGGTTGGGGCTGAGTATTTGCTTGCGTGCAAAATTACAATTTTTTAGTGATATCCAAAGTTTAAACTGTTGTATTCTTAAAAGTGGCGTACTTTGATTTTATTTATTTAAACGCTCTGTCGGCTTTTAATCGGCTTATATGCCTGATAGATTTTGTTAAAAATCAAGTTTTCTCGTTATCTTTGCCATGGTTTAGAAATGATTGATCATGTATATTGAGTCTTATACCCCTGCCAGGCAATCTGTGTGGGATGATTTCGTGTCTCGTTCACGCAATGCTACATTTATCCATTTCCGTCGTTTTATGGATTACCACTCCGATCGTTTTCCCGACGAGTCGCTCTTGCTGTATGATGATCGAGGTCGCCTGCTGGCTCTTCTGCCGGCTACAGGTAGTGGAACTATAGTGTCGTCTCATGCCGGACTTACCTATGGCGGATGGATTCTTGGCATGAGTAAGCCTGATGTTGTACGGCTTCTTGATTGTTGGAAGCTTATGTCCGATTATTTTGTGTCACGTGGTTATGATACATTAATATATAAGCCGGTACCTCATATATATCACCGCTATCCGTCTGACGAGGATTTATATGTTCTGTTCAGGCATAATGCCGAGATAGAGGCTTCGTATGTTTCGTCGGTGATTGACTTGTCGTGCCCGTTGCCGTTTAATACCGGGGCGAGACGTCATGTGAGGCGAGCATCAAGCCTTGGACTGTCTATAAGTCGTTCTGATGATTATGCCGGTTTTTGGTCGATTCTTTCCGAGCGCTTGATGGATCGGTATGGAGCCGTGCCGGTTCATTCGCTTGAAGAAATAAGGATGCTTTATGAACGGTTCCCGGAGAATATCCGTTTGTGGGTAGTTAGTGGCGCTTCGGGAGAAATGCTTGCCGGTACAGTGCTGTTTGTCTGTGGGCGGGTTATTAAGGCGCAGTATATAGCGTCGTCTGTTTCCGGGCGCGAGGTTAATGCTGTCGACTTCCTTTTTGATCATTTGATAAGTACTGCTACTGCCGAGGGGTATTCTTTTTTTGATCTTGGACACTCCTGTGAAGATGGTGGACGGTCGATAAATTTAGGTCTCATCGCTCAGAAATGTAGCTATGGAGGTCGTGCAATTGTTCATTCTACATATAAGATTTCGCTTGTTGATTGATGTATCAGAGATGGGGCAGGGGGAATAATGTGGGATGTGTGTTCTGTAGTTATGTTCTACAGCACGATTTTAACACTTGTTAATTTAGGTGATTATAAGTGGTATATGCATAAATGAACAAAATAGTGAGAAAAAATGTTGTAGAAAAATTTGGAAGGAATTAGAAAAGTGTCTACCTTTGCACTCGCT
>CAXHRO010000077.1:0-2347 GCA_964018905.1 uncultured Muribaculaceae bacterium
GTCCGTAAGCATTTCGGGCATTTTCGTCATGCGCGCTTTTGTCAAGAAAATATGCACTTGGATTATAATAAGTGGAATTTTTGAAATCCGTATGGAGAATATATTTATCAATTCGTTCTTTGGATTTGTCTTTATAGACTTTTGCGTGATGCGTATAGCTGATGCGCATCATATCAGTCTGTGCCATTGCAGCTATCGCCACAAAGCACATGATGATTGATGTGATTAGTCTGTTCATTTTCTGAGAGATATTGAGATTAGTAGCTCGCGGCCACGGAGCCAGCGCTGGCTCTCAAAGGAGGTGAGCTGATTGTATGTCGTGTAGTTGTATGTGCGCTGATTGAAGATGTTGCTCAACGATGCGGTCAGCTCAAGTCGCTTGTTGAGTTTATAGATTACCTTGGTGTCGAGCAGGAACACGTTTTTGAACTGATCATCGGTAAGTTCGTTGCGATAGTGTTCGCCGCTGATGTGCCATTCCCATTTGCGGTGGGGCATGATGTTGAGCAGAAGCTCATTCTCCATATTGCCGAGCCACGAGGCGTTTATGCCATTCATGGCAAGACGGCTCGATGCCCACTCAAAACGGTAATCGAAGCTGAGCCAGCGCAGCGGCGCACCGTTGATTTTTGCGCCTACAGACCACGAAGTGCCTACCGAGTTGACATCGGTATTCTCTGAAATCAGGTGCGACTCATTGCGGCTGAACGAGCCGTTGATGTTTGCGCTGCCTCGCATGAAGTCGAGGGTCTTGCCTATGTTTCCGCTTGCCATCAAGAGCTGCCCGTCGCTTTTGGCATCGGTGTAGGAGTAGACCACATAATCACCATAAAGCTGCTGCGCCATTGTATAGGGATTGTGGCTCCAAGACTTCATCACAAAAGCGTTGGCGAACAGCCCGCGACGTGTGTGCTTGTATGATAGTCTGCCTGATACCCGTTGGGAGGATGAATTATAGAAATCATCGACACCACACCGGAATGAGCGGTAGTTTGTCATCACATATCCGGACTGAATCATATTGAGATTCATCGGAGAGCGGCCTGTGCCACCGCTTACGCTCATTTCGAAGCGATTGTTGGGCTTCCAGTTCATACTGAACGATGGCGAGAAATATGCCTCGCTATGGTTGGCGAGAGCCTTGTCGAATGTATAATGGGCGAAACTGATAGGAGCGTCAAGTGAGAAGTTCACCCGCTTCACCCAATACTCGAATTTAGGTGTGGCATATACCGTGAGATAGTTTGTGTTCAGCACATTCGTTGTTTCTCCGGGTATTTCCTCAGGCATAGCGGGCAATTCTGTATTAAGGGAGCGAAAATAACCTTTTACACCGCATTCGAGACTGATTGTTATACCTTTGACGGAGAAAGCGTATGCCGCACTCTCGTGGGTGTAAAACGCATGGTCTTTTACATGCTGACGTATAAGCCCGTCATTCATAGAAACGGAGAGCGTCTGAGGCAGTGACTCCCATTCGTTTTTGCTTATAAACGTGACAAGGTGTTTACCGTTAAAACGCTTGATGATTTTGAAATCGTTGCCTACATAGTAGTCGGGAAGCGATGCCGTCTGGTCGTTTGGCAATGAGCCTGTGACGCCAAGGCGCACATCATCCCAGTCGATGTTGGTTTTCAGGGTGTTGTTTATGAACGCAGTCTTTTGGTTCAGCTCATAGATGAATTTGCCAGACAGCGAGTGTGAGCGGTCTACGCCGTTGCGGTCTTCGGTAACGACACGGATGCCGTCGTTGAGAAAGTAGGTTGTTACGTTTGCAGCCTCTGCCGTAATACGGTTGAATGAGTAGTCAATCTGTGTCTTGAACTCGCCGCGTCCGAGTTTCCAAAGCGCGTTGGTTGAAACAAGCGCCGAGCGGTTGAACAGCGTGCGTTTACGGCTGAGGTTAGGAACTCCGGGAAGAGACAGACCGACATATCGGCTCAGGTCTGTACCACGGCGAGAAGCGAAAAAGTCTGTTGCCTGTGCCGAGAGATCTTCTCCGATGTTGTTTGTCTTGAATGTAGTTATATTCTGGAAATTGGGCATTACAGCCATTGTGAATAGCTCGCCATCCCATATCGCGCCGTCGGGTTCCCATGAATAGCCGCCTCCGGCGTCGCCGTGGAAACTCCACGTTGCCTTTGCCTTGTTTTTCAGTTTGAGGTTGATAGCCGCCTTGTCGGAGAATGATATGCCCGACAGCACCTGCATCGGCTGATGGTTCTCCATCACCTCGACCGCGCCCACATCCTCATGGCTGATGCCGTTTTTTGCTATGCCGTATTTGCCGCCGAGGAGGTCGGAGCCTTCGATATAAAATTTGTTGATGTCCTCTCCCTGGTACTGT
>CAXHRO010000078.1:0-2240 GCA_964018905.1 uncultured Muribaculaceae bacterium
GACCTCATAATTGCAGATGTGATGATGCCTCGTATGGATGGCTTCGAGATGGGACGTAAGATCCGACAAATAAGCCGGAATGTCCCGTTGCTATTTTTAACAGCAAGATCAGAGATTGATGATATTGTCGAAGGATTTGAGCTTGGCGCCAATGACTATCTCAAAAAGCCGTTCAAGATGCTTGAATTGATAGTTCGCATCAAGGCTTTGCTCCGCCGAAATATCCGAGATGAGGACAATCGGTTTGAAATCGGAAATTACACCTTGGACTTGTCAACCCAAATACTTTCGAATCCAGATAAAGGAAATATAGAATTGTCACTTATTGAAGCTAAATTACTGAAAGAACTGATTGTAAATGTAGGGCATACAGTAGATGCCTCGACCATGATGCAGCTGATATGGCAACGCGATGACCCATATAGCCGTAATTCACTACATGGTTTCATCCACAAATTGCGACACTATCTGCGGCACGACCAGTCAATATCGCTCATAAATCAGCGAGGAATAGGGTATATGCTTACTATAAAAGCCTAAATTTAGTATACCTATTCTGAGCTTCGTATTTTAATCCAACTACCTCTGCCAAGTAGTCGTTTAGTGATCCAATATACGCCTGAATATTTGCTTCGAAATGCCGTTTGGGGTAAACGAAAAACCTCCGAAATCGGCTGTATTTAAGAGCCGACTTTAACTTCGGTATATCAAAAATTTTTATCCCCATTGATTTTCTACTGAGCCTTGTTTTGCCGGATTTTGCGCTGGGTGATCCAAGCTAATCAGACTGTTGCCGATTGGATTTCTCTTGTCTTATCAATGCAAAATTAGTGAAATTTCAGGAGATAATCATCATGTTTTCAGTTAATAATCTCAAATTCAATCGTTGACTTGCCATTGGCCGCCTTTGTCGGGGCCGATGCGGTGGATGATGCCTTCGGCTTTGAGGTTGGCAAGGTGGCGTTGGATGCCTTTGGCAGAGATGCCGATTTCTGCGGCGAGTGCTGTTGCACTCAACTTGGGATTTTGGCGTAACAGGTCTATGATTTTGTCGCGGGTTTTCTTGGGCTTTGTAGAGGTGTCGGCCTTTTCTATTATAGGTTCGCTTTCTCCGATGGATTCAGTATATGTCACTATGTCATGCGACAGGTGGGCAATCATTGTTTCGGTCATGAAGTGGCGGAAGATTGTCAAATCCCCTTCTTCGCGTGTCGCTACCAATGCCTTGATGTATTCCTCTTTGTCATCACTGAATATGCGGGAGGGTATCAGTCCATATTCAAATTGCAGCCAGTTCATAAGCAAACGCGCCATGCGTCCATTGCCATCAGCCCACGGATGGATTGTCACCAGATTATAGTGCGCGTCAAAACTTAGTTCGTAAAGCTGCTGCATAGTCATTAACGATGCGTTTCGCCGGACGACATTCAAAGCGTCGCAAAATTCTTTCAATTTCTGCGGTACTTTGTTGAAAGCCATATAAGATTTACCACCGACGCCGGCAGTCACATTCAACAGGCGCAAGTCACCGTTTGCCGATGAGAAATCGCCCAATGCTGTATGATATTCAGCTCCGGTATTCTTCATTGTCAACGCCGACAGTTCTTTGAGCCGATCAATTGTAATATCGGAATGGCTTCGGGCATATACCAGCACACGTTCGTATGCGGCTTTGAGGTCGAGGTTCATATTCTGCTCGACAATGCTTTTGCCCTTAATAGCTATGCCGTTGTCAAACATAATCTGATTTTCAAGCTCCGTAATGGTCGAGCCTTCAATCGCCGTCGAGTGGGTGATAATGGAATACAGATAAAACTTGTCATAGTCCAACTGTTGGTCTATGCCAAGCTCCCGGTATCTGCCTACTAATTCTTCTAATTCAGTTTTCATACTACAAAATTAGTATTTTCTTACAACTTTATGGCATTTTCTACCCACATTTTTG
Organism: uncultured Muribaculaceae bacterium; assembly: GCA_964018905.1. GTDB lineage: Bacteria > Bacteroidota > Bacteroidia > Bacteroidales > Muribaculaceae > JAAVFS01. Next base: position 1,946 of record CAXHRO010000078.1, read on the forward strand.
CCATTTTTTATATGATTAGAACCACAACTTATTGCGCTTTATCTGCAATATAGAAATTGGTGACTCTTTGAATGATATAAAGAACTATTATTCTCGAAGTGATGTGTAATCTCGCCATCAAATTTTTTTCTTACCATTTGATGCCGTCTTTTGGGGTATTTTTCATCTATTATTAGGATATTTAATTCAATGGACAAAGTATCGCTTGTCAAACAATGTCAATCGGGAGATAGAGAAGCCTTCGGAATTCTCTATCAGACTTATCTTGCGCCTATGCGTGAGGTTGTGGCATATT
>CAXHRO010000079.1:0-2200 GCA_964018905.1 uncultured Muribaculaceae bacterium
AGATACGCGAAACTATCAAGGCTCACTTCGAGAAGGAGCGTCAGTTGTTCAAGAAAGGAATCAAGTGCCTGTCGCTCTTCTTCATCGACGAAGTAGCGAAATATCGCAAGTACGATGAGAATGGAGAGCCTGTAAAAGGTGTGTTCCAACAGATTTTCGAGGAAGAGTATGCCAGACTTGTCAATGAAGAATTCCATATCTTCGATGAAGACTATAACGAGTATCTGCGCCGATTCTATCCCTATCAGACACACCGAGGATACTTCTCTATCGACAAGAAATCAGGACGAATGGTTGACTCCAAAATCGGTAGGAAAAGTGATGTGTCAGAAGATGAGTCAGATTACGAACTTATTTTGCGAGATAAGGAGCGTTTGCTGAATTTCGACGAACCGACTCGTTTCATCTTCTCACACTCCGCTTTGCGTGAGGGTTGGGATAATCCCAACGTGTTTCAGATATGTACCCTGCGCCACAGCAATTCAACCACTACCAAACGTCAGGAGGTTGGCCGTGGCTTGCGTATCGCCGTTGACCGCAACGGCATCCGACAGGATAAGGAACTGCTTGGCGATAACGTACATGACATAAATGTTCTTACTGTTATCGCCAATGAGAGTTATGCAGACTTCACTTCGGCTCTCCAAAAGGAAACGCGGGAAGCCCTGCGTGAACGTGCTACCAAGGCTTCTACTGACTACTTCAAGGGGAAAACCATTACGCTCGACGGTCAGCCTCATGTCGTTACCGATTCTGAGGCTTCTCGCATAATGATTTATCTTGAAGATAGCGGGTATGTTGACGATTCAGGCAACATAACACCCAAATATCATGCTGACCGCGAAGCCGGGACGCTCGTTCCGTTTCCGGCAAAACTTCAACCTATGGTCGAGGGGGTGACTCGCCTTATCAACTCTATCTTCGACCCGTCACTGCTTGACGGCATGACTGAGAACGGCGGCAAAACGAAATTGCCTGAGCCGAAGCTCAACGCCAATTTCTACCGCGAGGAGTTTCAGGCTCTGTGGAAGGAGATTAATCACCAGTATGTCTATACTGTCAGCTATAACTCTGACGAGCTGATTAAGAATGCTATCCTGCATCTTAATTCCGATGAGTTACAGGTGCGCACCCTGCGCTACATCAAGATTGAGGGTAAGCAGCATGAAGATGAAGTAACTGAATTTGGTGACACCAAATCCTCCTCTCAGGAACTTACCGACGTAAGCACTTCATCCGTAAAATATGACCTTATCGGGCAGATCGCCAAGGGTGCCAATATCACCCGACGAACTGCCGCTAAGATTCTTCAAGGTTTGCGCCCGGCTAAACTCGCCCTGTTCCGCAACAACCCCGAAGAATTTATCCGTAAGGTTGTGCAAATCATCCGTGAGCAGAAAGCCACGATGATTGTGGACCACATACATTACCATCTCACCGATGGAACGTATGACTCTGACATCTTCACTGCGGCAAGCAAAGCAGAGTTCGACAAGGCTTATCAGGCAACCAAACACGTCACCGACTATGTTGTTTCCGACAGTATCGGCGAGCGCAACTTCGCCCATGACCTTGACGAGGCAAACGAAGTGGTGGTTTATGCTAAACTCCCACGCTCATTCAATATTCCTACTCCCGTCGGCAACTATGCTCCCGACTGGGCGATAGCGATGCAGAAAGGCAATGTCAAGCACATCTTCTTTATCGCTGAGACTAAAGGTTCGCTACAGTCAATGCAGCTCAACGCGATTGAAAATGCAAAGATTGATTGCTGTACCCAGCTCTTCGAGGACATGTCAACTGATAAAGTTAAATACCACAAAGTTACTTGCTATCAAGACCTGATTGATGCAATGACATCAAATAAATAGGAGTTATGAGTATCTGGAATTTTATTGGCACGTTCTTCTTGTTTCGTTGGTTGTTCAGACTGGGTAAGCCGAATAATATACAAGAAAATAACTGTAACAATATCATTTCTGATATAGACTCTGGATTTCGATATGGTTGGAACGATGATTATGACCAATCGCTTAATGATTTCCACGAAGAGCAGGATGATTACGATATGATGGACGACTTTTAAATCGCATTACGATAATTATGAGTAAGAAGTCAATACGTTTTTTCAATGACCGCGAGGTGAGGGCGGTCTGGGATGACGAGAACAACTGCTGGTGGTTTTCGGCTACTGATGTGG
>CAXHRO010000080.1:0-2178 GCA_964018905.1 uncultured Muribaculaceae bacterium
GAAAATTTGTATGTAATTTTGTATGGGTAAAATTGAGACAACCTCAAATACATACAAAAGAATCGTTCATGGATAAGTACAAGCATAGCGTCAGCTTCCGTCTGGAGAAGCGCAAGGACAAAAACGGCAATTTCCCTGAAGAAATGCCTATCAATGCCGACATTACTTTTGGCGGCAAGCGTATATGGTATTACTCCGGATATCGGATTGCCCCGACAAAATGGGATGAAAAGGCTCAAAGAGTGAAGCGCAACAACTTCAATAGTGATGATGTATCCGCCTCAGACATTAATCAGCGACTGATTAAGATTGCGTCTGCCGTTGACGATGCTTTTGCTCAATTAGAGCTGAAAGAGGAAGAGGTTACCCCGGCCACAGTCAGAGAGGAAATAAAAAAGATACTCGATGAGGAAAAGTGTACTCGACTGACAGTATGCCAAACTTATGATATTCTTATTGATGAAAGGGAAAAAGAAATAAGGGAGACCCCGACCACCGCTCAATGGTCAAAAGGCACGCTCACAAAGCATAAGACCATGCGGAAGCATCTGTCGGGGTTTCGAGCCACTTTATATTTTGAGGACATCAACGATGAACTGCTTGCGAAGTTTGAGCTGTACCTAATCGGCAAGGGTCTCTCCAACAGCTATGTGTTCAAGTCCATGAAGGATATCAGGACTTTTCTTAACTGGGCCACTAAAAAGGGCTATAACCGCAATATCAAATACCAAAGTTATCAGCAGCGTTTCCATGATGAGACAACTTCCAATACCGCAGTAAATCATTTTGCCCTTACGCCAGAGGAATTGCAGGCTATTATGACTTTCCCTACTCATAGGCAAGCTATTGATCGGGCAAGGGATATATTTGTGTTCTGCTGTTTCACCGGGCTAAGGTTCTCGGAAGTTATGGCTTTGAAATGGTCAAATATGGATGGAGATATACTTGATACGACGGCGCAGAAGACCGGACAACGAAAAAGAATCCCTCTTGCAGAAGATGCCATGCGTATTTTATCAAAATATCCAGCCGCACCTGATGAGGACGATCCGAGAATATTTCCCAAAATATCAAATCAAAAATTCAATTCACATCTGAAAGAAGTTGGGAAACTTGCCGGAATGACTGGCGATTGGATTATTGAGACACAAAACGGACGCTCACGGACACGAACTACCGTCAAGAAATATGAGGCATTGGCCTCTCACTGCGCCCGAAGAACTTTTACTACCCTTTGTCTCCGCAAAGGAATGTCTCCGGAAGATATTCGCGCTGTCACAGGGCATACTACGGCCAATATGATGATGAAATACGTCAAATTCGACGATGAGAGCAAGAGGGAAAAGATGAATCTTCTCAACAACGGTCAAAGTCACGGTGTTGAGACAGTCTTTGACCACTCCATTACTGATGATGAAAGAATCCGTCTTGGCATACCAAGCCGCGAAGCTTATCTTGAAATGTTCGAAGGAGATACAGCCTCCGTCAATGCGCACCTCGCTGTCCTTGCCCATATCCGTGGCAACCTCAATGACCGCGCCAACTACATCAAACGGCTTCCCACCGACAAACTCAACGAAGTCCTCGAAATCATAATGAAACTATAAAAAACGGCCATGTGTTTACTTATAAGTAAAACATTTTTCGTACCTTTGCGTTTACAAAGACAAAGAACATACCGATTATGAGTGAAGCAGAACTTATACAGCTGAACAAAGACCGTAATTGCACCCTCTACACCATTCAGTTTATCACTGAGGATAAGGGTGAGTATCTACGTTTCTATAACCGTTTTAAGAATGATGCTACCTATAATGAGGATTTGGCCCGAATAGCCAGATTCGTTGAAAGTATCGCTGACCTTGGCGCTCTTGAACGATTCTTCAGACCGGAGGGAAAGATGAGTGACAGGGTATGTGCACTCCCGGTCGTAAAATCGAAGTTGCGCCTATATTGTCTGCGACTCTCAGACAGCATCCTTATTCTCGGTAATGGAGGAGTCAAGAAAACACGCACCTATGATGAGGACGATGAGCTGCGCGGATTTGTAGTCACCCTACAAAACTTTAACAAGCTTATCAAAGATGGCGTAAAGGACGGAACCATCGCCATTTCAGAAAATGAAATTGAAACCGACAAAACCTTTGACATATGAAGACTGCATTTGAAGAATATAAC
>CAXHRO010000081.1:0-2176 GCA_964018905.1 uncultured Muribaculaceae bacterium
AATGCTTCAGAAGTTTTCATGACACAAATTTAACACTTTCCTGAAAATCCATGCACCGGATTTTCGGCTTGAGCCGAAATAATTCAGTTTTTAGAAGATAACATATTCGGCAAATTATTGATTACAAGCACTCTCTATAAATTGGAGAATGACACTTTGGAAGGCGTATATAACGACAAAATGACATTCTCAAATTTAGTGAGAACTAACTCTGGCTTCAAGTTTGACATGACAACTGTAACCCAAGAATTGGTTTACAAGTTAAATAGTAGCGGAGCAAGAACCTCTATAGTCAAAAATTACACAGGAACCAGTGTGTTTCGATATGAGTTGGCCATGCGAAAAAGCACAAATCAACTCACTGGCTATATGCGCTGTATTTCTACAACAGTTCAAGATTCCACAATGGACGCAATTGTTTGTGGGATATTTGATGTTTCTTTTGACGGAAAAGAGCTGAAATGGCAGGAACACCAATTGCTATACAGAGATAATCCTATCGGAGAAAATCTGTATAAACCGGTGGCTTTTAATTCTAAGATTCGCTTTTATCTTAGTGAAGAGAAAGCCGTATTTGAGTATTTACCTACATTGTGGGAGATATCTCCTGATACTTTGGAAAAAAGATTGTCTAAAGATGATTATCCTCCATATATATCAAAGGAACAGTAACTAAATGATGCGGCAGATACTCAATTGACGACAACGTATCGGATTCCAACGAGATAAAGCGACTTTTAGCCGGTTTTGGTGCAGAGATTTATCAGTCATTGCGGATAGGAATGGCAAAAGAAGATCTAATGAAGTTTGATAGAGGTGATATCGTAATCTGTGATTTCAAACTGCCTGACGGCAATGCAATTGAGCTAATGGAATGGCTTGACCGAAAGGATGTCGGGTGTAGTGTATTTGTAATAACCGATGTCGAAACAGTTGCTGATGCTGTTGCTTCATTCCGTGCAGGGGCAAAGGACTACATCAATAAGCGTCTTATCCGCGAACTGCTTATACCGAAAATCAAGACCATAATTGGTAGAGATAACGAAGACAACTTCCCATTATTGTTTTCTCGCAAAAGCGACGGATGCTTGCGAGCGTACAGTGCCGCCCACATAGTGGCACCAACAAACCTTAATGTGTTGATTGTCGGGGAAAGTGGTGTCGGGAAAGAGCCGTTGGCGCAGGAGATTTACGACGTAAGCGCGAAAAGCAACAAACCTTGTGTATTGCTTGACTGCGGAACACTCCACTATCTGTCATTAAATCATAATGCAAAACAACCAATGACACTGTTGGATGCAGTGACAGCGCAGTTTCGTAAGGCGCAGGGCGGAACGGTGATACTTGACAATGTGCAACTGCTGTCGCAGGATATGCAGTCGATAGTTCTACATATTCTGGCAAACAGCAAGCACGACACTCGGATTATAGCTACCACAACACCGGATATTACAGAAATGATGGCTGAAGGGAGTTTTCTCTCGGCGTTGTTCTACAAAATTAAGGAATTCACAATAACGCTTCCCCCTTTGCGAGAGTGTCAGGATGACATCTCGTTGCTTGCCGATTTCTACTTACGGCATTACAACACCGAATTTGGCAAAAACATCAAACGGTTTGATGCTTCTGCACAAAAAGCGATGCGCCTACATTCGTGGCCCGGCAATATCCGTGAACTTAAACACGTTGTACGAGTGGCAGTACTGAAAACACGTGGCGATATCATCACAAATAACAATCTTGAACTTGACGCACCGACAAGCAGTATCCACATGAATTTTAATCTTGATGATTCCGGCATTGAAAAAGCAAAAATCACCGCCGCCATAGCCCATACCGGCGGCAATATGGCACAAGCCGCCAGACTACTTGGCATCACAGAGAAAACACTCTTGATTAAAAGGAAAAAGCATGGGCTGAAATAATGTACCACTTCTTAGGTGGTATTTTGCGGTGTTAGTGGTATGAATCTTGATCTTCTGTTTTATTTATACCACTTTTAGAGTGGTACATTTGTATGTAAGTGGTATATTTCGTATCTTTGCGCTAAATAATAGATATGGCGCAACTCGATAAACTTTATAGACAGTGGTTAGACCGTCAGCCTCTTTCGGCAGATGACGAAAAACGGTTGAAGCGGAAGTTTATGCTCGACTTCAATTATAATAGTAACCAC
>CAXHRO010000082.1:0-2038 GCA_964018905.1 uncultured Muribaculaceae bacterium
ATTTGCCGCCGCATACTGGTTTGAAACTCCACCTGATACTGTCATATTCCAGTCATCTCCAAAATTAAAACCGAAACCCAATGATACGCCACACAACAATCCACCCTCTCCAAGCCCAAACATAGGCGATGCTGAATAAGATACAGAAGAGCTCAAGGGTACCGACATTGTTGGAATAACCAAATTTGAAACCGAGTCTACCTGTTCGGGGTATCCGACTTGAGAGCCGCATCAGCGGCCTTGCGGTCAAGATACCCTTTTAGCTGTTGCCTGTAGAGTTGCCACTCTGTCTCGTCATACCACATGAATTTACGTTCCTTCACAAGCACTTCAAACGGACTCGGCAACCCCTCGGCCGGCACAAACCGGTAGTAGTAATCCCACTCCGAGTCCAGTAATGTCACACTGTCGACTATTATATACAAACCCTTAAAAAGATTCTTTGCAATACCACCCTGATAATTATAAAAATCTATCAACAACGTATCTCCTGACAACAAATAAATACCGCCATAATTACTCGAACACCTCATTTCAATCAAGCTTTCCAGATTAGTCTCACTCTTGCCAATAAACTCCTTACAATCATCTTTAAATACGAAGCTGATGAAGGTACCGTCGGGATAAAGTATAAAATTATTATTGCCTAATGGATGGTCAAGGCAATAATAACCATCGGTTTTGAGTCGCCCGTCTTCAACCGGCCTATACCCACTTGAAAACCTCAAAGACTGTTTATTGAGATTGAAATCATGATGTGTAAAAATCACGCACCCCGAGAACACAAACAGAACCAAAGCCCCGAGAACAATATACAATCGCTTCATAACAACAAAATTTTTACGGTATTGAAGAATCTTGATTTAACGAACCGTATCCTTGGCAACCTTGCGGTCAAGATATTTGTTAACCTCGATCATGTAAGCCTTCCAGTCTTTTTTATTCTGCCATATCCACTTCTTGGTCTTCACCTCTGCCTCATATGGGCTCGGCAAAGGTGACGCCTTGACAAACCTATAAATTTGGTTACAGTCATAGACCTTGACATGTTTAGACATTGAAATACCCTCAAAATATCTTAGGGTATTTTTATCTAAGATTTCATACTTTTCGATTTCATAATACCATGCTTCACGTAATTTTAGAACATTTTCTAATTTAAATATATAAATAATCAACGTATCATCCACTAATTTGTATATTCCACCGATATGTTCCAGTTTTCTACTTTTAGGAAGCCATATAATACTATCTAAGTTCGAGACGGTTTTACCTGCATATTTGCCCATTCCTTTATCAAGAAAAAAATGAAGATATGTTCCATCTGGATAAAGAGCAAACATTCCAGAAGAAAAAGGTCTGTCATAGTAATAATATCCGTCGATACTAAGTTTATTCTCTACCATGGGATCATAACCATTATAAAACCGCTCAGCTATCTTTTTTTATTAAAATCAAACTCTTGTATACCCAATAAAGCACATCCAGACATTACAAATAGAAGCATAAAATATATGCAGTATTGAAGACTTCTCATAACACGTTGATTTTATTTACCACAAGCTATACGGTGAGTTATATCCAGTATAAATATAAACTCCTTCCTTGAAATAGTCTTCACCATTAAATTGAGGAGTATTGGCCAAGTGTTTATGTACAAAGTTCTGTGTCATCTCTTGTACATTTTTATGACTGTAACCTATACGATGGACTTGATTTCCTGATTTATATCCAATCCAGAATGGAGCCGAATAAACATTCCCAACAAGCCATTCCGCATTTCCTTTATCGCTTTGATCAATCTCAGATAAAGGCTGTACTTTTCCATCATACTTTACGTATTGGACTTTTTTATCGCCAACAGTTGATTCGCCACTGCCGTCACCTGTGGTGATGTATGTGCCGAAAACAAAATCGTTAATTCCGATCTCAACGGCATTTGATCGCCATTTGTCACCTCGGTCTCCGACTGCATCATTCGAGAAGCGCAAGGACACATCCTGCAGTTGTAATGAGATCGTTCCTACACCTTGACGTC
>CAXHRO010000083.1:0-882 GCA_964018905.1 uncultured Muribaculaceae bacterium
ACAGGACTTTATGTCTAATAATAAAACGGAATGGGCATATAGGCTTATACAGGGTTCTAAGCAGTTTGAAGTACCGCAATATATCAAAGATGCTTTTGAATGGATTGATGGCAAATAAAAGATGTTTAATCGCTGCTGCAGGATCAGGCAAAACGACATATCTTGTCAATGAGATATGGGAACATTTTCAAAATGCTCCTGTAATCTTTGTTACCTTTACAACAACAAATCAGTTGACTATTTGTGAAAAAATTCGCAAAAGATTTGGTTTTATTCCGACCCGAATAAAGATAATGGGCTGGTATCAATTCCTTTTTAGATATTTTATATTGCCGTATAAAGCAGATGTTTTGCAGGAATTAAACACAATTCACGTCTCATTGACATTTGACTCTGATTATAGCCGTACTTATCAAACGAAATCAGGCAGTACGTTTTCCAAGTATAAGCATAATGATATAAAGGGAAAATTCTTTACTTCGGGTTGGAGAATCCATAAGGACTTGGTAGCGGAATTTGCATTTTTATGTACAAGAGGGAATGAAGACTCCATTGTACGAAGGTTATACGAATCTGCTGATATATTGTGTTTTGACGAGTCGCAAGACTTCAGTGGCAGTGATCATGAGATTATAAAACTAATTACTCGACTTTACCCTGGAAGTGTGCTATTTGCAACAGATCCAAGACAACATATCTATAGCACAACGAAATTCGGTGGAAAAAAATATGAGGGTAAAATTGACCTCTATTTATCGGAGAAAGTAAATACAAGAACTAAGAAATACGTAGATATAGATAGTCGCTCCTTGTCTAGATCACATAGATGCATCGAATCAATATGTGAATTAGCATCTTCGTTATTTCAAGACTTACCTTCAA
>CAXHRO010000083.1:892-1886 GCA_964018905.1 uncultured Muribaculaceae bacterium
CGATGAATCTTGTATTCAATCGGGCAGAAAAATCAATAGTCATAGGGAAATGTATGACTATGGGAGATTCAAAGGGAACTGAATCTGATGTAATACTTCTTTATCCAACAGACGAACAATCTAAATTCCTATTCAACAGCCGTAATACGACGTTGGCTGAGATAACACGAAACAAGTTATATGTTGGAATAACTAGAGCTCGTTACTTACTGGGAATTGTGTTTAAGAAGAAACACAAATTCTCCAATAACTTGATTCCGATATGGGAAAACTCAATATCTTAAAACATTATCACATAGTTAAAATGCTATGATCGACAAGAGCAGAATTATTTGGAAAGGAATTGGAATGTTGCTGGCGTATGGGGTAATTATGACTGCGGTCATATATTTCCTCAACGGCTGCTCATTCAACAGGTGGAAAGTCGTGACATGGGCAATGTTCATGGCGTTTGGTATTTGGCAATGCTATCTCTGGTTTCAGAGTAAGTCCGAAGAACTGAACGATAAGGAGATTTGATGACGAAGCTGCGAGGGGTGGTCGAACATATCACTTACCAGAATCCGGAGAACGGATGGTCGGTGATGAAGGTCAAGGTCAAGGATTATAAGGATTTGGTGACTTTGACCGGGTCGCTTTTGGATGTTCCCGTGGGGAGTGTGCTGCTCTGCGATGGGCAATGGAAGGTGGATGCGCGTTACGGCCAGCAGTTTGTCGTGGAGTCGTGGGAGGAGGTCATGCCGGCCACTATCTATGGTATCGAGAAGTATCTCGGCAGCGGATTGGTCAAGGGCATCGGTCCGGTATATGCCAAGGCGATAGTCAGCCGCTTCGGGCTGGAGACCATCGACGTTATCGAGAATGACATCGAGCGGTTGCTTGAAGTGCCTCGACTCGGACGCAAACGTATGGAGAAGATACGCGAAAGCTGGGAGAAGCAGAAAGACATCAAGGAGGTGATGGTGTTCCTTCAGGGCTATGGTGTCAGCACAGC
>CAXHRO010000084.1:0-1840 GCA_964018905.1 uncultured Muribaculaceae bacterium
GGCATCCCCCTCCGAGGGGAGTGAGGAGAATCTATTTCTTGTATCATGGATTTTTGCACTTCGATTTTGAACCTTCAGCGGAAGTATATAGGACGCAGTCAAATATACGAATAAGTCGAGAGTAATGCCAAATTTATTTGCGCATTACCGAGCGGAAGTATATAGGACGTAGTCAAATATACGAATTAAACCGATATTGGAATTGGCTTACACCTTATATCTTACATTGAATGTCGCTTGGAAGTGTAGTGGCATCGAGAATTTTATAATAGGGGAGAATCTGACATAGGCTATTTCGTTATGTGTTTGAACCTGATGGTTTTCTTGGCATTGTTTTTGGGATATTTGACCTTTATTGTCACCGGGTCGTCGTAGCCCTCGGCCTCTATGCGGAGTATTGCCTCTTTAAGTGGATTGCCTGTATCATCGCGCATTCTGATATCCCAATAAATACGACATTGGTGTTTATCGTCAACGTATTCATGAGATACATAATACCCACCATCTCCGTTAATTCGGGAACCTTCTATATATATGTCGTTAGAATCAATCTGATTCCCTTTTTCATCTACAACATTGAGGTCAAGATAATGATCCTCTTCTCTTTTGATTGCAGGTGCGATACCGGCCACTACATCCTCTGTTATCCACGACAATGCAACTGGATCAGTTAAAAGAGTAATATCGGTATTTTTCATATCCTCGGTTACAATAATCTTTTTCAAAGTGTAACCGATATATCTTATATCCAATGTATCTCCAACGCATGCCGTCAATGCGAATTTGCCGTCAATATCCGAAACTATATCTTCTGCTGTGTTTTTATTCAATATTGTTGCCCCGATCAGTGGTTCTTGAGATATAGTTCCGTCGGGTAAAGTATCGTCGCCTAAAACAGTGCCTCTTACCATAAATGTATCGGTTACGGCATGGACGGCAATCTCTCTCATCGGTAGCGACAAGTCAGGATCCTGGATCTGCGCGGAAACACCGTTTGGAATAAGTAATGCTAAAGCACCGGCTGAGATTCCTGCGAGTACAACGGTTTTACCCATGCGCTGACGCGAGCGGAGCTGCTGTTCTAAATAGCGAACTTCGGCCTCGCATTTGGGGCATGTGCCGAGGCAATCGCCACGGTAGCGACACTCCGATGTTGCAAACTCGATGCCGTTCGCCTCGGCGATCTGTCGACGTATCTCTTTCAATATCTTGCAAGTCTGCTTTCCTTGTGCCATAGTCAATCTGCGGGTAATTTAAATATTATAGGAAGTGTCATCCAGACGTTAACCTTTTTGCCATTCAGTCTGCCGGGAGTAAAATCCGGGAAAAGTCTGATGACACGCAAAGCCTCTTGGTCAAGTGCCGAATCCTTCCCCCTGACAATTTTAGGATCACACACATGTCCTAACGTATCCACATAAAATTGTACTACCACTCGGCCTTGAATGCCCTCTTTTAATTGTTCTTCGGGATATCTAAGGTGGCGGCCTATAAAACGCATCATTTCAACTGGACCTCCTGGAAATTCCGGTTGTTGTTCAGCACAAGCGTATATTCCGTTCTCATCAGGCATTGTCGAACGTTCATCGGGCATCTCACCTTGTGTTACAACGACATTCGGTTCGTTGCTTATCTCTCCTTCTTTCACGCCGTTATTATTGGGAGTCAAAGATGAAACTGAATCTTCAATCATCGGCAGTTCTCCTTCCTCTTCCTGAATACTATCCAATTCTTCTGCTGTGTAAATTAACACTCCTTGTAAAGTTTGTAACTACTCACCTATATAGGTGAGACGGAGTTGTAGGGCGGTCGAACCCATTCTTTCACACACTCCTCAACA
>CAXHRO010000085.1:0-1795 GCA_964018905.1 uncultured Muribaculaceae bacterium
AAATTGGCAATATCCTCTTTACGGTTTTCCTCGTCTATTTCTGAACAATAGTCATAGAAGCTCCCGTCTCCTTGCTGGAGTGTGTCCTCATTCAGATAGTTTTCTTTGTCTATCGGCTCCGTTGAAATTTGAAAAATCCTGCTGTGCATAATTGTAAATTTTAGATTGTCAAACATTTTCTTGTTTCCCTTTTCTTGAAGCTCTTCGGCTTCTCGTCGGGGAATGATTTTTATGCAGGACTGACAGCGGAAAAAGGACGGATAAGGCAAGTAAACAGTGTACGGGATGGAACGGAATACCCAACCGCCGAGTGCAAGGGCAAAACCCGGCTCGACCGGCTTTGTTCTGCAACGAGACGGGGGCTAAAAGCCCATCTTCGATTTGCGGAAGGCTGCCGTGAAGAATATCCGGGAACCGTTAGCGAAAGCGGTACTTGACGACCGGACGCACGCTGTACCTTTGCATAGAAAACCTCTCCGAAGAGAATTGCTGACGTGAGATGAGAAAAAGCCATAATTGAGAAATGTTATTATTCATAAAGGGGAAGGACTATTCATAGTTGTTATAAATGTTTAGTTGGCATGAAAATACAATTCGCACTATAAAATAATCTTTTCTTGAAATAAAAATTAGGGAAAAAGAAACGAGATTAAAAAATAACCATTAACTTTGCACCAGTCAAGTTTCCAATCGAAGCGTCGAATGGAATTAAAAGGGAATCCCGGTGAAAATCCGGAGCTGTACTCGCAGCTGTAAGTCCTATTAAAGTTTATCGCACTCTTTGCCACTGGTGAAAGCTGGGAAGGCGCGATAAGCGGGATGAGCCAGAAGACCTGCTTGATGAGATATGATTTAGTGACCACGGGATAATTGGCATTAGATTAAAATGAACAGAGGCTCGTCCAAAGACACCTAATATTCTTTTTGATAACCGATTTCTCATTCGTTGCAAATCTATCGCAAGGAAAACGAATGTGTAATTAAACTTTTTTGTTTAACTTTTAATAATTGAGTTATGAAAAAGAATCTTAAATTCTTGGCAATGGCTGTTGTAGCAATGGCCGCCGCAGTGTTCACAGGATGTTCGTCCGATGATGACTTCCTTGCTCCGTATGAGGAGAGTGCGATTCAAACCCGCGCGATAAGTTCTACCAATGCGCTTATCAATTTTGATAACGTACCTTCCAGCGTAATGGCTTCTGACCAGTATGGAAACAATCTCTATTCTGCCACGGCCAACGGCAAGCAGGTAACGACCGGCTACATCACTCAAATCGGGCAAACCGGTACGTACATTCAGTTCCCGATTAACTATTTGGAACAAGAATGGGTAAGCGGACAGCCTTGGGAATATGAGTTTTGGAATGGTGGTTTTGCCATCTCTAATTTCCATAATCTGACACAGGGTGATTATGAGAATCAATGTAGCGTTTATGATAAGAATGGCGGTCATAGCGGTAAAAATTTTGCCGTTGCTTTCGGTTATAGCGATTCATACAATGATGCGGGAGCAACCTATGACAAGTGCGCCAAGATTTACTTGACCAATGCAACCGGATATAAAGTCGAAATTCCAAAGAAGCCAGTTAAGGGTACACCGAAATATGGCAAATTCAACAGTGTATGGGTCTGCAATACAACTTATACCTACTTGGTCATGAAGGATGGCAACTCGTTTACACAAGGCTCTTTGTCGGCACAAAAAGGATGGTTTAAGGGGGTCAAGCCGAAATGGCGGTGCATATGTTAAATTGAGTCGAAGAGAATGTTAAATTTTTAGGCGTATAGTTTGACC
>CAXHRO010000086.1:0-1660 GCA_964018905.1 uncultured Muribaculaceae bacterium
TTTTTTATTCTTTCAGTAAATCATCCATCATGGACTGCAAATTTGCCATGTCACAATATTGGTTATATCCTCCTCTGTAGTCTTTTGCGTGTTGGGCTGTCCGTATCAGAAACGAATCAAGTTCAACTCTTACGCCGCCGCCCATTCGGGCCAACGTGGAAGAGTGCCTGATGTAAACGAACTTGCCGTTGCGCTCGATGAAACATGAGGTATCATAATGTCCTTTTAAGTTGGATGCCACCTGTGCACCGACCGCCGTTGCATATTTGGAAATCTCACGTACCAATGCTGTCTGGAAACTGCGATACTCTTTTGAAACATAGCCTCCTGCATCTGCAAGGATAGCGTTCTGCCATTTGGTATAAAAATTCTGTGCCATATTGATATTTATTATTATTCGTTCCACAAATAACTTTTCCACTTCTCGCCGTCAATGGTCAGTTTGCCCATTTCCCAATCGTATTCCACTTCCGGTATATTGGTATAAGGGAAATTAACGGTATAACCTATCTGTCCGTATGAGCAATGCAGAGGGGTAACACAAATCTCCCACCCGAAGTAAAGTTGTGGCGTGCAGTATTTTTGCCAGTTGAAACGACCTGCGGCAATATTGCCGCAAAGTCGTTTGAGTATGCCGGTTGTTGTCATTCCGCACCTCCTTTGCTTAGGATAGTAAGCTGTCCGGGACGGTCTGGAAACCAATAGGCATCACTGTCGATATATACGCATCTACCGCCATTCCACGGCTTTCTGAAAGCTAATACTTCTTTGGGGCCAAACACCACCCCATAGTCGTTTGTAAACGCCACCATATCGCCTACAGCCAAACCGCTGTCTGTTTCCATGACTTCGGACAACCGGCTGAAAAACTCCATGCCCTCGGCTTCACGCTCTTTCTTCCAGCGCAGAAATTCCTCTTTGTGGCTTCTCGATGAGCCAATGGGTGATAGCTCCGATGCCAAAACTTCAATCTCAGAAGAACCTGTTGCGACTAAAATAATACTGTCGCTATCCACTTTTTCGGGAGTTGAGATAATTCGACATTCTACATCGTTATCGGCAGTGTGCCGATAAAGGAGGTTGCCTTGCTTGATGAAATCGTACTTGTTCATTGTCTTTTGATTTAGTGATTTTTTTTATTTCCCTTTTCTTGAAGTCTTCTGACTTCGCCCAAAGAGGTTGTTTTCATGTGCGTTCCAAACGGGGGATACAAGAACGACGGACAAGGAACCTGCGATGAAATTTTATGAAATACCGTTATCTCCGATTACGGAAAGTTGTCGTCAAATTTTATTTCAGGTAGCGATAGCGGTACTTGAACCATGTTCGTCCACCGTACCTTTGCACACGAAAACAGATCTGCGGCGTATGTCGGGGCTGTGAAGGGATTATACCCTTAAAACAGGAATATACCGGCAGGGAAGCCGATGGCGGAAACTCGGCAGAGTATGTTATAAAAGTAATCGGGGAGCCTGTGCAAAAAAGAGAGCAACCACCCGCTTTTGAGGCGGGTGATTGCCAATGTTTCGGACAATCATCAGAAGTGATAATCAACAACTCCTCCGATGTAGAGTATCGTTCCCGGTTCAAGCCTACAAACAAACTCCATAAACGCAAAGGACTGTTCGGCAAAAGACTGGCAGCCGTCGCCATCCAAATA
>CAXHRO010000087.1:0-1659 GCA_964018905.1 uncultured Muribaculaceae bacterium
TGAATTTCAGATGATGAAAACTTTGGCTCATCCTTATTGCAACTTGAAATGAACACCAAGGCAATGAACAGAATAAATGTGGTTATTTGCTTCATACTTTTTCTTTTTTCTCGTATGGCCCAGTGGAGAGATTAATCTATAATTCAGAGACGTGAGCCCACTATGCCACGTATTAAGTAAATGTCGTAGGAGACCATTTGAGCAGATGTAACAATAGTAGCCACGCTGTATGCGTGAGAACAACTATGCGATCCTTGCTCAGTCGAAAATTTCCTACGTTTTCACTTACAAGATAAGCATAACGCCTCTTCTTATTTCGTATGTCTTTGATAGAGTTGTCTCAATCCAATAGCAAAGTTACTAAATCATCATTGACAATCCCCTATCTTTTAGTCATTTTATTTATCTTTGAAGGCGTTTTTTGAATTTCATCGGAGAAATACACCATATAATTCCATGACCGTTTGAATCTAAAGAACTTGATATTATGGAGGGCAACGCACCATTATTGGATTGGAAACGTTATACTCATATAAAAAACGGATATGAAATGAACGAGTTTGAAACACTCTCTCACGCTATCCCTAAGGTCGGGAGTGTCAGCCGGATATATGCGAATATTGTGCATTGATTCTTCCTATTCCGAATAGCCAATCCGTATACTTATCCCCACTGATTTTCTACCGTTCCCCTATATGCGGCCATTTTTGTTCATCCGATCACAAATAAGAAAAGTCCTGCAATTCACTAAATTACAAGACTTTTCACTATCTGACTTGGGTGGAACTGGAGGGACTTATTCCTTACGCTCCAAATGCAGTTATATCAATGCATTAGATAACAGTCGTTAATCAGTGGTAACGAGATGGTAACGAAAAATCCGCTAATCTCGCCGGCTCTCTTGCCGATGCTTGAACGGGGTGTCCTTATTGTGGATAATTACTAAATTTTCGTCTGAAAATCAAGCCTGTTGGTTCATTTTAACGCTTCTTATACCAAGTGTTAAATCTGTTATTTACGCTTGAAGTATGCGATAAGCCTGTCAACACCCGCCGTATGCTTCGTAGGATTTTTGGATTTCAGTTTTGCTATATTCATAAGTTTCCATTTCACCGAAGGGTATTCGCTCAGATCTCCGGCATAGCACTTACTCCAGTCCGGATTGCCGTCCTCAAAAGAAATCAGGAAGTCTTTGTCATCGTCCGTGAATCCATTGTTGACCACCTCTATCAGATTCAGCCTCGCATTCTGATAATCCTCATAATTGAACGGCTCGTCGGTCATTCCCTCAAACTGGTTGGCAAGTGCGTCCCGCTGATCAATCGGGTTGGGTTGCAGGGATTCGATAACAGGTTTGTCGCTTCCGAGCAGACAAAGCATAAAGCCATCCTTTACCGCATTGAAATCGTCAGAGGTTATGCCTCGACAGTCGAATAGATCTCGCGGATGCTTACGACTGAGAGCCGCCGCAATCTTGCCGCCATATAACTGACCCCATGAAACTATATTGGCATAACAAGTCATGCCAAACTCATCCTTTGCCTTATCGCATAGTTGAATCTTTTCGACACTGCCTAAAATCCGGCTCAAGCCGAAATTACGGTGCATATGTTAAATTGGGCGGTGGCGAAATGTTAAATATTCAGGCGTATAGTTTGA
>CAXHRO010000088.1:0-1544 GCA_964018905.1 uncultured Muribaculaceae bacterium
AGGCCGTCACGGGTTTCCAGTTCCTTGCCGCTGTATTTGTATGGATTGGCGGCCGGGCCGGCCGATGTTGTCATCGGGAGTCCGCAGGGATAGTAGTCGGTGGTCTGGACAGCGTTGCCGAGGCTGTCGACCACGGCGCGGATATTACCCTGATAGTCGGTGACGTAGGTCATCCGATCCCCGTTCCCGGTGATGTATCCCCACGGCAGGTTGATGCGGCGCAGGGCAGTTGCTCCTCCTGTTGATTTCAGTTCGAACGGGCCGATGTACAGCATCGCTTCGTTCTCTCCGGCGGTGACTGGTGTGTCGGCAATACGGCGACTGCCGAGTTTACGGCCTGTCGCATCGTATGTGTACCGGTATTGTGTGCCGGTGTCGGTGGTGATTACAGCGGGGCGGTCTATGGGATTGTACGTGATATCGATGCCGCGGCCTGTGTCTGAGGTCATGCGTCCGTCGCTGTCATAGCTGTATCGGGCTTCCCCGGCGGCAAAGTCGAGCGAGCCTTCCAGAATCACCGGGTCGGCATGGTCGGCCACCTTGACCGGCCGGCTGCCGTCATAGCTCACGGTGAGGTCATCGACCGTGCCGCAGGTGCCGTCGGAGAGCACTCCCTGCCGCATGATGGTCAGAGGCCCGGAATTAAGATTGTAGCTGCAGGCTGTATTGAATCCGTCATCAGAGGTCATTGATGAGAGCCTGTTGAGCCTGTCGTATGTGAAACTGCGGCCTACGGGACTGCCGTCGCCATACCCGACTTTCATAGCCGAGATGTTGCCGTTATAGCATGGTGTCCCGCCATCGTCGTAACACAATGTCTGTGTAAGTGCCGGTGAGGTGACGGATTTCATCTGTCCGCGCAGATTGTAGCTGTAAGACATACGGTTGCCTGCGCCGGTCGTCTGCGATTCCAGTCGGCCAAGGCCGTCATACGAATAGTCGACAGTAAACCGCCATGGAGCGGCCGACGGCTCTTCCAGGCCTTCTGTTGCAGAATCATTGTCTGGTTCGGGAGGTATTCTCACCGGTTCTGACTCATATCCTGGTATCGCCGTTTCACTGCTTATAAAACCCGAGGTATCATGGTTGCGTATATGGTTCATGACATAAACCGTGTCGGGCATAAGGAGTTCATATTTTACTTCAAGAGGATACCCCTGTCTGCTCAGGGTATATTCGGTGGCAAATGCCGTACCGGGCTGTATTGTTGACTCTACCGTACCTGTAACGTTGCCTTCGGTATCATAGTCGACAAGTGTGTACAGATATGCTTCCGGACCGGGATCGTCATCGATGTCAGAATAAACGGCTGTTCGTGCCGCGGCAAGATTCCCCTTGACTTTCTGTGCGTTAAGCGACATACCGGCTGTCGGGAGCGAACTGAACCCATCCATATTGCGGCAGTCGTAAGAATCATAGTAATTCACCCGGGTCACTGTGATATCAGACCAATCAAGGTCTGACGGAACGGTATACCCTGTATCACCGATGCTGCCGGCAATATTTCCGCCGTCATAACGTGCGGTCATTACAGGTACTGTCTG
>CAXHRO010000089.1:0-1414 GCA_964018905.1 uncultured Muribaculaceae bacterium
AGAAGACTCCCTTCGGGAAGTTTGCCCCGCGCTTCGATTCCACACTTGTATTCTATGTCCTGGACCACATGTTCTGTATGGTTGACATGGATGATTTTACATCGGTTTCGTTCCGTTCCAACGATGAAGAGATTGCGAGGATAACGGAGCGATATTCGGCAGTGACCCCCCCGGTAAACAAGGCGATGAAGTTCTGGCTAAGAGTGAATCTCAATGAGGATATGCCCGACAGCGAGATATATTCCTGCGTTAGACGCGCATACAAGATAATCAAAGAGAAATATTCAAAAAAACTAAAAACTGATATATGTCAAAGAAAGTATTGATACTGTCGGGTAGCCCCCGACGTGGAGGTAACTCAGACACACTTTGTGACCAGTTCCTTAAAGGAGCGTCTGAAGCCGGTCATGATGTGGAGAAATATTTTATCTCCGCTAACAACATAGGATTCTGCTCAGGTTGCTACTACTGTAGCTCGCATGACGGCGTATGCTGCAAGAAGGATGACATGAACGCCTTGATGCCTAAGATACTTGAAGCGGACGTTCTTGTATTCGCATCCCCGGTATATATGTATTCTGTCTCAGCCCAGTTGAAAGCGGTGTTTGACCGCATGGTGGCTAAGTATGAGACCATTCGTGACAAGGAGTTGTATTACATCATGACCGCAGCCGAAGATGAAGAGCATACCATGGATACGACACTCGCATGTATGCGGGGCATGGCAGACTGTATTCCCGGCTCAAAGGAAATGGGTGTGATATTCGGCAAGGGGGTATATCAGAAAGGTGAGATCCTCGACACTCCCTACATGCGGCAGGCTTATGAAATGGGAAGAAGTATCTGACAATAATACGTTTGACTATGCACTATTCAGAGTTTATATCGAAAATCAAAGAGCTTAAAACGATAACCAGTGTCAGCGGTAAGGGATATCGTATTGAAATGGTGTCGAACGATGTCTTGTATGGCATGAGAGAATCAACTAATGGAGATTTTAAGATTCCCTTGAAACTTCTATATGATTCCTGTATTTTAATTCTGAGACGCGGAGATTCAATCAATACCACAACATTGAAGAAGAATCTGGATCGGGTTCAATCCCCGGCTTTGGCACTTCTTAATGCTATTGGCTTCCCCTTGAATCCCAAAGATTTCTCTGACAAAGAAATGATTGCGCCCAAAAAGAGCAAGGCACAAATATTCTTTGAAAATCCGGATGGAATGTGCAACGGCATTTCCTATTGGACAGCCTCGCATATCTGCATTGCCTTCAAGATTCCAATGCCATCAGTCTGTGATGCCTGTAGAAACGCAATGCAGTTGTGCGAAGATAATGGAATAAATCCGTCGGAATACTTTCTCGCCTTTGACAATGACAAAGATGGAATGTATGACGAATACTTCCTCGCTG
>CAXHRO010000090.1:0-1234 GCA_964018905.1 uncultured Muribaculaceae bacterium
CGGGATCGGTCTGACGGGTGACATCGAGAGCGCCGGCGGGATAGCAGCCGTCCAGAGTAACCGTCTCGCTGTCACGGTTGCCGGAAAGGCGGTAGCGCCGGCACCGCAGTTGCGTATCAGTAACGCTGTTGCACAGATATTCGTACAGTAGTGGATGCTCCTGCATTGCTTTGCCCTCTTTCAGCACCTGCAACGGTTGATCGCCCGACATTTCCCGGTATTTCACCTGCGTGAACGGATAGCTGTCTCCATAATAGCTGACCGACTGATCACTGATCTCCTCCATATAGTTTTCATCATATGCGGCTGTCGGCAGATATTGCCTTGTCGGCCGGTCAACGGCATCATAATCCACAGCCGACCTGATAAGACTGCCGCCGGCTACAGTGTTCACCGTCTGCACCGGCATGCCAAACCCGTCGTAGTAGACAGTCTTACCGGCACTCGTCACTATATCACAGTCCTCACATACCTCGTCATCGCTTTTGTCATCATCCAGGTCCCGGCCTTCAATATCTTCATTTACAGTAGTTGTGTCGGTCGGCCAGATCATGACGCTTGTACGCATCGGCCCGGAGCCCGGCTGCGGCTTCCTGAGGGAAGTGGAATAAACTTTCTGTGTTATACTGTTGCGCCCGGTCTCACCGGTCCCGTCATTATAAAATTTGTAAGAGTACTCCTGCAGCGTTTCCCCATAGGTATTCGATATTCGGGTCAATCGTCCGGCCTTGTAGCCGTAACGCCTGGTTTGTCCTGACGGATAAGTGATGCCTGTGCATCCGGTAAATGGCTTATATGTGTAAGAAGTGGCCAGGCCTGCGTCACGGTATGTCATGGAAGTCATGTGGTCATAGAGTTCCATCCATGCAAGGTCAATGCCTCGTCCCTGTTCGTCGACAATTGATACCGGCCGGTAATGCCTGTCATAATCTGTGTATAGACGGCGGGATATGACAGCCGTATCTCCGTCTATATATGTTCCGGCCTCAAGGCTTATCCGGTCGAGAAATATACGGTAATCGATACCATACCTGTAGCCATACCGGCGATGTACAGAGTCAGCCCCCTCGGCTGTACGGAACACCAGTTTTTCCACTTCGGGCTTTGTACGGGTAAAACGGTCATAGGCCGCATCCCGCAGTCTCATGTCGGTCGACATCCATGACGACAGAGTAAGGCTTGTAAGCGACTCGTCACCACAGCTTATATGTACACCCATGGGGCTATGTGATAT
>CAXHRO010000091.1:0-1191 GCA_964018905.1 uncultured Muribaculaceae bacterium
TGATTTTGATTTAGCAGGTATTGGCATATTTCTCTTTGAATTTCAACAATATTTAGGAGCGGAACGTTCTTCATTTTTAATTCCTGCTGAGATTGAATCTCGTTTGAAGTCCGGGTCCACAAAAAGATATGATGAACAGTATTATCGTTTTAAGGACATTAAGTCAGATGAGTATGATTTGCAGCAGTTGATAGATTTTATTCATCATGAGCGAAAAGGTTATGACCAAGAAGGCTATATTGTGTTGTAAACGTGATATTGCTCCCTTATCTTTATTCGTTTTAAAAAGTGAAACGAATCAGATTTATTCGCTTGAAAAAATGTAATTGCATATTTAGGCAATAATTATTATATACTATCGGGTATAATTCCGTCTATTATATCAATATTGTAACCGAAATGGTATAAATCAATATATTTGACAAAACTCCATAATGTCGAGCATCTGGTATAGTATTCCATTAATGGCTGAATGCCAACTTTGATGACTTTTCCCACCCATCGGCAAGCTATTGATCGAGCAAGGGATATGTTTGTGTTTTGCTGTTTCACCGGACTGAGATTCTCAGAGGTAATGGCTTTGAGGTGGTCAAATATGGATGGGAATGTCGCCGGAGGATATTCGCGCTGTCACAGGACATACTACGGCCAACATGATGATGAAATACGTCAAATTTGACGATGAGAGCAAGAGGGAAAAGATGAATCTTCTCAACTACGGCCAAAGTCATGGCGTTGAGACAGTATTTGACCACGCCATTACCGATGATGAAAGAATCCGTCTCGGCATACCGACACTCGAAGCCTACTTTGAAATGTTCGAAGGGGATACCGCCTCCGTCAATGCACACCTCGCAGTCCTCGCCCATGTCCGGAGCAACCTCGATGACCGCGCCAACTACATCAAGCGGCTTCCCACCAATAAGCTCAACGAAGTGCTTGAAATCATAATGAAACTATAAAAACGGCCATGTATTTACTCATAAGTAAACATTTTTCGTACCTTTGCGCTTACAAAGACAAAGAACATACCGATTATGAGTGAAGCAGAACTTATACTGTAGTCACCCTGCAAAACTTTGACAAGCTTATCAAAGATGGTGTAAAGGACGGGACCATCGCCATTTCAGAAAATGAAATTGAAACCGACAAAACCTTTGACATATGAAGACTGCATTTGAAGAATATAAC
>CAXHRO010000092.1:0-1154 GCA_964018905.1 uncultured Muribaculaceae bacterium
CATCCCCCTCCGAGGGGAGTGAGGAGAGTCTATTTCTTGTATCATGGATTTTTGCACTTCGATTTTGAACCTTCATGATTGCCCGGATTGCCCGGAGCAAGTATATTGGGCGGAGCCAGAGATGCTTAATCTCCGAAATAAGCAAATGATAAGACTCAGTTTATACCATATTACAGTACCTACACAGACGATTTTCAATCAGATTAAAAAATATTAAAAAAAATTTGCATTTGATAATATGTTGTATTATATTTGGAACATGAAAATGGGATGTATCATAATGTCATTGCTGATGCTTGGAGCGTGTGGCTCTCAGTATGGAGACCGGCGTCAGCTTGTGGGCGAATGGGCAGGCCGGACTTTGATTATTCCTGATGAACTGGTATTTAAAATTGGAGACATCGCGATAGATCCAAATACAGATAATGCTGATTACCGGATAGTAAGCTATGTAGACTCAGCTGGATGTACATCCTGTCGACTGAAATTACCTTTTTGGAATGAAACAATTGATGAATTCAAATCAATGTCTGATATTGATATTGAATTCATGACAATTGTTAATACCTTAGATGTGAAAAATATCGAACGTTTGCTTAAACGTGACAATTATTTGCATCCAGTAGCAGTAGATCGCAATAATACCTTTGGATTATTAAATAATCTTCCAAAGAAAGTGGAATACCACACCTTTTTACTTGATTCAGATAATAGAGTACTTGCGATCGGCAATCCGGTGTTAAATCCAAAGATAAAGGAACTTTACAAGCGGATCATACTTAATGATGAAAACAACGTGGTTCAATTCGAGAAGATAGAATCACGTGCCTTGGGGGTGTTACATTGCAATGATACTATATCAACGATATTTACAATTCCAAATTATGATAGTATTGCGTATCATATACAAGCTGTTATTCCGTCTTGTCACTGTGTTACAGTGAATACCAATGTAAAAACTATAAAGCCTGGTGCTGATGCATTTTTTTATGTCTCTTTTAGTGAAGATTCTTACACTGGGAGCTTTAATAAATATGTAGATGTCTTTATTGACGAGAAAGAATATCCTTATAGATTCGGCTCAAGCCGAAATCACGGTGCATATGTTAAATTGGGCAGAACGAAATGTTAAATATTCAGGCGTATAGTTTGAC
>CAXHRO010000093.1:0-1066 GCA_964018905.1 uncultured Muribaculaceae bacterium
AATGAAGTTAGATCACATGCATTGCCCGGTAGCATTATCCGAGGTAAATCAATACTTGTGTTCGTACAACAGTTCCTCGTTTTCGATATCAATTATAAATTCACTGTTCTTGAACATCGTTGGCCCTACATAGGCGCTGATCCCAAGATGTTCGCGCCCATTGTACAAAGTGATAGTCACTCCTCTTAACGCCCTGTCTCCGAGCCGGCATGTGCCGGCATGTATTGCCTTGACTTTCTTTAATGTATATCGCTCTATCGCTTTTGATCTTTTAAACCTGTTCTTCTTCATGAAACGAGCGGCTTTTTTATCCTGGAGGCATAGACAGACCGGATTGCCGCATCCGAAACTGAACCTGAAAATTCCCTTAATCGTTCCTTCATGGCCATGAGTATCACATATCTCCAGAGTATCTTCGAATACAAGAGGCGCACCTGGATTTATAAGCCTGAATCTCCGATATTTATCAGCGTTTAAATCCTTACGGTCAATAAGCTCGATCTTTTGGTCTTTCAGATTTATACGTATTGGACACGGCAAGGAGTTTGTGCCTGATCTAAGCCCCAGGACAGGCAGTTTTATTGTTTCAGAGCTGTCTGATACAATCACGTTCCCTTCATAGATATAATCACCTATCGGGACCCGGCCCCTGACAACTTTTTGGGGATAATAGTGTCTGTACCGTATCGAATCATACGATACGGTCTTGAAGTCAACATCCCAAAGCATACGGTTGAACTGCTCGGTATTGACAACCAAACCAGGCCAGTCTGTCTCGACCATCATCCTGGTATCATCATGCCCGTTAAAAGATGCATATACATAATAGCGGTCGTTCTCATTTTTTAAATCCAATCCCGACTGACCAATAGCGTCAACAACACATGACACCCCGATCAGACACATCAAACAAACTCCAAGCAACTTATTCATGGTAAATTTTTTTATTTAAGTTTCGCAAGCTCAACTTAAGGTTTATAGGGCTCAAGCCGAAATCACGGTGCATATGTTAAATTGGGCAGAACTAAATGTTAAATATTCAGGCGTATAGTTTGACGAGGCGGAA